>NZ_JAVDUZ010000010.1:0-298264 GCF_031456585.1 Variovorax sp. 3319
GCCACTTCGATGTAGCCGCGCAGCTGGCTCGGGCTGCCGCCGTTCACTTCGTTGAGGATGATGCGCGCGGGGCCGGTGGCGAGATACGGATTGCCCTGGACGATGCCGCCGATCTGCGTCCCTACGTTTGTTCTGCTGTTGTTCAGGATGGCGCCGTTGGGCGCCACGTTGAACTGCTGGTACACATTGCGCGAGACGCCGGCGGCGCTGGGCGTCTGGATGTTGATGAGCGGCACGCCGTTAGGGGCGACCATCACGGTAGGACGCAGGTTGCCGGCAACGTTGGGGGCGCCGACGATCTGGGCATGCGCAAAGGGCGCAGTCAAGAGTCCCGCAAATGCAGCCCCCATGAGCATCGGAGCAAAGGCACCGGCGGCCGCTAGGGTCGTGGCCTTGGAAGATCCTTTGCCGGTGGTTGCCGCCGCCTCATGAACGACAACCCGCATCGCGCGCGCCGCGCTCCAGATCACCCGAAAAAATTGCTTGTTCATCTCGTTGTTCTTCCCTGATCGTTCCCGTGACAGCGGCAACACACGGCGCGCGGGCGGCATGCTGCTTTGCCGACAGCGCGTCGGCGAGCCGGGATTCTGGGTTCGGGATACCGTCGGGAATGTCAACGAATTGCAAGGCGCGCAGATTGAGGCTGGAAGTGCCATATATCTCACGCACGGGGCTGGGGCGACAAGTCATTGAGTTGTCGTCCACCCTTGCTGTGCGTGCGAGAAATCACACAAAGCTGGGCAGGCGGTGCGCACGTCCTGATCTGTCACCGTGTATACGGCATAGTTCAAGGTCCACCTACTTGAACACGACTCATGGATCCTTCCGAGCGACTCGCCAAAGGCCTCGACGGCGAAAAAAATCTCCGCGCATGGCTCGACGCCGAAGGCCTCTCTCATGTCTCGATTTGCCAGCACCCGGAATCCTTTGCCGCACTCTTTGCCGGCCATGTGAAACGGCCAGACTTCTTGTTGCTGCTGGAGTCAATTGGCCTGATTGCCATCGACGTGAAAAACCAGGCGCAGTCCCAACGGCCAATTGGCTACACGCTCACCCTCGATGTCGAACTGCGCAGAGCGGTCGCGTTTGAGCGGCTCTTTCGGATTCCACTTTGGTACGTCTATCCATGCGAAGAAAGCGGCCAGACCGTCTGGTACTGGATCAGTGCGTTGAAGGCTCTGCAGGAAGGCAGCAAGCGCCTCAACGCGGACAAGGTGGAATTTCTGATCATCGCGCTCGACAACTTCGAGCGAATCGAAACGAATGCGGACTTGGGCAAGTTGTATACGCACCGGCTGTCTGGCGTGAACAAGATCGCAAGCCAGCCTCTTACCGCGTAGGCAGTTGGCGCAGGTGAGACGCTCAGAGCTGAACTGCAGCGCAGCGTTCGGCAGCGCTGGCGCCCTGCGCCCGACCCCCCTACTTGAACTCGTGGCTCACCACCGGCGCCGAGCGGCTGTCCTGCACTGTCACGCGCTGCCGGTACACATCGAGGTCGCCGTTACGCACTTCGATGTTGTAGATGCCCGGGCGCAATGACAGCGACTTGAGCGGCGGGCTCACGCCGCGGTCGGCACCGTCTACGAACACCTGGCCCCAGGGGCGGATGTTGAGTACCACGCGCCCATTGCCGGGTGGAGCCGCCGGCTGTGTCGGCGGCGTGGGGCCGCCGGCCACTACGGTGGGCACGGCATTGGTCGGCGTGGTGCCGGGTGCTGCGGGCATGGTGGGCGAGAGCCGGTTCAGCTCGGCAATGGCGTTGCGCGCCTCGCGTGCATGCAGGCCACGGCGGTACCGGCGCAGGTAGGCCTCATAGCCCTCGCGCGTGTTCTCGGCCTGCGCGAGGTTCCAGTCCTCGACCTCCGAGGTGGCAAGCGCGGGCTCGGGCGGCGTGGCCGGGGCCGCCGGTGTGGCCGGGGTCGGAGGCACCGCGGCGGTGGGCGGCGCTGCCGGCGCAGGCGCGATGACCGGCACGCTGTCCAGCGGCGTGAGCGAAGCGGCCGGTGCACTGGCCGCAGGTGCGCTAGGCGTGGCGGCACCACCGGGCGCTGCGGCCACATTGCTGCCAGGTGCGTTTTCGCCGGGCGGCACGGCCGGGGGCGGCGCGTTGGCAGACATCGGCCCCGAAGGCGGAGGCACAGGCACCATGGCGGTCGAGGTCTCCTGCCGGCCGGAACTCAGGCGAAGACCGATCCAGCTGCCTACCGCCACCAGCGCAATCACCAGCACGCCGACCAGCTTCCATGGCGGCCGCGAAGACTTGCCAGCGGGTGCAGGCGGCTGCTTGCCGGCGACCGGCGCCGCGCGCACCGGGGCAGCCGGTTCACGCGGTGCCGCGGCCTTGGCCGCCGGTGCGGCAACCCGCTCCGGGCTGGCTTCGGGCTGGGGTGGCCTGGGCCTTGCCGGTTCCGGTGCGGAGGCCTCGGCGCGTGCAGCAGCTGCCAATGCGGCAGCCCCTGCCGCCACTGCGGGCGCCGGCGCCGGCTCAAGCCCCTGCGGCTCGGGCACCACCGCGGGCGCAGGCCTGGCAGGTGGCGGAACAATCACTGTCGGCGCCACCAGCCCGCTCACGTAGGTGTCGCCGAGCTTGGTCAAGCCCAGCTCGGCTGCGAACGCCGCCACGGTCTGCGTGCGGTCTTTGCTGTGCACCGCCAGCGTGTGGTCGACCGCAGCGCAGAACCCCGGGCTCAGGTCACCGCGGCCGAGCGAAGACAGCGGCACGTACGCGTCCTGCACGCTGCGCACCACGGCCGAGGGCGGCGGATGCCCGGTGACCGCGCGGTACAGCACGGCGCCCAGCGCATAGAGATCGGTCCACGCGCCCTGCAGCAGCGTGTTGTCGTCGGCGTACTGCTCGATGGGCGAGTAGCCCGACTTCACCATTACCGCCACTTCATCGACGAGGTCGGCAATCGACTTGCGCGCCGCGCCAAAGTCGAGCAGCACCGGCAGGTCGTCCTGCTGGATGAAGATGTTGTCCGGCGCAATGTCGCGGTGAAAGCATTGGCTGCGGTGCAGGGTTTCGAGCGCACCGAGCAGCGGGCCCAGCATGCCCAGCAGCCAGGCCTCGGTAACCTTCGACGGCTCTTCCTCGGCCAGGCGGCGCAGCGTGCGGCCGCGGTAAAGCTGGATTGCCATGTAGGCGGTGCTGTTCGCCTCCCAGAAACGATGCACGCGCACCAGCGCCGGATGGCTGAACTGCGCAAGCGTGCGCGCCTCGTTGATGAAGCTGCGCAGGCCCGCCTGGAAGGTGGCGGTGAGCCGGTCGGAACGCACATGCACGCTGTCGTCGCCCACGCGGCGCGCGAGCATCGAGGGCATGTATTCCTTGATGGCCACCTCGCGCTGCAGCGAATGGTCGTAGGCGCGGTAGACGATGCCGAAGCCGCCTTCGCCGATCACTTCGAGCAGCTCGAACTCGTCCAGCCTGTGGCCCGTGGCCAGTGGATGCGGCCGCTCTTGCGGATCGGCCGGCGCACTGCTGCTGGCATTGCTGCTGGCGTTGGTCGTCATGCATGTCCTCCCGCGGCGGGGGTCTGTTCAGTCATGCCCATGGCACATGCCCCTGTGAAAACAACTTCGAAAACAATGGCGTATTGAGACCTCCGCCGTGTGCGGCGGTGCGCAGCGGCGAACCGTCCGCCTGGTTGGTCCACCAGTAGCTGGTGCTTCCGAACGCGTCGAAGCACAGCGGAAGCTCGGGCCAGCCGAGGCGTTGCTGCGCACCTGCGTCCGATGCGGCGGGGCCGAGAATCGAGAGGATGTCGTCCGAGCCGCCGCTTGCGGTGTGGAACCCGCCGTGCGCCGCGGCCAGCACCTGCTGGTCGAACTGGTCTGGCGCCACGCTGTGGCGAATGGCCTGCAGCAACGCGGTGCCGCACTGCCAGTACCAGGCGGCCGAGCCTTCGAGCATGGAAGGCCGGTAGCTCGAAGCCGCCACCTGCAAAGTGACGCATGCGGGGTAGTAGCGCCCCACGCGGTCGCAGCTTGGCGCAATGCAGCCGAACTGCACCGCGTCCACGCCCTGCGTTGCCGGAATCGCAAAGTTCCACACGGGCGCGACAACGTAGTGCCGCGTCATGGCGTCGGGCCAGCGCTTGAACGAACCCAGGCCGTTCTGCATCCAGCGGTCCCACCAGGCCTGCAGCTCGCGCGGCATGCGGCGGTAAAGAAAGTCGCCGGCGGCAGGCAGCTTGCCGTACCAGCCGATCTGCTCGTCGGCCGGCACCCACGCGTGCGTCGAAGGAAAGCCGCTGTTCATGTCACGACTTTCCCGGGCATGAGAAGCCGTTCATCTGGCTGAGGCGCAGCGGGTTGTAGACGCTGTTCGCGGTAACGGCCAGCACCACCTTCTTGCCCTGCATGTCGAAGGTCGCGTTGAACGACTCGGGCGACTGGCCGGCCGAGACCGAGGCCTTGTCGAAAAGCCTGTGCAGTGCCCATGGCCCTTCGGTCACGATGCCGCCTGCGGGCGTGCCGTTGGCGGTGGTTACCTGCAGCCGCACCTGGTTGCTGTTGCGCGGGCCGGGCCACTTGACGGTGCTGGGTGCCTGCGGGCCATGCGCATAGCGCACCGTCTGTCCGTCGATGTCGAGCGTGAACTGGGTGAGCGCGGCGTCCATGTCCTCGGGCCGGATGTCGATGGTGAACGACGGCGTGCGCGCGCCTGCCATGCCGGTAAAGAACACATCGCGGATCGCCTGCGCCTTCTGGAACGAATCGAGATACGACGAGCGACCCGGCGAGCTGCCGTCTACGCCCTTCTTGAAGGCCCACGGGTTCACCGACGTATCGACCTGCGAAGCGAGGTTCTTCTGGAAGAAGTCGTCCATCATGCCGCCGGGCGAAAACAGCTGTGCAAAGTCGCCGGCCGCCACATCGCGATTGGACCCGCGCGAAAACGGATAGCGCCCCGCAATGGCCTGGTTGCAGAACTGGCCGATGGTGGCCGCCGCGCTTTGCCCGATGTTCTGCCGCGTCACGGCCGCGGCCTTGGACGACGCGGTGGCCGAGAGGTCGTTCAGCATGCCCTGGAACGGCACCGGCAGCCGGCCCGCCTCGGCCTGCACCTTGGTAACCGCATCGCCCGACGGCGGAATGTTGCCGCTGCGCAATGCCGTGTCGGTGGCGGTAAGAAACGTGTAGAGCTCGTTGATGAGCGCCGCAGTGGCATCGATGGGCGCTTGCCCGCCAGCCTTGGGCGCGGTCACCATGCGGCGAAGCGGCGCAAAGTGGTTGTCCACCAGCGACTCGGGCCGGTCCGGCGCGGTGTTGCGGCGCTGGCTGCCGTCGGGCTGGCCGATGAGCTGCTCGATGCGCTCGCGCGTGCTGGCCACGCGGTTCTGCGCCTGGTCGAGCAGGCTGCGCGCGGCCTCGTCGTGATTGCGCAGCAGGTCGGTCTCGCGCGCCGCGCCGCGAATGAGCCGCGACATCGGCGACTCCGAAGTCGAAAGCACGCGCGTCATCTGGATGCTCTGCAGCAGCGAGCGGCTGTCGGCCAGGCGAATGTCGGCCAGGTACTCGTCCCAGATGCGGATGTAGTCGGTGAGATACAACCGACGCACCTCGCGCAGCAGCAGCTCGCGCGAGGTGATGTCCGTCATGCCCGGTGCGCGGATCTGCAGCACCCAGCGGTCTTCCTGCTCGAGCGCGAGCGTGGTCTCGGCCATGCGCTTGTCGAAGATGTCCCAGTAGCCGCGATAGGTGAACAGCGTGGGAATGCCGTCCGTCAGCGGCTTGCCGCTTGCGCGCTTGATGACCAGCGCCGATTCGGCACCACCCGCCTCGGCAATGCTGAAGGCGTTGGGCGGGCTGGTCTGCAGCAGGATGCGGCGCAGCCGTGCATACGAGCGCTGCGCCAGCGGCACGCCCGCCAGGCGGTCGCGCGTCTGCACCACGAGCCGGTCGTCCTTGGCAAAGGGCGATGTCACCACGCGCCCCGCAAACAGCGCCTGCAGGTGCGTCTCCAGGTTGGCGCGCTGCTCGCGCGTAAGGGCTGCGCCTATCTTGCGGTCCACGTCGCTGAGCAGCCAGGCCTGCAGAAAGTCGGCGTCGTAGCGCTCGGCGTCGTACAGCATGAGATAGGCCTTGAGCGCCTCGTAGCTGTATTCGGCGTCGGTCTTGGAGGCTTCGCGCAGCGCCTGCTCCACGCGCTGGGCCGCCTGCGGCAGCAGCACGCTCTCGAGCGCACGCTGGTAGACGCCGTCGGTCGCCGCCTGCAGCTTCTCGCCCTGATAAAGCCCGAAGCGGTAACTCACAGGCGGATCACCGATGTCGAAGTGGCTCGACTTGGGCAGGTCGCGCAAGCGGTCGAGCACCAGCAGCGAGCTGGCAATGTCGCTGTTCGAGTCGACCACCGTCGGCAGCTCGCCGCGCGCCGCGGCCTTGTTGAAGGCCTTGGCGTTGTTGTCCACTTCGGCCACGTAGTCGCTGTTGTTGCGCCAGCTGTTCACGCAGGCCCCCAGCAACACCACCAGCAGCACGCCGATGAGGCTGTAGCCGGCCAGGTCGATGGCCCGCTTGCGCCGGTACCAGCGCAGGTTGGTGCCGGCCACGCCCGCATCGCGAAAGATCACCTGCTGCAGCAGTTCCTTCAGGAAGTAGCTTTTGCCCGGGCCTGGCGGCGGAGCCGGCGGCGCATTGACTTGCAGGTAGCGCTTGATGGCGCCCATCACGCGGTCGAAGGCAGTACCTTCCTGCGTGCCGCTGGTGAAGTACACGCCGCGCAGCATCGGCGCCACTTCGAACTTGGAGGGATTGAACACGTCGGCCAGGAAGGTGCCGAGGATGTCCTCGAAGCTCGCGAACTGCTGCGGTAGCAGGTAGGCCTGCGCGCGGCGCATCTGGTCGGGCTCGGCCGCCAGCAGCTCGGGCAGGCGCTCGTCCAGGCGCTGGTGCAGCAGCTTGTATTCCTGGTGGAAGCGCTCGCGCAGGTCGGCCTTGGCCGGGTCCGCCGGGTTGGCGTCGATCGGAAAGGTAAAGCCCCACACCTGCGAGCGCTCAGCCCGGCCCAGCGAGCCGAAGTACTCGTTGAAACCAGCCAGCAAGTCGGTCTTGGTAACCAGCACGTACACCGGAAAGTTGATGCCCAGGTCGTTGCGCAGCTCGAGCAACCGCTTGCGCAGCGCCATGGCGTGGCGCGCGCGCTGCGCGTCGTCGGCCAGAGGCAGGTCGGCAATGCTGATGGTGAGGATTGCGCCGTTGATCGGCTGGCGCGGGCGAAACTTTTTCAGCAGGTCGAGAAAGCCCTTCCACTCGCTCTCATCGGTTTCGCGGTTGCTCTCGTGCGTGGTGTAGCGCCCGGCGGTGTCGATCAGCACCGCCTCGTTGGTAAACCACCAGTCGCAGTTGCGCGTGCCGCCAATGCCGCGCACCGCGGCCTTGCCGAGCTGGTCGGCCAGCGGAAAGTCGAGGTCGGAATTGACCAGTGCGGTGGTCTTGCCCGAGCCCGGCGCGCCAATGAAGATGTACCAGGGCAGTTGGTACAGGTACTGCCGGTCGAACACAGCGAAGCGGCCCGCGGCCTTGCCTTCGGCGCCCGAGCCGAAGCGCATGTTCTTCAGTATGGCCGTGGCATCCGTGAAGCCGCTTTGCAGTTCCTTGATCTCGGGTGCGTCTTCGGGCTTGGCAGCCTTTTCTTTGGTGGACGGCGTGCGCAGCTGGTTGAGCAGTTGCGCGTTGAGCCGCCGCTCGCGCCATTTGCGGTAGAGCACCCGCGCAATCCAGATCGTGAACATCAGCGCGATGACCACGATGCGGACGAACTCGCTTTCGAACGGCCGGTAGCGGCCCACCGCAATGACGGGGCCGATGACCCAGATCAGGAACGCAACAGCCAGCAGCCCGAGAAAGACCCACAGGTCGCGGCTCACGAGAAAACGAAAAATCGCGCGCAGCATCAGCGGGCTCCTCCCTGCGGCGCTGCGTTGGCTGCGCCGCCGGCCGCCACGGGCGCCACCAGCAGCGTCACTTCGACACGGCGGTTGCGCGCGCGGTTGGCCGGCGAGTCGTTGGGTACCAGCGGATCGGCGTCGCCGCGGCCTTCGGCGCGCAGGCGCTCGGGCCGGGTCACGCGGCTGGCAATCATTTTCTTGACGGCATCGGCACGCGCCTGCGAGAGCTGCCAGTTGGACGGGAAGCGCACGCTGCGAATCGGCTGGTCGTCGCTGAAGCCGCTGACAAGCACGTTGCCTTCCACCGAATTGAGCGCATCGGCCACCCGCGCGAGCACCGGCGCATAGCGGTCGAGCACGCGGTCGGAGCCCGATGCGAACAGGCCGTCGCCGCGCAGCACCACCACGCTGCGGTCGGCCTCGTCGCGCACCGTCAGCAGGCCGTCGCGAATCTCGGGTTCGAGAAAGCGCTGCAGCCGCGGTTGCGGTGCAGGCAAGGCCACGGCGCGCGCGGTTTGCGGCAGGCGCACCGCATTGACGGCCGCAAACGCGCCGTCGGAGCGGCCGGCCAGGCTGAATGTGAGCACACCGAACACCAGCACCAGCAGCACTGCCGCCACGGCGCCCACGGCCCACAGCGGCAGCCAGTTGCGCGTGCGGCGCACCGGCGCGCTTGCGTCCTGCCAGTGCGGGGACAGCGGCACGGCAATTTCTCCGCGCGTTTGCCTGATGATCTGCAGCAGCCGCTGCTTGAGTGTTTCGAGCTGCGTGCGCCCGTTGTCGATAACGCGAAAGCGCCCTTCGAAACCCATCGCAAGGCAGAAGTAGATGAGCTCGATGAGTTGCAGGTGCTGTTGCGGGTTTTGCACCAGGCGCGACAGCAGCTGAAAGAACTTCTCGCCGCCCCAGGTCTCGTTGTGGAACATCACGAGCAGGCTCTGCGACGACCAGATGCTTCCGCCCCAGGGCGTGAGCGCGGCGGCTTCGTCGACCGCAGTGCACAGGCAATAGCGCGCGCCGATGATCACCTCGGGTGCAATGCCGCTTTGCTGCGCGCGCGTTTCAAAGCGCCTGACTTCGTCGACCAGGTGCTCGCGCAACTGCGCGGGTGCATCGTGGTGCCCCGTGGCGCGAATCTGCGGAATCAGGTCGAGCAGCGGGTTGGCCGCCGCGACGAGCGGGTTGTTGCCGGCAAGCGCCGCGTCGCCCGCATGCGGACGCCGTGCGTCGTGCCATGCGGTGAATGACTGGGGTTGCTGGCCAAGGCCGCGCGTTGCGGAGGACATACCGGCCGCGTCGCCACTGCCCAGGTTGCCGCCACTGGCATTGTTGCCGCCGCCCGGATTCGGAGGCACGAAGCCACCCGGACCGACGGCCATGTCGTTGACACCGTTCATAGGGTCCCTCACGGACGAATGGCCCAGAACTCCATGGCCAGGCCTGGAAAGTCGCCAGCCAGGTGCATTGCAACGCCGCCCGATTTTTCGAGCTGGCGCCACATGTCGCCGCTCTTGTCGAGCTCGAAATAGTGGTAGCCCGCGTTGTATGGAATCTGCCGCGGCGCCACCGGCAGCGGCCGCACCGTGACGCCGGGCAGTTGCAGCTGCACCAGGTCGCGAATGCGCTCGACCGAGCCGATCTTGACCTGCGTGGGAAAGCGCTGCTGGATGGCCTCGGCGGGCAGGTCTGCGTGCACCGCAAGCACGAAGCCCGCGTTGCGCACCAGCACGGGGTCGGGCATGCGGCCGACGCGCACGCCGTGGCTGCGCTCTTCGAGCTCGATGGCGATGGCGCTCTGCTCGAGCACCGCAGACAGCGATCGCCGCAGTTCTTCCATCAGCGGCCGGATGCTCTCGTTGAGGTTGTCGTGGTCGTACACCGGCCACACTACCGGCCGCCGCGTGGGCGATGTGTGCGTGGCCAGGTGGCAGGCCAGCTTGAACCAATCGGTGAACAGCTGCTCGGGGTGCACCTGCACCGCCTGCTGCGCGTGCCAGGTCGTTGCGAGATAGCGATTGACCAACTCGAGCAAAAGAAAGTCCGATACCTCGCTCACGCCGCCGCGGCCGGGCTGCGAAAGGCGGGATGCCAAGGCTTCGGAGCGCTGCGTGAGCAGGCCGTGCAGCTCGGCAACCATGCTGCGGAGCATCGCGTGCGCCGATGCATCGAGCACCGGCGGAATGTAGTTGGCATCGACCACCAGCTTGTGGTCGGTGCGGCGCTCTATGACGCGCACGGCGCCAATGGCCTGCCACTCCGCCGACAGCGACGATGCGCGCGCCAGGCGCAGGCGCGGCTTTGCGAGCTGCAGCACCGCGGGGCCGAGTGCCACCGCATTGCCGTCGGCTACCTCGCGCTCGATCACGCCGAAGCGCGCGGCAGAACCTTCGTCTTCCGAGAAGATGACTTCTTCACTGCCGGTGCGCCGCAGCGGCAACGCAAGCACGATGAGCTCATCGGTCAGGTCGCTCGGCACTTCATAAGGCAGCGGCGCATCTTCGGCACCGAACGAGAACGGCGTGCCGTCGGGCAGCACGCCGGCACCGCCAAGCAATGACACGCGGCCAAGCGCAAACGCGTCGCGGTCGATGTCCAGGTGAAGCCATCCCCAATAGGCGCCTTGCAGGCCCGCCGTGCGGCGAGTGACGTACTGCTCGACATAGCGCTCCAGTTGCTGGAAGTGCTGGGGCCGCAGGTACATGCCTTCGGACCACACCACGCGATTCGCCAACGCCTGCGGATGGGCGCCCTGCCTGCCGGCGCCCGGATTGCGAACTGTCACCAAAGAACCTCCTGGGGAGTGCCCATACTGAAGCGGGAGGCGCTTGTTGACGCCCTCCCTATTGATTCGTTTTTTTTCTCTGATGCTACACGGCGCTTCTTACGTTTTGCACCGAATTTCTCGTGCGAATTGCTCGCACTTTTTAGCTACAAAGCTCAGAAATTAACGACTTGGTAGTAACTCGATGCCCGTCTTGCGAATGGCGACTCGCACGGTTTGCTCGCTCGGCGAAAACTGCCACACCTTGTAGAGATTGGTTTGCTTCGGCTCCTTCAGCGGCAAGACGATGCGCCAGCGCGCAGCCTCCAGCTTGCGGTAGCCGGCAATGATGCCAATGGCCCGCGAGTCGAGCCCCGCCTCGCGCTTGAAGACACGCTCTTCGCCGCTGCGCATGATGGCCTGGTCGGCGTTCACGAGCTCTGTCAGAAGAGTTTCGCGATCGCGGTCCTGTAGTGCAAAGTAGTCTGCCGTCTCGAAGTTACCGGAAGATTTCAGTTCGAAGACTTTGACGAGAATCGGCGCCGCCTGGCCACGTCCGTCGGGGTTGACGCCGTCGTCTATGCGAATGGTGACTGCATAGGGTGTGGGCAATGACTTCGCAGTCGATGCGCATCCACTGAGGCCGCCAAACAACGGTGCGGTTGCAAGTGCGCCTTGAAGCAAGGTTCGTCGATGCATGAGATCTCCCTCAATGGTTCGCGGCCTATATTATCGAAGTCGTGCGCACGAACCGAGTCGCATATCGCGTGCAACATCGCGTGTCTTATCAAGCATTGCCTTTCATTGCCTTTCGCAAGGTTGGAGAGAAGATTGAAGTCATGTCTGCCTGCTTTGGCGCTCACCTTATTTCTGGCTGCCGGTTGCACCACCACGCCCCCGCCCGAGCCGCCGCAACCCGAACGCCTGAGCCAGCAAGTGGCGCGCACCACACTCGAACGTGCGCAGCAGGCCTATGACGAAGGTGACTATGCCAAGGCCATTACCACCCTGAAGAGCGGCGGCGTCTCGGTGTTCGACGCCGCAGAGCCCGCCACGCGGCTCGACGCGATGAAGCTCGAGGCCTTCAGCTACTGCGTGGCCAACCAGGTGCCCGAATGCCGCACGCAGTTCCGCAAGCTTCTCGATGCCTTTCCCAACTTCGACCTGAGCGTTGCCGAACGCAAGCACCCCGTGTGGGGCCCCGCGTTCGAGGCTGCCAAGCGGATGAAGCGTTGATTGCCTTGCGCAGCAGCACACCGCAGCTCGACATGAACACGGAGATGCCATGCGTTGGACGGTGATCGAACATGCCGGCAAGCCGGTGACATCGGGCCCCTCGGCGCTGCTTGCAGCACCGGGCGGCACCATCGGCCGCAGCCCCGACAACCACCTCGTGCTGCCCGACGACCAGCGGCAGATCTCGCGGCTGCAGGCCACCGTGCGCTTCGATGAACACGGCGTCGAGGTGCTGCGCAACATGAGCGCGGTGCTGCCCATCAGCGTGAACGGACGCACGCTGCAGCACGAAGAAGAGTCGCCAGTTGCCGATGGCGACCGGGTGACCATTGGCAGCTATGTGCTCGAAGCCGCGAGTGGCCATCGCACCGCTGCGGCCGCGTCGGTTGCACCGATTGCAGCCATGGTGCCGCCACAGCCACAGCCACAGCCACGGCCGCTTTCGCAACCGGCCGCCGCACCGGCACCCGTGCAGGAGGTTCCCGCCCCCCAAGCAATGGCTGCGGCGCCCCTGGAATCGCTGCTGCCCGCCGCTCCCGTCTCGGATGTGTTCTCGGATCTGTTCGGCGCGGGCGCGCTGCCCATCGGCGAGGCGCAAGCTGTCACCGTGGCAATGCCGCCGCCACCCGCATCGGCACCCCCACACGCCTATGCGCCTGCGGCCCCTGCCATGCCGGCAACGCCTGTTGCCGCGCCTGTGTTCGCTCCACCACCAGCCGCGGTGCAGCCACCATCGCAGGCAGGCCCCCGCACGACTGCCACCTCGCAGATTCCCTCTGCGGCCGATTGGGATGCGATTCTTGCCAATGCACCGCGCCGCGAAAAGAGCGCGCCCGAGCCCATGCCCGACCCCTTGGCGCACGAACCGTTCGAGCTGCCCTCGCAGGCGCGCAGGAACCCGGTCGATCCGCTGCTGGAACTGAACCCTCGCTCCACTCACGCGAGCAACGATATGTCCGACGTGGCGTTGAAGCGCGGCGTCGACCCACTTTCTTTCTTTGCCGCCGACAGCAACGCGCCCTCGCCGCTTTCCGATCCGCGCCCGACCGCGCTGACCCACGAAGACCCGCTGCGCGAGGTGCATCCCGCGCTCGACCTGCTTGCAAAGCCGGCCGCCGCGCCGCAAGGGCACAGCCATTCGAATCACGCACGGGAAGTGTCCGCGCAGTTCAGGCCGCCGAACCCAGTGGCCTTCGATCCGCCGCCTGCTGCCAAGCCGAAGAAGGCGGAGGTGGCGGCTGCGCCGGTGGAACCACCGCCACCGCCACCGCCACCGCCACCAGCACCAGCACCAGCACCAGCACCAGCAGTATCGGCATCCAGGCCCGTTGCACCACCTGAGCCGGTTGCAGCACCGCCCGAGCCCGAGCCTGTGGTGCCTGCGCCGGTTCCCGTTGCGCACGCCCCGGTGGCCCCAGTTGCAGCGCCCGCATCGCCGTCCTCATCGGACGAACTCTTCAGGGCCTTTCTCGAAGGCGCCGGTGTGCCCGACGTCGCCGGCCAGCAGCCGCTCGACGCCGAAGCCATGCGGCGCCTTGGCCGGCTCATGCGTGCGTTCACCGACGGCACCATCGAACTGCTTTCGTCGCGCGCCATGCTCAAGCGCGAAGTGCGCGCCGAGATCACGATGATCGTCGACGAGGAAAACAATCCGTTCAAGATTCTTCCCAACGGGCGTGCCGTGCTCATGCAGATGTTCGGCGCGCGCATGCCCGGCTTCCTGTCGCCCGAAGCGGCCGTGCACGACGCGCTCGGCGATCTGCAGTCGCACCAGCTCGGCATGGTCGCCGGCATGCGGGCCGCGCTGCTCACGGTGCTCAAGCGCTTCGACCCCTCTGCGCTGAACGACACCACCCCGCACGACGGCGGTCTCGGCGAAAAACTGCTGCCTGGCGGCCGCGAGGCGCGCTTGTGGCGCCAGCTGCAGAAGCTGCATGCGGAAACCACCGCAGCCGTCGAGGACGATTTCCAGGCTGTCTTTGGCCGCGCCTTCCAGCAGGCCTACGACAAGGAGATGGAACGACTGAAGGAGGCACGCCGTGCTTGAAACCACCCGTGCTTTCGCGATTCCCATTTCCACCTCGCAGTTCTCCTGCGTCGGCGAGCGCAGCGGCAACCAGGACGCCATCGGCTACCACCTGGACGAATACAACGCCTGCTTCGTGGTGAGCGACGGCGTGGGCGGCAATGCGGGCGGCGAACTGGCCGCGCGCATTGCGGTCGATACCGCGCTCAACACTTTCGTGGACAACCCCTCGGTCGAGACAGAAGACATACAGCACGCGGTAAAGGCAGCCAACGACGCCATCCTTGCCAGGCAGCGCGAGCTTGCCGAGCAGAGCAAGATGAGCGCGACCATCGTGTCGCTTTTTGTCGATCGCACCAGCGGCCGCGCCTGCTGGGCACACGTGGGCGACAGTCGCCTCTACTGGTTCCGCCGCGGCGCCCTGATGCAGCGCACCGAAGACCACAGCCTGTCGGAGCGCTCCGGAGAGGCCGCTCTCGGCAACGGAGCCAACGGGGGCGAGCGCCTCGTCAAGACCAACCTGCTGTACCGCGCGCTCGGCGCGCGTGCCACGGCCGAAACCACTGTTTCAACACCGCAGCGGCTCGCCGATGGCGATGCGTTCCTGCTGTGCACCGACGGCTTGTGGCAGCTGATTTCGCAGCAGGTGATGGAACGCTCGCTGCAGTTGGCCGACAGCGCGGAAGAATGGCTCGCGTTGCTGCGCCGCGCTGCCGAAGCCAAGGCCGACGAGTCGCGCGACAACTACTCGGCGCTGGCCGTGTGGGTGGGGTTTCCGCAGCAGGTGACGCTTGCGGGTACTGCGCGGCCCGCCTGACTGTCCCGTGGCCTCATGGCCTCGTGGCCTCTTCAGGGTGCCAGCATCAGCACCTTGAACTGGCTCGGCACGATGCGCATGCCCACCATGTTGCAGCGGTTCTGCACCGTGATGCTCGTCACCCGCGTGGCCGGCGTACCCTTGAGAAGCACGGTGAACGCACCTGTCACATGGCGCGATTGCTGCATGAACGTCTGCGAAACAACGCCGCCGAGTACCCCGGGCTGATCCCCCAGGGTAATTGGCGTGGTCGTCGCCATGTTGTGCGCGGGCATCGCCATGAAGAGGATGTTCCAGGCATTCGGAACAGCCATCGGCCCCATGGCCATGTTCGGGTATGGAATGGGCACCGGCGTCTTGCAGACGTCGGGGAATGCCATGTCCATTCCCATGAGCTGGCAATTGGCAAACATCTGGTTCCTCCTCGCCTATCCCATGTGGATCTGGGCCGCGTCCACCTTCACCAGCTCCTGGCCGGTGACCATCGTGTGGTGGCCATGAATACGCACCGTCTCGCTGGCCTTGTGGTCGATGTGGCCCGCACGCACCTGGTCGACTTCATCCGTCAGGCGCAGGGTCTGGCGCGACATCTGCACGATGCGATCGGCCACGGTCTCGAATACCTTGCCAACCAGCCGCACGCTTCCGGCCGCGGCCTGCACGGCGCGCGTCACCAGCCGCAGTTCACCGATCTCGCACTCGCCCTCTTCTGCCTTGAGTACAAAGCGCTTGTCAGCCCGCAGCCTGAGTTCCGAGGCACTCGCGATAGTCACCCGGCCGTTGCCGGCAGACGCGAAGGTAATGTCGCCCGCCGCCTCGATGCAGCTTGACGACGCATCGGCCTGCTCGATCACGGCGATCAGGTAAGCTCGCGCGCTGTCGGGGCCGGACACCAGCACGGTATCGCCGCTGGCCGGTTTGAGCAGGCAGCTCGCCGCGCGCCGGCAAATCCAGACAGCACCCTGCTCATCGTCGACGGTGACACGTCCATCCGGCAGCAATGCGGCGACTACCCCCTGGAAGTGAACCGGAGCCGTCAGCTTCGAGGCTTTGTGCAGTGAAACGACTGTCATGGAGATTTCCTTGTTTCGTTGGGTAAACAGTGGAACGGACAGGCCTGGCGGCATCAGCGCGGCGGATGGATCTCTTGGGCCTTGAACAGCTCCGGATCGTTTTCGATGATGCCACCGCTTCCCGAGAAACGCGCATCTGCGCGCGCGGCCCGATGAAAGCGGGTGCGCAGAAAACGTGCATCGCGCAAATCCGCGGATTGAAGTTGGGCATAGGAGAAATCGGCATCGTGCAGGTCCGCATCGCGAAAGCTGGCACCCTTGGCCCGGGCGCGATGGAACACACTCAGCGGGAGACGCGAGCGGCTGAAATCGGTACCTTCGAGTTTGGCGTCTGCCCAGATCGACTGATCGAAAACGGCATCGCTGCAATTCGCTTCACGCAGATCGGCCTCCGGGAACATCGTCTGGGCGGCGTCCGCCCCGCTGAAGTTCGCCTTGGTAAGCGTGGCGCCCTTGAAGTTGCTCTGGGTCAGCACGGCGCCGCTGAAATCAACACCTGCCATCGCGCTGTCGGTGAACTGGCAGCGCAGGAAGGCGGTCTGCGGCAAGCGCTGGCCTTCCAGATTGCACTCCATCAGGATCGAACCATCGCATTGCGCCTGGGCGAACTCCACCGTGCGCAGATCCATGCGAAAGAACATCAGGTGCAACAGCTGTGCCCCACGGCAATCGAGCTGATCGACCTGCGATTCGGTGATGACGATCTGATCGCAAATGCCGGGCTTCAACACAGCATTCCCGAGCTCGCATCTGACAAAAGCCACGCGCTCCATTTGCGCCTTCCCGAAATCCGCGTGAGCCAGCGAAGATTCGAAGAAGTTGGCGTCCTGGATGAACGCGCGGCCGAGTTGCGCGGCCTCGAGCCGGCACCGAAACACGCGCACACCTCTCAAGCTGGCCGCCGACAGGTCGGCCTGATCGAAGTTGCATTGCGCGAGTGAACTGTCGTCGAGACTGGCGCCACGCAGATTCGTCCGGCTCAGATCGACGTGCTCCATCTGTGCCCCCGACAAGTCGACACCGCTCAGGTCCTGACCCGCGAGACTCGCTCTGACCACCGGTTCGCCATGCCGAATCTTGTCCAGGAGTTCTTCGACTGTCATCGAACCGGCTCAGTCCTTCGTGCGGGCAAGGTCTTGGCTCCTTGGGTGTACGCGCCGATGAAGGTGGTCGAGCCGTCGATGGCGGCCTGCGACACGTCGGCGCGAAACAAGTTGGCATCCTGCAGGCTGGCAAAGCGCAGGTCGGCCTTGGAAAGATTGGCGTCGATGAGGTTGGCCCCGCGCAACGAGGCTTCGCGCAAGTCCGCGCGAATGAACAGGCTCTCGCCAGCATGCAGTTCCTCCAGCCGCGCGCGCCGCAGGTCGCACTCGGAGAAGTCGCAGCCTTCAAGGCGCGCCTTCGCGAGGTCGGCGCCGACCAGTATGGCGCCGCGCAGGCCGCATTGCCTGAGCGAAGCGGCGCAGAACACGGCCTGCACCAGGCTACAGCCATGGACGAAGGAGCAGGTGACGAGGCTGGCCTCGGTGAAGTCGACCCCCTCCTGCGCATCGACGGTGACGAAAGCACAGGCGTTCAGCGCGGCGCGTACGAAGGACGCCCCTTTGAACTTGCACTCGATCCAGCTCACCTGCTTGAACGTAGCGTTGTCGAACGCCATGTCTTCCTGTGTCAGCTTGGTCATCGCCAGTTGCTCCCAATGCGAGCCGCGAGCATCGCAACGCAACCATTCGCTTTCGACCAGATCGGCCTGGTTGAACACGGCCTTCGCCAGCACGCAGGAACGAAAAACGGTCTTGCTGCAACGCGCCCGCACGAAGCTCGCACCCGTGAAGTTCACGCCTTCGCATTGCGCGCCACCCAGATTGGCCTCGTCCAGCCGCGCATCGGTGAGCGAAGCCCGGACGAGCCGCGTCCGCGCAAGCACCGCGCGCGTGAAGTTGCAGCCATCGAGCCGCGCATCGCTGAAGTCGACGTCTTCAAGGTTTGCTTCGGTGAAATCGGCACCGCGCAAATCCAGGCCCGAGAGGTTGGCACCGACGAAGCTCATGCCTGCAAAACGACGCTCACCGCTGGCTGCGGCCTCAAGACGTCGACGCAGCCGCCTGGAGCGCAGGCTGCTGGCCGGCGGCGCCGGCTCCAACAGGTGTGCGCCGTAGAGGTGCCCCATGCGCGCGCTGCGCCCGGCCTGCTCGCGCAGCCGCGCGCTTTCGGCGGCCTCGTCGGACGTGAGGGGTGTTGGGCGCTCGCGCGCCGCGTCTTCCTCGAGGCGCGCGAGGTCATGCAGCAAGCGATCCGGGTCGAACCGGCGCTGCACAGGCTTGCCGGTCCGCGATGCCACCTCGGCCATGGCCTTGTCGATGCTCGCCTTGATCTCGCCGGACAGCTTGTGCGGATCCATCTGCGACAGCGGCGGGATATCGATATCGGGTTGGATGGCAGCAGGCATCCCGCGTGCGACGGCCTGAGCCCGGTCCTGGGCACCGCGGGCAAGGGCCGCCTCGCGCATCTGCTCGAGGGCTCGATCGGCCTTCTCGGCGAAGTCGGGCAAATCGTCCGCGGAGGCAGGCGGCTGCAAATCCGGTTCGGGCAGGGGCGGCAGATGCTGTTCGGGATCCAGGCCCTGCGCCAGCAGGCGGGCGCGCAGGCGTTCGCGCTCGCGTTGCCGGCCTGCGTGCAGGTTGCGCACCAGCGGAAGCGAGGCGATATCGGGCATCTGGTCGCCTGCCCATGGCCCCATGACCGCCTTGGGGACCAGGTCGCTATCGCGCAGGACCAGCACCGCCTTGGCTGGATCGATGCGCTGCTGCAGCACGTGTTGGTAATGGGCGAGCGGCCGCGGCTGCCCGCGCAACTCGAGCGCGGGCATGATGTGCTTGACGTCGGCCGCGTCGTCCTCCGCGATGGGCGATGCACCGTGCCAGATCAGGATGACGCGCTCGGCGTGTGGAAAAAACCAGGCCGTGCTCAGGCGCAGTGAAATTTCCGACAGCGCGCCACCGTCTTTTTGAAAGCTGGCGAAACAGCGTGCCTGCCAGTCGGGCAGCTGGCCGCGCATCACCGGCTGGCGAGGGTGCATGTTCCACAACTCGTAGGCGGCGCCTGGCGGCAGTTCGCGCTGACCAGGCAGGCGCTGGTCGCCGGGTGCGGCATTGAAGTAGCGCCAATCCATGTCCTCGGCGAAACCCGGGTACTCGTGCTGCAGCCACTGCTGGTCGTAGGCGCGCCCCATCAGCGCGAGCCGCTGCGGCCGATCGGGGGGGACGGCGCCGAAACCTGCAGGCACGATGCGCCGCCCAGGCGCGTCCTGACGCGCGCCGGGCAACTCGACATTGGGCAGCCGGCGCGTATGCACGCCGTTGATCGTTTCATCGAAGCTGCCGATGCCCTCCGGGTTTTCGGACTCGCCCGGGCCGCCATAGGCATGGGCCCAATCCAGCCTCAGGCGCTCGAAAGGCTGGGGAGGCGTAGCGCGGCCGTCAAGCCAATAGCGATCACCGCTCACCAGCAACGACTTGGCCTGGCCATGGAAGACGGCCTGGGCCGCGCAGAGTGTCTTGTCGTCCTGGTGCGCCGTGTACGCATAGCCGCTGACCAACCACTCCGGCTCGATCTTGGGCACGCCCAGGTCCAGCACGTTGCCCGGCCCGATCTCGCCGGCCGCCAGCTTCCAGAGATCCTGGTCGGGCATCAGCAGGGGCTCGGGCGCCAGGCTGGCCATCGCGAAGACCGAGACGCCCAGAAGGTCTTGCCGCTGCCGCCGGAAGGGCCGCGTAAGGATGCTCAGGCGAAAAGGCTTGATGGTCTTCATCGGGGCAGCGCACCTGCTTCAGCGCATCGGCTGATCGATGGCGATCTCGCGCGAGACCGGGTCGAAGCGCAGCTTCACGGAGCGCCCCGGTGCGAAGTCGGCGAGCTTCACCGGACTGATGGGGGCGTCCAGTTCAGTCTGGTAGGCGGGCAATCCGCCCTCGGGCTGCACCTGGAGCTTGAGCCGCACGATGATGTAGATGCGCTCGACACGAACGCCGGTGTCATAGCTCTCGAGCACCTTCGCCACCGCCGGCTGGCCCGTACGAAGTACTCGCTCGGCGCGATCCGCACCCATCACCTCGCGGTTGACCACACCCTGCATATGCAGCATGCGGGAGACATGGCGCTTGCCCAGCGTGATCATCACGAACGCCAGCAGTGCAACGACAGCGACGGGGACAATCAGATACCAGTACTTGGTGAACCACACGGCGAAAAGATCCAACATGCGCCCCAGTCTCAGAGATAGACGGTGATGCCTCTGGGGTTCACCTTGATCTGGGACAAGTCGATTTTTGTCGCCTTGTTGTCCGCCGTGAAAACCGTCTGGGTGGTGGTAAAGAGGCCGACCGCACCGCTGGCGGAATACATGTCGAACTTGTTGATGGCGCCCGTGATCGAGTAGGCGTTGAAGCCAAGGTTCTGGGCGGCGACGCTGATCACCGCCACGTTCGCGAAAACGGCGACCCCGTTGATGCTCACGGTCATCCCGTTGATCCCCATGTTGAAGCCCTTGAAGGCAATGCCCCAGTCCGTGAACGTGACCTTCTTTGCCGACTTGTCCTCCACATGAGGTGCATCCAGGACGATCTTGGTCGGTGACTTGACCGTGATGTCCGACTTGGTGCTTTCCAGGTTCATGGGGCCATCCGTCGTCGCGTTCAACGACGTGTTCGCATGCACCTTTTGCGCCCCCTTGACGAGATAGTCCTCGTCGCCGTCGACCGTCACCTTCTTTCCCTTGGTGTCTTCGGTATACAGGCCGACTACCTTGGTGGTCTGCGGGCCATCGATGTCTTCCTTGAGCGACGTACCGATGATTCGCTCTTCACCGCTGTCTACCGTGTCCTTGCGCTTGCCGGTGACATGGATGGTCTGGTTCCCGATGACATCGACCTGCTGGTTGCCGCCATCCACCTTGATGAACTGGTCGCCGCCGTTGACAGTGATCTTCTGCGGCCCGCCCTTGTTGACCGTCACCGTATGCGGCCCGTTGATCGTCTCGTCCAGGGAGGTGTTGGTTGTGTATTTGTCCGCGCCTTCGATGGTCGTGGTTCTCTTGCCCGCGACCGTGTCGGTCTCATCGGCTTCTACGTCGATCTCGAAATTCTTCTCGGCATGGATCCGCACCAGCTCCGAGCCGGGCGCATCGTCCAGGATGAACTCGTTGGCATTTGCGGGCGTGCCGTCCTGGCTGCGGCTCACGAAGCCGCTCACAGTCACCTTCGCCGGCAATTCGAGCGGCGGCATCTGGTCCGAGTTGTAGACGCGGCCGATGATGATCGGGCGGTCAGGGTGGCCGCCGATGAAGTCGACAATCACCTCCTGGCCCTTGCGCGGATGATTCACCGCGCCATAGTTGGAGCCGGCCCATGCGCTGGAAACGCGCACCCAGCAAGAGCTGTTCTCGTCGCTCTTGCCATAGCGGTCCCAGCGAAACTGCACCTTCACGCGGCCGTATTGATCGACCCAATACTCCTGGCCGGCCTTGCCCACCACGGTGGCGGTCTGCGGTCCGTTGGTGCGGGTCATCGGCGTGACGCGCGGCGGGCGGAACGGGTACGAAGTGGGCTGCACCGCAAAGCTGAAGCTGTAGTGACTGTCGGCCGCACCGCTCTCGTAGCCGCCTTCGCGCAGCGCGTAGGCCACCGACACGATCAGGTATTCGCGGTTGTCGTCCTGCCGGGGGCAGTTCTGCATGGTGAAGCGGTAGCCGGGCGCCATGCCGCGCACGCTGCTGTGGCCCACGTCCCGTTCGGCCTGCGATTGCGCCTCTTCGAGCCTGATGCGCGAGTAATGCTCGCCCTGCTCCGCCTCGCTGAAACCGCCGAGCCATTCGTAGATCTCATAGGTGTCGTGCGGATTGCCGCGCGGCTGGCTGCGCATGCCCATCAGGTCGGCCTTCGACTTCTTGAAGTCGTAGTCGTCCACAACATAGGTGCCCGGGCGAATTTCTTCCGTTACCTGCCATTGGTCGATCACTTCCTGGAATGGGTCCGGGTCGCGGTCGGCCGCCAGATAACTGATCTTGGGATAACCCGGCAGGGTTTCGTGCGCGCCGATGTCGTCGGCAAGCACCAGCGTGTGCTGGTTCTTCTCGTGCTTGAAGTAGTAGTAGATGCCTTCGTGCTCCATGAGCCGGCTCACAAAAGCAAAGTCGGTCTCCTGGTACTGCACGCAGTATTCCCACTGCCGGTAGCTTCCGCTGAGCTTTTTCTCGACCGCGAAGTTGTAGTCGGCAAACACCTCGTCGAGGATGTCGACCACAGACTTGTTCTGGAAGATCTTGCAGTCGCTGGTGCGCGTCAGGTACCAGAGCCAGGGCCGCACGGTGGCGCGGTACACCACATAGCGCGAAGTGCTGCTCTCCCTGCCGACCATCGTGAAGCGCACGATCTGCCCGTTGAGAAAGCGCGGTTCGCCAACCGTCTGTATCTCGAGCGAAAGCGGCTTGCCCAACACCGACTTCATGTCGAGCGACACGCTCGGGCTCAACAAGTCCACCTCGAACTCGAACAGCTGCGACAGTCCCTCGGCGCCGTGCATCGAGCGGAATATCAGCTGGTCTTCCGCCAGCGGCGTGTGGGCTTTGATGATTCGGCTGGCCATGGCTTACTCCCTTTCTTCGCTCAGCGTTCAGAAAATTCGTAATGAAAGTCGTCGTCCGCCGCGCTGAGCCGCACGCCGGCGAGCTTGCGCGCGCTCACCGTCGCACCAATGACTTCTTCGCTCAGCCGCGGAAGAATGGTGTGCGTCAGGATGGCGTCGATCATTCGTCCGCCTGACTCGATGGCGGTGCAACGGCGCGCCACCAGTTCGACGGCGCTGTCGTCGTAGTGCAGGGCAATGCCGTGGTTGGCGTCGAGGCGGGCAGCAATGCGGTCGAGCTGAAGGCGAATGATGCGATGCAGCGCATCGGCGTGCAGCGGGTAGTAGGGCACCACAACCAGCCGCCCGAGCAGCGCCGGTGCAAACACCTTGAGCAAGGGTTCGCGCAATGCGGCCGCCAGCGGCTCGGGGTCGGGGCGCAGGGTCGGGTCTTCGCACAGCTGCATGACCAGATCGGTACCGACGTTCGACGTCATGATGATCACTGTGTTGCGAAAGTCGATGTGCCGGCCCTCGCCGTCTTCCATCCAGCCCTTGTCGAACACCTGGAAGAAGATCTCGTGCACATCGGTGTGCGCCTTCTCGATCTCGTCGAGCAGCACCACGCTGTAGGGCCTGCGGCGCACGGCCTCGGTCAGCACGCCGCCTTCGCCGTAGCCGACGTAGCCGGGCGGCGCGCCCTTGAGCGTGGAGACCGTGTGCGACTCCTGGAACTCGCTCATGTTGATGGTGACAAGGTTCTGCTCGCCGCCGTAGAGCGCTTCGGACAACGCGAGCGCGGTTTCGGTCTTGCCCACGCCGGAGGGGCCGCAGAGCAGGAACACGCCCACTGGCTTGTTCGGGTTGTCCAGCCGCGCACGCGCGGTGCGAATGCGCCGCGAAATGGTTTCGAGCGCATCGGGCTGCGCCACCACGCGGGCCGAAAGAATCTCGCCCAGGCGCAGCACCGATTGCGCGTCGTCGCGCACCATGCGGCCGATGGGAATGCCGGTCCAGTCGGCCACCACGGTGGCAATGGCTTGCGCATCGACTGCGGCCAATATGAGCGGCGATTCGCCTTGCAGCTGCGTGAGCTTGTCTTGCGCCTGGTTGAGCTCGGCGCGGATCTCTTCGGGCGTTCGCTCGGACTCGGCCAGCGCGGCTTCTACCTGGGCCGATGCTTCGACGTCATCGCCATCGCCCTCGTGGTCGAGCTCGTCCCCCGCCAGCGCCTCTGCCTGCACGGGCACGGCAGCGGGCGACAACTGCTTGCGCAATGCGACGATGCGCTCGACCAACGCCGCTTCTTCCACGCGCCGCTTTTCCAGCAAATCGAGTTCCGCCTGGGCGGCGGCCACCTCGGCCGCGATGTCGTCGACACGCTTCGCCTCGCCGACACCAATGGCGGCTTCGCGCTGCGCAATGCCCCGCTCGATGCCCAGCACTTCGATGCGGCGCTGCAGGTCTTCGATGGCGGCGGGCAGCGCATGCTGGCTCAGCGCCACGCGCGCGCACGCCGTGTCGAGCAGGCTCACCGCCTTGTCGGGCAACTGGCGCGCGGGAATGTAGCGGTGCGAAAGGCTTACGGCCGCTTCGAGCGCGGCATCGAGAATGAGCACGCCGTGGTGCTTTTCGAGCTCGGCTGAAATGCCGCGCAGCATGACCACGGCCTTGGGCTCGGTGGGCTCGTGCACCTGGATGGTCTGGAAGCGACGCGTGAGCGCCGGATCTTTTTCGATGTACTTCTTGTACTCCGACCAGGTGGTGGCGCCGATGGTGCGCAGCCGGCCGCGCGCAAGCGCCGGCTTCAGCAGGTTGGCCGCATCGCCTGTGCCGGCGGTGCCTCCCGCGCCGACCAGCGTGTGCACCTCGTCGACAAACAGCACGATGGGCTTGGGGCTCTTCTCGACCTCGTCGATCACTTGCCGCAGGCGTTGTTCGAACTCGCCCTTTACACCCGCACCGGCCTGCAGCAGCGTGGGGTCGAGCACCCACAGCGACACGTCCTTGAGCGAAGGCGGCACGTCGCCCGCTGCAAGGCGCGACGCCAGCCCTTCGACGACAGCCGTCTTGCCCACGCCGGCCTCGCCGGTGAGCAGCGGGTTGTTCTGGCGCCTGCGCATGAGGATGTCGATGATCTGGCGGATCTCGTCGTCGCGGCCATAGACCGGATCGAGCTCGCCCGCGCGCGCCTTGGCTGTCAGGTCGCTCGCATACTTGGCAAGCGCGGAGCCGCCGGCTGCGGCTCCGTCTCCCTGGTGCGCTGCCGCGCCGGCCGCCTGGCCGCCGCCGGGCTGGCCTTGCGGTGCGGAATCGAAGTCGTCTTCAGGCGAGCCTTCGGTCCACGCGGGAAGCTGCGCGATGAGAACGTCGGGCACGATCTTGTCGAACTCGCGCGAAATGCCCGAAAGCACCTGCCGCAACCCCGGCGTCTTCACGATGCCGGCAAGCAGGTAGGCACCGCGGATGGACGTGGCCTCGAAGCGCAGGCTTGCATACACCCAGGCACGCTCTACCGCGTTGTCGACGTGCTCGGAAATGTCGCTGATCGACGTGGCGCCGTGCGGGAGGCGGTCGAGCGCACGCACCAGGTCTTGCTCTACCGCATCGATGTTGAGCCCCGCGCGCTTGACGATGCGCAGCAGATCGCTGTCCTGCAGCTGCAGTATCTGGTGCAGCCAATGCACGAGTTCCACATAGGCATTGCCGCGCAGCTTGGCAAACGCGGTGGCGGTCTCCAATGCCTTGTAGAGCATCGGGTTCAGTTTGGAGAAAAGGGAGACGCGGCGAATATCGGTCATAAGGCCATGGAAGAAACTTCAGCCGCCACGGAAGCTGCCGATGCGGAACGGGAAAACAATGCTTCGGGCTGGAACACCATGTCGCCTGCATCGGTGTTCGAAAGGCGCGTGCCAAGCCAGCTGCCCCAGCCGAGGCGCTGCCCGCCGCTCAGCTGCATGCCGCGGGCTTCTTCTTTCTTGAGCACCAGCCGCAGCTCCCACGCAAACTCGATGCCGATGTACTGGCGCACCCAGTCGACCACCTGCTGCAGCCGCTTGCTGCCCGGCAAGAATTCACTGAACTCTTCTTGCGAGAGCGGCCCCAGCTCAAGCCGGAATTTGCTTTGCGCATCGCGCACCGCCAGGCCGATGGTCGCGCCGCCGCCCAACTGGTGGTTGCGCCCGAAGAGGCCGAGCCGGCTTACCTGCCGCTCGTCGATCATCACCCAGTCGCTCACGAATTCTTCGACGCGCACCGGCACGTCGAAGTACAGCTTGAGTATCTGGATGAGGCCCTCGGGGTTGCGCGTCTGGCGCACGAGGTGCCCGGCCATGAAGGTGCGCGCGTGGTCCGCAATGCGGTCGCGCTCCTTCAGGCCGGGCTGCCCCATGTTCATGAGGCTCGCTACGTAGTCGACAAAGCGATGGCCGTCGGGGCGGTCGAGGCTGTTGACCGATTGGGCATCGGCCCACGCGCGGTAGAACAGCAGGATCAGCCGGTGATGGAACAGGTCGGCAAACGCGCTGAGCGTGTTGTCGTTGTGATGGCGCTTGCGCTCGCGTGCGTACTCGGTCAGGTGTAGCGGCAGCGGGCCGTTGGGGCCGAACAGGCCGAAGCCGTAGATCGAGATGCGCGGAGGCCCGTCGCCGTCCACATCCACGCCGGAGACGTTCGACGGCGCGAACGCCATCGAGGGCTCCTGCCCGAGGCGCAGCGGCTCGTCGAGCGGGCGCGGCGCGCGGCCCAGCAACGGATGGCCGCCCTGTGCATCGAGCCGGCGCAGCAGCATGAACAGGTCATGCTCGAAAGGCTGGTCGACAAGGCCGGCCCACAGCACCGGGTCGGCCTCGGCCGCACCGCGCCGCGCGGGCTGGGCCAACGCAGCGGTCCCATCGGGCACTGCCGATGGCACTGGCGGATCGTCGGTGAGGTGCAGCGCGCTCATACGGCGGGGCGGCGTCCGATGCGCGGCGTCCACCGCGCGATTTCTCCGCGCTGCAGGCTGGAGAGCGCGAATTCGGTGAACGCATTGAGCGAGACATGCCGGCTGAAGAACTGCTCCAGCACGGCGCCAAAAAGATAAGGGCTCGAACCCGAGAAGGCGACCTCGTCGATCTTCAGTGCCACCTCGACGCCGCGGCCGAAGACGATAGGGCCCGGCTCGGGCAACCGGCGGAACACGGGCGCGAGCGCCATCGAGCGCACGCCCTGGATCTGCCGTCGCACCGCCGCGTCGGCCAGGTTGCCGTACAGGTCGAGCATTTCGCGCAGCGCAGCCGCACCCTGGTTGGCATCGACGTCGGTCAGGCTCAGGTAGTTGAGCCCCAGGTGGCTGATGAGGCGCCAGGTGAGCGCGCCCTCTGCCAACGCCGGGTAGGGCCGCGACGGGCCGCGCAGTATGCGCACCGCACGCACGGGCGCCGAGACGCGCAGGGTGAAATCGGACTCGAGCCCCGTGGGCAGCAACAGCGGCAGGTCGCGGTTGGTACACAACGCGTCGATGGTGATGTGCCGCAGGCTGTGCGGAAACGGCGCGTCGTGCTGGTCGACCAGCGACACATACACCTCGCTGCCGGTGTAGCTGGTGCGGGTGCCTTGCGCGCGGGCACGGTCGGACACAAGGCGCGGCTCGCGGCGCAGCGAAAAGTAGGAACCGAAGTCGCCGTCGTCGGCCGCGAAGGAGCCGAGAAACGGCCTGAACTCGCGCTCCTCGGAGCCGTTGCTCATGTGGCCGGTAACGCGCTCCACCGTAAATATCTCGAAGTCGCGGGGCCGCGTGCGGTCGATGACCGCATGGTGCTCATGCTGCCCCGGCCCAACGGGAATGCGGTCGCTGCGGCGCGGCACCAGGTTGATGATGGGCGTGCAGAAAAGCGAGAAGTGCCGCGCATCGACAACCCGCTCCAGGTCGCTGTCGGCGCGGTCGAGCAGGATCACGATTTCCATCGTGCTGCCGCTCATGGCGGCGGCCGCAGCGCGCAGGTTCTTCACGCTGAAGAACAGATAGCGATCGGGAAACGCGAAGTACTCGTGCAGCAGCCGGTAGCCCTGGAACGAGCGCGCGTCGTACGGCAACAGCGACTGCTCGGGATCGAAGCCTTCGTGGCGGATGGCCTCGTCGCCCAGCGGCACGATGCGCGCGGTGCTGCCCGGGCCGCTGCGGCACACGGTGCCCACGCTGTGGTGCACAGCCAGTTCGAGCACGCGCAGCGCATGCAGCTCGGCGCCCGAAAGAAAAAACTCGAGCCGGTCGAGCGGCATTTCTGCAAACCGAGCGCCGCCCACCGCTTCGAGCTTGATGGTGATGGCGCTCTTGGCCTGGCGCGCGACCACCGGCATGGCGTGCGCAATTTCTGCAGGCACGGGGCCGATGCTCGCCTCGGCGATCTTGATGGGCCACAGCGTGACCGCATGGCCGGTGCGAAATTCGCAGGCCGTCTGCTCGCCCTTGATCATGCGGCCGCGCAAGATGGTGTGGCGCGGCAACTCGTAGCCGGCCTTCAGCGAACCTTCGTTCAGATTGCCGTCGATCTGCACCACGCCCATGGCGGGCAGCGGCGCAAGAAAGTTCGGGTACACCACTTCGAGCAACCGCTGCGAGAAGCGCGGAAATTCCGCATCCATCTTCAGCTGGATGCGCGCCGTCAGAAAGCTGAAGCCTTCGAGCAGGCGCTCCACGTACGGGTCGCTCACCTCGATGCCGCGCATGCCCAGGCGGCCGGCAATCTTGGGATAGCGCTGCGCGAACTCGGCACCGAGCTCGTGCATGTAGGTGAGTTCGCGGTTGTAGTAGTCGAGCAGCCGCGCGTCCATCAGAGCCCTCCCGTCGGGCGAAGCACCATGTGGCCGCTTTCGAGGTCGAGCTCCGAGCGCAGGATGAATTCGATCGGGTAGGGCACCGACCACAGCGTGCCGCGGATCTCGAGCGCGAGCAGGTTGTGGTGCTCCAGGTCGGTGGAGTCGGTGACGCAGCGCACGTCGATGCTGTCTTTCATGATGCGCGGCTCGAAGTCGATGATGGCCGCGCGAATGGCGGCCTCGACGTCGGCAAAGTCGACCTCCGACATGCGCCCGCCGGCCCAGCCGCGCACGCCGTAGTTCACCACCGAGCGCCGCGCGCGCGGCATGGTGTTGATGTTGTGGTCGGCGCCGAAGTTGGTGGTGTTGAGCAGCCACTGCAAGTCGCGCAGCACCGAGTCGCGCAGCAGCTTGCCGCTCATCAGGAAAGCGCCCGCGCGCTCCTGGCGGGTCTGCGGCTGCTTGTCGGTCAGGCGGTCGAGCAGCACCGGCTGCAAGCGGTCGCGTGCAACGCTTTCTTGTTGATGGTCGCCATCGGCCTCCATGGGCGAGCGGCTGGCTGGCAGGAGTGCACTCACTGGGCAACACTCTCCGCGGGGGCAAACTCGACCAGGCGAATGTCGAGCAGCGAATGGTCGCCGGCCTCGCTGATCAGCGTGCGCTGGCCGACGCCGGCGTACTGCTCTTCGCCGGCCAGCGGCAACCAGTCGGTGCGGCGGCCCAGCGCGGCTTCGTCTTCCAGCGTGTCGAGCGCGCCGGGGTAGCGCACCGGCACCAGGCCGTTGAGCCCACGGCCGTCGTGCAGCACGATTTCGGCGGGCGCCCAGAGCAGGTCGACCAGATGCTGCGGGCGCGAAAACTTGAGGCGCCGCACCGCCGGCAGCGGCAGCCATGCGTAGCCCGAAGGCGTGAGCAGTTCGAGCACCGCGCCAATGCGCACGTCGCCATCGCAAAGCCACGCGAACTCGATGCTTTGCACCGGCTCGCCGTCAATGGCCTGCACGGCGCGTGAATCGGAGCGGTCGACACAGCTCAGGGTGCCCTGCAACGCAGGCGCCGCCTCGCGCGCGGCTTCGCGCAGGTCGGCCGCTTGCGCGGCCTGTTCGGGCGGCAGCGCGGCGGCGGCAATCAGCCGGCCAACCCAATCGGCGTCGCCGGCAATGACGGCCGGCGCACGGCCGCCGTTCCAGAATTCGGTTCGGTGGCGCTCGGCTGCCAGGGCCATTGCACAGGTGGCGCTGGCAGGAGCAAAAGAAGGATCGATCTTTGCGGCAAGCTTGAGCTGGTCTTCAGCTCGCTGCCATTCGCCGCGCAGCGCAAGAAAGTGGCCGAGGGCAAGCCGCAGGCTGGCGTTCTGGGGCTTGGCGCGGATCTGCCGTTGTACCCATTCGGTGTGCTCGGCCACGGAGCGCTCGCCCAGCACTGCAAACCCATCGCCCATGAAACTTCCTCATTGACTCGCATGCGGCCATGGGCCGCCGGTGAATATCTGCTGCGGGTGACCGGAGCCCCGCGGCGCGCCGCAATGCGGCGCGCGCGGAGCCGGTCAGGCAAGACGGGAAATCAGGCTTCCCGGTTTTCCTTGATGTTCCAGGCCAGAACGGTTTCGGCGCCCTTGCCGCCCTTGTCCGTCTGTTCCCAGTACTGCTGCTTCACCTTGGCGGCCTGGAATGCAAACTGCACCAGCACCGCATCGCTGCCCTGCTCGGCCGTGTATTGCACCGAGGTAACCAGCACTTCTTCGAGCGTGACGCGGGTGTATTCGATCTGCGAGCCGCCGGCCTTGCACACCGACACTTCGACCTTGCTCAGGTGCTTGCCGCTTGCGCAGTTCTTCATGACGGACGGGGCCGCCTTGTCGATGCGCGCAAGAACCTGCAGGTCGTTGAAGCTTGCCTTGCCCACACCGCCGCCACCGCCGCTGACCATGTTTCCAGGCTGCGTCGCTCCCCATGCAAACGACTTGATATCCGTCCAGTCCTTGTGGTTCGAGTCCTTGGATTCGCCGTTTGCGCCCTCGACGCGCATGAACATGTCTACTGCCATGATTAACCCCCAAAGTTATATATGCCCGATTGCGGGACACCGTTGAACTAGCTGCTGTCCTTCTTGTTGGATGGCAGCTTCGAAACCAGCCGCAACGACACCGTCAGCCCTTCGAGCTGATAGTGCGGCCGGAGAAAAAACTTGGCGGCGTAGTAGCCGGGGTTGTCCTCGATGGCTTCCACCTGGACTTCGGCCGCCGCCAGCGGCTTCATTGCCTTCGTATCCTGGGACGACGTGCCTGGGCTGCCGTCCACGTAGTTCATGATCCAGTCGTTGAGCCAGCGCTCCATGTCCTCGCGCTCGCGGAACGAACCGATCTTGTCGCGCACGATGCACTTCAGGTAGTGCGCAAAGCGGCAGCATGCAAACAGGTACGGCAGGCGCGCCGCCAGGTTGGCATTGGCCGTGGCATCGGCGTCGTAGTACTCGGCCGGCTGCTGCAGCGACTGCGCGCCGATGAAGGCCGCAAAGTCGGAGTTCTTGCGGTGCACCAGCGGCATGAAGCCGTTCTTGGCCAGCTCGGCCTCGCGCCGGTCGCTGATGGCGATCTCGGTCGGGCACTTCATGTCCACGCCGCCGTCGTCCGTCGGGAAGGTGTGGGTGGGCAGGTTCTCGACCGCGCCGCCCGACTCAACGCCGCGAATCGACGTGCACCAGCCAAACTGCTTGAACGAGCGGTTGATGTTCACGCCCATTGCATAGGCCGAGTTGGCCCACGTGTAGCGGTTGTGCAGGGCCGAATCGGTTTCTTCTTCAAACTCGAACTCGTCGACCGGGTTGGTGCGCGCACCGTAGGGCAGGCGGGCAAGAAAGCGCGGCATGGCCAGGCCGATGTAGCGCGCGTCTTCCGATTCGCGCAGCGACCGCCATGCGGTGTGCTCGGTGTTCTGGAAGATCTTGGTCAGGTCGCGCGGGTTCGACAGCTCTTGCCACGAATCCATCTGCATGACGGTGGGCGATGCGCCTGCAATGAAGGGGCAGTGCGCAGCGGCGGCAATCTTGGCCATTTCGCCGAGCATCTCGACGTCGGGCGGGCTGTGGTCGAAGTGAAAGTCGCCGATGAGCGCGCCGAAGGGCTCGCCGCCGAACTGGCCGTACTCCGCCTCGTAGATCTTCTTGAACAGCGGGCTCTGGTCCCAGCCGATGCCCTTGTGGCGCTTGAGCGAGCGCGCCACTTCGCGCTTGGATGCGCACATCACGCGGATCTTGAGCTGCTCGTCGGTCTCGGTGTTGTTGACCAGGTAGTGCAGGCCGCGCCATGCGCCTTCGAGCTGCTGGAAGTCTTCGTGATGAAGGATCTGGTTGATCTGCTCGGAGAGCTTGCGGTCGATCTCCGTGATGATCGCCTGCACGGTGCGGTAGGCGTCGTTCGAGATGGTGACGGTACTTTCGAGCGCCTGTACCGCCAGCGTCTTGACGGCGCTTTGCACCGCCTCGCGGGCCTGGTCGGTCTTGGGCTTGAACTCTCGCTGCAGCAGGTCGGAGAACTCGTTGGGCTCGAGCGCTTCGATGGTGGCGGTTTGCGCGCGCGCTGTCTGTTTGGGTGCGGTGCTCATGATGGACGTCCTGTCGGCTTGCTCGGCTTACTCAGAAGGGGTGGCGCCGGGGCCGCCCGACTTTTCGTTCGCCGCTTCCACCGCCTTGGCAACGGCGGGATTGGGCGCGGATGCGAGCGACTTGAGCAGCTCCGGGTTCTGCAGCGCCTGGGCAATCAGCTGCTCGGCGCCGTTCTTGCCGTCCATGTAGGACAGCAGGTTGGAAAGCTCGGTGCGCGCTTCGAGCAGGTGCTGCAGCGCGCCTACCTGGCGTGCAATGCGCGCGGGCGAAAAGTCGTCCATGCTGTCGAAGGTGATGTCGACGTTCATCTGCCCTTCGCCCGTGAGCGTGTTGGGCACCTGGAACGCCACGCGCGGCTTGATGGCCTTCATGCGGTCGTCGAAGTTGTCGATATCGACCGCCATGAAGTCGCGGTCCGCCAGGTCGGGCATCGGGTCGACCTGCTTGCCCGCAAGATCGGCAATGACGCCCATCACGAAGGGCAACTGGATCTTGCGTTCGCTGCCGTAGATCTCCACGTCGTACTCGATCTGCACGCGCGGCGCGCGGTTGCGCGCAATGAACTTCTGACCACTGTTTCTGACACGGTTGTCTGCCATAAGCTTCCTCTTGAATCTCTATGCGTGTGGGTCGGAGCTGACTCGGTTGCCCTATTCGGCGCTATTGCCCAGGGGGCGCCCCGCCAGGCTCTCTATCTTCTGCAAGCCCTCGGGTACGAGTTCTTCGATGATCTGGAAGAAATTGAGGTCCAGCAGTCTTTGCGCTCTTCGGATGAGCATTGGCGCCGGATGGCTGGGTTCGGTGCGTTCCATGTATTGGCACGCCTTTTCCAACAACACCTGCACATCATCACGATTCGATATTTCAATATCTTTAATGCCCGCCAGGCGCTGGCCGGTTGCACCGTTGGCAGCACCGGCAGTGCCTTGCCCTTGCGAAGCGGGTTGCGCCGCGTCCGCACCTTGCGCGGGCTCCGATGCGTCGGCACGCGCCTGCTGCGCCTGCTCGGGCAACAGCTGCACGACCGTGCGAAGAGAGCGCTCGAGCCTGGAAAAATCCGGCGCCCAGCTTTGCCCCAGCGCCCGCTCCGAGGTTTCGCGAATTCGCTGCAGCAGCTCCAGTGCTGCATGCAATGCAAGCACCGGCGGCGCCGATTTTTCTTGCGCACGGCGCGCCACTTCGCGCAGCCGGCCGATGCCGCCGGGATAGTCGATCTGGTCGGCCTTGCTCGAATCGAGCAGCGCCTCCACCTGCCGCAGGCTCATCGACACGCCGGCGTCTTCGAGCAGGCGCGCATCGCGCACGCTGCGACCCAGTCCCTCGGCTTCGGCCAGTGCGGCCAGCGCGTTCATGCGCGGCAGCGGGTCTTCGAAACCATCATCGACAACGCGCGGATGCACGTCGTTCCAAAACTTTTGCAGCACGCCATCGACCACGCGAAGGCCGTCGACATAGCCGGGCAGTCCGCGGCTCTCGGTCCACGCCAGCGTCAGCGGAACCAGCACGCGCAGGTCGAGCGTGCGCTGGCACAGTTGCTTTGCAATGCGTTCGACGCGGGCCCAATCGGGCGGCTCTGCCGGAATGATCGTCGAGCCGAACTGCTGCTCCCGCTTCCCGGTCGTCGCTTGCTGCAACGCCATGAAGTCGGGGTCGTATTCGAGGTCTTCGCCGCACGGAAGCGGGCCTTCAACAGGCGACTGCAGTAGTTCGATCTCGCTTGGCGGCAACGCCATCTCCCTTTTATGAATAACCGTCAACAATGGTTATCTTGAGGGGAACGCGAAGCGCGGTCAACAGCAACACATTGCTACGTGCTGCCTATGAATTACAAAGGAGTACAACTCCTTTTAAAGCGTAGAAAGAACGATTACAGCAATCCGCGGCCGCCAAGATTTCGCATCAGCGCGCTTAACCCAAAAGTCCACCGTGGTGCCTGATCCGAATGAACCACGCGGTTCACCAGGGCGCCGAGTTCGGGCGCGGCGATGCGTACGCGATCGCCGACGACATGGGTGAATCCTTGCCCAGGACCATGACGGTCTTGTGTCGGCGCGAACATCGTGCCCAGAAACAACATCAGGCCGTCGGGGTAGTCGTGGTGCACGCCGATGGCCTGCGAAACCAGGTCGAGCGGATCGCGGCTGATCTTCGAAAGCGAGCTCGATCCTTGGAGCTTGAAGCCTTCGGGGCCCGTGACTTCGAGCGCAACCGTAATACGGCGCACATCGTCGATACCGAAGTGCGTATCGAACAAGCGGATGAACGGGCCGATGGCGCACGAAGCGTTGTTGTCCTTCGCCTTGCCGAGCAGCAATGCGCTGCGGCCTTCGAAGTCGCGCAGGTTGACGTCGTTGCCCAGCGCCGCGCCAAGCGTCTGGCCGCGGCTGTTGACGGCAAGCACGACCTCGGGCTCTGGGTTGTTCCACACCGATGCGGCATGAATGCCGATGTCGGCGCCGGTGCCCACCGAAGAGAGAACCGGAGCCTTGGTGAAGATCTCTGCGTCGGGGCCGATGCCCACTTCGAGGTACTGCGACCATGCGCCCTGCGCCAGCAGCACCTCTTTCACCTTTGCGGCTTCGGCCGAGCCGGGCACGATGCCTGCGAGGTTGTCGCCGAGCACACCGCCCAGCGCGGCGCGAGTGGCCTCGGCACGCGATGCGTCGCCGCGCGCCTGCTCTTCGATCACGCGCTCGAGCAGGCTTTCGACAAAAGTCACGCCGCTCGCCTTGATGGCCTGCAGGTCGCAAGGGGCGAGCAGCCAGGGCCTGGATTCGTCGTGCGCCGTTGCATCGCTGTTGGCAATGGCCTCGTCGAGCGAGGCGATGCGCGGGGCCTGTCCACCCTGCAGCGCGCGCCGCACCGCATCGGAGGGCGATTCCTTGGCTTCGAGCAGGTCGCTCATCGTGGGCGCAAGCCTGGACAGGTCGTGCAGCCCGCCCTCATGGACGGCCACCAGCACCGGCCCGACGCCGGGTTGCCAAAGGCGGCCGACCAGCGTGGCGCGCGCGGCGTCTTGCGGGAGGCTCGAGGGGGTGTCGAGGTTCAGCGGCATGGGAGTTGTCTCTCTTGGGTTTGTCGGTAGATGGGTGATCGTAGCGCCGAGCTACGATGCAAAAATGCGGACGCCAAACGCCGGCCAATCAATACTACAGACGAGCCGGCGGTGACGATGACCCGAACGATGCGCAGAGTCGCCGCGGTGATCGAACAGCAACCTTCGCCAAACCCATCGCCGTCCGCCCAGTAACCCTATGGATCTCGAACTTCCCGGCAAGCTTCGCAAAGCACTGGAGCGTGAGGCTTCCGATGCGGGACGAAGCTTGCACGCACACATCATCAAGAAGCTGGAGTCGGTCACGCCGCCGGTCGAGGCAGTGAAGCGGCAGGTAGTGACGGCGGGCCTTCCCAAGCTGGTCGCCTTTCTGTCGCGGGTGCCGGGCGTGACGGTGCTCTCGTCGGATTCGACCGCGGATGCCTATTGGTGGGTAAAGCTCAACCTCGATCTTGAACACCCATTCGCCTGGCAGGTGGTTCAGGAGCTTGGCTTCGTTCTCAACTACATATCGCTGAACGAGAAACTGCCCACCGTCTTCAAGCCCGTTTCGCCGCCGCCATATATGAACGGCGGCCCGCACGAGTTTCTTTCGTGGGTGATCGAATCGACCTACAACTACATCGACCCCGCGTTGATAGCCGAAACCCTGGAGGGTCGGCTGCCACGGCCGGTGGAAGACGCGGCGCAGTGGGACCCTGATGGCGATACGGCCTGAGCTCTAACGCGAAAGACTGAATGAGTATGGAACTGAACGGCAAGGGCATCATCCAGGTCTTCTTCCTGATCGGTTGCGCAACACTGCTCGCCCTGCTGCTCGCTGGGGCGTGGGTTCTGAAAAAAGTATTGCCTGATACGCATCCGATGAGAAGCAGGCTTTCGCCTGAAAAGCTTCTGCATATCGCAAAGGTTCTTGCAGCGACGCTGATCGCCGTGTACTTTGTGGGGGCAGTGATCTTGTATGGCTAGATTGGGCACTGATTTGCATACGGATGCGGCGGAAGACTTGAACGCTCTCCCTGCCTCGCCGCTGAAAGACGAAGCGCTTGCTGTGCTCGAGGACATGCGCGAGTCCAGGAAACGCATGAACGCGTCCATCGAACGGTCGGAAAGGACCCCGCCTCCTTCACGACGCGATGATTGGTTCTCTCGAACACTTCCCTGGCTCGCTCGCTCGCTGGCAATCGCGGCCATTGCAGTTGGGGCAGATGCGATTTGGACCTCAGAGTTCTGCTCGCGAGGGCGAAGTTCGGTGAGTTGTAGCCATGGCTTGAGAGCGCAACTGGAAGGCAGCGTCACGATTGCAATCGGATTGCTCCTTGCAACGATTCCGGTGCAGCCTTCGGTATGGAAACGGCTGGCCACAGCTTTCCTGGGTGCTCTCACCTATGGTCTGGTGATTGCGTCGCTGCTCAGTAAGTAGCGTCGAATGATCGCACTCCAGTTCCTCGAGATGTTCATTCGTTCGTCATCAACAGCAACGTCGCTATCGAGTAGGCACGGCGCAATCGGCCCACCCCGCTATGCGCGCCCCTGCCGCAGCTGCTTGGCCCATCGAAACGGCGCCGCAAGCCGCGAAACGCCGGAATAAAGCAACTCGTCGTGCGTGCGGGGGTTTGAGGTCGAGAGCGCGCGCATGAACTTGATCTTCATGCCATCCGAGAGCGGCGATTCGCCCGGCGCGCGCGGATGCAAGCCCAGCTTGCGCATGCAGTAGTTCACCTGGTAAACGTGCCCGCGCTCCTCCATTTCGGGCATTGCGTAATAGAGCGCCAGGCTCACCGACACATTCTTGTCGTTCAGGATGCGGTGCGGTGCAAGAGGCGGATGATGCACGCCGACGCCAGGCTTGAGTCTCCAGACGCTGCAGGCGTCCGCAAGCTCGTCGCGATAGATGCCGGCCACGGGGTTGTGGCGATAAAAGTCTTCAATCTCGGAGGCCGTCAGCGTGCCGAACTCGCGCGGATAGAGCCACAAGTCCTTCTCGCCCTGCACCTGCATGAGAAAGTTGGTTTCGTGGTCGAAGTGATACGGCACTGCCAGGCACGGCGCACTGAGAAACACCGACAGGCTGCCCCATGTCATCTGGCTGCGCACAGGCCGGCGGGTGATTTCCTCGACGTCGGCCAACAGCAGGTCGAAGAGGTCACCGTATTCGGGATCCATCTCGTCGATGTAATGCAGCGCCATCCACTTGCCGTTCTCGCGGATCTGCTCGATGTCTTCGCGGAACCGGGCCCTGAGCGTGTCGCGCGGCAACTTCAAGTCGCAGGCCTTGAAGTAGCGCTTGTAGTGGTCGCCGTCGAATGCGCGCTCTGAAAGGCGCGCCAGGCGCTCTATCGACAAGAGGGGATGGTCGGCAAGGCCGTGCCGAAACGCGAAAGGCTGCTCGTTGAGTTGTTCCCAAGCCCCCTCTTCATCCTGCCGGATAAGGCCGGACGCAGCATGCTGGCCAACGCGAGGATTGCGCAGCTTGGGAATCATGGTTGTCTCCGGTTGTTATGGGGCCTGCAAGCAGAGACTAGGCGTTACAAAATCCGCGTCAATCGCCGGTTTGTCCTTTCTGGTCGTGACATTTGTAACAAGCCATGCTTCAGATCGCTGCAGCAATGGTCCTGGGCTCCATGAAGGCTTCCATTCCAAAGACGCCGAACTCCCTGCCGATGCCCGACTGCTTGACGCCGCCGAACGGAGCACTCAGCTCGGGCGCGATGCGGTTGACCAGCACCGTGCCGGCGCGCAGTTGCGAAGCCACGCGCAGAGCGCGCTCCGCATGCGACGAGAAGACATAGGCCTGCAAGCCATAGGCGGAGTCGTTCGCGATGGCGATGGCTTCGTCGTCGTCGCCATAGCCGATCACCGAAAGCACCGGCCCGAAGATTTCCTCGCGCGCAATGTCCATGTCGTTGCGAACATCGGCAAACACGGTGGGCCGCACGAACCAGCCTTTTTCGAAACCGTTCGGACGACCTTCGCCGCCGGCCAGCAGTGTTGCGCCCTGCTCCAGTCCACGGCGGATGAAGTGCTGCACCCGCTCGAACTGAGCTTTGCTCGCGAGCGGCCCAATGGTGGTGGCAGGGTCGCGCGGGTCGCCCACGCGCATGGTGGCCACAGCCGCTTGCAGGTGTTCCTTGGCCTCGGCCATGTGCACATGCGGAATCAGGAGGCGGGTGCCGGCCACGCAGGCCTGCCCGTTGTTCATGAAGGCGGCGTTCAGCGCCATGGGCACCACTGTCGCAAGGTGTGCATCGTCGAGCACCACGGTGGCCGACTTGCCCGATAGCGCGAGGCTCACGCGCTTCATGGTGTCCACGCCCGCGCGCGCAATGAGCTTTCCGGTCTGCGTGGAGCCGGTGAACGAAATCTTCGCGATGCCCGGGCTGGTGGAAATCTCGTCGCCCACGTCGTTGCCGCGCCCGAGCAGCACGTTGAAAACGCCTGCCGGCAAGCCTGCGTCGTGCAGAGCCTCGGCGACGACCTGCGCCTGCAGAGGCCCAAGTTCGCTGGGCTTGATGACCGAGGCGCAGCCTGCGGCAATGGCCGAAGCCAGCTTGCTGCAGATGCTTCCGGCGGCGGCGTTCCAGGGCGCGATCAGGCCGGCAACGCCGACTGGCCCCATCACCACGGTGGCCTCGCCCAGGCGGCGCTCGAAGGCGTAGCCGCGCAGCGCCTGCGCCGTGGTGGCAAAGCACTGCGACGCGTAGTTGCTCACCCATTGGGAACGGGCCAGCGGTCCACCGTACTCCTCGATGGTGGCATCGCGGATCTGGTCTGTGCGCGCCAGCACGGCGGCTTCGAGCTGCCTGAGCATTTCGATGCGCTGCGCCTTGGTGCTGGCCGCAAGCGCCGGCTGCGCGCGGATCGCCGCGGCAATTGCACGCCTGGCGTCGTCGCGGTTGGCCAGCGTTACCGTACCGATGATCTGCTCGGTCGAGGGGTTGGCAATCTCCAGGCGCTCGCTGCCCTGCACGGGCACGAAAGCGCCATCGATGTACGCCTGGTCGATGCTCCACATGGCGCCAGTCCCTTATCCACGAGCCACGTCGATGACGGCCTTGGCAAAGGCTTCGGGCGCTTCCTGCGGCAGGTTGTGGCCAATGCCGCCGCTGACCAGCCGGTGCTCGTAGCGGCCGGAGAACTTGCTTGCATAGGCGCTGGGCTGCGGATGCGGTGCGCCATTGGCATCGCCTTCGAGCGTGATGGTCGGCACGGCGATCACCGGTGCCTTGGCCAGCCTGTCCTCGAGCGCCTGGTACTTCGCTTCGCCGTCTGCCAGGCCAAGGCGCCAGCGATAGTTGTGAACGGTGATGGCCACGTGGTCGGGGTTCTCGAATGCCACGGCGCTTCGCTCGAACGTGGCTGCATCGAAGTTCCACTTGGGCGACGCGATCTGCCAGATGAGCTTGGCGAAATCATGGCGGTTCTTCTCATAGCCGGCGCGGCCGCGCTCGGTTGCAAAGTAGTACTGGTACCACCATTGCAGCTCGGCCTCGGGCGGCAGCGGGTTCTTGCCGGCCGCCTGGCTGCCGATGAGATAACCGCTCACCGACACCAGCGCCTTCACGCGCTCCGGCCAGAGTGCGGCCATGATGCATGCGGTGCGCGCGCCCCAGTCGCAGCCGGCCACGGTGGCGGTCTTGATCTTCAGGGCGTCCATCAGCGCGATGATGTCGACGGCAACGACCGACTGCTGTCCGTTGCGCGGTGTGTCCGCCGAAAGAAAGCGCGTGGTGCCATAGCCACGCAGATACGGCACGATCACGCGGAAGCCCGCGGCGGCAAGCTGCGGTGCGACGTCGACGAACATGTGAATGTCGTACGGCCAGCCGTGCAGCAGGATGACCGGCGCTCCGTTGGCGGGGCCGGCTTCGTAGTAGCCGATGTCGAGGCTGCCGGCTTCGATGCTCTTGAGCGGCTCGAGCCGCCGGGCGCTGCCTGCGCCTGCGGACTGAGCGAAGGCGGGCACCATCGAAGTCAGCTGAACGGCGGCCATGCCGAATGCGGCCTTGGCAAGAAAAGAGCGGCGGGGCAACTGGAGCGAAGCGGTCATTTGAAATTCCTTTCAGGAATAGGTGATGGCAATCTGGAAGAGGTTTTGTCAGCCGGATCGATGCACATCTCCCAACTGATGGAAGCGATTGTTCTGCGCGGAGCTCGCGGTGCGAGTGGCTTTCGTATGCCTGTGTATCTGCGCCGGTTTTGCCAACAATAAATTTCAAACCGCGGCAACGGGGCGAGGAGCGATGCGCCACTCGTTCGAAAGGTAATGTCGCAAACCCCTCCGTGGACACACAGGCATACAGAGAACGCCTGGCGGGCCGCATGCGCTCCTAGACTCGACACGGTCGGCTGTCCAGCCGGCCTTTTATTCAAACGTCGAACAAGGAAAAAATCGTCATGACAAAGTTCTCCCGCCGCATCGGCATGGCCCTGATCGCCGGCGCAGCAGGCCTGGCCGCACTCGCGCCGCTTCAGTCCGTTGCGCAGCCGGCTGCGGATGCGCCGCAGCAGGCAAAGCCCACGGTGGTTCTGGTGCATGGGGCCTTCGCCGATTCATCCAGCTGGGACGGCGTGGTGCGCGGCCTGCAGGCGCGGCACTACCCGGTCATCGCCGCTGCAAATCCGTTGCGCGGGCCCAAGTTCGATGCCGCGGCAGTCGCCAGCGTCGTCGATTCAATCAAGGGGCCCGTCGTTCTTGTCGGCCATTCATATGGCGGCTCGGTCATCTCGGCGGCCGCAAGCGGGAAGGCCAATGTGAAGGCGCTGGTCTTTGTGGCGGCCTTCGCGCCCGATGCGGGCGAGACGGCGCTCGGACTCACCGGAAAGTTTCCGGGCAGCACGCTCGGGCCGACGCTCGCGCCGCCGGTGCCGTTTGCCGACGGCGGCAAGGACCTGTACATCCAGCAGGACAAGTTTCCCGCGCAGTTCGCGGCCGACGTGCCGCTCGGCAAGGCACGCCTGATGGCCGTGGGGCAGCGTCCCATTGCCGAGGCGGCACTGAACGAGCCTTCCGAGGCACCGGCGTGGAAGTCGGTGCCTTCGTGGTCTGTCTACGGCAGCGCCGACAAGAACATTCCGCCCGCGGCAATGGCTTTCATGGCCGAGCGTGCCAAGTCAGTGAAGACCGTCGTGGTCAAGGGCGCTTCGCATGTGGTGATGACGTCGCACCCCGATGCGGTGACGAAGGTGATTGCCGAAGCGGCATCGGCACGCTGAGGATGGCTTGACGCGCGTCCTGGCGGCGCGTCACCGGCCTGTTTGCCCCGACGCGGCCCGCACGCGTGCCACCTGCGCCTGCAGGTCGGTCCATGCCGGCTCCTGCGGCGCGAAGCGTGCGCGCATGTAGCCGGCGAGTTCGGCAATCTGCCGGTCGTCGAGCGCTTCGCGAAACGCCGGCATGAAGCCGATGTCGCGGCTCGCAGGATCGCGCACGCCATCGAGAATGGTGCGCAGCAAGTTGTCCGGCCGTGCACTTGTGAGGTTGCTGTTCAGCGCAAGCGGCGTGTTCACGCCGAGCAGCGTGGGCCCGTCGCCGTCGTGGTGGCATGACGCGCAGGCACTGTCGAACATGCGCTGCGCGGGGCCGAGCAATTGGCCCTGCGTGCGCGCGGCGGTGTCGACAACCTGCTGCGCCACGGCTTGCGGCTGCGCCACGGGCGCGGGGTTGAAAGAAGCGAGGTAGGTGGCCATGGCGCGCACGTCGGCATCGGGCACTTGCGCCAGCTCGCGCACGACCTCGGCCATGGGGCCGCCCGCAATGCCGTGGCGCTGCGTGTGGCCCTGGCGCAGGTAGCGGTAGAGCTCGTCGGCGTCCCACGGCACGGCCGCTCTTGAAAGGCCGGTGAGCGCGGGCGCTTCCCAGCCGTCGATCATTGCGCCCGAAAGAAACGCACTGCCGCCCTGCTCCGCCCCGAGCGCATTGCGCGGGGTGTGGCAAGCGCCGCAGTGGCCGAGGCCGTTGACCAGGTAGGCGCCGCGGTTCCACTCCGCGCTTTGCGTGGCCACCGGCTGCAGCGGTGCCGGGTCATGAAAGAGCGCGTTCCAGCCGGCCATCAACGGCCGCATGCTGAACGGAAACTTCAGCTCGGCTTTCGGCGTTTCGGCGCGCACCGCGGGCATGGACATGAAGTACGCATAAAGCGCCTGCAGGTCGTCATCGCTCGTCTTGGCGAATGCCGTGTACGGAAAGGCCGGGTACAGGTGGTGGCCGTCGCGCGAAACGCCTTCGTGCATCGCGCGCTGGAATGCACTGAACGACCAGCGGCCCAGGCCAGTGTCGGCATCGGGCGTGAGGTTGGTGGTGTAGAGCGTGCCGAACGGCGTTTCCATGGCACGGCCACCCGCATTGGGCACGCCGCCAGGCGCGGTGTGGCACACGGCGCAATCGCCGAGCGCGGCGAGCACGCGTCCGCGTTCGATGGTGGCTTCGCTGTAGACGGGAGCGCTCAGCGAAACAGGAGCGATGGTGGAGCGCCAGCCGAGCAGGCCGGCAATGAGGCCGATGCCGCCGATGAAGAGGGCGGCGCCGGTGGCAAGAACGCCCTTGCGCCGCGGCCAGGCTGTATTGCTCCTTCCCCCGTCGGGGGAAGGTTGGGATGGGGGCACGGCAGCGTCACCATTCGAACGCCGCTCGCCCCCACCCCCGCCCTCCCCCAGAGGGGGAGGGAGAAACTCCCGATTCAACGCAGCCAGCACCTTCTCCGGCGTGAACGGCGGCTCGCGAAACCTCACCCCCGTCGCATCGAAAATCGCATTCGCAATGGCCGCAGTGCCCGGCACGGAAGACGATTCGCCCGCGCCCAGCGAAGGCTCGCCGGGCCGCGGCATGTGCATGACTTCGATCACCGGCACTTCGCGGAAGTTGATGATCGGGTAGCTGCCCCACTCGCGGCTTGCGACCACGCCGGAAGGCAGCACGCCGGGCAACTGTGCGCCGCCGCTCGAGCCCGCGCCTTGCTGCTGCTGCTGCGGCGGTGCAAACTGCACCTCTTCCTTCAACGCGCGGCTGGTGGTCTGGATCACGTTGCCATGCACCTGGTGCTCGACCCCTGCGGGGTTGATCATCAGCCCCGCGTCGTGGCCCACCACCACGCGGCGCACGTGCACTTCGCCGGTCTTGCGGTTCACCTCGACATCGGCCACCCATGCAGCCCACGCGGCGCCGAAGCCGGGCCACTTGCTGTGGATGTAGCGTGCGTAGGCAAAGCCCTGGCCGAAGAGAATGTCGCCCCCCGCACCAAGCCCGCCGTCGGCGTTTTCTTGCGGGCCGGTGCGCATGCGCCAGCCGGCCTTCTGCGCAGTGGCCTGCACGAGCTCGACGGCGCGCGGGTCGGTCAGGTGGCGCAGGCGGAACTGCACCGGGTCGACGCCCGCCGCGGTGGCGAGCTCGTCAATGTACGACTCGTGCGCAAAGGAACTCGGGAGTGCCGACACGCCGCGCAGCCATGAGGCCCGCACGATCGGCGCCATGTCGTTGACCTTCACGCGCAGGTTGTCGTAGCCGTAGGGCGGACGCGCGGTGCGGTCGCCCATCTCGAAGGCCTGCGCCACCGGCTCGATGGTGCGTGTAAGAAGCAGCGCGAGCGTGGGTGCGCCGTTCGATGGATACGAGGTCTCGAAGTCGTAGGCCGCAATGCGGCCGTCGGCCATCAGGCCGCCATCCACTTCCATGAGTTGCGCGGCGCCCTTGGGCTCCCAGGCATGCTCCTGCTCGCGCGTGAGCTGCACGCGCACCGGCGCGCCGACTGCACGCGCGAGCAGCGCCGCATCGGCCGCGACGTCGTCAGCGCCGTTGCGGCCGTAGCAGCCCGCGGCTTCCATGCGAACCACGTCGACCTGCACGTCGTCCACGCCCATGAGCCTGGCGAGATCGGCGCGCAGCACATGCGGATTTTGCGAACCGGCCCACACACGAAGCCGCGTGCCGCTGCCGTCCTGCGGCTGCCAGTCGGCCAGCGCGCACGAAGGTCCGATGGAGGCGTGCATCTGGTAGGGCCACACATAGGTGCGGTGCATCGGCTGCGCGGCCGCGGCAAGGGCACCGTCGACATCGCCTTCGTCCACCAGCAGGCGCTGCGTCGACGGGTTGTCGCGCAAGGCCTGCGCCAGGTTCGAGAGGTCCGGCATGCCGGGCCAGGGCTTCCACGCCACGCGCAGTTCGCGCAATGCCTGCTCTGCGTGCTCTTCGCGCTCGGCCACGATACCGACGAAGTCGCGAATCACGACCACTGCGCGGATGCCGGGAATGTGCGCAATGGAAGACTCGTCCACCGACTCGAGCGTGTTGCCGATGAAGTCGCCATGGTCCGCACCGGCGTATGGCGGGCGCACCACGCGGCCATGCAGCATGCCCGGCACGCGCATGTCGTGCACGAACACGCTCTCGCCAGCGAGCTTGGCCGGAATGTCCACGCGCGGCTGGCTCGTGCCGACGATGCGGTAGTCAGCCGGGCTCTTGGGCTGCGCGCCGGGGTCGAGCCGCAGCACGGTTCGCTGCCCTGCCAGCAGGTCCGCATAGGTCACGCGGCGATCGGGCGCTTCGGTCACGCGCACCACGCCGCTGCGAACCTGCAGCGCTTCGGCGGCTGTGCCCAGATGCTCCGCCGCGCGCGCAAGCAGCCATGCACGCGCTTGCGCCGCCGCAAGCCGCAGCGGCTGCGAATGGATCTGGATCGAGGCGCTTGCGATGGTCGCGCCCTGGTTGGGCGCGCGCGCGGTGTCGCCGAGCATCATGCGCACGCAGGGCATGCCCAGGTCGAGCTCTTCCGCCACGATCTGTGCAAGCGCCGTCTGTATGCCGGTGCCCAGATCGACGTGGCCGTTGAGCGCCGAAGCGCTGCCGTCGTCCCACACCGCGAGGAGGATCTCGTCGCCTTCGATGGGGTTGCCGGCTACGGCTGTGGGCTGGCCCTTGGCGGGAGGGGGCGCGGGTGGGGTTTCGCGCACCACGAGCAGTACGCCGTCGGCAGCGAGAAACTCCGCGCGTGTTCGGGGAAGATCGGCGCGGCGAGTCATGGTTTCTGCCCCCCGCATTGAACGGCTCACCGGTTTGTCTCCGCACGCATGCACAGCGCAGCCCGCTGCACCGCATCCAGAATTTCAATATGCGTTCCGCAGCGGCACAGGTTGCCTGACAACTCACTGCGAATCCGCGCCTCGCTCGCATGCGGATCGCGCGCAAGCAGCGCCGCAGCCTGCATCACCATGCCGTTCAGGCAATAGCCGCACTGCGCAGCCTGTGCGTCTTCGAATGCGGCCTGCACGGGGTGCCAATGGCCACGCGTGCCCAGCCCCTCGAGCGTGGTGACGGCGCGGCCTGCCACGCCGTGCGCGGGAATCACGCAGGCGCGTGCCGCCACACCGTCGACATGCACCGTGCAGGCACCGCACTGGCCCAGGCCGCAGCCGTACTTGGGCCCGTTCAGGCCCAGGTCGTTGCGCAGCAGGTGCAGCAGCGTGGCCTCGCGAGGCACGCCCGCAAGCGAACAGGCCTGCCCGTTGACCTGCAGTTGCAGCGGCTCAGCGCCGCAAGTGGCCGTCACGGGTGTACATCTCCAGGTCGACGAACGTCGAACCGTTGTGGTTCCTCGCGCTGTATTCGACCGGGAAATCGCCGAAGCGCGTGCTGCCGATGCTCTCCAGCCCGGCAATGAAGCTGTCTCGTGTGAGCGTCTTGCCTCCGCGGCGCAGGCCCTCGACCATCACGCGCGAGGCGATATAGCCTTCGAGCGTGGTGTAGCTGTCGATCTTCTCGCCGAACTCCGCTCGGTCGCGCTGGTAGTCGGCCACGATGGGCACGCGCACGGCCTCCGGCGGCGGCACGATGCTGGCCGTGACCAGCCCGGCAAGCTTGCCCTCGAGCCGCTTGGCCGAACCCGCCGCATCGGTAATGCCAACCGACAGCGTGTAGAGCGGCGCAGCCCCGCCGCCTGCCCGGTAGTCGCGAATGAACACTTCGACCATGCGCCCGGCCATGATCATCAAGACCGCGCCGGGCTTCACCTCGCCGAGTCCGGCAACCACCTGCTTCGCATCTTCGGCGGTGATGGCAAGCGGCAGCGTCTTCACGACCTGCACCTTGTAGTCGGCCGCAAGCTGCTCGCAGGTGGCGAGGTTCGACTTGCCGAAAGCGCTGTCCTGGTAGACCACCGCAATCGACGAAAGGCTGATGGTGGAAAGGTGGCTGATGATCTTGCGCAGCTCCAGGTCGTAGCCCGCGCGCACATGAAACAGCAACCGGTTGACCTTGGCACGGAACGAGCTGGTACCCACCAGCGGCGCGAACATGGGCACGCCGGCCTTCTCGGCGAGCGGCATTGCGGCCACGAGGTTGCCGGTGGCCACGTAGCCCGCCAGCGCAAAGACCTTGTCCTCGTCGATCAGCTTGGCCGTGTTGATGGCGGTCTTGGCGGGGTCATAGGCATCGTCGTAGGTCACCAGCTCGAGCTTGCGGCCGTTGACGCCTCCCGACTTGTTGACGCGGTCGAAGTAGAGCTTGATGCCCGCGCGGTAGTCGATGCCGAAATCCTTGGCCGGTCCGCTGAAGACGGCCGACTGGCCGATGCGGATGACGCTGTCGGTTACGCCGTTTTCTGCTCGTGCCGGGCGCAGCAGCCCGGGTCCGATTGCCAGGGCTGCGCCGCCCGCCACAAGGGTGCGCCTCGAGATGGAAGTCTTCATGCGTCGTCGGTTTGTTTTGGTTGTTGTTGCGGTGTGCTGGAATGCGATGGCGCGATGTGCGTTCAGGCAACCTGGATGTCTGCGGACTGGATGCGCTTGACGCCCTTGGCGGTCATTTGCTTCCATGCCGCTGCGAGCGAGCCGTTGAGGTCGATGGCGCGCGTGGCGTCTTCGATCACATACACCTCGAAGCCCGCCTTGCGCGCGTCGAGCGCGGTCCAGGCCACGCAGAAGTCGGTGGCCAGCCCGGCCACGTAGACCGTCTTGATGCCGCGCTGCTTGAGATAGCCGCCCAGGCCCGTGGCGGTCTTGCGGTCGGCCTCTTCGAAGGCGGAGTAACTGTCCACGCCCTTGTGGAAGCCCTTGCGGACGATGACCTGCGCGGTCGGCAGCTTCAGGTCTTTGTGCAGGGCCGCGTCGTCGGTGCCCTGTACGCAATGGTCGGGCCAGAGCACCTGGTTGCCGTACGAGAGCTTGATGCTGCTGAACGGCTTCTGGCCCGCATGCGCGCTCGCGAAAGACGCGTGGCCTTGCGTGTGCCAGTCTTGCGTGACGACGATGTTCTCGAACGACTCGGCCAGCTTGTTGATGACCGGCACCACCTCGGCGCCGCCCTTCACGGGCAACGTGCCGCCATCGACAAAACAGTTCTGCACGTCGATGACGATCAGCGCAGACTTGTCGTTCGGCTTGATCTTCGACGCTGCGAACAGCGTTCCGGCCGCACCGAGCAAGCTCAATGCAGCAGTGGACTTGAGAAGGTATCTACGCTGCGTGTCGTGCATGGTGTGCTCCGGTGGTTAATGAAAAAAAGAAGAAAACCCGATGGCGGCCGCGGGCTAGACGCTCAGGTAAGCGCGGCGCACTTCCTCGTTGGCCGCAAGCTCTGCCATGGTGGCCTGGTAGCGGATCTGGCCCTTCTCGAGCACATAGGCGCGGTCGGACACCAGCTCGGCAAAATGCATGTTCTGCTCCGACAGCAGGATGCTCACGCCCTGCGCCTTGAGCTCCAGGATCATGTTGGCCATCTGCTCGACGATGACCGGCGCCACGCCCTCCGAAGGCTCATCGAGCAGCACCAGGTAGGGATTGCCCATGAGCGTGCGCGCCACGGTAAGCATCTGCTGCTCGCCACCGCTCATGCGGCCGCCGGGCCGGTTGGGCATTTCGCCGAGGTTCGGAAAAAGCTTGAACAGGCGTTCGGGCGTCCACAGCGGTGCCTCGGTGCCGTCGGCCCAGCGGCGCGGCGGCTGCTTGCCGACTTCGAGGTTTTCCATCACCGTGAGGTCGGTGAACACGCGGCGGTCTTCAGGCACAAAGCCAAGGCCGAGCTTTGCTGCGTGGTGAGGCTCGCTCCTGGAGATGTCATGCCCCAGAAAGCCGATGTTGCCCTTGCGCTTGGAGAGCATGCCGATAAGCGTCTTGAGCGTGGTCGACTTGCCCGCGCCGTTGCGGCCCATGAGCGCGACGACCTCGCCGCGCCGCACTTCGAGATCGACGTCGTACAGGATCTGCGCGGCGCCATACCAGGCGCAAAGCGCGCTGGCCTTCAACAGTGTTTCATGCGTGCTCATGCAACGGCTCCCATTGCCGCATTCACTTCGGCGGCTTTTTCTGCAATCTTCTCGAAGGTCTTGCCGCTGCCGAAGTAAACCTCTTGTACTTTCGGATGGTCACGTATCTCGAGCGGCTTGCCCTGCGCAATGAGGCGGCCGCGCGCCAGCACGATCATGCGGTCGGCGTATGCAAACACCACGTCCATGCTGTGCTCGGTGAACAGCACCGCCAGCCCCCGCTGGACCACCAGTTCCTTGGTAAGCGCCATCAACGAGTTGCGTTCCTTGGGCGCCATGCCGGCCGTGGGCTCGTCCATGAGCAGCAGCTTGGGCGCATTGGCCATTGCAATTGCGAGCTCGACGCGCTTCACGTCGCCGTAGGCCAGCTCGCTGCAAGGCCGGTCGGCCTGCGCCTTCATGCCGACCTGGTCGAGCAGCGCAATGGCTTCGTCGCGCTTGTGGTCCGCTGCGCGGCGCCACATCGAGAACAGCTTGCCGTCGTGCGACAGCATGGCCATCTGCACGTTTTCGACCACCGTGAGCGATGCGAAGGTCTCGGCGATCTGGAACGTGCGGCCAACGCCCAGGCGCCAGATGGCGCGAGGCTTTTGTCCCACGAGTTCATGGCCGTCGAAAACGATCGAGCCCTGGTCGGCCTTGAGCTGGCCGTTGACCATGTTGAAGGTGGTGGACTTGCCGGCGCCGTTCGGTCCGATGAGGGCGAGCAGCTCGCCTGCCTTGAGTTCGAAGCTGATGCCGTCTACGGCTTTGACGCCGCCGAAGGACTTGCCTAGGTTGTCTACTTTGAGGAGGGTCATTTGGCTTTACTCCCTCGCTCTTTGGGAGGGGTTGGAGTGAGGGCTCGCGGCTTTTTTGAACTCTGTCGAGTGCTTGCTTTCCGAGGCCAGGTGTCGCCCCGGCGCCTCGGCGCATACAGAGGGGCTTGAAAACCGAGCGGGCCTTTGCTTCGCTCGGCCACCAAGCCCCCGCAGGCGCGCGGCGCCCACGGGGGTTGTTGGCTGTCGGTATTGCAGGCCGAGCGAAGCGATGGCCTGTCGGCTCCCACCCCTTCTGTATGCGCCGAGGAGCGCAGATGGAGGCGGGATCAGGGCCGCAGCTGTTTGAGCGAAGCGAGTTCTGCGGACCCCCGCCGGAGTCGAGCACCGCAGGTTGCCCGTAGCGAAGCGAAGGGACGCAGACAGTGGGGTCGCCTTTTCTTTGCTTACTTTCTTTTGGCGAAGCAAAAGAAAGTGAGTCCGCCGCCGGGCGGATACCCCGGCCTCGGAAAAAAAGAAGCCCCCTGAACGATGAAAGACAACCGCCTTTCACGTCCGCTTCTCCGCCAAAGCAACATCCACCTCCGGACGACTCCTCCGCAACAAGCGTTCACTGAGCTGCTTTGCAAACCCCGCAATCCCCTGCGGAAACAGCAACACCAGCAGCAAGATGATCGCCCCCAGCGTAGCCCGCCAGTAATCCGTATTGCGAGCCACCGTGTCATGCAGCCAGCTGAAAGTCACGGCCCCCACCACCGGCCCCGCCAGGGTCTGGATACCCCCCAGCAGCACCATCACCAGCCCATCGACCGACTTGTCCACGCTCAGGCTTTCAGGCGAAATACTGCCCTTCGAAAACGCATAGAGCGCCCCCGCCAAGCCAGCAGCAGTACCCGCAACCACAAAGGCGGTCCACTGCATGCGCTTGACATCGATACCAATGGCATCGGCGCGAAGCACCGAGTCGCGCCCCGCGCGCAATGCATAGCCAAACGGCGAAAACAGCACACGGCGAAGCATCAAGATGCCGATTGCCACGAGCACCAGCGTGAGCCAGTAGTAAACGCGTTTGTCCGACAACCACTCAGAAGGCCAGACTCCGGTGAGCCCGTTGCTGCCGCCGGTGAACGAATCCCACTGGTAGACCACCGCCCAGGTGATCTGCGCAAAGGCCAGAGTGAGCATGGCAAGGTACACGCCCGAGAGCCGCACCGCGAACCAGCCGTAGACGAAAGCGCCGATGGCCGCCACCAGCGGCGCGACGATGAGCGCAAGCTCCATCGGCATGCCGCTTGCGCGCACCAGCAGTGCGGCGCCATAGGCACCCAGGCCAAAGTAGGCCGCGTGCCCGAACGAATGCATGCCGGCGGGCCCCATGATGAAGTGCAGGCTGGCCGCGAAGAGCGCCGCAATCAGCAGGTCGATCATCAGCACCGTGGTGTAGGGCGAATCGGCGGTGAGCAGCGGCATGGCCATCAGCGCCACGCCCAGCGCGGCAACAAGCCACAGGTAGCCCTTGCTCGCGCGGCGCAGCGGTTCTTCCTGCATGCCTACGTAGCGGCTCGGCGCCTGCGGGCGGCCGAGCAGCCCCCAGGGGCGCCACACCAGCACGATGGCCATTACGATGAAGTCGACCACCAGCGTGAGCTTGGAGAACGACACGCTGTAGCCGAAGATGTCGACCACGCCAAGCCAGATGCAGACCGCCTTGATTTCCGACAGCAGCAACGCCGCCACGTAAGCGCCGGGAATCGATCCCATGCCACCGACCACCACCACCACGAAGGCGGCGCCAATCGTGTTGAGGTCCATCGCCAGCGTGGCCGGCTCGCGCGGCAGCTGCAGCGCACCGCCGAGGGCCGCCAGCGTGGCGCCAAGCGCAAACACCGCGGTAAACAGCCATGCCTGGTTCACGCCCAGTGCGCTCACCATTTCGCGGTCTTGCGTGGCGGCGCGCACCAGCGTGCCCCAACGGGTGCGCGTGAGCAGCAGCCACATGAGGCCCAGCACCACCGGGCCCACGACGATCAGGAACAGGTCGTAGGTCGGAAATTGCCGGCCCAGGATTTCGACCGAGCCCGACAGGCCTGGCGCGCGCGGGCCGAGCAGTTCGTCCGGCCCCCAAAAATACAGCACCGCGTCCTTGATGACGAGCACCAGTGCAAAGGTGGCCAGCAGCTGAAACAGCTCTGGCGACTTGTAGATGCGGCGCAGCAGCACCATCTCGATCAGCGCACCGATCACGCCCACCGCAAGGGCTGCTATCAGCACGGCCGGCCAGAAGCCGAGCGTGCCGAGTTTTTCTACCAGCGTGTAGGCAAGGTAGATGCCCACCATGAAGAAGGAGCCATGCGCAAAGTTGACGATGCGCGTAACGCCGAAGATCAATGAAAGGCCGGCCCCCACGAGGAACAGCGACGAAGCCGACGACAGCCCGGTCAGGAACTGAAGCAGCAGGGACGAGAGGCTCATGGGTGCAAGCGTTCCGGGGAGAAAAAGAAAAGTTCAGTCCGCAGCGCGCGATTTCTTCACGTCGGCGGCGGTCGGCTGGAACTTGGCGCCGTCGAAGTACGTGTAGTCGACCATCACGCCCTTGCCGTTCTCGTTCTTGGTCTTGCCCACGAACGCGCCCATGGTCGACTGGTGGTCTTCGGCGCGATAGCTGATCTTGCCGAAGGGCGAGTCGACCTGCAGGCCCTTGAAGGCGGCAATGAGCTTGGGCGTCTCGGTGCTCTTGGCCTTTTCGATGCCGGCCGCCACCGACTTGATCATGGTGTAGCCAACCACCGAGCCCAGGCGCGGGTAGTCCTTGTACTTGCCGTGGTACGCAAGGAAGAAGGCCTTGTGCTCAGGCGTCTGAATGCCGTACCAGGGGTAGCCGGTCACGATCCAGCCGTTGGGCGTTTCGTCCTTGAGCGGGTCGAGGTACTCGGGCTCGCCGGTCAGCACGCTCACCACGGTGCGGTCCTTGAAGAGGCCGCGGGTATTGCCTTCGCGCACAAACTTGGAAAGGTCGGCGCCGAACAGCACATTGAAGACCGCATCGGGCTTGGCGTCGGCCAGCGCCTGCACCACTGCGCCCGCGTCGACCTTGCCGAGCGGCGGCGCCTGTTCGGCAACAAATTCCACGTCGGGCTGCGCAGCCTTGAGCAGCGTCTTGAATGCGGCGACGGCCGACTGGCCGTATTCGTAGTTGGGGTACACCACGGCCCAGCGCTTCTTCTTGAGCTTGGCCGCCTCGGGCACCAGCATTGCGGCCTGCATGTAGGTGCCGGGGCGCAGGCGGAAGGTGTACTCGTTGCCGCCCTGCCAGGTCATCTTGTCGGTGAGCGGTTCGCCGGCCAGGAAGAAGATTTTCTTTTGCTTGGCAAAGTCGGCCACGGCCAGGCCGGTGTTCGACAGGAAGGTGCCGGTGAGCACGTCGATCTTCTCGCGTGCCACCAGTTCCTCGGCCACGCGCACGGCGTCGCCGGGGTTGGCGTTGTCATCGCGCGTGATGAGCTCGACCTTGCGCCCGTTGACGCCGCCCTTGGCGTTGATTTCTTCCACCGCGAGTTCCATGCCCTTCTTGTAGGGCTCCAGGAAGGCGGGCTGGGCCTTGTAGCTGTTGACCTCGCCGATCTTGATCACGCCCTGGGCATGGGCAGGAACGAGGGCCGTAGCCAGTGTGGCAACTGCCGCGGCGCTGAAGACGTGACGCAATGGGTTCATGGGGAAACTCCTTGGGATCGAAAGAGAGAGAGAAAAAAACTGGACGAGGTGGATGTGGAGGACCTGCGCGGCGGGATTCAGCGAAGCCCGTCTTCACCCTTGATTTCACTGGCCTGCAATCCGCCGATGCGGGGCAGCGGACGGCCGCTGTCGGTAACGGCCACCGCCACCACGATCTCGTTGGCGCGGGGCGCATCGGACACGCGGGCCTCGACGGCGTCGAAATGGCTGCGCACGAAGGCGGCGTCTTTATGGCCGAGCGGCACGTCGATGGCGGTGCCCAGCGTGCCGCGCTTCTTGGCGGAAGGCACCAGCGCCGCGCCCTTTTCAACTGCCACGCGCAACGGCGCGCCCAGCTTGGGATGCAGGATGGCGGCCGCGTGTTCGAGTTCGCCGTTCTCGCCAACGATGGCGGCCTTGCCGTAGCTCTGCGCCTGGCCGGGCTCGATGCCGAGTGCCTTCACGGCCTTTTGGCCGAGCAGCGCGCCAAGCTCTTCTCCGATGGCAATCAGCTCGTCGAGGTTTTCGCTGAAGCGGCCTGCATAGGGGTTCTCGATTACGGCAATGGCCACCGCGCGGCGCGTGGGGGGCGCAATGTCCTTGCCCATTTCCTTGCGGGTTTCGTCGACCTGGATGACGAGCTTGCGGATGTTGGCGGTCATGTCTTGTGTTCCTTCTTGTCTCTGTAGGGCCGGCTCAGCGCAGGCCGTCCCATTTGCTGATGTCCTTGGCGAGCAGGCCGCCCACGCGCGCATGCACGCGGTAGCCCGTGCTCATGGCCAGGATGAAGACGATCTCGTCGGCCGCGGGCGCGCCGGGCACGCGCACTTCAATGGCGTCGAACTGGCCGCGCACGTAGCTGGCGTTGATGTTGGTCAGCGGCACGTCGAGCGCGGCGCCAGGCGGGCCGACCTTCTTGGTAGAGGGCACGATGGAAAGCGCGTTGCCGGGCTGGCCGGTTTTTTCTTCGGCCTTGCCCGCGGTGTAGGCGGCGCGGCTGCCCTTCCAGCCGAGCAGTTCGCGCATGGCGTAGCCGCCCGGCACATGCCAGAGCGCGCCGTGCTCGAGCTCGCCCGCAGCGCCGACGATGGCACCCTTGCCGTAGGTGGCAATCTGCTCCAGAGGCACGTCCATGGCGGCATGCAGCTTGTGCGCCATGTCGACGCCGACGGGGTCGAGCAGCGCCATCATCGGAAGGATGTCGGGCTCGTAGCGGCCCGCAAAAGGATTGGTCAGCACCGCGCCGATGGCACCGCGCACCAACGGGGTGTCGGCGCGCGGGCCGAACTCGTGGTGGATGTGCTCGACATGGGTGAAGACGCGGCGTATATCGATCATGAAAAGAACCTTGCTTTTCGTTAAGCAAATACTGAACCAACTGCCGCTGAAGGCGCGGCCGACAACGGCTTCGAGCATAAGGGCTCGACAAGTCGCCACTGCCCCTGGCAAACGAGCAGGGCGGCCCAGACGAGCCCGCCTTTTTGCAGTACCTTGGCACAAACAGCCCCGGTGTCGAGGGCGCTCTTTACCTGCGAAGGCGCCAGCGGCGGTACATCGACTGTGACCGGGATGTCGCCCAGGTCGCTGTCGTCCTTGCATTCGTTGGCCGGGCGGCGGTGAATGGCCGCATCGTCCACATCGACAGCGTTGGCAATCACGGTGGCGGCAGCATCGGCCTCTGCAGCAGTGGCGGCAAGCACCGTGACGCTGTCGGCAATGCCCAGCGAGAAGCTGCGGCCCCGCCAGCCGCTGGTGGCCACGCCGCGCACCGGCTGACCGGCCTTGATTTCGAACTGGCCGTCGGTGGTGAGGATGCTGCTTTCACCATCGACATGACTGCGCCAGTCGAAGCGCGCCAGGTAGGCGTACACGCCCACGCGCGCCGACTGGCCAGGCGCGAGGTGCAGGGCAATGTCGCCGCCGTTGTTGATCCACGCACGATCGACGCCCGGGCGGTCGTAGAACGCAATGAGTTCTTGCGCCACAGAGCCGGCCACCGCCGCCATCGGCGTGACGAACATCGGCGAGAACGCGGCGCACGCATTCCACATGCGCCTGGCAACCACGCCGCGCGGGCGCATGTTGTCGCTTGCGGGCAGGCGCAGTAGCGGCAGCTCGTGCACCAGTTCGTCGAGCACGTGAACGAAGCGCGCCCACGCTGCGTCGTGCGCGGCCGCGACGGCGTAGGGGTCGCCGTACGCCTCGGCCACGATGTCGATCGGGCCATGGTTGAAGTGCCAGCGGTTCTTGTCAAGCGCGCTGCGTTGGGCGGTCATGGTTCAGCCCAGCATGGGAGCATGGCCGAGCGGCCACGGATTGGCGTCGTCCATCACCACCCACTGCCGCGCCAGCGGCGCGCCGTCTTCCTGCCACGCACCGCGCGCGAGCGCCTGTTCGAGCGAGAAGATGTGTTCCATGTGGCCGCCGAGCGCTGCGTAGTCGCTCTGCCGCATGCTGAACTCGATGGGCGCCACGATGGCCGGCGTGGGCACGGTGCCAAAGCTGTTGTCGGGCATGCGCATGACGTCGGCCATGACCGTGATGCCGCCGCCAGGCCACACATAGGCCGGCGCGCCGCCGCAGGTGACGTTGACGAGCGCACGCTTGATGGCGCGCGTGAGCAGCACGGGGTTTTCAGTGACGCCGGCGCGCAAGGATCCGCCCGCACCGCCGAGGAACAGCACCGTGCACAGCGAAGGCTCGCAGTTCTCGCCGATGCGCTCGACGATGCGCTTCACTTCGGCGGGCATTTCCTGCTCGACCGGCTTCAGCGCCTCGTCGAGCACATACCACTGCGCGTGCTCCCCGGTGGTCGATGTCATGAGCAGGCGCAGGCCCGGGCGCGCAACGCCCGGCTCCCAGCCTTCGATGATGGAGAGCGGATCGGCAATGTCGGTGCCGCCCCAGCCATTGCCCGGGTTCGCCACCTGGAAGTAGCGCCCCGGTGTGGACTTGCGCCCGAGCATCTGGATGCCCGAGGGCGCCATGTCGAGGCAGCGGCCGGCCTGGTGCTCTGTAAGCACGCCGGTGATGTGGTCGTCGACCACCACCACCTCGTCGGCCACGCCGGCAAACTGGCGCGCAAAGATGCCCACCGCAGCCGAGCCGCAGCCCACGCGCATGCGCTGCTCTTCAACCCCGTTGACGATGGGTGCCTTGCCAGCCTGGATGACCAGCGTGGAGCCGCCGTCGATGGTGCACTCCACGGCCTTCTTGTTGCCTAGAAGCTGCATCAGTTCGGCGGTCATGCGGCCTTCCTTCTTGCTGCCGCCGGTGAGGTGATGCACGCCGCCAAGCGAGAGCATCTGCGAGCCGTATTCGGCCGTGGTGACGTGGCCGACCACCTCGCCGCGGTAGCGCACATTGGCCTGTTCGGAACCGAGAAAGCGGTCGGTGTCGATCTTCACCTTGAAGCTGCAGTAGCTGAAGATGCCTTCGGTGACGACCGTGACCATGTCCACCCCTTGGGCCTTGGAGGCCACGATGAAGGGAGCGGGCTTGTAGTCCGGGTAGGTGGTGGAAGAACCCACGCCCGTGACAAAGACTTCATCGGCATGCAGCAGGTCGCCGTTCCAGTCTGGGGTGCTTGCTTCGGCCGCTTCCGGTTTGTCGGCGGCGGGCCGGTCGAAAGGCACCAGCTTGGGTGCGTCGCTCGCGATCTCGCGGCGCAGCAGCACCACGGGATCGACGCGGACCAGCACGCCTTCGCGATTGGCGTAGCGATCGCAGGCACCGGTGCGGCCGTCGGAAATCTGGCACAGCACGGGGCAGGCATTGCACTCGACCTTGGCGGTGCTCATGCGCTCGTTGCGCGGCGGCGCCTTGCCGAAGGCGCTGCCGCCGGCTTCGGCGACCACCGGCATGTCCATGCCGGGCAATCCGTCTGTCTTGGTGTGTTCGGTCATCGGGGCGGTCTCGTGGGCGGTGTGCAGGGTGAATCGTGTCCGGCGGGGTTTGCAACAAACGTGCCGTCTGCCCGCTTGTGCCTCGCCTGCCGTTTGTGTAGCATTCCCTACACTTTCATGTTGCGTTCACTACATTCGCGGTCAATGTAGCAAACAGGCCCGATGCTTGCAATGGTGTTTTCTCGCGGTGTTCATCGGGGTTTTTCCGACCAACGACAATGGAGGGTTCGGAGCCGGCCGACGGCTAGCGCCCCAAAGGCGTGCATCTCGGCCCAGCCACCTTCCCCAGTTACCAACCAACTCTTGAGTTCCGTATGAGTGCATTCAGCGAAGAACGCGTCCTGAGCGTCCACCACTGGACCGACCGCCTGTTCACCTTCACCACCACGCGCGACCCGGCGCTGCGTTTCTCGAACGGCCATTTCACGATGATCGGCCTGAAGGTGAACAACAAGCCCCTGCTGCGCGCGTACAGCATCGTGAGCCCGAACTACGAGGAGCATCTCGAGTTCCTGAGCATCAAGGTGGAAGAAGGCCCGCTCACCTCGAAGCTGCAGCACATCCAGGTGGGCGACACCATCATCGTGGGCCGCAAGCCCACCGGCACGCTGCTCATCGACTACACGCTGCCGGGCAAGCGCCTGTACCTCTTCGGCACGGGCACCGGCCTCGCACCGTTCATGAGCATCATCCGCGACCCGGACACCTACGAGAAGTTCGAGCAGGTCATCCTGGTGCACGGCGTGCGCCAGGTCGACGAGCTGGCCTACCACGACCTTGTGACCGATCACCTGCCCAAGCACGAGTTTCTCGGCGAAATGGTCGAGAAGCAGCTGCTCTACTACCCCACGGTCACGCGCGAGGAGTTTCGCAACCAGGGCCGCATTACCGACCTGATTTCGAGCAACAAGCTCACCGACGACCTCGGCCTGCCCCCCATCAACCCCGCGGAAGACCGCGTGATGCTGTGCGGTAGCCCCGGCCTCCTTGTGGACCTGAAGCACATCCTCGAGGCGCGCGGCTTCAAGGAAGGCAACACGAGCACGCCGGGCGACTTCGTGGTCGAGCGCGCCTTCGCCGAAAAGTAGGCCAAGCCTCCTGCGCACGATGGCCGAAAGCCGCTCCGCCAGCACAAAGCCCCAGCGCCGCACCGGCGTGCGCGAGGCGGCGGCGCAGGCCACGCGCGACAGCATCCTGAAGGCAGCGACCAAGGTGTTCGCCAAATACGGCTACGACGGCGGCAGCGTCGAGAAGATCTCGAAAGCCGCCAAGTCGTACGACCGGATGATCTACTACTACTTCGGCAGCAAGGAAGGCCTCTTCATTGCAGTGCTCGAAGGCATCTACCAGCGCATGGACGACGCCGAGGCAGCGATTGCGCTCGACGCCTCGCGGCCGGTGGAGGCGCTTACCGAAGTCATTCGCTTCGTGCTGGGCTACTACCGCAAGAACCCCGAGTTCGTGACGCTCCTGAACACCGAGAACCTGCACAAGGGCCGGCACATTTCCAAGTCGCTCAGGGCGCGCGAATACTCGTCGCGGGCGGTGGCGATCATTGCCGAAATACTCGCCAGCGGCGCGGCGCAGGGCCTGTTCCGCAAAGACCTGATTGCGCGCGACATCTACCTGCTGATTGCATCCACGGGCTACTTCTACACCTCCAACCGGCACACGCTCACCGCGTTCTTGGGCGAGCCGCTGGAGTCGGCCGAGGCGATCACGCACTGGGAAAACTTTGTGATCGAGACCGTGCTGCGCACCGTGCGCGCGGACGACATCCAGGAACAAGACAACACCCCACCCCACGACCAGGACCAAACGAAATGGCAGAAATCGCAGCCGGCGGCAAGTCGGGCAAAGTCGTCATAAAGAACATCGGGCTCTTGCTCTCGGGCGACATCGACAAGCCCATTCTCGACGCCGACACCATCGTGGTGAACGACGGCCTGATCGTTGCGGTGGGCAAGGAAAAAGACTGCGACCTCGAAGGCGCGAAGACCGTCATCGACGCGAAGAAGACCTGCGTGGCGCCCGGCCTGATCGACAGCCACGTGCACCCGGTGTTCGGCGACTGGACGCCGCGCCAGGGGCAGATCGGCTGGATCGACTCCACCATGAACGGCGGCGTGACCACCATGATTTCTGCCGGCGAGGTGCACCTGCCCGGCCGCCCGAAGGACATCGTGGGCCTGAAGGCGCTGGCCATTACGGCGCAGCGCGCGTTCGACAACTTCCGCCCGGGCGGCGTGAAGGTGCTGGCCGGCGCGCCGGTCATCGAAAAAGGCATGGTCGAGAGCGACTTCAAGGAGCTTGCCGAAGCCGGCGTGGGCCTGCTCGGCGAAGTGGGCCTGGGCTCGGTAAAGGCCGGCTACGAGGCCAAGGAAATGGTCGCCTGGGCGCGCAAGTACGGCATCCAGAGCACCATTCACACGGGCGGGCCGTCCATTCCGGGCTCGGGCCTGATCGACAAGGACGTGGTGCTTGAGGCCGACGCCGACATCATCGGCCACATCAACGGCGGCCACACCTCATTGCCCGAGGCGCATGTGTGCGAGCTGTGCGAGAAGAGCTCGCGCGCCATCGAGATCGTGCACAACGGCAACGAGAAGGTGGCCATTGCAGCGGCCAGGGCCGCGCTCGAACTCAAGTGCCCGCACCGCGTGATCCTCGGCACCGACGGGCCGGCCGGTTCGGGCGTTCAGCCGCTGGGCATTCTGCGGATGGTGGCCATGCTTTCGTCCATTGCCAATATTCCGGCCGAGCTGGTGTTCTGCTTTGCCACCGGCAACACGGCGCGCATCCGCAAGCTGAACTGCGGGCTCATCGAAGTGGGCCGCGATGCCGACTTCGTCTTCATGGACCGCGCGCAGCATTCGCCCGCACCGGGCCTGCTGGAGAGCGTGCAGCTCGGCGACATTCCAGGTGTGGGCATGGTGATGATCGACGGCATCGTGCGCTGCGGCCGCAGCCGCAACACGCCGCCCGCAACCGAGATCCCGGTGGTGGTGTCGGGCGCGCACTGAGGGCCAGCGCTTCTCTTTCTCCTTCCCCCTCCGGGGGAGGAAGCAACACCGCTACTTCGCGCGAAACACCAGGTACCGCGCAGACAGAAAGTTCACCACCAGCCCCGCGCAGCTACCCAGCGCCACACCAGCCGCCGGCGCCCAAGGCCCGCTGAACCAATGCAGCACAAGCACATACGCGCCATAGTTGACGACCGCGCCGCCCAGCATCGTCACCATGTAGCCCAGATACTCGCGCAGCACTGAGTTGCCGGCGTTCCGCCCGCTGAAGGTATAGCGGCGGTTCAGCACCCACGTGGCGGTGGCTGCCGCAAGAAACGACACCACCCGCGCTCCGTACCAACCCAGCAGCGGCGCCGCAAGGTACAGCACGGTCACGTCGACCACGAAGCCGATCGCGCCCACCACGGCAAACGACAGGAACTCGCGGCCGAGCTTCATCTGGGTGCGCTGTGGCGCACGCCCGGTGTTGCAAGGTAGCGCAGGCGCTTGGCCTCGCGGCGGCCGAGGCGTATGGCGTGCATCACCACGCCGCAAACCATCGACAGCATGGCGGCCAGCATGGCGCCGGTGGCCAGCACCGCCGTGGGGAGCCGCGGCACCAGGCCGGTGTGCATGTAGGTGAGCAGCAGCGGAAAGGCCAATGCAATGGCCCCCGCCGCCAGCAGCGCCGCAATGATCGAGAAGAACTGCAGAGGCCGTTCGCTGATGAACAGCTTGCAGATGGTCTTCAGGATGCGCCAGCCGTCGCGGTAGGTCGAGAGCTTGCTGTGCGAGCCTTCGGGCCGCGTGCTGTAGGCGGTGTCGAGCTCGGCGTAGGGCATGCGCAGCTCCAGCGCATGCACGGTAAGTTCGGTCTCGATCTCGAAGCCGTGCGAAAGCGCCGGAAACGACTTGGCATAGCGGCGCGAGAACACGCGGTAGCCCGAGAGCATGTCGGTGAGGCCGCCGCCGAACAGCTGCGCCACGGCGCCCGTGAGAAGCCGGTTGCCGAAGCGGTGGCCGGCGCGGTAGGTGAGCGCGTTCTGCCCGTCGTCGACGCGGCAGCCCACCACCATGTCGAGGTTACCCGCCACCAGCGCGTCCACCAGCCGGCGTGCGCTGGCCACGTCGTAGGTGGCGTCTCCGTCGACGGTAACGTACACGTCGGCCTCGACATCGGCAAACATGCGCCGCACCACGTTGCCCTTGCCCGGCGCGGCCACGTGCGTCACGAATGCGCCGCTTGCGCGCGCGATGGCCGCGGTGTCGTCGGTCGAGTTGTTGTCGAAGACGTGGACTTCGGCCTCGGGCAGTGCCGCCTTGAATTGCGCGACCACCTGCGCAATGGACAGCGCCTCGTTGTAGCAGGGGATCACCGCCGCAATGCGCATCGGCGTGCGGGCTGCCGCGTGTTGGTCGATATCGGTCATGGTGCGGGGGGAAGAATACGGTAGACCCGGCTGCCGTCTTTCTCGTACTGCAGGGTGAAATATTTGTCGAAATCGGTTCTGCCGCTGAACACCGGCACCACCGAATTCGGAAGAACGACAGCCACGAAGCCCAGCCCGCCGAGCTTGCTTGCCAGGTCCTTGCCCGACAGGCGGCCGAAGTCGGTATAGCGCCACGGCCCGAGGGTGTCGCCCCAGATCGGATTGGGGCCGTAGTAGATCGCCTCGTTCAGGTTGATCTGGTAGACCCGGCCGGTGGCCGTGCGGCGCAGGTAGTCCATGACCGCATAGCCCGGCACGTTCTGGCGCAGGAACGCTTCGCGCTGCTCCTGTGTGGGCGAGATCATCGCGACCTTGCGCGCGGTCTGGCTCACCGACACTGCGGCCAGCACGGCCAGCAGCAGTACGGCCACCCAATCGCCGGCAAGGCCGATAAAGCCGGCGTGGGCGGAAGGTGCGGCGTGGGCGGAATCGGCGACCGGGCTACCGACCTGGCCGGACTTGGCACCGAACAGGCGGCGAGCGCCCTGGGCCATCCACCCGAACAGCACCTGCCAGCCGAGCGCCGCCGCGAATGCGAGCAGTGGAAACGAGGCCGTGAGATAGCGCGGATAGCGCGAGGTCACCAGCCACACCGCCACTGAATAGAAGCAGAACCAGCCCGCGGCGCGCACCGCGGCGGAGCGCTTCCACATGACGCTGAAGGGCAGCAGCACCACCGACCAGATCAGCACGTTGGGGCGCGCGGCGTGGTCGCGCACATCGGCCACCTGCTGCACGTAGTCGGCCGGAATCCAGTCGGTAAAGCCGAACACGCGCGCACCGATGGGGTTGAACGGGTCGCCCGTCATGATGGCGTTGCGCGCATACCAGTACACGCACGGCAGCAAAAAGCAAAGCAGCATCAGCGCCCAGGCCTTGGGCCGCCGCTCGTGCCACAGCACGAACAGCGCCACCAGCGGCAGGAACGTGAGCGCCTGGTACTTGGAGCCCGCGGCCACGCCAAGGCAGAACGCCGCCACGCCGAGCCATCGCATGCCGCTTTGCACCGGCTGCGATTCGCGCCACCACCACAGCGCCACGCACGCGCCGAGCACGAAGAGCGCCACGCCCATGTCGATGAGCGCATTCGAGTAGTCGCCAATGCCGAGCCAGATGGCCGCGCCGATGCAGGCAGTGAGCCGGCTGGCGTGCTGCATGCCAAGGCGGTAGACCATCACGACCGACAGCGCACCGGCCAGCGCATTGAGAAAGTGCGGCAGCACGTCGTCGCCCACCTGCAGCGCAGCCGCATAGAGCAGGTTGTAGTTGTACGGAAACCAGGGGTAGCGCAACCAGTCGTGAATGCCCAGGAAGCCCTGCTCCGCCACCTGCCGCGCATAGGGCAGGTGGTACATCAACTCGTCGAAGGCGGCGGGCGGCGCAAGCGGAGCGACCAGCGCCGGAAGCGCCACCAGGGCCAATACGATCGCGGCGATCTTCTCGGCGCGGCTCCAAGGCACCGCGGGCGCAGTGCCGGCAGCCCGAAGCGTGCGCACTTCGTGCAGCCACGGCCGCAGCTGCAACGCGGCAGCAACCACGCCGGCGGCAATCAGCGCGACGGTGGCGCCCACCTTGAACACGCCAAAGATGGCCAGTGCCTGGAAGCCGCAGATGAAGATGCCCACGCCCAGCGCAGCAGCCATCGAGGCTTCGAGCCAGGCGTCCCGGCGAGGAGGCGGCGCAAGGCGCGCCAGCAATGCACGCCCGAAACCCCAGCAACCGACGACAAAGACCGCCAGTGCCGCGTAGTGCGCGGCAGCAAATATCAACTTCTGAATAACAACTCCCGGCGCCGGTCGGCCACGCCGGCCGGCAGGTTCAAAGGTTCGGCGCCAGCAGGCGCTCGAGATCGGATTCGCTTTCCTTGCGCCGTGCGGCCTGGTCCTGCAACTGGTCGTGTCCGATCTTGCCGACGTTGAAGTACGTCGAGTCGGGGTGGCTCAGGTAGAAACCACTGACGCTGGCGGCGGGCATCATAGCGAGGCTTTCCGTCAAGGTCATGCCAATGTCCGCGCAGTTCAGAAGGTCGAACATCGGGCGCTTCACGCTGTGGTCCGGACAGGCCGGATAGCCGGGCGCGGGGCGGATGCCGCGGTATTTCTCGGCAATCATGTCTTCGTTGCTCAGGCCTTCGTCGGCCGCATAGCCCCAGAGGTCGGTGCGCACGCGGTGGTGCAGCGCCTCTGCAAAGGCCTCGGCCAGCCGGTCGGCCAGCGCCTTCAGCATGATGGCGGAGTAGTCGTCGAGGTCGTCGATGAAATACTTTTCCTTCTTCTCGACACCCAGGCCCGCCGTTACCGCAAACACGCCCACGTAGTCCTTCAGGCCGCTCTCCTTGGGCGCGACAAAATCGGCCAGGCAGCGGCTCGGCCGGGTGACGCCGTCGATCACCTGCTTTTCGGTCTGCTGGCGCATACCGTACCAGGTCATGGCAACCTCGCTGCGCGTCTCGTCGGTGTAGAGCTCGATGTCGTCGTCGTTCACCGTGTTGGCGGGCCAGAAGCCGACCACGCCGCTTGCGCTGAGCCAGCGCCCTTCGATCAGGCGCTTGAGCATGCGCTGGCCGTCGGCATACACGCGCACGGCCTCGGTGCCCACGACCTCGTCTTTCAGGATGGCGGGGAACGGGCCGGCCAAATCCCAGGTCTGGAAGAAGGGACCCCAGTCGATGTACTTGGCAAGCTCGGTGAGGTCGAAGTTCTTGAACACGCGCCGTCCGATGAACTTGGGCACGGGCGGCGTGTAGTGGGTCCAGTCGACGGGCGTCTTGTTGGCGCGCGCCTTGGCCAGCGGCCACATCGGCACCTGCTTCTTGTTGGCGTGCTGCGTGCGCACCTTCTCGTAGTCGGCGTTGATCTCGTCGATGTACGCAGTGGCCTGGTCGCTCAGCAGGCTTTGCGCCACGCTCACGCTGCGCGAGGCGTCGGGCACGTAGACCACCGGGCCTTCGTAGTGCGGCGCAATTTTTACGGCCGTGTGCACGCGGCTGGTGGTGGCGCCGCCGATGAGCAGCGGAATCTTCTTGATGCGGAAGTGGTCGTCCTTCTGCATCTCGCCGGCCACGTACTGCATTTCTTCGAGGCTTGGCGTGATGAGGCCCGAGAGGCCGACGATGTCCGCGCCCTCCACCTTGGCCTTGGCCAGAATTTCGTGGCACGGGACCATCACGCCCATGTTCACCACCTCGAAGTTGTTGCACTGGAGCACCACGGTCACGATGTTCTTGCCGATGTCGTGCACGTCGCCCTTCACCGTGGCAATGATGATCTTGCCCTTGGTGCGCACGTCGCGGCCCGCGGCCTCGTCCTGGCGCTTTTCTTCCTCGATGTAGGGAATGAGGTGGGCCACGGCCGACTTCATCACGCGCGCCGACTTGACCACCTGCGGCAAGAACATCTTGCCTTGGCCGAACAGGTCGCCCACGATGTTCATGCCGTCCATGAGCGGGCCTTCGATCACGTGCAGCGGGCGTCCGCCCTTGGCGAGGATCTGCTGGTAGGCCTCCTCGGTGTCTTCGACGATGAAGTCGGTAATGCCGTGCACCATGGCATGCGAGAGCCGCTGGTTCACGTGCACGGGGCTCTCGGGCGTGCCGCGCCATTCGAGCTTCTTGCTGTCGTCCTTGGCGCCGCTCTTGGCGGTTTCGGCCACTTCGACGAGGCGCTCTCCCGCATCGGGTCGCCGATTGAGCACCACGTCTTCCACGCGCTCGCGCAGCGTGGGCTCCAGGTCGTCGTACACGCCCACCATGCCGGCGTTGACGATACCCATGTCCATGCCCGCCTTGATAGCGTGGTACAGAAACACCGTGTGGATGGCTTCGCGCACCGGGTCGTTGCCGCGAAAGCTGAAGCTCACGTTGCTCACGCCGCCCGACACCTTGGCGCCCGGCAGGTTCTCTTTGATCCAGCGCACCGCGTTGATGAAGTCGACCGCGTAGTTGTCGTGCTCCTCGATGCCGGTAGCAATCGCGAAGATGTTCGGGTCGAAGATGATGTCTTCGGGCGGAAAGCCCACCTCGTCCACGAGGATGCGGTAGGCCCGCTCGCAAATTTCGATCTTGCGCTCGTAGGTGTCGGCCTGGCCCTTCTCGTCGAAGGCCATCACCACCGCGGCGGCGCCGTAGCGCTTCACCAGCTTGGCCTCGTGCTTGAACTTCTCGACCCCCTCCTTCATGGAGATGGAATTGACGATGCCCTTGCCCTGGATGCAGCGCAGGCCCGCCTCGATCACTTCCCACTTGGAGCTGTCGACCATCACCGGCACGCGCGCGATGTCGGGCTCGCTGGCAATCAGGTTCAAGAAGCGGACCATCGCGGCCTTGCTGTCGAGCATGGCCTCGTCCATGTTGATGTCGATCACCTGGGCGCCGTTTTCGACCTGCTGGCGCGCAACGGCCAAGGCATCTTCGAACTGGCCGTTCAGGATCATCCGCGCGAAAGCCTTGGAGCCGGTGACGTTGGTGCGCTCGCCGATGTTGACGAACAGCGACCCGGAATCGATGGCCACCGGTTCAAGGCCGGACAGCTTCATCGGGGGAACGGAAGGCGCGGGAACATCGCTCATGGGGGGGCTCACCTGTGCAGGAAAAAACGTCAGGTGAGCGTCGTTTGCGGCTTGCGCCCCGGCCAACGGGGCGCCTTCCAAGCCTGACGGCGGGCCTGTGGACTTGGGCCGCCGCTGCAACGCTCCTTGGAAGGGAGCGCAATTTTACCGGCTGCGGCAATGGCCGCGGCCTTGGTGGATGTTCAGGCCCCCTGCCCGGCCGCGGCAGCCGGGCTGACCGGCGCCGCCGAGGCCGGCAAGCCGAACACCCGGTCGAAAACCCAGTTGAAGACGAAGGTGTAGACCAGGAAGAACACGACCAGCCCCAGATCCATGACCAGTGCCTGCCAGAGCGACACCCCCAGGCCCCAGGCAAAGAGCGGCACCAGGAAGGCGATCAGCCCGCCTTCGAAGCCGATGGCATGCGCAATGCGCCGGCGCACACTGCGCCCCCGCACCGCCTGGCGCGATTCCCAGCGCTCGAACAGCGCGTTGAAAGCCAGGTTCCAGAGGACGGCAATAACCGATGCGGCCACCGCCAGCACACCGGAATGGCCCAGCCCGGCATCCGTCATCAGCGCCAGGCCGGCACTGGCGGCCACGATGGCAATCCCTTCGTAAAGGGTGATGTAGACGACGCGGCGCTGAAACCCCTGCATGAAAATTCCTCTTGGCAAACGAAAACGATGGCTGGACTTTATTTGCCTGAAGCTGATATAAAAAGTTAAGTTATTTCAATTCAATTGATAGATCGAGGGCGGCTGAATGGCCTTTTCCAGCGACACCGTTGAAGTCTTCCTGGCAGTGATCGACCACGGCTCCTTCTCGGCGGCGGCGCGCGCGCTGCACAAGGTGCCCTCCGCCGTCAGCATGGCCATTGCCAACCTGGAGGCCGAGTTGGCGCTGCTCCTCTTCGACCGCAGCGGCCGCGAGCCGCAGCCCACCCCGGCAGCGCGATCGCTCGAGCCGCAGGCGCGGCTCCTGGCGGCCCAGTTGAAGCAGTTGCAGGTGCAGGCCCTGGCGCTCACGCAGGGGCTCGAAGACCGTCTGACGCTGGCCATTGCGCCGGAGCTCCTGGCCGCGCCGTGGAGCGGGCCGCTGGCTGCGCTGGCCGATGAATATCCGCTGCTGCAGGTGGAGGTGCTGGCCGCCCCGCAGGCCGACGCGCTGGCGCTGCTGCACAGCGGACGTGCCCAGCTGGCGCTGGTGTTCGAGCGCCCCAGCCTCGATGGCCGCGAAGGTTTCCAGGAAGTGGGCAGCGACACCATGGTGGCCGTGATGGCGCCACACCACCCGGTGCTGCTTGCGGCGGCCGGCGAGCGGCTGCGCGAAGAACACCTCACGAACACGCGGCAGATCGTGGTGGCCGGGCGCGATCTGGCAACCAGCGACCCACGTTTCGTATTCGCGCGCCACGTCTGGCGCACCGACAACGCGCTGGCCGCGCTCAGCCTGATCACGGCCGGGCTCGGCTGGGGATGGCTGCCGCGCAACTTTGCCAAGCCCCACGTAGCCGCGGGTGCGCTGGTCGAAATCCCGTTCGAAAACCTCAGCAACGGGCTCGACCTGTGGGTCGACGTGGTGTGGTCGCGCGAGCGGCCGCTGGGGCTGGGCGCGCAGCGCTTCGTGGCGCTGATTGCGCGCGACCGGCAGGCCGCGGCGGGGATTGCGTCGGCGGGCTAGCTAGTCCCGGTGGCCATGGCCGTGTCCGCCGCCCTTGCCACCGCCTCCGCCGTGGCCTCCACCCTTGCCGCCGCCGTCGCCTCCACCGCCGTGGCGACCGCCCCCTCCGCCGCCACCGCCACCGCCACCATCACCACGGCCGTGACGTCCGCCTCCGCCGCCGCCCGGATGCATCTGCGGCTGGCCGGGCGGCGGTCCGGGCCTGAAGGCCGGCTGCGGCCGGGGCGGCCTGAAGCCGGGGTCCGATGGCGGGCGAAAGTCCGGCCTGGGCTGTGGTGGCCGGTGGCCCTGTGCGTGCTGCGGACGAACGCCCGGCCCCGGCGCGGGCTTGAAACCCGGGCCCGGCCACGGCCTGGGTTGCCAGGCCGGCCGCACGGGCGGCGGCGGGCGCCAGCCCGGCACTGGCGGAGGCGGCGGCCGGCTGCCCCACCAGCGCCGCTCGCCGTACCAGGGCCGGTCGCGGTAGTAGTTGGACCAGTAGTTGCCGATCACGAAGGTCACGACCGGCACGCCGATCACCGCCGCGTAGGTCGAGAGCGGCACGCGCTGCTCCTGGTAGGCGTAGTCGAGGCTGCGGGCCCAGACCCAGCCGCGCCCGCCGTCGGGCAGCACCACGTCGCACCAGCTGTAGCCGCCGGTACAGCCCATCACGTCGAGCGGCTGGCCCGGCGCGAGGCGGGCCACCAGCGGATAGTCGCCCGAGGGGCCGGCGCGCATGTTGACGGTGCCGCGCGTGAAGGCCTGCTGCGCCGTTGCCGCAAGAGGCAGCGCCAGTGCAAGCGCACCGATGCCGACCCAGCGCATGGAAAATTTGTTGTTCATCAATGGCTTCCTTTGCGCCGCCAGCCTAGGCGGCGGCCCGGATGCCGTCAATCAGCCGGGGGCGCAAACCCCTGGTCAGGCCGCTTCCCGGTAGAAGCCGGCGTTGTTGTTCAACAGCCTTCCGGGCACAGGCGCCACGGCCTGGCCGATGGCGGCGATGTGGTCCGGCGTGGTGCCGCAGCAGCCGCCGACGATGTTCACCAGCCCTTCGGCCGCAAACTCGTGCAGCAGCCGCGAGGTCACGTCGGGCGTCTCGTCGAAGCCGGTTTCGCTCATGGGGTTGGGCAGGCCCGCGTTCGGGTAGCAGCTGATGAAGGTGTCGCCCGCCACCTTTGCCAGTTCCTGGATGTAGGGGCGCATCAGCGCCGCGCCCAGTGCGCAGTTCAGCCCCACGGCCAGCGGCTGCGCATGGCGCACGCTGTGCCAGAAGGCGGTCACGGTCTGGCCGCTCAGGATGCGGCCCGAGGCGTCTGTCACAGTGCCGCTGATGATGAGCGGCAGGCGCTGGCCGCTGTTGTCGAAATACTCGTCCACCGCGAACAGCGCGGCCTTGGCATTGAGCGTGTCGAAAATCGTCTCGACCAGGATCACGTCTGCGCCGCCTTCGACCAGCGCCTCGGTCTGCTCGTAGTAGGCCGCGCGCAATTGCTCGAAATCGACATTGCGCGCGCCCGGGTCGTTCACGTCGGGGCTGATGCTCGCCGTCTTGGGCGTCGGGCCAAGGGCGCCGGCCACGAAGCGGGGCTTGTCGGGCGTGCTGAACTTGTCGCAAGCCGCGCGCGCGAGCTTGGCCGACTCGAGGTTCATCTCGCGCGCCAGGTGCGCCATCTTGTAGTCCTCCTGCGCGATGGTGGTCGCGCCGAAGGTGTTGGTCTCGATGAGGTCGGCGCCCGCCGCAAGGTATCCCTCGTGGATGTCGCGGATCACGTCGGGCCGCGTCAGCGAGAGCAGTTCGTTGTTGCCCTTCACGTCGCGCTTGAAGTCCTTGAAGCGCTCGCCGCGGTACTGCTCTTCGGTGAGCTTGAAGCGCTGGATCATCGTGCCCATGGCGCCATCGAGGATGGCGATGCGCTTTTCGAGGATGCCGGCGAGTGCCTGGCCGCGGGTGTAAACAAGGGGCTTCATAGCCCCCGATTGTAGGAAGCGGGGCTGCCCCTCGCGGCCGTCAGTGCTTTAGCGGCTTTCGACGAAAGCCAGCACCGCCTCGATCATTCGCCGCACATGCGGCTGCACGCCGGCCGCTAGCTCGGGCAGGTAGTCGAAGGGCAGCTGCTCCTGCATGTAGCTCGACTGCGTCATTTCCAGCTGCACCGCATGCACGCCCGCGGCCGGGTTGCCGTACTGGCGCGTGATGTGGCCGCCCTTGAAGCGGCCGTTGAGCACGCCGGTGTAGCCCGCGGCCGATTCGGCGATGCTGAGCAGCGTGGCTGCCAGCGCCGGGTCGCAGCTCGTGCCGTTGCCGGTGCCCAGGTTCAGGTCGGGCAGCTTGCCTTCGAAGAAGCGCGGCAGCACCGAGCGGATCGAATGCGCGTCCCACAGCGCAATGGTGCCGTGCGCGGCCTTCAGGCGGTCGAGTTCGGCTTGCAGCTGCTGGTGATACGGGCGCCAGACCGCTTCGCGCCGAGCCGCGATTTCTTCGTCGTCCGGCAGATCGTCGCCGGACGCGTAGACGGGCGTGTCGTCGAAGGTGTCGACAGGGCACAGGCCGGTGACGCTCTGGCCCGGGTACAGGCTGGCGCCGTCCGGCGGACGGTTCAGGTCGATCACGTAGCGCGAGTGCGTGGCAACGAGCACCGAGGCGCCGAGCTCGTCGGCAAAGTCGTACAGCCGCTCCAGGTGCCAGTCGGTGTCGGGCACGTGGCGTGCCTCTTCGGTAAAGCGGGCGGCCAGCGCGGGCGGCACATGGGTGCCGACGTGCGGCATGGAAATGAGCAAGGGACGCGTGCCCTGGCGAAAGCGGAATGCGGGTTCGGTGGTGCTGAAACTCATGGGGCTCAATTTTCCAGAAGAAGCTGGCCGCGCGCTGCGACGAATGCGGCGGCAGCCTCGTTGTGCAAAGCATGGCGGCCGGCCTGCACGCGCGGCCGGCCTGCCACCCACACGGCATCGATGGCCGAGGTGCGGTGGCTGGCAAAGACGTGCGACGACAGCATGTCGGGCGCGGCAAGGCCCTGCAGCGCAAGCCGCGCGGCATCGAGCACGACGAAGTCGGCTTGCTGCCCCACCGCCAGCCCGCCGATGGGCCGGCCCGAGGCCTGCGCTCCACCGGCCACCGCTTCGAGCGTGAGCGCGGTGGCCACATGCGGTTGCGCCGTGCTCGCGCCGACGTTGCGCTGCCGCTTGCCGAGGCGCTGGCTGTATTCGAGCATCAGCAGCTCTTCGGCCGCATTGACGGTGGCATGGCTGTCGGAGCCCACGCCCCAGGTCCCGCCATGGTGGCGCCATGCCGAAAAGTCGAATATGCCGTCGCCAAGGTTGGCTTCGGTGGTGGGGCACAGGCCGGCCACCGCGCCGCTCTTGGCGCCGCGCTCGTATTCGGCCATGTCCATGTGCGTGGCATGCACGAGGCACCAGCGCGCATCGACCGGCGCATGGTCGAGCAGCCATGCCACCGGGCGCTGGCCGCTCCAGGCCACGCAGTCGTCGACTTCCTTGGTCTGCTCGGCAATGTGGATGTGGATCGGCGCGCCGGGGTCGATAGCCTCGAGGCCCGCCACGGCTTCGCGCAATGCATCGGGCGGCACGGCACGCAGCGAGTGCGGTGCAAGACCCAACTGTGCGCCCTGTGCGTCGCACACGGGCTTGAGCGCGTCGAGCAGGCGCAGCATCGAATCGGTAGAGCGGATGAAGCGGCGCTGCCCTTCGTTGGGCGGCAGGCCGCCGAAGCCGCTGGTCTGATAGAGCACGGGCAGCAGCGTGAAACCGATGCCCACCTTTTGCGCAGCGCGCAGCAGCGCGAGGCTGAGCGTCGCGTCATCTGCATACGGGCGGCCGTCGGTGTCGTGGTGCACGTACTGAAACTCGCACACGCTGGTGTAGCCCGCTTCGAGCATCTCGGCATAGAGCCAGGTGGCAATGGCTTCCATGTGCTGCGGCCCAAGGCGCGCGGCAAAGCGGTACATCAGGGTGCGCCAACTCCAGAAGCTGTCTTGCTGCTCGGCGCGATGTTCGGTAAGGCCCGCGAAGGCGCGCTGGAAGGCGTGCGAATGCAGATTGGGCATGCCGGGGATGACGGGGCCGTTTGCCATCTGCGAACCGGCGGCAGGCTGGGCAGCGGACTGCGCCTGGGTGAGCTGGCCGGCATCGTTCCACGACAGCAGGACGTTCTTCGCCCATCCGGCGGGCAGCAATGCATCGGCCGCGAACAGCGTGCGTGTCATGCGGCGGCTCCCTTGGCGATGCGGCCTTGCCGCACGACGGTGCGCACCGGGCGCTGGCCAAACCAGTAGGCCAACTCGGCCGCTTCGCGCACGTTCCACAGCACGAAGTTCGCAGGCATGCCCACCGCAATGGCGCCGTGCGTTTCTTGCAGGCCGAGCGCGCGCGCCGCGTGCACCGTCACGCCGGCCAGCGCCTCGGGCACCGTCAGGCGGAACAGCGTGCATGCCATGTTCATCATCAACAGCAGGCTCAATGCCGGCGATGTGCCCGGGTTGTGGTCGGTCGACACGGCCATCGGCACACCGGCGGCGCGCAACGCCTCGATGGGCGGCAGGTGCGTGTCGCGCAGCGTGTAGTAGGCGCCGGGCAGCAGCACGGCCACGGTGCCCGACCGGCGCATGGCCTCGATGCCCTCGGCCGACAGGTGCTCGATGTGGTCGCACGACAGCGCGCCGTAGCGCGCGGCCAGCGCCGCACCGCCCATGTCGGAGAGCTGCTCTGCATGCAGCTTGACCGGAAGGCCCAATGCTCTCGCAGCCTTGAAGACCTGCTCGGTTTCAGCAAGGGAAAAAGCGATGCGCTCGCAGAACACATCCACCGCGTCGACCAGCCCCTCGGCCGCGAGCGCAGGCAGCATCTGGCTGCAGACGAGGTCGATGTAGTCGCCGCTGCGGCCTGCGTATTCGGTCGGCAGCGCATGCGCGCCGAGAAAGGTGGTGCGCACGGTCACGCCGTAGGCCTCGCCAAGGCGCCGCGCCACGCGCAGCTGCTTGCGCTCGTGCTCGAGCGAGAGGCCGTACCCCGACTTGATTTCGATGGCGCAAACGCCGTCGGCCAGCAGCTGCTCGAGCCGTTGTGCGGCTTGCGCAAAGAGCGTGTCTTCATCGGCTTCGCGGGTGGCGCGCACCGACGAGACGATGCCGCCGCCTGCCTTTGCCACTTCTTCGTAGCTCGCGCCCGCGAGCCGCATTGCGAACTCGTTGGCACGCTGGCCGCCGTAGACCAGGTGGGTGTGGCAATCGACCAGGCCCGGCGTGACAAGCGCGCCGCCAGCGTCATGCGACGCAAGGCCGGCGAACTCGGCGGGCAGCGCCTGGCGCGCGCCTACCCAGCGGACCATGCCCCCTGACACCACGATGGCTGCATCGGCAGCGGCTTCGGGCGCGGTGCCCGGCGCCGCATCGGGAGCGAGGCGAAGGCCAGTCCAGAGGCCATCGGCTGATGGGTAAGAGGTTGCGGGTGTCATGAATCTCTTTCGGTATTCCAGAGCTTACGCCGGCACGATGCGAACCGCCGCCAGCCGCGCGCCTTCGTCCTCCGGCACGGCTTGCCACGCTTGTGCGTCTTCGGCCCAGTACACGCCCTCTCCCTCCGCGCGCGGCTCGCCGTTCAGGCGCCAGGTGCCGCGCAGCGCAAGCAGCACGCCGTGCGGCGCGGGCTCTACCACCGAGGGCTCGGCGAGCACCTGCACTTCGGCGCGCCACCGGCCGCGCCGCGCCATGATGTTGAAGTCGTTCGATGCGCCGCCGAGCAGCGCGCAATCGATCGCCTCGTCGCCGCTGAAAGTGAAAGGCCTGTGCGGCGCGTCGAGCCGGTGGTCCGTTCGCCCGTCGGGTGTGAACAGCCGCACGCCGTCGCCTTCGAGCAGCATGATGCTGCGGTCGACCCCTTCGAACACCGAGAACGGCCCCGGCGCTGCAATGGTGGCGATGCTCGCGCGCCAGCTGAAGTCGTCGAGCCCCGCGCCCTCGGGCCAGCTGACGATTTCCTGCGTGGTGCCGCCGCCGTTCTTCCAGGGCCTGGCCGGGAGCGATGCGCGGGAGAAGCGCTGCACGCGGTTCATGGCCGGCCCTCTTGCTCCTTCCCCTTCCGGGGGAAGGCCGGGATGGGAGCAGTGCCCAACGAGCGCCGGGCATCGGTCGAGGCCATCGTGCCCCCACCCCAGCCCTCCCCCGGAAGGGGAGGGAGAAAGACGAAACGCAGGTTCATCGCATCAGCCCGCCTTGCCGCAGCTTCTGCTCGAAGTGCCTGAGCACCAGTGTCAACGTGCCCGTGAGCACGAAGTACACGAGCGCAATGGCAAGGTACACCTCCAGCGAGCGGTAAGACACGCTGATGATCTTCTGCCCTTCGTGCATCACGTCATGGATGGTGAGCAGCGACACCAGCGCCGAGTTCTTGATGAGCGCGATGAACTCGTTGCCCAGCGGCGGAATCATGCGCACCACCGCCTGCGGCAGCACGATCTCGCGCATGGCCGTGCCGGGGGTCATGCCCAGCGACTGGGCCGCCATGGTCTGGCCCTTGTCGATCGACTGGATGGCGCCGCGCACGATCTCCGACACATACGCGCCCGAGTACACGCCCAGCCCGAGCACGCCGCACAGGAAGGCCGGCAGCAGGATGCCGAAGTGCGGCAGGCCGAAGAACAGGATGAACAGCTGCACCAGGAGCGGCGTGCCGCGAATCGCCGCCACATAGGCCGTGCAGATGCCGTAGAGCCAGCGCCGCTTCGGGTTGAGCCGCCCAATGCCGACCACAAGGCCCAGCACGCAGCCGAGGGCGAGCGCGCAGGCGGTAATTTCTACCGTGACCAGCGCGCCGCGCAGCAGGTCGGGCCAGCCTTGCCAGACCGGCGAAAAATCGAAATCCATGAGTCGCCCGAATTACTTGGCGCTCGCGCTGAACCACTTCGCGACGATTTGCGCATAGGTGCCGTCGGCCTTGAGCTTTTCGATGGCGCCGTTCACGGCCTTGGTGAGTTCGGGCGTGTCCTTGCGGATGGCCATGCCGTATTCCTCGGTGGTGATCTGCTCGGGCAGCACCTTGAGGCCGCCGCGCGTGCGCACGTACTGGTAGGCGGCGGGCTTGCCGGTGACGGCCGCATCGGCGCGGCCGATGTCCACCAGGTTGAACATCTCCTGGTTCTTCTCGACTTCCATCAGCTGTACCTGCGGAAACTTTTCCTTGGTGTACGAAACCGACTTGGTGCCCACCTGCACGCTGACCTTCTTGCCGTTGATGTCGGCCGGCGTCTTGATGGCTGTGTTGCCGTCCTTCACCATCACGACCAGTCCGCCCGCGTAATACGGCACCGTGAAGTCGACGACCTTCTTGCGCTCTTCAGTGATGTAGATGCCCGAAACAGCCATGTCGAAGCGCTTGGAGACGAGGCCCGGCACGAGGCCCTTGAAGTCGATGTCGATCCATTCGATCTTGCGGCCGAGCGTCTTGCCAATGGCCTCGACCAGCTCCACGTCGAAGCCGGTGCGCTTGCCGTTCTCGACGAACTCCATCGGCGGAAATGTGGCATCGGTGGCCACGCGCAGTGGCTCGCCCTGGGCTTGCGCGGTGGCGGCAAAACCGAAGAAGGCAAGGCTGGAGAGTGCGGCGGCAATGAGGGTGCGGCGGGTGTTCATGTGAAGGCTTCCGTGGGTTGAAGAAAGAAAAAATGCGTTGGTGGCCGCTACTGCAGCGCGCGCGAAATGCGCGCCGCCGTGACAACGGTCATGTGGAGCAATGCAGCTTCCATGCCCTCGACACGCGTGAGCGGCGCCATGAGCGTGATCGCGCCGCGCAGGCGCCGGCCCGATGCAAGCACGGGTGCGCTTGCGCCCCACACGCCGGCGTCGACCTCGCCATGCGTTACTGCATGGCCGGCCTCGCAAATGGCGTCGAGCTCGGCGACGCGCTGTGCGCGGCGCTCGGGGCTTTCGCCGAATGCGTCGAGCAATGCATCGCGCTGGTCGGTCGGCAAATGGGCCAGCAGGCACTTGGCGCTTGCGCCGTCTCGGGCCGGAACGCTGCGGCCCCGGTCGAACGAACAGCGCAGCGACTGCTCGCTGTCGATCATCTCGAGGCACACCACACGGTCGTTCACGGCCGTGACCAGCGCCACGCTTTCGCGGCTCTGCTGCGCAAGCGCGCGCATGTCGGCGCGCGCAGCCATAACAAGGTCGGAGTTGCCGTCGAAGCCTGTCGCAAGCTGCACGCTCACGGGGCCCGGCGAATAGCGCCCTTCGGCCTCCATGACGAAGCCCCAGCGCCGCAGCGTGGCGATCTGCCGGTACAGCGTGCTCTGCGAAAGGCCTGTGGCCTGCATCAGTTCCGCCGCCGACATGGCCGCCTTGCTTTGCGCCAGCACCGACAGCACCAGCAGGGCTCGGTCGTTGTGGGCAGGAGCTTCGGGCGGCGTCATCGGGAGCTGTTGCGAGAGGTCGAAAAGTGGGTTCGGCGTGCAGTATCTTGTCCGCCGTTCCCACGTCCAAGCCTTGATTCCCACTGAGTGGGAATCGGCGCGTTTTTTCTTTTTACCTTCGTCTTACTGCCAGCTCCGCTCAGCGCACCATCGGCAACTTGAGGCCCTGCTTCTTTGCGGTGGCCACTGCAATGTCGTAGCCTGCATCGGCATGGCGCATGACGCCGGTGGCCGGATCGTTCCACAGCACGCGCTCGATGCGCTTGGCGGCTGCATCGGTGCCGTCGCACACGATGACCACGCCCGAGTGCTGCGAATACCCCATGCCCACGCCGCCGCCATGGTGCAGGCTGACCCAGGTGGCACCGCCGGCGGTGTTGAGCAGCGCATTGAGCAGCGGCCAGTCGCTCACGGCATCGGTGCCGTCCTTCATTGCTTCGGTCTCGCGGTTGGGGCTGGCCACGGAACCCGTGTCCAGGTGGTCGCGGCCGATGACGATGGGCGCCTTGAGTTCGCCGTTCTTCACCATCTCGTTGAAGGCCAGGCCCGCGATGTGGCGCTCGCCAAGCCCCAGCCAGCAGATGCGCGCGGGCAGGCCCTGGAAGGCGATGCGCTCACGCGCCATGTCGAGCCAGCGGTGCGTGTGGGTGTTCTCGGGGAACAGCTCCTTGATCTTGGCATCGGTCTTGTAGATGTCTTCGGGGTCGCCCGACAGCGCCACCCAGCGGAACGGGCCCTTGCCTTCGCAGAACAGCGGGCGGATGTAGGCCGGCACGAAGCCCGGAAAGTCGAAGGCGTTCTTCACGCCCTCGTCGAAAGCGACCTGGCGGATGTTGTTGCCGTAGTCGACTGTGGGAATGCCCATGGCCTGGAAGTCGAGCATGGCCCGCACGTGCACGGCGCAAGACTTGGCGGCGGCCTTCTTGAGCGCGTCGTGCTGCGAGGCGTCCTTCATCGCGGCTTGCCATTGCGGCACGCTCCAGCCCGAAGGCAGGTAGCCGTTGATAAGGTCGTGCGCCGAGGTCTGGTCGGTCACGAGGTCGGGCTTGATGCCGCCGGCCTTCGCCCGCTTTACGAGTTCGGGCAACACGTCGGCCGCGTTGCCGAGCAGTGCGATGGACACGGCTTCCTTCGCGTCGCAGTGCTGCTTGATGAGCTCCAGCGCATGGTCGATGTCACGCGCCTGCTTGTCGACATAGCGCGTGCGCAGGCGAAAGTCGATGCTGGTCTGCTGGCACTCGATGTTGAGCGACACCGCGCCCGCCAGCGTGGCCGCGAGCGGCTGCGCGCCGCCCATGCCGCCAAGGCCGGCCGTCAGAATCCACTTGCCCGCAAGGCTGTTGTTGTAGTGCTGGCGGCCTGCTTCGACAAAAGTCTCGAAGGTGCCCTGCACGATGCCCTGGCTGCCGATGTAGATCCAGCTGCCCGCGGTCATCTGGCCGTACATGAAGAGGCCCTGGCGATCGAGCTCGTTGAAGTGCTCCCAGTTGGCCCACTTGGGCACGAGGTTCGAATTGGCGAGCAGCACGCGCGGCGCGTTCTCGTGCGTCTTGAACACGCCGACGGGCTTGCCCGACTGGATGAGCAGCGTCTCGTCGTCGTTGAGCTCCTTGAGCGAAGCAAGGATCTGGTCGTAGCAGGCCCAGTTGCGCGCGGCACGGCCAATGCCGCCATACACGACGAGGTCTTGCGGACGTTCGGCCACCTCGGCGTCGAGGTTGTTCTGCAGCATGCGAAACGGGGCTTCGGTGAGCCAGCTCTTGCAGTTCAGTTCGCTGCCCCGCGGCGCGCGGATCACGCGCGTGGGGTCATGGCGCGGGTCGGTGTTTTGCAGCGGGAGCTTTTCGGGTGCGTTCATGGCGAGGTTCTCCTTGATCTGTGTTCAGGCGTGGCTGGGCAAAATTTTCAGAAGCGCGGCGGGCAACTCGGCCTTCAGCGCCCACTGGCGCATGGCTTCGATGTCTGGCGCGAGGTAGCGGTCGGTTTCAAGAAAGGCGACCTTCTGGCGGATGTTGGCGAACTCGGCTTCGACCAGGGGCGAGCTCTTGAGGTTTCGGTTGAGTTCGATGCCTTGCGCGGCCGCCATGGCTTCGATGCCGACGACCACCGCAGTGTTGTTGACCATGTCGCCGAGGCGCCGCGCCGCGAAGGTGGCCATCGACACATGGTCTTCCTGGTTGGCCGAAGTGGGCAGGCTGTCAACGCTGGCGGGATGCGCGAGCGACTTGTTCTCCGAAGCCAGGGCGGCCGCCGTGACCTGCGCAATCATGAAGCCCGAGTTCAGGCCGCCGTCTCGCACCAGGAACGGCGGCAGGCCCGAAAGGCCGGTGTCGAGCAACAGCGCAATGCGGCGCTCGGCAATGGCGCCGACCTCGCTCACGGCGAGCGCGATGATGTCGGCCGCAAAAGCGACCGGCTCGGCGTGGAAGTTGCCGCCCGAAATCACTTCGCCTGTGTCGGTAAAGACCAGCGGGTTGTCCGACGCGGCATTGGCCTCGATCACCAACACGCGCGCAGCATGCGCGAGGTTGTCGAGGCAGGCGCCCATGACCTGCGGAATGCAGCGCACCGAATACGGGTCTTGCACGCGGCCGCACGCTGCATGCGACGGCACGATCTCGCTGCCTTCGAGCAGCGTGCGCACCGCGCCCGCCACGGCAATTTGCCCTGGCTGGCCGCGTGCGGCGTGAATGCGTGCATCGAAAGGCTTGATCGAACCCTGGATGGCCTCGAGCGAGAGCGCGCCCGACATCAACGCCGAGGCGAACACGTCTTCGGCGCCGAACAGGCCGGCAAGCGCGAGCGCGGTCGACACCTGCGTGCCGTTGAGCAGCGCCAGGCCTTCCTTGGGGCCGAGCACGAAGGGCTCGAGGCCGACGAGGCGCATGGCCTCGGCACCGCTGACCACGGTACCTTCAGCAGTGGTCGCCTCGCCCTCGCCAATCAACACGCACGCCATGTGCGCGAGCGGTGCGAGGTCGCCCGATGCGCCCACCGAGCCCTTGCAAGGAATGCGCGGCATGACGCCCGCATTGAACAGGGCCAGCAAGGCATCGACCAGCGCAGGCCGGACGCCCGAGTGGCCGCGCGCCAGGCTGACGGCCTTGGTGGCCAGCACCATGCGCACCACCGGTGCAGCCAGCGGCTCGCCCGTGCCCACGCTGTGCGAGAGCACGAGGTTGCGCTGCAGCTCGGCCAGGTGGTCGTTGCCGATGCGGGTGCTCGCAAGCTTGCCGAAGCCGGTGTTGATGCCGTAGACCACCTGGTCGTTTTCGACGATGTGGCGCACCGCCGCCTCAGCACTGGCCATGCCGCTCTGCACCGACGGGTCGAGCGCCAGCCGCACGCCACCGGCCTGGATGCGGCGCAGCATGGCGAGGTCCACCTTGCCCGGCGTGAGGGTCAGGGTGGCGGGGGTGTGATTGCTTGTTGGCATATGAACCTGTCTATACAAGTGGTTGCGAGAGAAGACCTACGGTTTCCGCGACAAAAAAAAATCAGCCGAACGAGGGGTTGCCGTCGGCCTTGAAACGGCTGCCCAGGCTGTAGCGCGAGGCGGGATGGAGGCAGCGCACCCAGGTGACGGGCGTGTTGCGCGTCCACGTGCGGCGCGTGAGCAGCAGGCAGGGGTCGGTGGGTTCCATGGCAAGCCGTCCGGCCTGCTCGGGGGTGGGCAGCACGGCATCGACGACGTGCTCGATCTGGTCGAAGGGCACGTTGCGCACCAGGTATTCGCTGGGTGCAACGGCGGCAAAGTCTTGCTCGAGAAAGTCGGGCACGACCTGCGGATTGACATACCGTTCTTCGAGCTGCACCGGCGTGTCGTTCTCCAGGTGCAGGCACACGCTGTGGAACACCGAGGTGCCCGCGCGCATGTCGAGCCAGGCAGCCACGTCGGGCGAGGCGGCAATGCGTTCCACCGCAAGCATCTCGCACCGGTAGTCATGGCCGCGCTGACGGATTTCGCTGGCAATGTTGGCAATCTGCAGCAACGTGGACTGGGGCTTGTTCTCGGCGACGAAGCTGCCGACGCCGGCCATGCGGACAATGCGGCCCTGCTCCATGAGCTCGCGCAGCGCACGGTTCACGGTCATGCGCGAGATGCCGAACTGGGCGACCAGTTCGCTTTCGGAAGGCAGGCGGTGGCCGGCAGGCCAGGTGCCGTCCTGGATCTTGCGGGAGATGTGATCCTTGACTTGCGCGTAGAGCGCGAGGGAGGGGAGGTCGCGCTTCATGCCGGCTTTTTGCCTTGTTGTTCTTGGCGCTGCTGTTCAGGGCGTGTGCACGCTGCCGGTGTTCCGCTGTTCAACGACTGCTCTGTGCAACGCACCCGTCGATGGGGTGCCTTGCGCAGCGAAATAAAGGAGGAGGCCGCAGGCCGGGGGACATTCGCGGAGAAAGGTACCCCGTCGGCGGGTGCGCGCCCCGAACGATCCTCAGCACGACGAACAAGAGCGCACCGCTTCATCCTAGTGCTCCGCAGCCGCCATCGACTCCGCACGAATCTCTTCCGTCAACCGTGCCTTGATTTCCATGAACTCGGGTGAGGTCTTGATCGTGTAGCTGCGCGGATGCGGAAAGTCGACCGCAATCTCGGTCTTGATGCGGCCGGGCCGGGCGCTGAACACCGCCACCCGGTTGGCCATGAAGATGGCTTCGTCGATGTCGTGCGTGACGAAGAGCACCGTCTTCTGCGCCGACTCCCAGATGCCGAGCAACAGCTCCTGCATCAGCACGCGCGTCTGGTTGTCGAGTGCGCCAAAGGGCTCGTCCAGCAGCAGCATCTTGGGGTCGTTGGCGAGCGCGCGCGCAATGGCCGTGCGCTGCTGCATGCCGCCCGAGAGCTGCTTGGGGTAGTGGTTCTCGAAACCGCGCAGCCCCACCTTGGCGATGAAGAATTCGCTGCGGTCCTTCTGGTCGGCCTCGCTCATGCCGCGTTCGCGCAGGCCGAAGCGGATGTTCTGCGCCACCGTGAGCCACGGAAAGAGCGTGTAGCTCTGGAACACCACGCCGCGGTCGGCGCCGGGGCCCTCGATGCGCTCGCCGTCGAGCAACACCTGGCCGGTGGTCGGAAAGTCGAGCCCCGCCACAATGCGCAGCAGCGTCGACTTGCCGCAGCCCGAGGGGCCGAGGATGGTGACGAAGTCGTTCTCCTTCACCTCGAAGTCGATGGGCAGCAGCGCCTGCGTGCTCTGGCCCTTGGTGCCGGTGAAGATGCGCGACACGCCCTGGATGGAAAGCTGGTTGTTGTTGTTCGTCATCATCACAGTGCTGCCCAGGCGAACATGCGGCGGTTGAGTGCCTTGAAGGCAAAGTCGGACACGAGCCCGATGACGCCGATCACGATGATCCCGAAGATGATCTGGCCGGTGTTCAGCAAGGCCTGGCTGTCGGTGATCATGTGGCCGATGCCTGAAGACGAGCCGATGAGTTCGGCCACGATCACGTAGGTCCAGGCCCAGCCCAGCACAAGGCGCAAGGTTTCGGCAATGCCGGGCGCAGCACCCGGAATGAGCACGCGCGCAACAATGCCGCGGCTCCTGGCGCCGAGCGTGTAGGCCGCTTCGACGAGGTCGCGCCGCGCGCCGCCCACCGTTACCGCCACCATCAGCACGATCTGGAAGAACGAGCCGATGAAGATCACCAGCAGCTTCTGCATTTCGCCCAGGCCCGCCCACAGGATGAGCAGCGGAATGAACGCCGAGGCCGGCAGGTAGCGGCAGAACGAGACGAACGGCTCGAAGAAGGCTTCCACAGCCTTCCACGTGCCCATGGCAATGCCCAGCGGCACCGCGAGCACGGCTGCCAGCAGAAAGCCGCCGAACACGCGCCACACGGTCATGCCCACGTCGCCGATGAAGCCGAACTCGGCGAAGAGCATCCAGCCTTCCTTGAGCATGGTGACCGGGCTGGCAAGGAAGGTCGGCGGCACGAAGCCGCCGAGCGTGGCAATGGACCACACGAGCACGAAGGCCACGAAGAAGCCCAGGCCGAGCAGCACACGCGCGCGGCCGCTGATGGGCTCGAGCGGTGCGAGCGTGCGGCGCCGCGAGGGCACGGCAGGCTTGGCGGAACCGGCGGAAGCGAGAGAGGTGGCCGACCCAGGTGCCGCCGCGCGCGGCGGCACCTGCGGCAGGGCCTTACTTGACGAAGCTTGCATCGAAGGTGGCTGCGTAGTCTTCAGGAGCCTTGCGGATCACGCCGGCTTCCAACAGGATGGGCGTGGCTTCCTTCATGAAGCTGGTGAGTTCGCCCGCAAAGAACTTCTGGTTGGCGGCCTTGTCCTGCCAGCGCAAGAAGGCCGACGACTTGGCAAACTGCTCGCCGGTCTGCTTGACGGCCGATCCCATCAGTTCGTTGGCCTTGGCCGGGTCGGCCTTGATCATGTCGAGCGCCTCGAAGTACGACTGCGTGAGCGCCTGCGCCGCCTTGGCGTTGGCCTTGAGCCAGGTGGGCGCGCAGCCGACGGTGTCCATCACCATCGGGTAGTCGAGCGTGGTGGCCAGGATCTTGCCGGCGGTGGGATTGGCGCGCACGGTCGAAAGATAGGGCTCATAGGTCATGGCGGCGTCGTTCTGGCCGGCCACGAACGCCTGGGCAGCGGGCTGCGGCTCGAGCGAAACCACCTTCACATCCTTCAGCGTCATGCCGTTCTTGTTGAGCATCCAGGCCAGGCCGAAGTACGGCGCGGTGCCGGGCGCGCTCACGCCGATGGTCTTGCCCTTGAGGTCGGCAAAGCTCTTCACGTCGTTGCGCACTGCCAGGCCGTCGGCGCCGTAGGACTTGTCCATCTGGAAGATCTGCACGATGGGCACGCCGTTGGCGTTCCAGGCCACATGCGTTTCGACCGTGGTGGCTGCGCACTGGATGGCGCCCGCGGCCAGGGCCAAGTGGCGGTCCTTCTGCGGGATCATCTTCAGTTCGACGTCCAGGCCGTTCTTCTTGAAGATGCCGGCCTTGTCAGCCAGCGAAAGCGGCGCAAAGCCGGTCCAGCCGGACATGCCGAGCGCGATCTTGGTTTCTTGCGCGGCGGCCGTTCCGGCCATGCCCGCTGCACATGCGCCTGCTGCCAGCAGGGAAGCGACTTTCACAACTACCGTCTTGACCATGGGTACTCCTGGTTCCGTTTCTTGATGATGGCTAGGCGATGCGCTGCCGATCACGGGCTGCGCGCGCCTCGCATTGTTGCCGAGCGCTCCAACTTGTATATACAGGATAACCCGGGAGGGCCGTTTCGGTGCATGCCGTCAGGAAAATGCACCAGATTGCTGTCTATACAGGAAGGGTGGCGGGACAGGTTTTGCGATTGCAAACCTCGTGCCACAGTCATGCCGATGCTGCTGGGGGACAATCCGGCTTCGCTCCCTTTTTCTCCTTCTCGCCCTCGCACTGCCCGCTCCCGCCCTGTGTCCTCGCTCGCTCCCCTCCCCCTCGACGCTCCCGGCAGCAGCAGCGCACCCGCCGACATCCTTCACGAAGTCTTCGGCTATTCGCAGTTCCGCGGGCCGCAGCAGGAGATCGTCGACCATGTGGTGGGCGGCGGCGACGCCCTGGTGCTGATGCCCACGGGCGGCGGCAAGTCGCTCTGCTACCAGATACCGGCCATTGCGCGGCAGCGGGCGGGGCGTGGCGTGTCGGTGGTGGTGTCGCCGCTCATTGCGCTGATGCACGACCAGGTCGGCGCGCTGCACGAAGCCGGCGTCAATGCGGCGTTTCTCAATTCGACGCTCGACTGGGAACAGACGCAGGACGTGGAGCGCCGCATGCTGCGCGGCGAAATCACGCTGCTGTATGCGGCGCCCGAGCGCGTGAACACGCCGCGTTTTCTGTCGCAGCTCGATTCGCTGAAAGAGCGCGGCAAGCTCTCGCTGTTCGCAATCGACGAGGCGCATTGCGTGAGCCAGTGGGGCCACGACTTCCGGCCCGAATACCGCGCACTCACGGTGCTGCACGAGCGCTATCCGGGCGTGCCGCGTATTGCACTCACCGCCACGGCCGATGCGCTCACGCGCGCCGACATCGTCGAGCGGCTGCAGCTCGAAGAAGCGCGGCAGTTCGTCTCCAGCTTCGACCGGCCGAACATCCGCTACACCATCGTCGAGAAGAAAGACGCGACCACGCAGCTGCTGCGCTTTATCGAGCGCGAACACGAAGGCGATGCGGGCGTGGTCTATTGCCAGTCGCGCAAGCGCGTGGAAGACGTGGCCGTGACGCTGCAGGGCGCGGGCATCAACGCCCTGCCCTACCACGCGGGGCTGGACGCCGCGGTGCGGCAGAAGCACCAGGACCGGTTCCTGCGCGAGGAAGGCATCGTGATGGTGGCAACCATCGCCTTCGGCATGGGCATCGACAAGCCCGACGTGCGCTTTGTCGGCCACCTCGACATGCCCAAGAACATCGAAGGCTACTACCAGGAAACCGGCCGCGCGGGCCGCGACGGCGCACCCGCCGACGCATGGATGGCCTACGGCCTGCAAGATGTGGTGAACCAGCGCCGCATGATCGACGAGAGCCCCGCGGGCGAAGAGTTCAAGCAGGTGATGCGCGGCAAACTCGATGCGCTGCTCTCGCTGGCCGAGGCGAGCGACTGCCGGCGCGTGCGGCTCCTGGGCTACTTCGGCGAAAAGAGCACGCCCTGCGGAAATTGCGACAACTGCCTCAACCCGCCGCAGGTTTGGGACGGCACCGACGCCGCGCGCAAGCTGCTCTCCACCATCTATCGCGTGCAGCAACTGAGCGGCATCAGTTTTGGCGCGGGCCACATCATGGACATCCTGCGCGGCAAGGAGACCGAGAAGGTCAAGCAGTTCGGGCATGAGCGCATCAGCACCTTCGGGCTGGGCGCGGAGTTCAGCGAAGTGCAGCTGCGCGGCGTGCTGCGGCAGCTCATTGCCACAGGCGCGCTGGCGGTGGATGCCGAGGCCTTCAACACGCTGAAGCTCACCGAAGGATCGCGCCCGGTGCTCAAGGGCGAAGCGAACGTCACATTGCGCGAATCGATTTCGTCGCCGGCAGAGCGCAAGCCCCGGCGCGAAAAGGTGGCCAAGGGCGCGCCTTCACCGGCCGCCGCCAAGCTCGACGATTCAGGCAAGAAGCGCTTCGAGGCCCTGAAGGCCTGGCGCGCGGAAGTGGCGCGCGAGCACAACCTGCCGGCCTACGTGATCTTTCATGACGCAACGCTGGCAGCCATTGCCGAGCGCGCGCCAGCCACGCTCGAAGACCTGCAGGGCATCAGCGGCATCGGCACCAAGAAGCTCGAGGCCTACGGCGCCGAGGTGCTGCGGGTCGCCTCGGCTTTCTAGGGCCCTGCGCCTTCGCGCTTGTTTCGTTCTGTTCAGCTCGCCGGCGGCAGCGTAATGGGCACCGGCCGCGTGAGCAGGTCGACGTAGAGTTCGAAGAAGCGCGCGTTGTCGAACTTCTTCACCACCGTCATCTTCTGCAGCGTGGGCCCCGCGGGCTGCGCGCTGTAGCCAATGGAACGGCCGTTTTCGGCGGCGCCGGGCTGCGCGACCACATCGACATAGCGCTCGACTGTTTGCGTGGCATAGCTCGGATCGATGAGGTAGGCGAGCGTTAGCGTGTCCCAGATGTTCTGCGTGTACGCCGGGTTGTTCTCGAAGCCGTTGGTGCCGCTGAAGCCGTAGCCGTTGAGCTGCCTGAACACCTCGGTCACGGCGGTCGGCTTGGCCGGGTGCGCAATACGGTCGTAGATGGGCTTGGTCAGGAACACGGTGTCCGTCACGTCGAGCGGCACCACCACTTGCGGGATTGGCAGGCGCACGACGAACTGCGCCGCCTCGGGGTCGAACCACCAGTTGAACTCGGCAAACTTGGTGGTGTTGCCCGCCACGTCGATGGCGCCGCCCATGTAGATGATCTTCTTGATGAGCGGCACGATCTCGGGGTTCTGCCTGACCGCAAGCGCAATGTTGGTAAGCGGGCCAATGGCAAGAATGGTGATCTCGTTGGGGTTTGCTTTCACGGTGTCGACGATGAAGTCGACCGCGCTCTTGCGCTGCAGCACCGTGTGGGTGGCAAAACCGTCGGGCGAGGGCTTCAGGTCGGCGTCGGTCTTGGGCTCGGGCGAGCTCCAGGCACCGAGGTAGCCGTCGCCTCCGGAGCCGGCGGCCATCTCGGCCTCGATGGTGGCGTAGTTGTGGTTGAAGGCGTAGTTGGCGCCGGCATAAATGCCGATGCGGTCGCCCACGCCAAGCCGCTCGACCGACTTCAGCGCATCGGCCACGCCCTGCTTGAGCCACTGGTTGCCCGAGACCACGCTGATGCCCATGACCTGCACCTTGCCCGAAGCCTGCAGCTGCGCGGCCATGACGCCAAGCTGGCCGTCGTCGCTCATGGTGTTGTAGTCGCTGTCGATGATGATCTTTTGCGCCGGAGGCGGGGCCGAGCCGTACCCAGGCGTGACCCCGATGCCACCGTTGTTGCTGCCGCCGCCTCCGCCGCAGGCCGAGAGCACCGTGGCCAGCAAGGCTGCGGCCATCCATTTGCGGCGCTGAATCCGAATCTTCATTCCGGGCTCCTTTTTGAGTGGTTCTGCCATGTAGAACTAAATGCCAAACGATTGCGCAAACGTTTGCTACAACTCTAATGGGCAGGCCACAGGAGTGGCGAAGGGCAAGGTTTCAAGCGGTAACCGCGACACTGCGCGGACGCAAATCAGCTTGGCGAAGGCGTGGCTTCGAGCAGGCGGATCTCGCGCAGCGGCGTGCGATGAAGCAGGTAGGGCTGCTCTGCGGCAGCGTCGGGCTTTTCAAGCCCCGGAAGCGTCTTGGCCGAAGCGGATGCGGGGCATGCACCGCCATTGCGTATTGCCAGCGCGGCCGCCAGGCGGGCCTCGGCCGGGTCGCCGAGCGCATGGTCGAAATCATCGGCCACGGTGCAGCTGGGTGCGAAGCCGTCGCCATAGTCGCCAAAGTCCTTGGCATTGACGCCCTGGAACTGAATGGCGAAGTAGCTGGTGCCGCAGTTGTCCTGCGGAGAAAAACCGTAGGGCTTGCCGCAGGTGGCGCCGCCCACAAGGTTGACCTGCACGTCGACGCCGCGCAGGCTGTTGATGACCGACTCGCTCGCCGAGCAGGTGTCGGGGCCAACCAGCACCGTGACCCGCGAGAGGCCGAGCGTTGGCAGGGGCGTGCCGCTGCGGCTGGTGCCGTAGAACGGTATGACCGCCTGCGCCGGCGTGAGGTTGAACGGGTTCTTGTCGTTGAAGACAAGGCGCTCGAAGGTCTTGCCCGACGTTGCGGCGGGCGAAGCCACCATGGTGGCCAGCCGGCTTGCAATGTTGAGTTGGCCGCCGCCGTTGTAGCGCATGTCGAGCACCAGGTCCTGGATGCCGCTGCCGGCCTTCAGCTGGTTGACCGCATTGATGAGCTGCGCTTCGGAGGTGGTGATGTGGTCGTTGAAGAGCAGGTAGCCCACGCGGCCGCTGCCGGTGTCGATGGTCTTCACGTTCTGCACCGGTGTGCGCGTGATGCTCGCGGCTGCCAGCGTCACCGTGCGGGTCGCACTGCCTTCCTGCAGCTTGAAGGTGTGCGATTCGCCGATGGTGGTGGGCGAAATGCCGCGGTTGATGACAGTGGTGTTGGTGCCCTCTATTACATCGACGCCATCGACTTCGAGCACCTTTGCGCCGCGTGCAATGCCGGCCGATGCCGCGGGCGAGCCAGGTTCAGTGAAGGCAATGCGCAGATCGCGCGGCCGCGAGTTGCGAACGAACGCGAACTCCATGCCGTAGCCCGGCGCCACGCCGTTCTGCGAAAGCTGCCGGTACCGTTCGGTGTCGTACACGTAGTGAAAGCGGTCCTTCGCACGGCCCGATGCGGCAATGGCCGGGCTCTTGAGCACGCTGAAATAGGCCACCGGCGTGGCGTAGTCGGCGGCCTTGAGAGTGGTCGGCACTTCGCCGTACCAAAGATAGGTTTCGTTGATCCAGCCGCGCACCCAGCGCTTCTCGTCGGTCAGCGAGCCGGCCTTGTCGGGGTACGCGGTGCCGGTCTCGGGGTTGGTGCCCGTGCGCGGCGCAGCGCAAAGGCCGGCCACGGTGGCCGAGGCGACGATGGTGTCGTCATTGCTGCCGCTCGCGGGAGGCGCGGCGGTGGGTGGCAGGATGATTGGCAGCGCGGCGCCGCCCCCTCCTCCACCACCACCGCCACAACCGGCCAGTACGACCGATGCACAGGCAATGGCAAATGCCGCTTGCATGCGGGCAATGGAGCGCGGCTTCTTTAGCGCGTTCACTTCGAGTGGATTCATCGAGCCCCTCCTCGTGTCCGCTGCGGCGGACGATATTTTCTTTTTGCCGCTTTCCCGCGGCCGTGCACTGCGCCGTCTACTGCACGAAACCCATGCCGCGGGATTCGCGCACTTCGGGTTTGATGCGGTGCTCGGCCTCGAGCTGGTCAAGAAACTCGGCAGCCGAGAAATCGACCGCAAGAATGTCCGTCTGCCGTTTCACGGCCGCAAAATCGCCCGGGCACAGCTGCCGCATTTGCGCCAGGCGTGCCTTGGCTTCGCCTGTGAGCAATGCGGCATCGCCGGCCAGCGCCTCGGTGATGAACATGCGCTCGCGCTGGGCCGCAGTGAGCGGCATGAACTTGATCTTGAACGTGAAGCGCCTGAGCGCGGCCTGGTCGAGCCGGTCGAGCAGGTTGGTGGTGCAGATGAAGACGCCGTTGAAGCGCTCCATGCCCTGCAGCATCTCGTTGACCTCCGTCACTTCGTACGTGCGCTGCGCGCCGCGACGGTCCTGCAGAAAGCTGTCGGCCTCGTCGAGCAGCAGCACGGCTTTTTCGGCCTCCGCCTCTTTGAACATGGCGGCCATGTTCTGCTCGGTTTCGCCGACGTACTTGCTCATGAGGTCGCTGGCCTGCTTGATGATGAGCGGCCGGCCGATGGCCTTGGCAATGTGCTCGGCCAACGCCGTCTTGCCGGTGCCGGGCGCGCCGTAGAAGCACAGCGTGCCGTGCCCGCGCGCCTTGATGGCCGCCACGATGCGCGGAATTTCGAAGCGGGTCTCGACATTGAGCATGTCCAAGTCGTAGGTGGTCACGCTGCGCCGTTCACCCAGGCCCGTATCGAGCGTACCCAACGCGAGGTCGGCGTTCTTGAGCTGCCGCTCGATCAGCGCTTCCATCGATGCGCCTTCGGTTTGCGCGAGCCCCGCAAAGCGCACCGCGGTGCGGATCTGCGCGGGCGTGAGGCCCTTGCGTTCGGCGAGCTTGGCGGTAAAGGCCTCCGACACCACGATGCCTTCAAGCGTTTTCTTGATCAGCTGCTCGCGCGCACCGGGCGGGGGCGACTTGAGTTCGAGGTGATACGCAAAGCGGCGCCGGAACGCGGGGTCGATCTGCTCGATGCGGTTGGTGACCCACAGCGTGGGCACGGGGTTGGCTTCGAGGATCTGGTTGACCCAGGCCTTGCCGCTCACGCTGCCGCTGGTGGGCGCCGGAATCTGCTCGGCACGCGCCATGAACTGCGCGGCTTCGGTGCTGATGGGCGGAAACACGTCTTCCACCTCGTCGAACAGCAGCGCGGCCTGGGCGCTGCCCTTGAGGAACACCTGCGCAATCTGCAGCGAACGGTAGCGGTCGCGGCCACTCAGCGAGTTGCCGTCGCGGTCGGCGTATTCAACTTCGAAGAGCTCAAGCCCCGCGGCCTGCGCCACCACCTTGGCAAGTTCGGTCTTGCCGGTGCCGGGCGGTCCGTAGAGCAGCACGTTGACGCCGGGCTCCTTGCGTGCCACCGCGGCGCGCAGCAGCGTGACGAGCATTTGCGCGTCTTCCTGCACGAAGGAAAAGTCGTGCGTGGTGAGCGTGCTCTTGGCGGAGGGCCGCGTGAACACGGCCATGAGTTCGTTGTGGTCGCGGTATTCGCGCATCAGCACCGGCGGCAGCTTTTCGCTCACTTTCATGAGGTCGGCCAGGTCGGTGATGTTGTGCTCGGAAATCAGGTTTTCGACCAGGCCGATGCGCTCGAGCCGCGAGCCCGCGCGCAATGCCTCGCCCACCTCGCTCGCATTGACGCCCGCAATGTCGGCAATGGCCGCATAGGCTTCGGGCGCGTTGTTGACCTTGAACTCCACCAGCAGCGAACGCAGGTCGCGCTGGTAGCGCGCGAGCGTGCCGTAGAGCAGCAGCGCACGCTCGGCCTTGTTCAGCTGCAGCAGGCCTGCGAGCGCATCGATGTTCTTTTCGACGAGCGTCGATTGCTTTCGCAGCGCATGCGTGAGCCAGTCGCGCGTAACGGCCAGCACCGAGAGCAGGTCCTTGGGGTAGTCCTTGGCGTATTCGTCCAGGTAGAAAAAAAGCGTGCCTTCTTCATAGGGGCCGCGCCATACGCCGTGCCGCTCGAGCAGGGTGCGGCCGTCGAAGTTCTCGACACCCTTCCAGGCCTCGTTGCCGGCGCAGCGGCGGCCGAGAAATTCGCGCAGCCGCTGCAGCACCGCAACGGGCCACACCAGGTGGCGGCCGGTGAGCGACAGCAGGCCGTTGATGTCGCGGCGCACGTTGAAGCGAGGCCCCTGCTTGGCGGCGAGCGTGAGCACGAAGTGCGAGCACATGAGCTCGAGCACCGGCGCCCCCTTGAGCCCGGGCGACGGCAAGGCCTGCCCGCGTACCGCAGCAGCCACCACATCGACACCCGCACGCTTGACCATCAAACAACCTCCAGACGAGGAATTTCCTGGAGCGACCATAACGCAGACTTTTAGCTTGGGGAAGACGCAGGAACGGTAAAAACCCTGATGGTGCGATTCCAGCCACAATGCCCGCCATGGTCGGAATCGAAGAAATCCGGCGCGCCGCGGCGCGTCTGCAGGGTCAGGTGCTCAATACGCCTTGCGTCGAGTCGCGCACGCTCTCGGAGATCGTGGGTGCGCAGGTCTACCTGAAGTTCGAGAACCTGCAGTTCACATCCTCGTTCAAGGAACGCGGTGCGTGCAACAAGCTGGTCGATCTTTCGGAGAACGGCCCCGCAGGCGACGGCAAGGAAACCGCGCGCGGCGTGATCGCCATGTCGGCCGGCAACCATGCCCAGGGTGTGGCCTATCACGCGCAGCGGCTCGGCCTTCGCGCGCTGATCGTGATGCCGCGCTTCACGCCCGGCGTAAAGATAGAGCGCACGCGCGGCTTTGGCGCCGAGGTGGTGCTGCACGGCGACACGCTGGACGCGGCCCGCGCGCATGCGCTGGAACTGGCCGAGCGCGAAGGGCTGACCTTCGTCCATCCCTATGACGACGAGGCCATCATCGCGGGCCAGGGCACCGTGGCGCTCGAAATGCTCGACGTGGTGCCCGATCTCGACGCGCTGGTGGTGTCGGTTGGCGGCGGCGGGCTGATTGCCGGCATGGCCATTGCGGCACGCGACCGCAAGCCAGGCATCGAAATTGTCGGCGTGCAGACCACGCGCTTTCCGGGCATGGTCAATGCCGTCAAGGGCACGCAGCACCTGCAGGGCAAGAGCACCATCGCCGAGGGCATCGCGGTTGGCACGCCGGGCGTACTCACGCGCGAGATCATCGCCAAACATGTGGACGACCTGCTGCTGGTCGACGAGGGCGACATCGAGCAGGGCGTGCTGATGCTGCTCGAAATCGAGAAAACGCTGGTCGAGGGCGCCGGCGCCGCGGGCCTTGCGGCGCTGATCCGCCATCCGGAGCGCTTCAGGGGCAAGCGCGTGGGGCTGGTGCTTTCGGGCGGAAACATCGATCCGCTGCTGCTCGCAGCCATCATCGAGCGCGGCATGGTGCGGGCCGGCCGGCTGGCGCGCGTGCGGGTGAGCGCACGCGATGTGCCGGGCTCATTGGCCCAGATTACGGCCACTGTGGCGGAAGCGGGCGCTAACGTCGATGAGGTTCATCATCAACGCGCCTTTACCATGCTGGCAGCGCAGAATGTCGATATCGAGCTGGTGCTGCAGACCCGCGGACGGGCCCACCTGGCCAGTGTGCTGGGTGCGCTTCACGACGCAGGCTTCGAGGCCGAAGAGCAGCACTGAGGGGCCCCTGGCAACCCCCTAGACCGCCGGGCCGGGGCCCATCGGTAAAATGCCCGCAGTTTTGTATTTGTGTATTCGAGGTACTTTCAATGTCCAACCCTACGCCCGTCGAGCCGCACCACGCGGCCGCCGTTGAAAAAGACGCCGTCGAATCGGTCGTTCACCTGATGCCGCTCGTCCTGCCGCTGGCCGGCGGCGTGTTGATGCTTTTGCTTGCATCCATTGCTGTCTATTTGGCCTGACAGGCATTAGCGTCTCCGTCCGCGGGCTTTGCGGCCCGCGTTGACGCAGTCTCCCAACGCGAAACGTTTTCTCAAACGGACCTCCGTGCCTCCATGGCGCGGCGTCCCGTTCGGAAAGACGATTTTTCAACTTAGGAGATTTCCGATGAACGCACCCACGATGCAGGGCCTCGCCATTCAGGCACCCTCATACGTCAAGAACGCAAAACTGATTGCCTGGGTGGCCGATATGGCCGCGCTCTGCAAACCCGAGGCCATCTACTGGTGCGACGGCAGCAAGGAAGAGTACGACCGCCTGTGCCAGAAACTGGTCGACGCGGGTACCTTCAAGAAGCTCAACCCGGCCAAGCGCCCCAACTCCTTCCTCGCGGCTTCCGACCCGAGCGACGTGGCGCGCGTTGAAGACCGCACCTTCATCTGCTCCGAAAAGAAGGAAGACGCCGGCCCCACCAACAACTGGATGGCCCCGGCCGAGATGCGCGCCACGCTGCAGCCGCTGTTCGACGGCTGCATGAAGGGCCGCACGATGTATGTGGTGCCGTTCAGCATGGGCCCGCTCGGCTCGCCCATTGCGCACATCGGCATCGAGCTTTCCGACTCGCCTTACGTGGCGGTCAACATGAAGATCATGACGCGCATGGGCAAGGCCGTGTACGAAGTGCTCGGCGCCGATGGCGAGTTCGTGCCCTGCGTGCATACCGTGGGCGCACCGCTCGAGCCGGGCCAGAAGGACGTGACCTGGCCCTGCAACAAGACGAAGTACATCGTTCATTACCCCGAAACCCGCGAGATCTGGAGCTACGGCTCGGGCTACGGCGGCAACGCGCTGCTGGGCAAGAAGTGCTTTGCGCTGCGCATCGCGTCCACCATGGGCCGCGACGAGGGCTGGCTCGCCGAGCACATGCTCATCCTCGGCGTGACCTCGCCCCAGGGCAAGAAGTACCACGTGGCGGCCGCTTTCCCCTCGGCCTGCGGCAAGACCAACTTCTCGATGCTGGTGCCCCCGGCCGGCTTCGACGGCTGGCAAGTGACGACCATCGGCGACGACATTGCCTGGATCAAGCCTGGCAAGGATGGCCGCATGTACGCCATCAACCCCGAAGCCGGCTACTTTGGCGTGGCCCCCGGCACCAACCTCAAGACCAACCCCAACTGCCTGAAGAGCCTGGACCGCGACGTGATCTTCACCAACGTGGCCCTCACCGATGACGGCGATGTGTGGTGGGAAGGCCTGGAAGACGACGTGCCCGGCAAGAAGCTGCCAGAGCACCTGATCGACTGGCAGGGCAAGGACTGGACGCCGCAGATCGCCAAGGAAACCGGCGCCAAGGCCGCGCACCCGAACTCCCGCTTTACCGTGGCCGCCACCAACAACCCGGCGCTCGACCCGGCCTGGGACGACCCCGCCGGCGTACCGATCGACGCTTTCATCTTCGGCGGCCGCCGCTCGACCACGGTGCCGCTGGTGACCGAGGGCCGCAACTGGACCGAAGGCGTCTACATGGCCGCCACCATGGGTTCGGAAACCACCGCCGCCATCGTCGGCCAGGTGGGCGTGGTGCGCCGCGATCCGTTCGCAATGCTGGCCTTCATGGGCTACAACATGAGCGACTACTTCCAGCACTGGCTCGACCTGGGCAAGAAGCTGGAAGCATCGGGCGCCAAGCAGCCGAAGATCTACACGACCAACTGGTTCCGCAAGGGCCCGGACGGCAAGTTCGTGTGGCCGGGCTACGGCGAGAACATGCGCGTGCTCAAGTGGATCATCGACCGCATCGAAGGCAAGGCCGAGGGCGTGGACCATGTCTTCGGCGTGAGCCCGCGCTACGAAGACCTCAACTGGACCGGCCTTGATTTCAGCGCCGAGCAGTACGCCACCGTTACCAACATCGACAAGGCTGCCTGGCAGGCCGAGCTGAAGCTGCACGCCGAGCTGTTCGAGCAGCTGGCGCACCACCTGCCGAAGGAACTGCCTGAAACCAAGGCAGCCATCGAGCAGCGCCTCGCGGCCTGACGCTTGCCACCGTGCGGCGCGAACAAGCCGCACCAACGAAAAAAAGCCGCCCAAGGGCGGCTTTTTCATGACTCGGCCAGCGAAGCGATCGAAGGATCAGTAGTAGCGCGAGCTGTTCATGCGGCGCATTGCTTCATAGAGCGTCGGCATGCGGGCGTCGTTGGTACGTGCAGCCTTGCGGGCCGCTGCGTCTACCTTGGCAACGGCGGCGGTGGAAGCCTTGCCTTCCGACTGCTGGCGCCACACGGCGGCTTGCAGTTCTTGCATCACGCGCGGGTCGCTGTGCGCGGTGGCAAGAAAGCGGGCGTCGGCGCGATTGGCCGCACGGCGCTGGGCGGCTGCGTTCCAAAGGCCTGCAACCTTGCTGGCCGGTGCGCGCAGCGAGCTGGCAAAGAGAGCGATGCCGGCAAAAACAGCGCCGCAGAGCACGGCCCAGGCGGCGAGCAGAGCGCCTTCGTCCCAGGTGGAAACGAGCTTGTCGCCCACCACCAGCACCGCCGCGATCACGGCGACGACGAGCAGGGCGATCAGCGGGCGCGAACCGTTTGCGCCGGCGCGGGCGGCCTTGATCTGGCCGAAGAGAATCTCGGCGCGTTCAACGCCGGGATGGGAAGTGGGTTGGTCAACGTGGACAAAGCTGGTCATGATGGAATCCCTCCAGGGATAAGTGGCTGAGTGCCGATGGGGTAGATATTAGGGTTTGCCCTAGTGTTACGCCACTTTATCTTTCTGATGCTTATCATTCACAACACTGATGGACGTCAACTTTCGCACACTCGACCTCAACCTCCTGCGCGTTTTCGACGAGGTCATGGCGGAGCGCAACCTGACCCGGGCGGCGCGCAACCTCTCGATCACACAGCCGGCGGTGAGCAACGCGCTGCGCCGCCTGCGCGATGTGCTGGGCGACGAGCTGGTCATGCGGGCCGGCGCGGGCGTGGAGCCCACGCCGCGCGCGCTGGCGCTTTGGCCCACCGTGCGGGAGGCGCTGCGGCAGCTGCAGCACACCCTGGCGCCGGGCGAGTTCGACGCCGGGATTGCGGACACCACTTTTCTGCTGGCCATGGCCGACGCCACGGCCGCCGAGCTCATTCCAGGGCTGGTGCAGATCGTGGAGAAGGAAGCGCCCGCTATCTCGCTACGCGTTCTGCCACTTACAACCCGCGATCCGCGGCGCATGCTCGAGCAGGAAGAAGTCGACATGGCGATCGGCTACTTTCCGGCCGTGATCGCCAGCCTGGCGGCACGCGGACAATCGGGCGTGGGGGTGGCGTTCGAGACCCAGCGGCTCTACCTGGGCCAGTACGTTTGCGTGATGCGGCGCGGCCATCCGCTGGCGAATGCACCGCTCACGCTGGACGACTACTGCGCCGCGCGGCATCTGCTGGTGAGCTTTTCAGGCCGCCCGTACGGCTTTATCGACCAGACGCTGGGCGCCATGGGCCGCGAGCGGCGCATCGTGGTGACCGTGAACCAGTTTTTCACGGCAGGGCGCGTGGTCGCCAATTCAGACCTGCTCACGGTGCTGCCGCGGCATTTTGTGACCGTGACCGGCATCGACGACCAGCTGGTGCTGCGCGACCTGCCCTTCGACCAGCCGATGGTGCACGTCGACGCCATCTGGCATCGGCGCGCACAGCACCTGCATTCGCACGAATGGCTGCGTACCGCGCTGTTGCGCTCCGCGGCGGCGGCTTTTGCGGATTCGGTCCTCGGGCAGAAAGTGCCCGGGTGACCCTCCGCGGATCTTCTTAGCGAACGACGGAGAGCCAGGCGCTGGCTGCAACACGCAGCTCTTGTGCCTGGTGGGCGTCGAGGCCGGCACGGGCGTCGGCGCTTTCCATCAGCGCAGCGGCGTGGCTGACCGAAGCGTTGGCATTGGAAGAACTGAAGAAACGGGCCACTTGGGCAATGAGGCTGAACATGACAGTGCGCTGCTCTTGGCTGCGCTGGAGTGGTTGATGTTCCAAGAATAGGGGTTATCCCTAATATTGAAAGCCCCACTTCATGCGCTTTATGCATGGGTTGATTCCCGAGGGCCTGCCCTAGACTGGGCAGGATGAAGCTGCAACTGCTCTCCGACCTGCACCTGGAGTCCCACCCCCGCTTTCACGCCGAGCCGGTGCCTGGCGCAGACATGCTGGTGCTGGCGGGCGACATCGGCTCCTACCAGGAAGGCTCCCGCCTGACGGACCCCGACTTCGGCCTTGGCCGCTTTTCCCCCCGCAACGGCTGGCCGGTGCCGGTGATCTACGTGCCGGGCAACCACGAGTACGACAACACCGATTTCGACGCAACCCACGAGCGCCTGCGCGCGCTGTGCAAGGAGCTCGACATCCTGTGGCTCGAGCGCGAGACGGCCGTCCTCGGCGGCATCCGCTTTGTCGGCACCACCCTCTGGGCCGACTTCGACGCGCTGGTGGAGCCCACCGACGGCCTTGCGGACGCACTCAAGAAGCGCGGCAAGGCAATGCGGGCGGCCGACTTCTACCTGGAGAAGGCCGCCACGGTGCGTCGCGGCCAGCCGTTCATGGCTGGCGCCATGCGGGAACAGGCGCTGCTGTGCCAAGCCTGGCTCGAGCAGGCGCTGGCCGAGCCCTTCGACGGCACCACGGTCGCCATCACGCATTTCGCTCCCAGCCTTGCGAGCGCCGATCCGCGCTACGGCCTTACGCCGGGCACCGCCGGTTTCTGCAATTCACTCGATGCGCTGCTTCCCCGCGCCCAGCTGTGGCTGCACGGCCACCTTCACTGCCCGTTCGACTACGCGAAGGACGGCTGCCGCGTGGTCGCCAATCCGCTCGGCTACAAGGGCAAGGGCGAACAGGAAGGCTTTCGGCCAAACCTGCTGATCGAAGTCGCCTGAACCGGGCCCAGGGCTACAGCAGCTCTTCACCGACGACCGGCAGCAGCAGCCAGTTCTTGAAACGCAGCCAGAGAAACTCGCCGGGCTCGTCCTCGTGGACGATGTCGCCGCCGGCGTCGTCGTATTCCAGCCATTGCACGCGGCGGCCATTGGGCCCGATCCGCAGCCGGTAGCCCAGGCTCACGCGCCCGCCACTCAAGAGCTTTTCGTAGTCGGCCACCAGTTCCGGGCTGTCGATCACGAGCCCCATCTCGGTATTGACCGCTGCGGAGCGGTGATCGAGGTTCATCGAACCGATGAAAAAACGCTGGTCGTCGATCACCGCGATCTTGGCGTGCAGGCGGCTGATCGACTGGCCAAAATTGCCGAAGTGCGTCGAACGCGCGGTGAGCATCGGCGCAATCTCGTAGATGTTGACGCCGATCTTCAGCATGTCGGCGCGATAGCGTTCGTAGCCGGCGTAGGCCAGCGGCTCGTCGGTAGCGCCCAGCGAGTTGGTCACCACGGTGATCTGCCCTCCCCGCGCGATGGCCGCCTTCATCATGGCCATGCCGCGCGGCCCTGGAATGAAGTACGGCGATGCAATCTTGACCTCATGCGTGGCCGAATTGATGACGCCCAGCGCACCCTCGTTCACGCTGCCCGCGTAGGCCGCCACGGCCGCGCGCGTGATCTTGGCGGGGTCGTCCACAAAGAGCGTGAACGGCGCCCAGCGCAGGTCGATCTTGCCGGTGGTGAGCTGCTCGCCCACCGGCGACCTGTCCATCACGTCGCGCTGGCGAATCGGCACATCGGGCTGCGCCTTGCTGGCAATGGCATCGAAGCGCTTCTGCGCCTCGTCCACCGTCATGCGCAGCGGCGCGATGCGTTCGATGGGCCACGCATGGTCGCTGTTCCAGTAGCGGTCGAAGCCTTCGGACATCTGGCGCACCACCGGCCCGCTGGAGAGCACGTCCATGTCGATGAAGTTTGCCGCCGTGCCGCGCATGAAGTATTCGTTGGCAATGTTGCGCCCGCCCGAAACGGCAAAGCTGTTGTCGGCCACCAGCAGCTTGTTGTGCATGCGGTGGTTGATGCGGCCGAAATCCGAGGCCGAGAACAGGAGCCGCAGCGCAAGCGAGCCGGCCCGCGAAGGCAGCGGGTTGAAAAGCCGCACCTCGACATTCGGAAACGCCGAGAGCGTAGCGAACACCTCGTCCTCGCCGGTCGTGTAGAGGTCGTCCATCAAAAGCCGCACCCGAACGCCGCGCGACGCCGCATCGCGCAGTTCGCGCAGCAGCAGAAGGCCAACGTCGTCGTTCTGGATCAGGTAGTACTGCACGTCGAGCGACTTCTCGGCGTGCCGCGCGAGCGAAATGCGGGCGTCGAAGGCAAAGGCCGCTTCCGGCAGCAGCCGAAAGCCCGACACCGATGCCGCCCCACCGGGCGGGGCCGGCGGCACCAGCTGGCCGAGTGCGGTGCCGGCCACGTCGGTAACCGCCGCACTCGGCGTGCGCGGCTGCGGCGGCGGCAAGCCCGCACAGCCCGCCAGCCATGCCGAGGCCATGGCAACCCACACCAGGGCCGCGAGCTTGCGGATCAGCGAAGTGGCCGTCATGGCCCGCACTGTAGCCCGTGTGGCCCGTGTGGCCCCGACCGCACGCAGGCGAGGCCTATGATCGGCGCCACAAAAAAGGGAAAGAACACGCGTGCTCAACGGCTTGTGGCTGGGTTTCTTCGGATTGGCGATGCTGGCGGCGCTCGGGCGCTGGCTCGTGGGCGGCGACCCGGCCGTCTTTGCGGCCATCGTCGAAAGCCTGTTCGCCATGGCGCGGCTCGCAGTCGAGGTGATGGTGCTGCTGTTCGGCACGCTCACGCTGTGGCTCGGCTTCTTGCGCATTGCCGAGGCGGCGGGGCTGGTGGGCTGGCTCGCGCGCCTGCTGGGGCCGCTGTTCCGGCGGCTGATGCCGGGCGTGCCCGCGGGCCATCCGGCACTGGGGCTCATCACGATGAACTTTGCGGCCAACGCGCTCGGCCTGGACAACGCAGCCACGCCCATCGGCCTCAAGGCCATGCGCGAACTGCAGCGCCTGAACCCCGACCCGGTCACGGCCACCAACGCACAGATCCTTTTCCTGGTGCTCAACGCGTCGTCGCTCACGCTGTTGCCGGTGACCATCTTCATGTACCGCGCGCAGCAGGGCGCGAGCGATCCGACGATGGTGTTCCTGCCCATCCTGCTGGCCACCAGCGCATCGACGCTGGTGGGCCTGCTCTCGGTGGCCGTGGCGCAGCGCCTGCGGCTGTGGGACCCTGTGGTGCTGGCCTACCTGGTGCCGGGCGCGCTGCTGCTCGGCGGCTTCATGGCGCTCTTGGGCACCCTGTCGGCGGCGGCCATTGCGTCGCTCTCGTCGCTCATGGGCAACCTTGCGCTGTTCAGCGTGATCATCTTCTTCTTGCTGGCCGGGGCCATCCGCCGCATCAAGGTATACGAATGCTTTGTGGAAGGCGCAAAGGAAGGCTTCGACATTGCGAAGAACCTGCTGCCCTACCTGGTGGCCATGCTGTGCGCGGTGGGTGTGCTGCGCGCCTCGGGCGCACTCGACTTCGTGCTTGGCGGGCTGCGCTGGCTGGTCGATATGGGCGGCTGGGATTCGCGCTTTGTCGACGCCATGCCCACTGCGCTGGTCAAGCCATTCTCCGGCAGCGCGGCGCGCGCAATGCTCATCGAAACCATGAAGACACAAGGCGTGGACAGCTTTCCCGCGCTCGTGGCCGCCACCATCCAGGGCAGCACCGAGACCACCTTCTACGTATTGGCCGTGTACTTCGGCGCCGTGGGCATCCAGCGGGCGCGCCATGCCGTGGCCTGTGCGCTTCTGGCCGAGCTCGCGGGCGTGGTGGCGGCCGTCTCGGTCTGCTACTGGTTCTTCGGCTGAGCGGCGGCGCGCGATGCTGCCGGTTTAAGCTCGCAGGCCTATGAAGAAAACCTCCGCGTCAAGGTCGCCCGCCGAATCGTCCGCCGACCCGGCGGCATCCGGCGCAGGTGCGCCGGTAGAGGGCACCGAGGCCAAGCGTTCGACCTATCACCACGGCAACCTGCGCGATGCACTGGTGATGCGCGGCATCGAGATCCTCGATGCGCAGGGCCTTGCCGCGCTGAGCCTGCGCCAGGCGGCGCGCGACGTCGGCGTGTCGCAGACCGCGCCGCTGCACCACTTCGAGGGCAAGTCGGGCTACCTCGCGGCCATTGCAGCGCAGGGTTTTCGCATGATGTTCGACCAGCGCATCCGCGCCCTGCGCAGCCTGCACGATCCGCGTGAACGGCTGCTCAGCGTGATGCTCGCGCACCTGCAGTTCTCGCTCGAGCGGCCTGCGCTGTTCCAGGTGATGTACGGCCCGGCCATTCCGCAGAAGCTGCAGTTCCCAGACCTGGAGCAGGCCGCCACGCGCTCCTACGGCATCCTGGAAACCTGCGTGGGCGACTACCTGAGCCACCGCAACGTGCCGCTCGCCCGCGTGCGGCCGGCGGCGCTTGCGGCCTGGACCGCCTGCCATGGCCTGGCCACTGTGATGGTCGACCGCCAGAACGCCTGGGACATCGTCGGCAAGGACCCGATGAAGATCGGCCACGACGTGTTCTCGATCTTCATCGCGGGGCTGGACTACCAGCCAGCGGCAGCCTAGGCCGGAGCCACCTCGAACAGGCCGGCGGCACCCATGCCGCCCCCGACGCACATCGTCGCCACCACGTACTTCACGCCGCGACGGCGCCCCTCGTGCAGCGCATGGCCGGCCATGCGGGCACCCGACATGCCGAAGGGATGGCCGATGGCGATGGCGCCACCGTTCACATTCATGCGTTCCATCGGAATGCCGAGCCGGTCGGCGCAATGGAGCACCTGCACCGCGAAGGCTTCGTTGAGCTCCCAGAGGCCGATGTCGTCCACCGAGAGACCCGCCTGCCGCAGCAGCCTGGGCACCGCAAAGACCGGACCGATGCCCATTTCGTCGGGTGCGCAGCCGGCCACCGCAAAGCCGCGGAACCAGCCCAGCACCGCAAGCCCGCGCCGCGCTGCCAGGTCCGCGTCCATCACCACGCAGGCGGCTGCGCCGTCCGACAGCTGGCTGGCGTTGCCCGCCGTCACGGTGCCGTTTTCAAGCACCGACTTCAACCCCGCCAGCGTTGCGGCGCTGGTGCCGGCGCGCGGGCCTTCGTCGCGCGCCAGCGTGGCGGCCTCGTCGCGCGTGGTGCCATCGCGCTCGTGGCGGCGCACAGTAGTGTGGATCGGCACGATCTCGGCGTCGAAGCGGCCCGCCGCTTCTGCCTCTGCCTGGCGCTGCTGGCTCAGCGCCGCATACGCATCCTGCCGCTCGCGCGAGATGCCGTAGCGCCGCTGCACCACCTCGGCGGTCTCTAGCATCGGCATGTAGACCTGCGGCGCGTGCGCGGCCAGCCAGGGCTCCTCTCGCATGAACTGGTTGGTGTGCTCGCGCACGCAGCTGACCGATTCGGTGCCGCCGGCCACCGCCACCTGCAGGCTGCCCGCCCGCACCGCGTGCGCTGCGATCGCGATGCTCTGCAGGCCCGACGAGCAGTAGCGGTTGACCGTCATGCCCGGCACGCTCTCGGGCAGTCCCGCCGCAAGGGCCGAGATGCGCCCGACGTTGAAGCCGTTGGCGCCTTCGGGAAAGGCGCAGCCGAGGATCACGTCTTCCACCTCGTCGGCGGGAATGCCGGCACGCGCCACTGCATGCCGCACCACGTGCGCGCCGAGCGTGGCGCCATGCGTCAGGTTGAGCGTGCCTCGAAAGGCTTTGCCGATCGGCGTGCGGGCGTAGGAAACGATGGCGGCATCACGCATGCTGGGGTTCCGGAAGATCGAAGGGGAAAACAGCGGGCGCCGTTGGGCTCGTGGCCGAAGCGCCGCGGTGCAGCGCAAAGGCCTGCAACGCCTGCATGGCCTCGGCCTCGCCCGCAAACACTGCGAAGCCGGCCTGGGCGAAGGCCGCCCGTACGTGCGCATGGGGGCTGTAGACGGCGAGCGGCTTGCCCGCGCTGTCCACCACCGCCCGGCTTTCGCGCACGAAGCGCGCGAGGTCGTAGCTTGGTCCGCCCACCGCCAGCAAGCCCAGCACAGCGGCGTCCACGGCCGCGTCCTGCAGCACCACCTGCATCACCGCGCCGAGCAATGCCGGTTCGGCCAAGAGCATCGCCGTCAGGTCGACCGGATTGCGGTTGAGCGAAAAATTGGGCAGCAGTTCGGCCAGGCGCTGCTCCGCGTCCGCCGACAGCCGCGCCAGCGGCAGCCCGCGCGCCTGCGCCTCGTCGGCCGCCAGCACGCACGACGCACCGGAGTTGCTGACAACCGCGAGCCGCGGCACCCCGCCCGCGCCGCCGGCATCGGCCGCCGGCCCTAGGTACAGCGGCACGGCGCCGACAAGCTCGACCAGCCCGCCCACGGTACGGCAGCCGTGCGACTCGAAGAGGTCGTCGAGCCCGTCGCCTGCCGCCCCCGCCGAGCCTGTATGCAGATCGGCCGAACGCCTGCCGTGCGCCGAACGCCCGGAGCGCACCGCCAGCACCGCCACGCCGCGCTGGCGCGCCGTTTCGAGCGCCGCGGCCATGCGCGCCGGATCGGGCACGTGCTCGACATAGAGCAGCACCAGCCGAACACCCGGGCGCCGCGCCAGTGCATCGACCAGGTCCGCCGTGTCCACATCGGCCTCGTTGCCGGTGGCGGCCACGCAGCGCACGCCCCAGCCCGCTTCGCGCAGCAGCGCGTAGGCGGAGACACCGAAGGCGCCGCTTTGCGAGACGATGGCCACCGGCCCGTCGAGCGGCGCATGGTCGCTGTAGATCGAGGCGAAGGAGAGCACCGCGCCGCCGTCGAAGCTGGCGACACCGATGCTGTTGGGCCCCACCAGGCGCACACCGCCGGCCCGGGCGATGCCGGCCAGGGCTTCCTGCCGGGCACGGCCCTCGGCACCGACCTCCGCATAGCCCGATGCGAACAGCAGCGCATGCCCCACACCCAGCCGCGCGCACTCCGCAAGCTGTTGCTCCGCCTGATCGGCGCCGATGCACAGCACCACCGCATCGGGCACCTCGGGCAACTGGTCGAGCGCCGCATAGGCCTGCAGGCCCTGCACCTCGCCGGCGCGCGGATGAACCGGATAGATGCGGCCGCCGAAACCCTGCTCCAGCAGATAGCGGATCGGCCGGCCGCCGACCTTGTGCGGGTTGTCGGACGCGCCGACCACCGCCACCGAGCGCGGCGCGAGCAGCCGGTCGAGCGACGGCCGCACCCGTGCCGGCGCGGCTTGCGCCATCGCCTTCAGCTGCGCCTTGAGCAGCTTGCCGGTGGGGCTGGCGGGCAGTTGGGCCATTACATGCACCTCAGCCGGCACCTTGTACGGCGCCAGGCGTTCGCGCAGAAAGTCGCTGAGCCGCGCGGTGTCGATGCTGCGGCCCTGCAGCGGCTCGACGAAGGCGACGATCTCCTCGTCGTCCGACACGCTGCGCCCGACTACCGCACATTGCGCCACTTCCGCGAAGGCGGCAATCGCCTTCTCCACCTCTGCCGGGTACACGTTGAAGCCGCCGCGGATGATCATCTCCTTGCTGCGGCCGACGATGGAAAGATCGCCCGCCGGGCCGAAGATGCCGATGTCGCCCGTGTGCAGCCATCCCTCGTCATCGACGGCCGCGCGCGTTTGCACCGGGTCGCGAAAGTAGCCCTTCATCACGTTGGGTCCGCGGATCAGGACCTCGCCCCGCTCGCCGCGCGCAACCGGCCGTCCGTCTGCATCTGCGAGCATCACCTCCAGGCCCGGAATCGGCCAGCCTGCGGTCACGTCCGCAGGCGGCGGATGGCCGAAGGTGCGGGTTGCCGCGGGCGCCGACTCGGTCAGGCCGTAGCCGTGGTGCAGCGGCAGGCCGAGCAATGCCTCGGTCTGCGCCTTGCGCGTGGCGTCGACCAGCGAACCGCCGATGTAGGCCATGCGCAGCCGGTTGGGGGTCAGCGGGCGGCCCTGCTGCTGCGACCATTCATGGAGCCGCGCGTACATCGCGGGCACGCCCTGGAACACCGTCACCTGTCCGCTGGTGATGGCCTCGGCCAGCAGCCCCGCCGAAAAACGGCCCACCAGGTGCAGCGTGGCGCCGGCGCGCAGCCCGCAGAGCAGCGCGGAGATCAGCCCGAACGAATGCGAGATCGGCAGCGCGTGAAAGATCACGTCCTCCGGCAGCAGCACCTGCTGCACCATCGAGGCGCGGGTGACGAAGTCGAGATTGGCGTGGGTCAGCATCACGCCCTTGGGCAGGCCGGTGCTGCCCGATGTGTAGATCATCAGCGCGACCTCGCCGGACTCATCTTCGGGCTCCGTGCCCGGTCCTTCGCAGCGCTGCAGGCGCCCGCCCGGCGTGCAGGCGAGCACGCCGCCGGCACTACGGCGTTCGGCGTGGGCCAGCGCCTCGCCCGAGGCGCCGGCCGCGAAGTACACGAGCCGGGGTTCGCAGTGCGCGCAGATCGCATCGATCTCGCCGCCCGACATGCGGGCATTGAGCGGCACCGCCCAGCCGCCGGCGCGGATGGCGCCGAGCAGCAGCACCACCATGTCCTCGCTGTTCTCGCCCACCAGCACCATGCGCTGGCCCGGCGCGAGGCCGGCCTCGGCAAGCACGGCCGCCGCTTCTTCGATGCGCGCAGCCAGTTGCCCATACGACAGCGCGCGCCCTTCCTCCAGCACCAGCGCGGCGTGGCCACCGCGGCCTGCTGCGGCCACTTCGTCGACGATCCGGTCGATCCTCATGAATCGTCTCGCGGTGCGGCAACCGGCCCGCCGGGTTCCGAAACCACTTCGCGCAGCGCCCGGTCGCGTGCGTCCTGCCCCCGTATCGCCTCGCGCATGCCGCGCCAGGCCTCGTCGTCCAGATCGGCCAGTTCGGTGAACGAGGCGCCGTTCTGCCGATGCCCTGCGCCGTCGATGGCAATGGTCTCGCCGGTGATCCACTCGACGCCGTCCGCCATCAGGAACACCGCCAGGTTCTGCAGCTCGGGCATGCGGCCCAGGCGGTTCATCGGGTTGCGTACCGCGCCGTCTTCCCAGGCCGCCTTGGGGCTGAGCCGGCTGTTCGCGCCTTCGGTCGGAAAGATGCCCGGCGCGATGGCGTTCAGCCGGATGCCGTAGCGGCCCCACTCGATGGCGAGCGACTTGGTCATCACGTCCACGCCGGCCTTGCTCATGGCCGAGGGCACCACGAAAGGCGCGCCGGTGCGCACCCAGGTCACGACGATGGAGATCACCGAGCCCTTGTGGCCGGTGGCGATCCAGCGCCGCCCGACATGGTGGGTGACGTAGTAGGTGCCGTGCAGCACGATGTTGGCCACTGCGTCGAAGCCGCGCGGAGATACGTCCTGCGTGCGGCTGACGAAGTTGCCGGCCGCGTTGTTGACCAGCCCGTCGAGCGGACCGTGCTCGGCCCAGATGCGCTCGACCATCGCATCCACCGCGTCGGCATGGCGGATGTCCACCGCATGCGCGCGCACCACGCCGCCGTGGCGCTCGGTCAGCTCGGCGGCGGTGGCGTCGAGCATCTGCTGGCGGCGGCCGCAGATGTGGACCTCGGCACCCAGTTGCAGGTAACGCTCGGCAATCTCGCGGCCGAGGCCCGAGCCGCCGCCGGTCACGAGGATGCGCTTGCCGCGCAAAAGATTGGCTTCGAACATGCAATGACTTTCAGTGAGACTTACTCGAGAACGATGTGCTTGGCACGGATCAGCGGCGCCCAGCGCTCGCGCTCGCGGCCGATGTAGGTGTTGAACTCGGCCGCCGTCAGCGCCGGCGGCACCACCAGCCCGAGCGCCTCGAACTGGTCGCGGAAGCTGCGGTCCACCACCGCGTGCCCCACAGAGGCGTTCAGCCGGCTCACCACGTCGGGCGGCGCGTTGCGGGGCAGCATGAGGCCGAACCACGTCGTGACCTCGTAGTCGGGGTAGCCGCTCTCCGCGACCGTCGGCACCTCGGGCAAGGCCGGCAGCCGCTCGCGGCTGGTAACCGCCAGCGGGCGCAGCTTGCCGCCGCGCACCAGGCCCATCGCGCTGCCCGTGGAGTCGGCAAAGAACTGGATGTCGCCGGCCATCAGTGCGGCCTGGGCGGGTGCGCTGCCGTTGTAGGGCACATGCACCAGCGAAACACCGGTGGCGCTTTGCAGCAGTTCGACGGCCAGGTGCAACGAACTGCCGGTGCCGGTGGATGCGTAATTGAGCTTGCCCGGATTCGCCTTCGCTTCGGCAACCAGGTCGCGCAGCGTGCGGTGCGGCGAGCTGTTGCCGACCAGCATCACCATCGGCGTGACCGCGACGCGCGCTACGGGCTGCAGTTCCTTCTCGGGGTTGTAAGACAGCTTGGGGTAGAGCAGCGGATTGAGCACCGCAGTCGCTCCGGTGGCAAACAGCACCGTGTAGCCGTCGGGCTCGGCGGAAGCCACCAGGCGCGCACCCAGCGCGGTGTTGGCGCCCGGCTTGTTGTCCACGATCACGGGCTGGCCCAGGTCCTTGCGCATGCGCTCGGCCAGCGCCCGCGCCAGCACGTCGCTGATGCCCCCCGGGGTGTAGGGCACAACCAGCCGGATCGGCCGGTCCGGGTAGGCGCCGGCTGCCGAAGCGGCGGCGCTGAAGAGCGCGAGCATGGCGAACGGCGCCCACTGCCGCAGGAACCGAGAGAGTTGTCGTCCGAGCATGTCGTCTCCTTTTTCTGGCTCGCCCCGGGCCGCGGTGGGGCGCGAATTAATCTTATCAGTGTTAAGTTAACAAGAAAACATAAGAGCTTTCCCTATGCGTTTCAGAGAGTAAGGCTCTTGGTGATCAAAAGACGAATCTGATCATCAATAAGATCAAGCGCATCCGAAAGGCGCCGGTCGGCGGCCCTCGCGGCCTTCGGCCAGAATAGAGCGGCGTCATCCTGCGCACTCTCTGGCTTTTCCGTGAACGCTCCCGCCCAGGCGCAACCGCCTTCCTTCTCGACCGACGAATTCCGCAGCGCGCTCGGCATGTTCGCCACGGGCGTGACCATCGTCACCGCGCGTTCGGCCGACGGCGTGCTGGTCGGCCTCACGGCGAATTCGTTCAACTCGGTATCGCTTGCGCCTCCGCTGGTGCTGTGGAGCCTGGCGCGCGCCGCTGGCTCGATGCCGGCGCTCAGCGCCGGCTCGCACTACGCCATCAACATCCTGGCGGCCAACCAGAAGCAATTGGCCGAGCGCTTTGCCACCAAGAACATCGACCGCTGGGCCGATGTTGCGTTTACCGAAGGCCTTGGCGGTGCGCCGGTGCTGGCGGGCGCGGCGGCGAGCTTCGAGTGCTTCAACCGTAGCCGCTACGACGAAGGCGACCATGTGATCTTCGTCGGCGAAGTGGAGCGATGCACGCACAACGCCGGCGCCTCGCCGCTGCTGTTTCACGGCGGGCGGTTCTACACGGAACATCCCTTGTGAGCCGTGCTGCCGCCCTCATGCCCGTGCTGCTGCTGGCCACCCAGGCCGCGGCAGCGCAGGATACGGGGGCACCGCTCAAGCAGAACTGGTTCGACGACCCGTTCTTTCGTGTTTCCGCCGGCCTCGCCGCCTGCGCCATGCCACAAGGCCCCTTCTATACCGCGGAGGAACGGCGTGCCCAGACCCATTCGCGGCTGGAGCGCGGCACCAGCTGCTGGCTGGCCGGCAAGTGCACCGACAGCAACGCCTACCGCTATGACAAGCCGCTCGCGCCCAAGGTGCGCGCCGCGCTGCTGGCCGTGCCGGGCGTGCAGAAGAGCAGCGTTTGGGTGGTCATCCAGCGCCGCTGGGTCTACCTGCAGGGCTGCGTGCCCTCGAATGCATTGGCCCGCAAGCTCGAACACGCCGCACGCGCGGTGGCCGATGTTGAAACCGTGGTGCCAGACCTGATGATCGGCACCCGGGGCAAACCGCCCTACCCGACGTCCGGCCAGTGAGCAGACCATTGGCGGCAATACAAGCGACAACAAAGACAGCAACGAGACGAATGATCCAGCGCAAGACCCACCTCGACTCCCTCGCCATCGGCCTTCTCATCGCATGCTGCGCGTTCTGGGGGCTGCAGCAGATTCTCATCAAGACCACAGTCACCGAGGTGCCGCCGCTCTGGCAGGCTTCCATCCGCATGGCGGGCGCCGTCGTGCTGCTGTGGCTGTGGTGCGTATCGCGCCGCGTACCGCTTTTCGAGCGGGACGGCACATTGCCGGGCGGCCTGCTGGTGGGGCTGCTGTTCGCGGGGGAGTTCGCGTGCATCTACCTGGGCCTGCAGCACACCTCGGCCTCCCGGCTCACGGTGTTCCTGTACACCGCGCCGTTCTGGGTGTCGCTGCTGCTGCCGCGCTGGGTGCCGGCCGAACGCCTGCGGGGCCTGCAATGGGTCGGTCTGGTCATCGCATTCGCTGCCGTGGTGTTCGCGTTCAGCGAGGGCTTCGGGCATTCGAGTTCCAACCAGTTGCTCGGCGATGCCATGGGGCTCTTGGGCGGCATGCTCTGGGGCCTGACCACGCTGGCACTGCGCACCACGCGGCTGGCCACCGCGAGCGCCGAGAAGGCCTTGTTCTATCAGGTGGGAGTAACGGCGGCGGTGTGCCCGGTGATCTCGCTGGTGCTGGGCGAAAAGTGGGGCTTCTCGTATTCGGCATGGGCGTGGACATCGATCGGCCTGCAGACCGTGATCGGTGCCTTTGCGAGCTATCTCACCTGGATGTGGCTGCTGCGGCACTATCCCGCCACGCAGATGTCGTCGTTCAGTTTCTTGACGCCGCTGTTTGCGCTGGTGTTTGGCGTGGTGCTGCTCAGCGAACCGCTCACGCTGCAGCTCATGGTGGCGCTGGTGGGTGTCGGCCTCGGCATCGTGATGGTCAACCGGCGGAGGGGCCGCCCATGAAAGACGCAGGTTTTCAGCCGGTGCTCGACGAGATCGTCGCCACCCTGCGCCCATTGCTGGGCACGGCCGGCACGGTGGCCAGCTACATACCGGCGCTGGCATGCATCGATCCGCGCCAACTCGGCATTGCACTGCGCACCTGCCAGGGCGCCGAGGCTTTTGCCGGCGATGCCGAAACGCCGTTCTCGATCCAGAGCGTGTCCAAGCTCTTCACGCTCACGCTCGCCATGCAGCGCATGGGCGACGCGCTGTGGGAGCGCATCGGCCGCGAGCCTTCGGGCAACCCGTTCAACTCTTTGGTGCAGCTGGAAAACGAGCACGGCAAGCCGCGCAACCCCTTCATCAATGCAGGCGCCATTGCCGTGGCCGACCGCCTCGTGAGCCAGGCGCTTGCCGCGGGCGGCAGCGCCAAGGCCGACATTCTTGCGTTGATGGGCAGCCTGTGCGGCGAGCCGATTTCGTTCGACGACGAGGTGGCACGGTCCGAAGCCGCCACGGGCTTTCGCAACATCGCGCTCGCCAACTTCATGAAGAGCTTCGGCAAGATCGACAACGACGTGGTCGACGTGCTCGACACCTACTTTCACCAGTGCGCGCTGCGAATGAACTGCCGCCAGCTTGCACGGGCGGCCGCCTTTTTGTGCCGCGATGGCGCGCACCCGATCGACGGCGAGGCCGAGGTCACCGGCGAGCGGCAAACGCGGCGCATCAACTCGCTGATGCTCACCTGCGGAACCTACGACGCCGCGGGCGACGTCGCGTTTTCGATTGGCCTCCCGTGCAAGAGCGGCGTGGGCGGCGGCATCGTGGCCGTGGTGCCCGACCAACTCACGCTGTGCGTGTGGTCGCCCGCGCTGGACGCCACGGGCAACTCGCTGCTTGGCATGAAGGCGCTGGAACTCTTCGTTGCGCGCACCGGGTTGTCGGTCTTCTGATCGCCCCTTCGCTGCCGCGGGCGAAAATGGGCTGCGCACGAACCCACGCCCTCACAAGCATCCGAATGACCGAAGCCACAGATTGCACCGACTCCGACGACACCCTCCCCCTTCAGGAACCCCGCCTCTGGCGCGACGGCCAATGGACCGCCCGCGTCATCAAGAACGAAGAAGACGACGGCTGGGCTGTCGAGATGACCCGCCACGGCGATCCGGAGCCTGCGCTGGTCGGCCCGTGGACCATGGGCCGCGACAAGAAAAACCCCAAGCCGCTCGACGGACCGGCGTTTTCGACGCTGGTGAAAACCGCCGCCGAAGTCATTCGCCGCCATGAGCAGCAGCTGCACGCCACGCTCAACAAGAGCGTGACCGTCACCGCGCGCAACGACCAGCGCGTGCGCGTGTCGCTTGCCATCGTGCCCGACGAAGACAGCCCCTCCGCCACGCTCACCGCGCACGACGACGCGGACGACACCGAACTTGCCAGCGTCAACGTCTCGCCCGCCTTCAGGCTCACCGCCTCCAGTGCCACGGCCTGGATCGAATCCGGGTACGAACGCCCTCGCTGAAGGCCGCGAAGCGCCGCAATCAGCGAAATGACGTATGGGCAGCCCCTATTGAGTTGAGAACAATCGGCTTCGACGACACCCACTCGCCGCACCGCAGACAAGCCCGAACCGGATGAATGCCGGTCCGGGCTTTTTTGTTTTCTTCTTGTTTTCCAACCATCCTTCAGGAGCAGCGTCATGCGACATGGTGATATCTCGAGCAGCAGCGATTGCGTGGGCGTCGCAGTCGTCAACTACAAGATGCCCCGCCTGCACACCAGGGCCGAGGTGCTGGAAAACGCCCGCAAGATCGGCGAGATGCTGGTCGGCATGAAGAAGGGCCTGCCGGGCATGGACCTGGTGATCTTTCCCGAATACTCCACGCACGGGATCATGTACGACGAGAAAGAGATGTACGACACCGCCGCCACCGTGCCAGGCGATGAGACGGCCATCTTTGCAGACGCATGCCGCCGCGCGAACGTGTGGGGCGTGTTCTCGCTGACCGGCGAGCGGCACGAGCAGCATCCGGACAAGGCGCCCTACAACACGCTCATCCTCATGAACAACCAGGGCGAGATCGTCCAGAAGTACCGCAAGATCATGCCGTGGGCGCCCATTGAGGGCTGGTACCCGGGCGACCGCACCTACGTGAGCGACGGCCCCAAGGGCATGAAGATCAGCCTCATCGTGTGCGACGACGGCAACTACCCCGAGATCTGGCGCGACTGCACCATGCGCGGCGCCGAGCTCGTCGTTCGCTGCCAGGGCTACATGTATCCGGCCAAGGAGCAGCAGATCCTGGTGTCCAAGGCCATGGCCTTCATGAACAACACCTACGTGGCGGTGGCCAACGCTGCGGGCTTCGACGGCGTGTACTCGTACTTCGGGCACTCGGCCATCATCGGCTTCGACGGCCGCACGCTCGGCGAATGCGGCGAGGAAGAAATGGGCATCAACTACGCCGAGCTTTCGATGGGGCTGATCCGCGATGCGCGCAAGAACGGCCAGTCGCAGAACCACCTCTTCAAGCTCATGCACCGCGGCTACACCGGCGTCATCAATTCGGGCGATGGCGACAAGGGCGTGGCCGAATGCCCGTTCGACTTCTACAAACAGTGGATCGACAACCCTGAAGCCGCGCGCAAGCAGGTGGAGTCGTTCACGCGCAGCACCATCGGCACTGCCGAGTGCCCGATCGAAGGCCTGCCGAACGAGGCCACGCGCAGCTGAAATCAGAGCTGGCGAAACTCCGTCAGTACCTTCAACACGCTCAGCGTGGCGCCGTCGAGCGTGGCGCGCTGGCGGTGCGCAATGCCGAGGCGGCGCGTAAGCCTGGGCGTGACCGGCAAGATCTGCATGCGCTCGTTCAGCGCCGCGTCGGTCGATTGCTGCAGCGGCAGCAGCGCGGCGCCGTAGCCGGCCGCCACCAGGCTGCGGATCGCGGCGTCGTAGTTGAGCTCGATGCGTGCGCGGGGCGCGAAACCCGCCGCCGCAAACCACTCCATCGTGAGCCGGTACATGTGCGTGGTGGCCTCGTTGAAGATGAGCGGCTGCGCCGCCAGCCAGGCCGGCGTCACGCGCCTGGGCGCCTTCCAGCGTTGCGGCACAAAGGCCATCATGGGCTGGTCGCGCCATGGCGTCACCACCAGGTCGCGCAGCGGCGGCTGCGGCACAGCGACCAGGCCAATGTCGAGCGTGCCCGCAGCCAGCCGGGACATCGCATCGTTAGAGCCGAGGATGCTCACCTCGACATCGATGCCCGAATGCCCCACGCCCAGCGCCTCGAGCACCTGCGGGAGCAGGTCGACCACGACGCCAGTGGAGGTGCCGAGCCGCACGCGCCCGGTCCGGCCTTCGGCCTGGCGCTTGACGGCTTCGATGGCGTCATCGGTGTCGCGCAACAGCTTGCGCCCGCGCTCCACCAGCGCCGCTCCCGCCGCGGTGGGCGTCACGCGGCGGTTGCCGCGCACCACCAGCGAGGTGCCCAGCCGCGATTCGAGTTCGCTGATGTGCAGGCTTACGGTGGGCTGCGCGAGGTGCAGTGCGCTGGCCGCAGCCGAGAAGGTGCCGAGATCGGCAATGGCAATGAGCGTTCGAAGCTGGTCGAGGTTGAGGTGTCGCATCAGGAATGCTGATTGGAAGTGTCAGGAATCTCAACTTCCACAATAGCATGCATCGCCGCAAGATCAGTGCTCCCCAACAAGGAGCCCATCGTGACAGCGCCAACGCACTCGCCTTTTCATCAACGCCTGATGCATGCCTTGCGCAGCTGGCGCCGCCGCGCCGCGGAGCACCGCCGCAGCCGCGCCGCCTCGCAGCACCTGGCCGGCATGAGCGACCACGAGCTGCGAGACCTGGGCATCGGGCGCAGCCAGGTCAACGCGCTGCTGGACCAGCACAAGTACTGAAAAAAGCGAAGGGCCGTTATCAGTCGGCTCCGCAAATTTGAGGTTCAATCCGGGGCGTGCCCAAACCCGCTACACCCGCCCCGCTTTCCATCGAACTCACTTCGCCGCAATCGGTCGACGGCCGGCGCGCGGCCTTCCAGTCGCTCTGGCTGATTGCGCGCATGAAGCATGCGCACGACGCGGAAGGCGGCCTCGTGCGGTTGTCGGACCTTCGCGGCGAAGTCACGGACGCGAGCACGCTGCGCATGGTCGTGAGCCGTGCCTTTCGCGACTTCAGGGCATGGAATGTGGAAGTCGGCTGGGGCGAAGACACGCAGCGTGAGCCGCGCTTCCTGAACGACGAGCGGCGCAGCCAAGGGCCCTTCTGGTTGCCCGCGGCCGAAGCGAAGCGCGTGCGGTTGCTGGTGGGCGGCCGCGCGGCCACCCCGGCCGAAGTGGCATCTTTCCTCGGACTGCATTCGCGCAGGAAGACTTCGGCCGAGCCGGGCTCGCCGCCGACGCCACCCGACGCCGTGCACCTGCAAGACGCCGCCTTCTGGAAGCAGCTGGTCGCTTCGCAACAGGCGGCACGGCAAGGAAGGCTCATGGCGCCTGTGGCGGGCGGCGGCGGCGCGGGCGCCCAGCCGGCCAGCGCGCTGGAATCGATTCGCCTTGCCGGCACACTGGCCGCCACCGATTTTCAGCGCGCGCTGGTCACGCTCAACGAGGCCATGCTGTGGCGCCGGCTCGGCGACAACGAACAGGCGCGCCGCCGGCTGCAGGCGCTCAAGAAGCAGCGCCTTGCCCATCATGTGGCGGGCAACGACTACCTGGGTGCAATGGAATGCATCGTCTCGGCGTGGTGCGCTTACACCGCGCGCGACCTGCCGCTGGCCGAATCGCTGCTGCGCGGCATGGCGGGTGACGCCGCGCGCGGGCTGGTGCTGCGCCACCATCCCGACGTGCGCTTTGAATGGTGCAACCTGTGGGCGCTGGTGTGCCGCTCGCGCGCGCTGGGGCTTGCCGCCGACGACAAGCCCGCCGCCGCGGCACTTGCCGAAGAGGCATTGCGCCGCTTCGGCGAAGCGCTGGCCGCGGCCTTCGAATCGCACTCCTTCGACGCGGCGCAGCACGTGGCCGCCAACATGGGCATGGCCGCATGGCTGTTCGACCGAGTCGGCCTCTCCGACCTGCCCGCCCTTGCGCACGACGGCAATGCCGACACCACGCGCCGCGCCGTGCAGTGGATCGGGTTCAGCGAATGGCTCTGCGGCCACACCGACGGCCAAGGCCGCTCGGCGTGGAATGCGATCTACCTGATGCGCATTGCGCGCGGCCATTGCCGCCCCCAGCCGCAGCCCACACTCGCGCAATTTCGCGCGCAAAAGCCGCTGGAGCCGGCCGACATATCCAGGCTTGCCGGCCCGCTTGCCGATGCTTTCGATGCGGCGCACTGGCCGCCTCGCTGGGTCGACGTGGCACAGGCACGGCTGGCCGATCACCTTGCGGGACGACGCCGTTATCCGGGCTTGCAGCATTGCAGCCTGCTCTTCGAGCACGCCTGGTATGCGGCGCATGCGGGCGACCTGCGGGCAGCCGAGCAGTCGCTGGGCCTGCTGCGCGAAGCACTGCCCCAGCTTGTGCCAAGCGATCGAGCCTACTTCACCGAGTCATGGAACGACACGTTGCCAGCCGAGTTGGTGCTGGAGACAAGGCCGCCGCGACGGCCCGCGCCGCGGAAGAAAGCTGTTCGAAAGTCCGACAAGCCCAGCTAGCCGGCATTTGCCAATACGCGGCGCACGCGCTCGCGCAGAACCGGCAGCACGTCGCGCTCGAACCACGGATGGTGCTTGAACCAGCCGGTGTTGCGTGGCGACGGATGCGGCAGCGGAATGAAGCGCGGCGCGTATTCCGCAAAGGCTTCGACGGTCTCGGTCACGCTGCCCTTGCCCGCGCTGCCGAGGAAATGGCGCTGCGCATACTGGCCGATGAGCAGCGTCAATTCGACCTGCTTCATCTGCGCGAGCAGGCGTTCGTGCCAGAGGCCGGCGCATTCCCTTCGCGGCGGCAAGTCTCCGCTGCTGCCGCGGCCCGGATAGCAATAGCCCATCGGCATGATCGCCACGCGCGCCGGGTCGTAGAACACCTCGCGTTCGATGCCCAGCCAGCGGCGCAGCTGCTCGCCGCTCTTGTCGTTCCATGGCACGCCGGTGTTGTGCACCGTCATGCTGGGCGCCTGGCCGACGATCAGCAGCCGCGCACTGGCGCTGGCCTGCACCACCGGCCGCGGCCCGAGCGGCAGGTGGGCGGCGCATGCATTGCAGCTGCGGATTTCCGCGAGCAGCGTATCCATGGTTGGGCGACCCGGCTCGAAGCTCCTCGTCGCCTACTTCTTTCCGAACGGTCGAAAGAAGCCGTCGAGTTCGCTGCCCGTGGCCGCGCCTTCGAACCCGTCGAAACGCCCCTCTTCTGCCAGCGTGCGCGCGGCGCGTATGAACCCGCCCCAGGCGGCGCGTGCGAGTGCGCCACCCACGCTCACGCGCCGCACGCCGAGTTCGGCAATGTCCTTCATGGTGAGGTCGCTGGCAGATCCGACGAGCAGGTTGACCGGCTTCGGCGCCACGGCCGCGACCACTGCGGCGATTTGCTCGCGCGTCTTGATGCCGGGTGCGTAGAGGCAATCGGCGCCTGCCTCTGAATAGGCCTTGAGCCGCGCGATGGTGTCGTCAAGATCGGGCCGGCCTGCAAAGAAATTTTCGGCGCGGCCGACCAGCAAGGTGTCGCCGCCCGCCGCATCGATGGCTTGGCGCGCAGCGCGCAGCCGCTCGACGGCCACGTTGATCGGGAAGAGCGGGTTCGCCGCATCGCCCGTCGAATCCTCGATGGAGAGGCCGGCCACGCCGGTATCGATGGCGAGCCGCACGCTCTCGGCAACGCCCTGCGCGTCGGCGGCAAAGCCGTTCTCGAAATCGGCATTCACCGGCAAGTCGGTGGCCGCGACCAGCTCTCGCAAATGGTCGAGGATCAACCCGCGTTGCAGCGCGCCGTCGGACTTGCCGCGCGACCATGCAAAGCCCGAACTGGTCGTGGCCAGCGCCTTGAAGCCCAGGCTCTCGAGGAAGCGCGCGCTGCCCGTGTCCCAAGGGTTGGGAATGACGAAGCAGCCCTTCTCATGGAGGGCGCGGAAATCGGCGCGTTTTTGGGCGATGGTGCGGGTCATCGAAGCCTCGTCTTTCTGTCTTGCGTGCAAAGGATGGATTTTTAACGCAACGGCGCCGGCATTGCGCGCTCGCGCCTTTCGGTGTTCTGATCGGCCCCCATGCAACACGTCATCCTTCTTTTCATCCATCTCCTGGCCGCCGCCTTCTGGGTCGGCGGCATGGCCACCCTGCACTTTGCGGTGCGCCCCGCGGCAGTCGCCACGCTGGAGCCGCCGCTGCGCCTGCGCATGATGGCTACGGTGCTGCGGCGTTTCTTCGTCGGCGTGGATGCGGCGGTCACGCTGCTGTTCGCGACCGGCGTGGCCATGATCCTGCTGATGGGCGGTTTCCGCGGCGTGCACTGGCGCGTCGAGGCGATGATGGGGATTGCCATCATCATGGCAGGCATCTACGTGTACATCCGCGCCTCGGTGTTCAAGGCGTTGCGGCGAGCGGTAGACGAAAGCGCGTGGCCTGTCGCGGCAGGGCGGCTCGACATGGTGCGCAAGCTGGTGAGCCTGAACCTCGCGCTCGGCGTGGTGGTGTTCGGCGTGGCGATCGTCGGGCGCGCTGGCTAGCTGTTGCCTCGGTCCAGTTCGATCCGCGGCTCGCTGGTGCAAAGAACAGAGACGCAATCGGTGAATCCGGCCACCAGGTATTCCTGGACATCGGGATAGAACAAACGCCCGGGATTCCTTATTGGCGTTCGCCCAGCACCGCGCCGTCTACCGGCTTCAGCAGCCACTGCGCGATGTCCTCGCCCAGCTTGTAGGTCACGACACCGACCATGCTGCAGGTACTGCGCGGCATGCCGAAGTAGATGAACATCTGGCGCTGCGCGGTGAACTTCGCCGGCGCGTCGCCCTGGCGCTCCAGCGTGCCGCGCAACTGAACGATCTTTGGGCCACCGTAGAGGCCGCCCGCGTTCGCCAGCAGATCGGTAATTTCCAGCTTCAGCACGGGCGCGGCCTGCGCGTTGGCGGGTGCCGGCGGGGCGAGCAGAAATTCGTAGGGTTCAAGCAGCTGATCCTGCACGGCTTGACGCAGCGAGGCAGGCACATCGCATGCGTCGTCGGCCTTCGACAGTTGCACGCCTTTGGTGGTGGTGCCGTAGGCAATGACGGGCATGACGACGCTGTTGCGCGGCGTAGCGGTCGCAGGCGGTGGCTCGGGCGTGGCCGGCTGGCGCGAGCCGCAAGCGGCCAGCAGTGTGGCGACGGCCAGCGCGGAAATAGCGACGGAAAGTCGCGCGGTGGCACGCGCAGCAAATGAATGTTCGGACACTGGAAAGCTCCCTTGAAGAATCGTTGTGTGCGCGATGGCGCGCGCCGATTCTCCGCGAAGCTCACCGGCAGAGCGGTAGTCGGGTGCGGGTGCATTCGGGGCTTGTGCCCAGGCCACCGGGTGCTCCGCTGATCAACGACCGCTCTTTGCAACGCGCCCGTCGATGGGGTGCCTTGCGCAGCGAAATAAAGGAGGAGGCCGCAGGCCGGGGGACATTCGCGGAGCAAGGTACCCCGTCGGCGGGTGCGCCGCCCTGAACGAACAACAGCGCCAAAAACAATACCGCGGCGAACAGAATCAGCCCGCCGCACCCTTGAGTTCGATGCCGTTACCGTCTGGGTCTGTGATGTAGATCGAAGGACCGTCGCCTTCGGCACCGAAGTTGTTCTGTACCTCGCCGTTCACTGGTACGCCGTGCCGTGCCATCAGCGCGCGGATTGCCGCTTCGTCGAAGGGCTCGATGCGCAGGCAGATGTGATCGACGTTGCGGCCTTCCTTGCCGGCCAGGGCGCCGCCCTGCTTGCCAAGCGGGCCGTCGAGCGTGACGAGGTCGATGAGGTTGGAGCCGGCGCGCAGGTGCACGAGCCCCAGGTGTTCGCGGCGCCTCTCGACCGCACAGCCGAGCACGTCGCGGTAGAAGGCAATGGCACGCTCCGCGTCCTTCACGCGCAGTACGACATGGTCGATGCGCAGCACCGAGAACGGGGGGCTGTGCATCGGGTCCGTCGTGGCTTGCTCTCCTTGCTTGCTTTCTTAGACAATGCCCGCCGCACGCAGCGCGTCGAAGCGCGTGGCATCGATGCCCAACTCGGCCAGCACCTCGCGCGTGTGCTGCCCAAGTGCGGGCGGCGCATGGCGCAGCACGGGCGGCGTGGCCGTCAGGCGCAGCGGGCTCGCCACGCCGGTGATGCTTTCGATGCCGTCGCCCGCATCGCGCGGCAACGTGACGGCCAGTCCGCGGGCCTTGACCTGTGCATCGTCGAAGGCCTGCGCAATGTCGTTGATCGGGCCGCAGGGCACGGCCTTGTCTTCGAGCAGCGTGACCCAATCGGCGGTGGTGCGGGTGCGGGTGAGCTCTTCCATCATCGGAATGAGCACTCCGCGGTGCTTCACGCGCAGGGTGTTGGTGGCAAAGCGCGCATCGGCCGCCCATTCCGGATGGCCCGCCGCCTCGCAGAAGCGCGCAAACTGGCCGTTGTTGCCAACGGCCAGCAGCATTGAACCGTCCAGCGTCGGAAAGTCCTGGTACGGCGCAAGGCTCGGATGCGTGTTGCCCTGGCGCTGCGGCGCCTTGCCGGTGTTGAGAAAAGCGCTCGCCTGGTTGGCGAGGATGGCCATGCCCACGTCGAGCAGCGCCATGTCGATGTGCTGGCCTTCGCCCGTGCGGTCGCGCACCTGCAGCGCGGCCAGGATGGCGGTGCTGGCATACACGCCGGTGAACAGGTCGGTGAGCGCCACGCCCACGCGCAACGGGCCGCCGCCGGGCTCGCCGTCGGGGCGGCCGGTAATGCTCATCATGCCGGTCATGGCCTGGATCATCAGGTCGTAGCCAGCGCGCTCGGCGTAGGGCCCGTCGTGGCCGAAGCCCGTTACGCTGCAATAGATGAGGCGCGGGTTGGCCGCGCGCAGGCTCTTGTGGTCGAGCCCGTATTGCTCGAGGCCGCCGGTCTTGAAGTTCTCGACCACGATGTCGGCTTGCGCCGCCATCTGCTTGAGCAGCGCCTGCCCGTCGGGCGTCGCCATGTCGACCGTCACCGACCGCTTGTTGCGGTTGCAGGCCGTGAAGTAGCTGGCCTGGTCGGTGTCGTTGCCGTTCGCGTCCTTGATGAAAGGCGGGCCCCAGGTGCGCGTGTCGTCCCCCACGCCGGGACGCTCGATCTTGATGACGTCGGCGCCCAGGTCCGCGAGGATCTGCGTGCACCACGGGCCCGCGAGCACGCGGGACAGATCGAGAACCTTGATGCCGTCCAGGGCTGCGGGCTTGGCCATGCGTGCTTAGTTCGCGAAAGCCGCAATGCCGGTGATCGCGCGGCCCAGGATGAGCGCGTGGATGTCGTGCGTGCCTTCGTAGGTGTTCACCACTTCCAGGTTCACCAGGTGGCGCGCCACGCCGAATTCGTCGCTGATGCCGTTGCCGCCCATCATGTCGCGTGCCAGGCGGGCAATGTCGAGCGCCTTACCGCAGTTGTTGCGCTTCATGATCGAGGTGATCTCGACCGATGCCGTGCCTTCGTCCTTCATGCGGCCAAGGCGCAGGCTGCCCTGCAGGCCCAGCGTGATTTCGGTCTGCATGTCGGCCAGCTTTTTCTGGATGAGCTGGTTGGCCGCGAGCGGGCGGCCGAACTGCTTGCGGTCCAGCGTGTACTGGCGGGCGCGATGCCAGCAGTCTTCCGCGGCGCCCAGGGCACCCCACGAGATGCCGTAGCGCGCGCTGTTGAGGCAAGTGAACGGGCCCTTGAGGCCCTGCACTTCAGGAAATGCGTTTTCTTCCGGGCAGAACACGCCGTCCATCACGATCTCGCCGGTGATGCTGGCACGCAGGCCGACCTTGCCGTGGATGGCGGGGGCCGAGAGGCCCTTCATGCCCTTTTCGAGCACGAAGCCGCGGATCGGGCCCACGGTGCCGCTTTCGCTGACTTCCTTGGCCCACACCACGAACACGTCGGCGATGGGCGAGTTGCTGATCCACATCTTGGCGCCGCTGAGCGAATAGCCGCCCGGCACCTTCTTGGCGCGCGTGACCATGCTGCCGGGGTCGGAGCCGTGGTCGGGTTCGGTCAGGCCGAAGCAGCCGATCCATTCGCCGGTGGCAAGCTTGGGCAGGAACTTCTGCTTTTGCGCCTCGGTGCCGAATTCATTGATTGGCACCATGACGAGCGAGCTCTGCACGCTGGCCATCGAGCGGTAGCCCGAATCGACGCGCTCGACCTCGCGGGCGATCAGGCCGTAGGCCACGTAGTTGAGGCCCGGGCCGCCGTACTGCTCTGGAATCGTGGGGCCGAGCAGGCCGAGCGCGCCCATTTCACGAAAGATGGCGGGATCGGTTTCGCCGGTGCGAAAGCCTTCGATGACGCGGGGCGCCAGGCGCTCCTGGCAGTAGGCATTGGCCGCGTCGCGGATCATGCGTTCTTCGTCGGTCAGTTGCTGGTCGAGAAGAAGGGGGTCGTCCCAGTGGAATTGCGCTTTGGCGGCCATGTGGCTGTCTCCGGAATAGGGAAAAAAAGAAACCGAGGGGGAATGGGCCAATGCTAGCCATGCAAGGAGCCGGGCGCAAACGATGAATCCTCACCTAGATATGCGCGGCACGCACATCTTGCATCCACGCACAAAGACGTTTCCATTGGTAGCAGCCCTCGCCCAGTCATACACTAGAGGCATACATGCGCCGCAAGATCCCACCCCTGCAAACCCTCGTGTGCTTCGACGCCGCTGCGCGCCACGAGAGCTATACCCGCGCTGCGCAGGAACTCGCCCTCACGCAAAGCGCCGTGTCGCGCCAGATCGGCACGCTCGAAGCCTTCCTGGGCGTGGCGCTGTTCCGCCGCACCCGCCACGGGGTGGCCCTTACCGCGAGCGGCGCGGCCTATGCACGGCAGATCACCAAGCGGCTCGAAGCCATGGAGCGCGACACGCTCGACGCCATGGCCCACCAGGGCGAAGGCGGCTCGCTCTCCCTGGCGGCCGTGCCGACCTTTGCCACGCGCTGGCTGATGCCGCGCCTCAAGGGCTTTGCGGCGCTTCAGCCCGACGTGGTAGTGCATATCGAGACGCGCACACGCCCCTTTCTTTTTGCCGATGCCGAGTTCGACGCCGCGCTGTACGCCGGCACACCCGCGCAGGTGGAAAACTGGGCCGGCACGCATGCGCTGCTGCTCATGCATGAAGACGTGGTGCCGGTGTGCAGCCCTTCGCTTCTGCCGCGCGGCAAGCCGGTGGCGCCCGCGGCCATTGCCAAGATGCCGCTGCTGCAGCAAAGCACGCGGCCCGACGGCTGGCGCCAGTGGTTCGACGCGCAGCAGATCGATGCCCCCAACGCGCGCGGCGGGCCGCGCTACGAGCTGTTCTCCATTCTTGCCGCTGCGGCTTCGCACGGCCTGGGCGTGGCGCTGATGCCCACCATGCTGGTAGCCGACGAGCTTGCGCGCGGCGAACTGGTGGTGGCCTGCGCGCGGCCGCTATCGGGCGAACGCAACTACTACCTTGTAACGCCCGAGCGCGCCGACCAGCGGCCGCTGCTGAAGTTCTTCAGCGACTGGCTGCTGGCCGAGGCAACCCGCGGCTCGTCGTCCTGAAAGGCTGCCGATATGATGGCCTGCATCACCGCGCGGGCCATCTGCGAGCCCCTCACACCATGCTGAACAACCTCGTCCCCTTTCTCGTGCACTGGGCCATCACAGCGCTGTCGCTGTGGATCGCAAGCCTGATCTTCCGCGGCCTCAAGTTCGAGAGCACTTCGGCGCTGGTGATCTCCGCCCTTCTGCTCGGCCTGGCCAATGCCGTGGTCAAGCCGCTCCTGATCGTGCTCACGCTGCCGCTGACGCTGCTCACCTTCGGCCTTTTCCTGCTGGTGATCAACGCGCTGATGATCATGCTGGTGGCCGCGCTGGTGCGCGGGTTCAAGCTCTCGGGCTTCTGGACCGCGTTCTTCGCGAGCATCTTCATCTCGCTGCTGAGCATTGCGATTGGCGCGCTGGTGAGCAGCGGCGACCCGGCCACCAACATCCAGATGCCGACGGGCAACGGCAAGTGGATCTAGCCGGCGAGCAGGCTTAGGCAGGCAACCAAGCCGGAAGTGGTGTCCGAAAACGGCCAGCACCGCCGCCGCACCGGCAGCACACTGGCCGCATGCCGACGATCTCTTCCGAAAAATCCGTAGCGGCCCTCGACTGGCCGCGCATCGAAACCGAACTTGCCACGCGCGGTTGCGCCACGACAGGCGCGCTCTTCGGCCCCGAGGAATGCACCGCACTGGCTGCGCTGTACGACGAGCACGGACACTTCCGCAGCCGCGTGGTCATGCAGCGCCACGGCTTCGGCCAGGGCGAATACCAGTACTTCGCCAACCCGCTGCCTGCTCCGATCGGCTCATGGCGCAGCGCCCTCTACGAGCGCCTGGCGCCTCTTGCCAACGCATGGGCCGCGGCCATGGGCCAGCCGGCCGACTACCCGTTGGACCACGCCTCCTACCTGGCGCGCTGCCATGCGGCGGGCCAGTTGCGCCCGACCCCACTCCTGCTTCGCTATGGCGAGGGCGACTACAACTGCCTGCATCAGGACCTGTATGGCGACCTGCAGTTTCCGCTGCAGCTCACGGTGCTCCTGAGCCGGCCTGGGGAAGACTTCACGGGCGGCGAATTCGTGCTGACCGAGCAGCGGCCGCGCATGCAGTCGCGCGCCGAGGTGGTGCCGCTCGCGCAGGGCGAAGCGGTGATCTTCGCGGTCAACCAGCGGCCGGTGGCTGGCACGCGCGGCACCTATCGCGTGACCATGCGGCATGGCGTAAGCCGCGTGCGCTCCGGACGGCGGCACACGCTGGGCATTATTTTTCACGATGCGCGTTGAGGCACATGGCGCCTCGCACGGCTGAAGCTGTTGCGGCGGCCACGAAATTTTTCACACCTCGCAGGAAAACTTCTCTGCGTTAGTAGCGCACTGCACACTTACGCTGACACTTGTTAGTGCACTCAACGCAAAATGACCGCTGCATTCCTCGATGGCGCAGCCGTCTTTTTGTTTTGTGGAGACAACACCAACACTGCCGAAGCCCACGGGGCCGTACCGCAAGCCGCGCCGCTTCAGGGTGGACGTGGGTACTGTCGTCAGCGCAGTCGCGCTGAGCCAGTCGCTGCTGCTGGTGGCGCTGGGCTACTGGGGCTCGCAGCAACTGGTGTCGAGCATCGGCCAATCGGCCCACAAGGCAAACCACGACCGCACCGAAGACAAGGTGCTGGCCTTTCTGGCCAAGACCGAATCGGTGGTGGGCGCGATCGGCGATTCACCCAACCTGCGCCCCGCGGACGACAGCGCCAGCCAGACCGCCGAGCTGCTGTGGACGCTGCTGCAGCAATCGCCGGAGCTCGACAGCACCTACGTCGCGAACGACGAAGGCCAGATGCTCATGGTGTTGCGCTACCCCGCGCTGGCGGTGCGGCAGATATCGCGCGGCCCGCAGTTCACCACCGAGACATGGCAGTACAAGCCGTCGTCCAACACACCGGGCGGTGTGCGGCAGCGCTACGAAACGACGCACATCGAGGCCTACCGCAGCAGCTACGACCCGACCAGGCGCAGCTGGTACATGCAGGCCCGCCAGGCCAAGGGGCCGATCTGGACCCAGCCTTACGTCTTTGCCGCCGCGCAGGAGCTGGGTGTGACGTATGCGCTTCCGAGCAGGCGCGGCGAAACCGAAGGCAGCGACAGGGCAATGGTCGTGGCGGGCGACGTTTCGCTCGGGCGGCTGTCCGAGTTCGTGCGCCTCTTCAGCAGCGGCAGCGGCCAGGGCAACAGCGCATTGCTGAGCGCCGACTATCAGGTGCTGGCCCGCAGCGACGTACCGGGCGTAGTCCGCGAACTGGCGCCGGCCAGGGGCGGTGTACTCGGCGCGCTGCATGAGCACATGGTTACCGATGGTCTCGCTGCAGGTCCGCACGAGACCAGCTTTTCCATCGCATTCGAGGGCAAGCGCTATCTGGTGCAGCACTCGCGCATTCCGTCTACCGGCTGGCAACTGGTAAGTTGGGTTCCCGAAGACATGCTGCTGGGCGGCCTGCAGCGCGCAGTGCTGTGGGGGCTGCTGCTGGCGCTGCTGTTCCTGGTGGCAACGCTGCTGCTGTCGCTGCGGCTTTCCAAGCTGGTTACCGCGCCGGTCGAGAACCTCTCGCGCATTGCCCGTCGCATCGGTTTGCTCGAGCTGGACAACCTGCCGCGCGAGCCGAGCCGGGTGCTCGAGATCCAGCACCTGGACCAGGCCCTGGACGAATCGGCGCGAAGCCTCAAGGCGTTCAGCAAGTTCGTGCCGGTGGACGTGATCAACCGGCTCATCGCCGAAGGCCACACGCTCGCGCCAAGCGGTTCACCACGGCGCATCGCCGTGATGTTCACCGATGTCGAGGGCTTTACCCGCATTTCCGAATCGCTCGAGCCCGATGTGCTGGTGGGCATGCTGACGGAGTACTTCAATCTTGCAGCGCGCGTGTTCGCGCAGCATGGCGGGGTGATCGACAAGTTCATCGGCGACGGCATCATGGTGCTGTGGGGCGCACCGGCAGACCTGCAGGACGCGGAATACCAGGCCTGCACCGCAGCCCTGCAGCTGCACGCCGAAATGAGCGAGCTCAACCGCAAGTGGCGCGCCCAGGGGCTGCATGAATTCCGTACCCGCATCGGCATTCACACGGGCGTGGTGATTGCGGGCGTGCTCGGCTCGAACGACCGCCTGGCCTACACCGCGTTCGGCGACGTGATCAACGTGGCGAGCCGCATCGAAGGCATCAACAAGCAGCTGGGCACGCAAACGCTGGTGTCGGAGGCCACCTATGAGGCGCTGCGCGGGCGCCTGCGCACGCGCCGCATCGAGGAAGACGCCGAGATTCGCGGGCGCCGCACACGCATGGTGCTCTACGAGCTGCTGGCCTGAGCCGCACGCCGCGCCGCAAAGGCCACGAACCAGTCGAGGCTGCCCGGGTTGGCCATGGCTTCGCGGTTGACCACTTTCTCTATCGGCTGGCCGAGCAGCAGCTTCTTGATCGGCAGCTCCTGCTTCTTGCCCGAAAGCGTGCGCGGGATTTCGTCGACCTGGAAGATGTCGTTGGGCGCAAAGCGCGGCGAGAGCGAGGTCTTGATGGCGTCGTTGATCTTCGCGCGCATGGCGTTGTCCAGCGGCACGCCGGGGCGCAGCACCACGAACAGCGGCATGTAGCTTTCGCGGCCGAGGTATTCGAGATCGACCACCATCGAGTCGAGCACCTCCGGCAGGCCTTCCACAGCGCTGTAGATCTCGCTGGTGCCCATGCGCAGGCCCTGGCGGTTGATGGTGGCGTCGCTGCGGCCGTAGATGATGCAGCCGCCGTCTTCGCCGATCTTGATCCAGTCGCCGTGGCGCCAGATGCCGGGGTAGGTGTCGAAGTAGCTCGACAGGTAGCGCGCATTGCCTTCGTCGCCCCAGAAGTACAGCGGCATCGATGGAATGGCCTTGGTGCAGACCAGCTCGCCCACTTCGCCGATGACGGGCTGGCCGTCTTCGTTCCATGCCTCGACCGAGTGGCCGAGCTGCCGGCACTGCATCTGGCCGGGCACCTCGGGCAGCTCGCGGTTGCCGCCGACGAAGGCGCCGCAGAAGTCGGTGCCGCCCGAAATGTTGCACCACCACACGCTGTTGGCGCCCGCATCCAGTAGCTGCGCGGTGCCCCAGCGCTGCACTTCTTCCGACAGAGGGGAACCGGTGCTGCCGAGCGCGCGCACGCGGGTGAGGTCGCCGCATTCGGCCGCGACCACGCCGGCCTTCATGCAGTTGGTGAAGTAGGCCGCGCCGGCGCCGAAGAAGCTGATGCGGTGCTTGGCAACAAAGCGCCACAGCACAGCCCAGTCGGGCTTCTCCTTGCTGCCAGCCGGATGGCCGTCGTAGATGACGATGGTCGAGCCGAAGGCGAGCCCGCCAAGCTGGCAGTTCCACATGACCCAGCCGGTGGAGCTGTACCAGTGAAAGCGTTCGCCGAAATTGTTGGCACCGTAGCTCGCGCCCACGTCGTTGTGCAGCCCGCAGGCATACATCGTCATGATGATGCCGCCCTGCCCGTGCACGATGGGCTTGGGCAAGCCCGTGGTGCCGCTCGAATAGACGATCCAGATCGGATGGTCGAAGGGCAGCCACTCGGGTTCGAAGTCTGCCACCTCGGCGCCGCTGCGCGCAATCGCGTCTTGCCAGCCCGCATCGGCAGCGAGCTGTTGCGCGGCATGGGGCGTCCTGAGCAGCAGCAGCTTCTGCACGCTCGGCAATGCGCCGCGTAGCTCTTGCACCACGGCGCTGCGGTCGATGGGCTTGGCGCCGTAGTGCACGCCATCGGCGGCAATCAGCAGCGTGGGTTCGATCTGGCGGAAGCGGTCGACCACCGCGGCCGTGCCCATGTCGGGCGCGCACACGCTCCACACCGCGCCGATGCTCGAGCACGCGAGAAATGCCACCATGGTTTCGGGCACGTTGGGCATGTAGGCGGCCACGCGGTCTCCGCGCCGCACGCCGAGCGAGCGCAGCGTGAGCGCCACCGAGGCCACTTGGCGGCGCAGTTCGGGCCACGACATCTCGCGCACCTGGCCGAGCTCGTTGTCGCTCACGATGGCGGGCATGCCGGCCGCGTGCGCCGCGTCCGCATGGCGCAGCACCTCGCGTGCGTAGTTGACCTGCGCGCCCGGAAACCACGTGGCGCCCGGCATGCGCGCTTCGGCCAGCACCGCGGTGTGCGGCGTGGGCGACTGCATGCCCATGTAGTCCCAGATGCTCTGCCAGAAGGCGTCCAGGTCAGTCACCGACCAGCGCCACAGCGCGTCGTAGGTGTCGAACGAGAGGCCGCGCTGGTCGCGCAGCCAGTCTTGGTAGAGACGAATCTGGGGAATGTTGGGAGCGAGCATGGCTTGAGGGTAATGCCGCATTCCACACCGCTCAATCGGGGTTGACCTCAGGGTTTGTACGTGTGTTCAATAGTTTTGTACAGACGTTCAATACGCCCGATGAACACCCGGACCCCGCCCGCCAAACGAAGCGCCCACCGGGCAGCGGCCACAGTGGCCGAAGCCACCCGGCCCGACCGGCGGCAGGCCATCCTGCTGGCGGCCGAAAAGCTCTTTGCGCAGCACGGCTACCACGCGGTCACCATCCGCCAGATTGCCGAAGAGGCGGGCGTGCCGCTGGCACTGGTGGGCTACTACTACGGCCCGAAGCACGAACTCTTCCATGCGATCTTCGAGCACTGGAGCCACACCATCGAAGAGCGGCTGGCGGGCCTCAAGGCGGTGCGCATCGACCCGGCAGACCTGCGCACGCTGCCGCGCATCATCGAAGCCTTTACCGGCCCCGTGCTCGCGCTGCGCGCCAGCGCCGAGGGCGAGTACTACGCGCTGCTGGTGGCGCGCGAGCTTTATCACGCCACCGAAGAAGCCGACCGCGTGCTGCGCGGCTACTTCGATCCGTTGGCCGAGGCGTACATCGACGCGCTGCACCTTGCCATGCCGCACGCCACACGCGGGCAGGTGGCGTGGGCCTACCAGTTTGCGCTGGGCGCGCTCCTGCATCACCTGAACGACAGCCGCATCGAACGGCTGTCGCATGGCGAGAACGTGCGCAGCGATCCGGCCGCCACGCCCATGCTCGTGAACTTCATCGTCGGCGGGCTGCGTGCGGCGCTGCCGCGGCCGAAGGCACCGCCAAAGAAAACCACCACTCCCAGGAGACAAAAGACATGATGAAACGACGCACCCTGCTGTCGGTGCTGGGCGCCGCATCGGCTGCCGCGGCGCTGCCTTCGCGCGCGCAATCGAACCCGAAGATCGTGTTCGGCTACACGGCCGTGTCCGACTTTGCCTCGGTGTTCGTGTCCGCCGAAGAGGGCTACTTCAAGAAGCGCAACCTCGAGGTGGAGCTCAAGTTCATTCCGCTCAACTCCACCATTCCCGCGGCGCTGCAGTCAGATTCGCTTCAGATCGGCGGGCCCACGCCATCGGTGTTCCTGCAGGCGGTGGACGGCGGGCTCGACCTGGTGCTGGTCGCGGGCGGCGGGCTCACGTCGAAGACGATCACCGGCTTTGGCCTGGTGGCGCGCGCGGGCTCGGGCATCAAGAACCCGCAGGATTGCGTGGGCAAGAAAATCGGCGTGCCCGGCCTCGGCGCGTTCCTGCACGTGACCTTTCGCGCATGGCTCAAGGACAGCGGCGTGGACTACCGCAAGGTCAATTTCGTCGAGGCATCGTTTCCGCAGCATGCTGACCTGCTGCGGGGCGGCTCGGTAGACGCGGTGGTGTCTGCCGACCCGTTCATGAGCCGCATCACCGAAAGCGGCGCGGGCTACGTCGCTTCGTACTACTCCACCTTTTTGCCGGAGAACAACCAGACCATCGTGCACGCGGCCAAGCGCGAGTGGGTGGCAAAGAACCCGGGCGCCGCGCGTGCGTTCCGCGAGTCGCTGGTCGAGGCTGCGGCCTTCATGCAGCAGCCCAAGAACGACGCCAGGGTGCGCGCGGCCATCGGCAAGTACATCAAGCTGCCGCCCGAGGTGCTCGCAAAGATCCAGATCTCGCCGCCAGGCCCCACCGTGAACGAAAAGCAGCTGGGCTACTGGGTCGGGCTGATGAAGGACCAGGACATGCTGAAGACCTCCATCGACGTTGCAAAGCTGATCGCCAAGTGAACGCTGCCGCCGATTTTCTTCGCTTCGACGGCGTTGCGATCCGGCTCGGCGGACGCGAGATCCTGTCGCCCACTTCGTTCGACGTGGCGCGCGGCGAGTTCGTCTGCATCGTCGGCCCGAGCGGCTGCGGCAAGACCACGCTGCTGCGCGCGGCCAGCGGGCTTGTTACCGCAAGCGCGGGCGAAGTACGCCGCAACGGCGTGAAGATGACGGAGCCTTCGCGCGAAGTGGCGTTCGTGTTCCAGGACTACGGCCGCGCACTGCTGCCCTGGCGCACGGTCGAAGGCAACGTGAGCCTCGCGCTCGAGGCCGCGGGCGTGCCCTCGGCCGAGCGTGCGCCGCGCATTGCCGACGTGCTCGGCAAGGTGGGACTTGCCAAACATGCGCAGAAATTTCCGGTGCAGCTTTCGGGCGGCATGCAGCAACGCGCGCAAATTGCCCGCTGCCTCGCGCAAAGGCCCGAACTCATGATGATGGACGAGCCCTTTGGCGCGCTCGATGCGCTCACGCGGCAAAGCCTGCAGGACGAACTCGCGCGGCTGGTGCGCGACGACGGGCTGACGGTGCTGTTCGTCACGCACGACCTGGAAGAAGCCATCTACCTGGGCGACCGCGTGATTGCGCTGCAGGCCAATCCCGGCCCGGGGCGGCCCAGCCTCGCGCGGATGATCGACGTGAAGATTCCGCGTCCGCGCGACCAGCTCACGACGAAGGAGCATCCGGAATATTTTCGGCTGCGCCGCGAGCTGTTTGCCTTCATCGAGCAGGGCCATGACTGAAGGCGGCATTTTTCGCTGGCTGCGCCCATGGGTTTTCCCGGCCGTGCTGGTCGGCGCCTTTGAGTGGTACGCGCGGCGTGCGGCCGCACTGGGTAGCGATGCGCTCGCTCCGCCGAGCGCCGCGGCCAAGGCCTTCATGGGCGCCGCACTCGACGGTTCGCTGTGGCAGGCCACGGGCTTCACGCTGGGCACGGCCGCACTCGGCCTGCTGCTGGGCGCGGTGCTCGGCATTGCGCTTGGCCTGGTGCTCGGGCTTTCGCGGCGAGCGGCGCAACTGGGTTCGCTTTCGATCGAAGTGCTGCGGCCGGTGCCTTCGGTGGCACTGATTCCGCTCGCAATGCTGACCTTCGGCTTCGGCGTGCGAATGGAACTGGCCATCGTCGCCTTTGCCACCTTCTGGCCGCTGTTGGTGCTGGTGCAGTCGGCGGTGCAGCAGATCGAGCCGCGGCTGCTCGAAGTGAGCCGCGTGCTGGGGTTCTCGGCGCGCGAGCGTGCCTTCAAGATCGTGCTGCCGGCCATCGTGCCGCGCCTGTTCGTTGCGTTGCGGCTTGGCGTGGCGGTGGCGCTGGTGGTGGCCGTGACGGTGGAGATTGCGGCCAACCCCAACGGCATGGGCTACGCGATGATGATCGCGCAGCAAAGCTTCGACCCCGCGCTGATGCTTGCCTGGCTTGGCTGGATCGGTGTGGTGGGCTTTGCGATCAATGCGGGCATGGTGCTGCTGCAGCGGGTGGTGGCACGGCGCATGGGGGTGCTGCCATGAACGAAGCAAACCGCAGCCGCATCGGCATGGAATGGTTCGGCTCGTTTGGCGTGCTGTGCGTGCTCATCGCGCTGTGGTGGGTTGCGAGCAACGCGGGCTGGGTGAGCCGCGTGTTCCTGCCCACGCCGCAAGCCACCTTTGCAAGCCTGCTCGAAGGGCTCAACCTCGCGGGCGCGAACGGCAGCGCAGGCAACGGCGAACTGCTCGGCTTCACGCAGGCCACCGTGGGCCGCATGGTGCAAGGCTGGCTGCTGGCCTCGCTGTTCGGCGTGCTGCTGGGCGCGGCCATTGGCGTCTCGCCTGCGGTGCGTGCATGGGTACAGCCAACGCTCGAATTCATTCGCCCCCTGCCCGCTTCGGCGCTGCTGCCTCTGGCCATTTCGATCTTCGGGCTGAACCCGGGCATGGTGCTCTTCGTGGTGGCGTTCGGCGCCATGTGGCCGGTGCTGCTGGCCACGGTGCACGGCTTCGCGGCGGTGGAGCCGCGGCTTTCGGAAGTGGCGCGCTGCCTGCAGATGTCGCGCGCCGCCTTCGTCTGGAAGATGGGCCTGCCCAATGCCATGCCCGACATCCTGGCTGGCATGCGCCTCGCCTTGACCATTGCGCTCATCGTTGCGGTGGTGGGCGAAATGATTGCATCGCAAAGCGGCCTGGGCCAGGCCATTCTTCTCGCGGCGCGTGCGTTTCGCGCCAGCGATCTTTTCGCCGGCATCGTGCTGCTCGGGCTCATCGGCTTCGTGAGCAACGCGCTGCTGGCCTTTGCCGAGAAGCGGCTGCTGCGCTGGCAGCAGCCCTGACGAACCCTTCACGCCAACATCAATACCCTGCAAGGAGCCCCGCCATGCCACGCAAGTTTGTCGACCTTTCGATCTTTCTCGAAAACGATGTGCTGTCCGACCCGCCCGCCTTTGCGCCGAAGATCCAGTACTTCACGCACGAGCAAACGTACGAGCAGATCGAGCCCTTCTTTCCCGGCCTCAAAAAGGAAGACTTGCCCGATGGCGAAGGCTGGGCCGTGGAGCTGGTGCAGCTTTCCACGCACAACGGCACGCACCTCGATGCGCCCTACCACTTCCACTCCACGATGGACAAGGCGCTGGGCGAGAAGAAGCCGGCCATTGCCATTCACGACGTGCCGCTCGAATGGTGCTTTCAGCCGGGCGTGAAGCTCGACTTTCGCCACTTTGCAGATGGCTACGTGGTCACGGCCGACGACGTGGAGGCCGAGCTCAAGCGCATCGGCCACACGCTGAGCCCGCTGGAGATTGTTGTGGTGAACACGCGCGCAGGTTCGCGCTACGGCAACCCCGATTACGTGTCGGCCGGCGCGGGCATGGGCTATGAGGCCACCATGTATTTGTTGGAACGCGGCGTGCGCCTGACGGGTACCGACGCGTGGAGCTGGGACGCACCCTTTGTGCATACCGCCAAAAAGTACGGCGAAACGAAGGATGCCTCGCTGATCTGGGAAGGCCACAAGGCCGGGCGCGACATTGGCTACTGCCACATCGAGAAGCTGCACAACCTCGAGGTTCTGCCTCCCACGGGGTTTTTCATCAGCTGCTTTCCGCACAAGATCCGCGGTGCATCGGCGGGCTGGACCCGTGCGGTGGCAATCTTCGACGATGCATTGATGGCATCGGTTTGAACCCTGGGCACCAAGACAAATGATTGCGCTCAACCACACGCATGACGTCGCCGCAAGGAGCTGGCTCGACACCGCCAATGCCGCGGAAACCGACTTCCCGATCCAGAACCTGCCCTTCGCAGTGTTCCGCCGCGCGGGCAGCCCTGAGCCGTTTCGCGGCGGTATTGCCATTGGCGACCAGGTGCTCGACATGGCGGCGCTTTCGGCGCGCCAGTTGCTCGATGGGCTCGCACTCGACGCGGCCCGAGCCGCCGCACTGCCGGCGCTGAATGACTTCTTCGCGCTCGGCGGCGCCGCATGGCAAGCGCTTCGCCACGCGGTGTTCGCATTGCTGCGGGGCGACGCACCCATCGCAACGAGAAACGCGGTGCGCGAATGCCTGGTGCCGCAAGCCGAGGTCGAATACACGGTGCCCGCGCGCATCGGCGACTACACCGACTTCTACACCTCCATCGACCACGCGCTGAACATCAGCCGGCTGATGAACCCCGATGGCGACGTAACGCCCAACTTCCGCTGGATTCCGACTGCGTATCACGGGCGCGTGTCGACTATCGGCGTGAGCGGCCAGCGCTTTCATCGCCCCAAGGGGCAGACGATGGCGCCAGGCGCCAAGGCGCCGACGTATCAGGCATGCGCGCGGCTCGACTACGAACTGGAGCTTGGCGTGTGGATCGGCGAGGGCAATGCGGCGGGCGAGCCCATTCCGCTCGCGCATGCAGAAGAACATATCTTTGGCATCTGCCTGCTCAACGACTGGTCGGCGCGCGACATCCAGTTCTGGGAAATGGCGCCGCTCGGGCCTTTTCTGGCAAAGAACTTCGCCACCACCATCTCGCCGTGGATCGTGACGATGGAAGCGCTTGCGCCGTATCGCCAGGCATGGAAACGGCCCGCCAACGAGCCCCAGCCGCTCGACTACCTCGAAAGCCCGGCAAACCGCGAAAGCGGCGCCATCGACATCCGGCTGGAGGTGTGGCTTGAAAGCGAGAAGGCGCAAAGCGACAGGAGCGGGCCTTCGCGGTTGTCGCGCACGAGCTTCAAGCACCAGTACTGGAGCGTGGCGCAAATGGTGGCGCATCACACCGTGGGCGGCTGCGCCCTGAACCCCGGAGACCTGTTCGGCAGCGGAACCATTTCGGGGCCGGGGCCAGGAGAGGCCGGCGCCATCATCGAGCTGACGCGCGCCGCGCAGAGCCCGGTCACGCTGGCCAACGGCGAGCAGCGCGGGTTTCTGGAAGACGGCGATGCGGTTCTGCTGCGCGGCTGGTGCGAGAAGCCGGGGCATGCGCGCATTGGCTTTGGGGAAAGCCGGGGGACGGTGCTGCCGGCAAGGGGCTGAAAACTTTGCAGCGCCCAAAAGAAAAGGCCACCGGTAAGGTGGCCTTTTGCAAGAAATGTGGAGCGGGAAAAGAGTCTCGAACTCTCGACCTCAACCTTGGCAAGGTTGCGCTCTACCAACTGAGCTATTCCCGCATTTCAGGGCTCCGATTATAGAGCGATTTTGAGGCGGTTTCGGCAGGTCAGGTTTCGAACACCAGCGACCTGTGCAGCGACACCCCCGCCATCACGCCATCGGCCGAAGCCAGCGTGGCGTTGTGCATCAGCATGGCGGCGTCGCCCGCGGCAAAGACGCCGGGCACCGTGGTCATCTTCATTGCGTCGGTGCGGATCACCGGGCCGAACGGGCCGTCGTCGAAGGCGCAACCCAGCTGTTCGGCCAGCGGGCTGCCCGGCCGCGTGCGGGGCGCCAGAAACAGGGCGTCGAGCGGCACGAGACGGCCGCCCTCGAGGCGCACGGCCGACAGCCCTTGCCCCGGCCCTTCGAGTGCCACGACGCGATCCGTTTCGATGGCCACGCCGCGCGCCTCCAGCCTGGCGCGCACCTCATCGTCGACCGTGTTGTTGCCGTTCAAGAACAGCGTGGCCGGCCCCCATTCGGCGATGAGCATTGCGTGCTCGGGCGCGTGCGGGCTTTCGAGCAGGATGCCCAGTTGCCTGCCGCTGAATTCATAGCCATGGCAATAGGGGCAGTGCAGCACGCTGGCGCCCCAGCGTTCGCGCACGCCGGCTATGTCCGGAAAACCGTCTTGCACGCCGAACGCCAGAACGACCTTGCCGGCCGACAGCTGCTGGCCGTCCTGGAGCGACGCGTTGAATCCGCCAGCACCGTCGGCATGGGCGCCCGCCACGCTCCCTTCGATGAAGGTGACGTTCGGATACGCGAGCACCTTGGCACGCGCGTCGGCAATCATCTTCAGGGGCGGCGTGCCGTCCTGGCCGAAGAAGCCGTGGGAGGCGGCAGCAAAGCGGTTGCGCGGCGCGCCGGCGTCGACCACGCACACCTTCTTGCGCGCACGGGCAAGCTGCATCGCAGCGGAAAGGCCGGCAAAGCTGCCGCCCACGACGAGAGCGTCATAGCGCATGTTCAATGTCCTTGTGAGTAAAGCCGCCGCCCGTCATGCGGCGATGAAAGTCCTTCGACAAGTCGGCCAGCGTGATGCTGTTGAAACGCTCGAGCAGCAAGGCCTCGGCCTCCTGGCAAGCGCCGTCGAGCGCGGCGTTCACCGCCTGCTCGACCACGCAGCCGGGGCTCTCGGTGCGGTTGCCCATCGCAAGCAGCGCGGGCGCTCCAACGGCGTTGTGGATGTCGCCCAGCGTGACCGCAGCCAGCGAGCAAGACAGCACCCATCCGCCGCCATGGCCCTTGGCCGAACTCACGAAGCCCGCCTGGCGCAGGCCCGCCATGACCCGCCGCACCACGACCGGATTGGTGTGCATGGCCACGGCCAGCGATTCGGACGTAACGGGCCCGTCGGTCTCGGCCATGTGCAGCAGCACGTGGAGAACTGCGGAAAGCTTGCTGTCTCGTTTCATGCAACATTATTAGTTGCGTGACAATCAGGATGTCGGGCGCACTCGATCTTGACCCTTCGCGTCCCAAGGTTGTCTGTCGGTCGGCTGTTATCTTCGGCCGCTTCCAAGGCATTCCTTCCCTTCTCCAGCCGCCGCATGCCCGCCTCCGCGCCCTCGACCCTTGCCGACGCCGCCCTGCGCGGCGTCTTGATCGCATTGCTGCTCCTGCTGGCGCTGGTGCTGGGCCGCGACAGGCCCCGCCTGCCGGCCGCGCGTGCAGGCGCGGCGCTGGCGCTCGGCCTTGTGGTGCAGGTGGTCGGCTCCACCCCGACGTTCGAGGCGCTCGTGCCCAGGGCCTGGCAGGCGCCGCTGGTTGCAATCTCCGTCGGCAATGCGGTGCTGTTCTGGGTGTTCGTGCAGGCGCTGTTCGACGACGATTTCACGCTGCGGCCGGTGCATGTCGCCGCCTGGGCCGCGGTTGCCGCGCTGGCCGCATTCAACTGCGCAGCCGCGCTCGAAGCCGCTTCGGCCACGGCCGCCGTCACGCTGGGTTTGCAGCGCGCCGTGCCGTTGGTGTTCGCGGTACTGGCCGCGTTGGCAGCGGCTTCTTGCTGGCGTGGCGACCTGGTGGAGAAGCGGCGCAGGCTGCGCGTGTTCATCCTGGTGACCGGCATCGGCTACAGCCTCGCGATGCTCGGAGTGAGGCTGGCCTCACCGCATGGCCAGTTGTCAGGTGCATGGGCGGCGGCAGACGTTGCAATGTTGCTGCTGATCGTGGCAGTCGTGACTGCGCGGATGGTGCGCCTGGGAGCTTCGGAGCTGTTCCCGCCAGGACTTGCCGCGGCAGCTCCGGCCGGGCCTCCCGCCGGACTTCCTGCCGTATTTCCTGCAGCAGCCGGACTCGCCGCTGCGCCCTCCTCAAGCGCAGCCCGGCCCGAAGCCGCGTCCGATCCCGCAGACGACCGGCTGGTGGAATCGCTTCAGCGCGCGATGGCGGTCGACCGTGCCTACCGCAACGAAGACCTGAGCATCGCCAGCCTTGCCGCGCGGCTGGCCGTTCCGGAGTACCGCCTGCGGCGGGTTATCAACCAGCGGCTCGGGCATCGCAACTTCAGCGCCTTCGTCAACGGCTTTCGGCTCGCAGAGGCAATGGCCGCACTGGCCGATCCGGACAGGCGCGAGTTGCCCGTTCTCACCATCGCGCTCACTGCGGGTTTTCAGTCCATCGGGCCGTTCAACCGCACATTCAAGACGGCGACCGGCCTCACGCCCACTGAATTCCGTAAGCAGAAGCTGGCCGATTCCTGAAATCGGGCAGCCGAAAGCCGCGTTTGCGGCTTTCGGCAAGACGCCGCTGGCGCGCCGCGGCATCGTCCGGGTCGCTGAAGGCATGGGCCTTTGACGACCACGAGGACCTCGATTCAATGCAACGTCTGTTTTTCTTCTTGCCGGCTTGGGGGCTGGCGCTGCTGGCCGGGTTGGCGCATGGCGCTGTGGGGCTTTCAGAGATTCCCGGCACCGAGGGCGATGGTCCGGTAACGGTGTTCTACCCCTCCAGCGGCGAGACCCGGCCGGTGCGGCATGGCCGCTTCACGCTGGATGTGGCCGCGCAAGGCAACCCGGTTCGCGGCAACGGCCGGCTGATCGTCGTTTCGCACGGGTCTGGCGGCGCTCCTTGGGTTCATACAGACCTTATCCGGGGCTTGGTGGAGGCGGGCTTCGTCGTGGCCATGCCCGAGCACAAGGCCGACAACTACAAGGACGGCAGCAACCCCGGGCCCGACAGCTGGGCCATGCGCCCGGGCGAGGTTTCGCGCGCCATCGACTCGATCGCGCACGATGCCCGTCTTGCGCCGCTGCTCGCACTCGACAAGGTCGGGATGTACGGCATATCGGCCGGGGGCCACACTGCGCTGAGCCTGGCAGGCGGGCGCTGGTCGCCGGCGGCTTTCGCGCGGCATTGCGAGGCCGAACTCGAACGCGATTTCCAGGCCTGCGTCGGCCTGATCACGCGGCTGACCGGAAGCTGGTTCGACCACATCAGGAAGTGGGGCGCGCTGTTCGTGATTCGCCGCCGCTTTACCGACGCGGTGCCGCTTGAGCACCACGACCCACGCATCGCCGCGGTGGTGGCGGGCGTTCCTTTTTCAGCGGACTTCGACTTGGCCACGCTCGCGACGCCACGCGTACCGCTGGGCTTGATCACCGCGCAGCAGGACCGCTGGCTGGTTCCGCGCCATCACAGCGACCGGGTGCTCGCGGCGTGCATGCCGCGCTGCGAACTGATTGCCGACCTGCCCACTGGCGGACATGGCTCGCTGCTCTCGCCGCTGCCGCCGGGGCTCACGGGATTGCTCGGCGACATGCTCAACGATCCGCCCGCGTTCGACCGCGCCACCGCACTGCCCGATCTGAACCGCAGGACAACCGCCTTCTTCAGCGCGCACCTGCTGCCTTGATCACCGGGCGCCCTAACGCACGAGCCCCCTTTTTCGCCGACGGAGGTGTCCCACGCAAGTGAGCGGCTGCTTCGCACACGGCGACATATGGCGGCGTGGTCACGGTAGCGACCGAACTGGCCCAAAGCCGGTTCTGGTCATCCGACCATTCAATCGAAAGGAAAAGTTACCTATGAAGCAGCAACAACAACACAAGTCCATCGTCGTCGGCACCTTGCTCGCGAGCCTGCTCGCATTGAGCGGCTTTGCACAGGCACAAGGCGTTGGAGTCGGTGTAGGCGTGAATGCCGATGTCAACACGTCTGGCGCGGTCAAGACCGCACCGGCCCAAGGCAGTGCAGGTGCAGGGGCGGGGGCGGGAACAGCCGCAACGGCGGGCACCTCTGCCAGCGGCAGCACCGGCGGTGGCGGCGGCAGCGCAGCAGGCGGCTTGGGCAATACGCTCGGAGGCGTGGTCGGCGGCGCAACGGGTGCCGTAGGTAACGCAACGAACACCGTAGGCGGCGCCACGGGCGCGGTGGGCGGCGCAACCAACGCGGCAGGCGGTGTGACCAACACTGTTGGCGGCACGCTGAACAGCGCGACGGGTGCGGTGGGCTCGGCAGGCGGTGCAGTGAAGCCGTCGGGCGTCGGTGCAAAGGCCAGCGGCAAGGCCAAGGGGTCGGGCTCGGTCGATGTGACGAAGTAATCCGCTTCGCAGGCGAAGGCCCCAGCGGCCACTGAAGCCCGCAGCGCTTTCGCGTTGCGGGCTGCTTTTTATTGGAGGTCAGTTGCCCGCTTCAAGCCTGAAGAGACTGGTGACTTCCACATCGAGCACCATCAGTTCGCGCTGGTTGAAGAGCCGCCAGCGCCAGCGCATGATGCCCAGCGTGGGCCGCTTCTCCGAGCGCCGCACCTCGATGACGTCGGCCACGAGCCGCAAGGCGTCGCCCGGCCGCACGGGATGCGGCCAGCGCACATGTTCGAGGCCCGGCGACGCAAACGATTCGGAGCCCGCAAGCGCTGCATCGACCACCAGGCGCATTGCAATCGAACAGGTGTGCCATCCGCTCGCGATGAGCCCGCCAAAGGCGCTGCCCGCCGCGGCCGTTGCGTCGGTGTGAAACCACTGCGGGTCGTACGCTTGCGCAAACCCGACGAGCTCCGACTCGGAAACAACGTAGGGCCCGGCCTCGATGACCTGCCCCGCATGAAAGTCGGCGAACTTCATGCGCCGCAGCTTAATACGTCTCCAGGTGCAGGCGGCCTTCGCGCTTCAACGCGGCACCCACGGTGTCCCAGTCGAGCCCGGCTTCAGTGGCAACGTCGCGCAATGCGAGCACCACGCCCTCTTCCATGCTCTTGAGGCCGCACACGTAGAAGTGGCTTGCGCCGTCTTTCAGCAGCGCGGCCAGGTCGGCGGCGCGCTCGCGCATCAGGTCTTGCACATAGCGCTTGGGCTGGCCCGGCGTGCGCGAGAACGCCAGGTTGATGTCGATGAAGTCTTTCGGCAGCGACTGCAGCGGGCCGAAGTACGGCAGCTCTTGCTGGGTGCGCGCGCCGAAGAACAGCATGAGCTTGCCGCCTTCGAACTTGCCGCTCTTGCGCAGGCGGCGGCGCCATTCGGTCATGGCGCGCATGGGCGCGCTGCCGGTGCCGGTGCAAATCATCACAATGTGCGACTTGGGATGGTTCGGCATGAGGAACGAGGCGCCGAAGGGCCCCACCACCTGCACCGTGTCGCCCACCTTGAGGTCGCACACATAGTTGGAGCACACGCCGCGCACCGGGTCGCCCTGGTGGTCTTCGGTGACGCGCTTCACGGTGAGCGACACGTTGTTGTAGCCGGGCCGCTCGCCGTTGCGCGGGCTGGCCACCGAGTATTGGCGCGCATGGTGGCGCTTGCCGATGGCGTCGACACCCGGCGGAACGATGCCGATCGACTGGCCCTCGAGCACCGGAAACGGCACCACTCCAAAGTCGAGCACGATGTGATGCGTCTCGCTGTCGAAGCCCGCTTCGGTGCAGTTGAAGTTGCCGACCACGGTGGCCGTTGTCGGAGACTTGGGCGCAAAGAGATTGGTGTAGGCGTGCGCAGCCGACCACGGCGGCACGGTGGCACCGTACTGGGCCGAATTGAAGACGGCCTCGGTGGCTTCGGCGGCAGCCTGTGCTTGCGTCAGCGCCGGCGCTGCTGCCGGTGCGGCTTCATCCCCGCTGCCGGCGGCAACGCCTGCGGCCTCGAGTTCTTCGGGCGAGAGTTCGGCGGGCAGCGATTCCCACGTGAACTGCTCCTCGATGGAGTACGCACGCACCACAGGCATGGTGCGCCAGTTGTCGATCGAACCCGTGGGGCACGGCGAGATGCAGGCCATGCAGCCATTGCAGATGTCGGCGCGAACGACATAGTTGTTGTCGTCGTGCGTGATCGCGTTGACGGGGCAGGTGGCCTCGCAGGTGTTGCAGCGGATACAGATCTCGGGGTCGATCAGGTGCTGCTTGATGACCCCGGCTTCAACGGCCATGTCCATGTTGTTCTCTCCTGAAGCCCTCCCCCTCTGGGGGAGGGTTGGGTGGGGGCAAGCGGCGCTTGTCGTGGTTACGCTGCCTGCCCCCATCCCTGCCTTCCCCCAAAGGGGGAAGGAGCAATACCGATCAGCCGAAACGCACGTATTCGAAATCGACCGGCTGGCGGTTGATACCCATCACCGGCGGCGAGATCCAGCCGGCAAACTTGCCCGGCTCCACCACGCGGCCCATCAACGATGCCACGAAAGCAAAGTCTTCGGCGCTCGGCAGCCATTCGTTTCTCTTTGCGGCCCACTCGACCTCGTTCACCACGCGGCCCTCGGGCGACATCTTGATGCCCGCGAGCGCGCCGATCTGGCGGTTGAAGGCCTTGTGCGGCACCACCAGGCGGGTAGGAATGCCGGCCTTCTCGAGCACCTTGTTCCAGCGGCCGACGCCGGCCACCGAGTCCTTGATGAAGTCGTCGCGCAGCACTTCGTTCAGTGCATTGAGCATGGGCACGTCCTTCTCGACGAGCTGGCCGTCCTTCACCTCGAGCACCTTGTAGGTCTGGCCCTTGAGCACGTGATCGTCGGTGCGCTTGCCTTCTTCGTAGCGGCCCTTCAGGCCCGAGCTGTAGAAGATGGCGGCGTTGCTCGACTGGTCGGCGCCGAACAGGTCGATGGTCACGCTGTAGTGAAAGTTCAGGTAGCGCTGGATCGTGCCCAGGTCGATGCAGCCCGCGGCGCGCACCTTTTGCGGGTCGTCGGTCTTCAGCTCGTTCATGACCTGCGCGGTGCGCGCCAGCACGCGCGAGACGCCGCTTTCGCCCACGAACATGTGGTGCGCCTCTTCGGTGAGCATGAACTTGGTGGTGCGGGCCAGAGGATCGAAAGCGCTCTCGGCCAGCGCGGCCAGCTGGAACTTGCCGTCGCGGTCGGTGAAGTAGGTGAACATGAAGAACGCGAGCCAGTCGGGCGTCTTCTCGTTGAAGGCCCCCAGGATGCGCGGGTTGTCCACGTCGCCCGAGGTGCGCTGCAACAGCGCCTCGGCTTCTTCACGGCCGTCGCGGCCGAAGTGCTTGTGCAGCAGGTACACCATCGCCCACAGGTGGCGGCCTTCTTCCACGTTGATCTGGAACAGGTTGCGCAGGTCGTACATGCTCGGCGCCGTGAGGCCCAGGTGACGCTGCTGCTCGACCGACGCGGGTTCGGTGTCGCCCTGCGTCACGATGATGCGGCGCAGGTTGGCGCGATGCTCGCCGGGCACGTCCTGCCAGGCCTTCTCGCCCTTGTGGTCGCCAAAGTGGATCTCGCGGTTGGCATCGCCCGGATTCAGGAAAATGCCCCAGCGGTAGTCGCGCATCTTCACGTGGCCGAACTGCGCCCAGCCCTGCGGATCGACGCTCACCGCGGTGCGCAGGTACACCTCGTGGTTGGTCGAACCCTCGGGGCCCACGTCGTCCCACCAGTTGATGAAGTTGGGCTGCCAGCCCTCGAGCGCGCGCTGCAGCGTGCGGTCCTCGCCGAGGTTGACGTTGTTGGGGATCTTCTCGCTGTAGTTGATCGTGCTCATCGTTGTTCCTTGGGTTGTGCGAAGGACTGCGGGTTCAAACGCGGTTCAAATCGAAGCCGGCTTTCTCGCCGGTACCGTAGACCTTGAGCGCACCCTTTTCGCCGACGGCGTTGGGGCGGTTGAAGATCCAGTTCTGCCAGGCCGTGAGCCGGCCGAAGATGCGGGTGGCCATGTTCTCCTTGCTGGCAAAGCGCAGGTTGGCTTCCAGGCCGGTGAGCGCGTCAGGCGACATGGCGGCGCGCTCTTCCACTGCAATGCGGATCTCGTCGTCCCAGTCGATGTCGTCCGGGGCCGCGGTTACCAGGCCGAGCTTCAGCGCCTCGTCGGCGTCCAGCGGCTTGCCGGCGGCGGCGCGTGCGGCGTCGAGCGGCGCGGCTTCTTCATAGAAGCGGCGCTCCAGGCGACTCTGGTCGTTCACCATCGGATAGAAGCCGAAGTTGAATTCGTTGAGCACGAGCTTCGGTGCGCGCCCGGCATCGTCGGGCAGTGCCAGCATGTAGGTGCGGTCGGCCGCAAAGGCCAGCTCGGCCAGCGTGCCGGCAAAGCACGATCCCGCCTCGACCAGCGCGAACAGGCTGCGCGACGATACATCCAGCCGTGCCAGCGTGCGGCGCAGCGCGCCGATGGTTTCGCGCACCAGCCAGTGGTTCTTGTTGGCGAGCATCACGGCGTCCGAGGCGAGCACGGCCTCTGCGTCGCCCTGGGTCCTGAGCAGCCAGGTGCCGATGTCGAGCTCGTTGGTGCGCAGGTGAAGAATGGCGTCGTCCAGCTCGCGGCACACGGCCAGCGGCCACCATGCGGCGCCTGCGGCCTCGATGTCGGCAACGCCCGCCGGCTGCGTGCCGGTGGGTGCCTTCACCGTGATGGCAGCCGTGCGCTTGCTGCGGTCGATCTGGATCTCGACGTTCGAATAGCGCAGGCTGTCGGCGGTTTCCTCGCGCTCCAGGCGGGTCAGTGCCACGCCCTTGCCGCCCGCGGGGCGGTCGCTGCCGGCGGCGAGCTGCGCTGCGCGCTCTTGCACGGCGGCGGCAAACTGCGCAGGTTTGGCGACCGCATCGACCAGGCGCCATTCGACCGCGCGCTGGCCGCGCACGCCTTCGACGCTGGTGCAGAAGATATCGGCGAGGTCATGGCGCACGTGGCGCTTGTCGGTCACGCGGGTGAGGCCGCCGGTGCCGGGCAACACGCCCAGCAGCGGCACTTCGGGCAGCGACACCGCCGAGGAGCGGTCGTCCACCAGCAAGATTTCGTCGCAAGCCAGCGCCAGCTCGTAGCCGCCGCCGGCGCAAGCGCCGTTCACGGCCGCGATGAACTTCAGGCCCGAGTGCTTCGACGAGTCTTCGATGCCGTTGCGGGTTTCGTTGGTGAACTTGCAGAAGTTCACCTTCCAGGAGTGGCTCGAAACGCCGAGCATGAAGATGTTGGCGCCCGAACAGAAGATGCGGTCCTTGCCGCTGGTGACGATCACGCTGCGCACTTCGGGGTGCTCGAAGCGCACGCGGTTGAGCGCGTCGTTCAGTTCGATGTCCACGCCCAGGTCGTAGCTGTTCAGCTTGAGCTTGTAGCCGGGGCGAATGCCGCCGTCTTCCGCAATGTCGAGCACGAGGCGCGCCACCGCGCCGTCGAAGCTGAGCTTCCAGTGCTTGTATTGGGCGGGTTCGATGCGGTAGTCGACGCGCGGCGGCGCCTGAAGGGTCGTGGATTCGGTCATACGGAAGTCTCCTGTAGGGGGCAGATGCAGACCGGAAGAATAATGCATCTTCTGGTTCCGATGACATGCATCATGCTGCATGCGAACAGGCAAGTCAATGCCTGAATCGCTTTTTTTCAAACTTCAGTTCAGGCGCCGAGGCCCATGGCTTGGCGGGCGACGCCGCGCAAAGCCTGAAAGCTCTGCGCCAGGCTCCGGCCGCTGGTGTCCACCGAGAGATCGGCCTTCGAATAGAAGGCGGCGCGTCCGTTCAGAATGCGCCGCAGGTCCTCCATGGCTTCCTTGCTGGCGGCCATGGGGCGGGTGTCGCCCTGCGCGGCCACGCGGCCCATGTGCTCTTCGGGCGCGGCTTGCAGCCACACGGTGGTGCAGTGCGCGAGCAGTTCGTTGAAGGTGGCGGGGTCGGACACAATGCCGCCCGGCGTGGCAATGACCACTTCGCTGTAGATCTGGATCGTTTCCTCGAGCGCGCGGCGCTCGTAGCGGCGGTAGGCGTTGGTGCCGTACAGGTCGTGGATCTCGCGCACGCTGCAGCCCGCGAGCTTTTCGATTTCGCGGCTCAGCTCCACGAAAGGCAGCTCCAGGTCGTCGGCTAGCATTTGCCCCAGCGTCGACTTGCCCGCACCGCGCAGGCCCACCAGTGCAATGCGGCGGTGCCGCGCCGGATCGACCGAGGCCGTGCCCAACAGTTCTCCCAGAGCCAGGCGCACCCGGCGCAGGTCGGTTTCGCTGCGGTTTTCGAGCAGTTCGCGAATCAGCAGCCACTCGGGCGAACTGGTGGTCACGTCGCCGACCAGCTCGGCCAGCGAGCAGTGCAGCGCGCCCGCCACCTGCTGCAGCACCAGGATCGACGCGTTGCCGATGCCGTACTCGAGGTTGGCCAGGTGCCGCTCCGACACGCCGGCCGAAATGGCGACCGCCTTGCGCGTCAGGCCCCGCTGCGCACGCAGGTTGCGCACGCGGTCGCCCAGCGCCGCCAGCAATGGATTGCGCGCCTCCCCGGCCGGTGCCGCGGCGGCATTGCCGGCGTGATTGCCCTCGTGCGCGGTGGACAGCACCGCGTCTACATGCTCGTTCATGCAAGTCCTCGTTCCTGGCCGGGATTGTGCGCGCTCAGGGTAAACACCATATATGCACTATATTGCTTGACACCTATTAGCTCGGTGCTTATCGTTCGACCACAAGCAAGATACTGCACACGCAGCGATCCTGCAATGTAGTTCATAAGTTCGCTGTGGCGCCACCCTGCCAGCCAGCCTCCAAAAAGGAAGCCCGCCAATGTCCAGCAAGGAAGCATTTCACCAGTTGATTGCCGGCCTGACCGCCGAAATTGCCGGCCGGCCGCTCGACGAACAACTCGACCAGTGGCTGAACGCCACGCACGGCGCGGGCACCGCCACCTTCGAGCAACTGCGCCAGGCCTGCATCGGCGGCGTGGCAGAAGGCTGGCTGTGCGAGCGCGAAGGTGGCGGCATCCGCTACGGCCGCGTGTTCAAGGCGGAAGACGCGCTGCACCGCTTCTCGGTCGACGTGGTCGACATGCGGGACATCGCGGGGCCGCACCACGCGCATCCCAACGGCGAGATCGACCTGATCATGCCGCTCGAAGGCAGCGCAGGCGCCACCTTCGACGGCCGCCCCGCAGGCTGGTGCGTCTACGGGCCCGGCACCGCGCACCGCCCGACCGTTGCGCAAGGCCGCGCGCTCGTTCTCTACCTGTTGCCCGAAGGGCAGATCAAGTTCACCCAATGACCGAACTCCTTTCCAACTACGTCGGCGGCCGCTGGCAAAACGGTTCGGGCACCGGCACGCCTCTGTTCGACCCGGTGCTGGGCACCGAGCTCGTGCGCGTCGACGCCGCGGGCCTCGACCTGCCCTCTGCCTTTGCCTTTGCGCGCGAACAGGGCGGCAGCGCACTGCGCGCCCTTACCTACCGCCAGCGCGCGGGGCTGCTTGCAGCCATCGTGAAGGTGCTGCAGGCCAACCGCGATGCCTATTACGAAATTGCGACCGCCAACTCCGGCACAGTGAAGAACGACTCGGCCGTCGACATCGACGGCGCGATCTTCACGCTCGACCAGTACGCCAAGTGGGGCGATGCCCTCGGCGATGTTCGCGCGCTGCGCGACGGCGATGCCGCGAAGCTCGGCAAGGAGCCGGTGTTCATGTCGCAGCACCTGCAGGTGCCGACGCATGGGGTGGCGCTGTTCATCAATGCGTTCAACTTTCCGTCGTGGGGCCTGTGGGAAAAGGCGGCGCCGGCGCTGCTCTCGGGTGTACCCGTGGTCGTGAAGCCCGCCACGGCCACCGCCTGGCTTACGCAGCGCATGGTGCGCGACGTTGTCGATGCGGGCGTGCTGCCCGCGGGTGCGCTCTCCGTCATCTGCGGCAGCTCGGCCGGCCTGATGGATGCGCTGCAGCCCTTCGACGTGGCCTCGTTCACCGGCTCGGCCGAAACCGCCGCGGCCATCCGCTCGCACCCTTGCGTTACCGAGCGATCGGTGCGCGTGAACATCGAGGCCGACAGCCTCAACAGCGCCCTGCTTCTGCCCGGCAACGCGCCCGGCAGCGACGCTTTCAACCTGCTCGTGCGCGAAGTGGTGCGCGAGATGACGGTGAAGTCCGGCCAGAAGTGCACCGCCATCCGCCGCATCCTGGTGCCGGCCGAGCTGTACGAAGCCGCTGCCGAGGCTATTGGCGCCAAGCTCAAGGGCGTGACGGTGGGCAACCCGCGCAACGAGAGCGTGCGCATGGGTTCGCTCGTGAGCCGCGCGCAATTGAATGCGGTGAGCGAGGGCCTGCAAGCGCTGTCTGCACAAACCACCGTGCTGCATGACGGCCGCAACACGCCGCTGATCGATGCCGAGCCCTCGGTGGCCGCCTGCATCGGCCCCGTGCTGCTGGGCGCGCGCGATGCCGATGCGGCGCAGCGTGTGCACGACGTGGAAGTGTTCGGCCCTGTCGCTACGCTGCTGCCTTACCGCGATATTGCACACGGCATTGCGCTGGCGCACCGCGGCCAGGGCTCGCTGGTGACGTCGCTCTATGGCAGCGACGACGCCGCTCTGGCACAGGCGGCATTGGCTGTTGCGCCGAGCCATGGCCGCGTGCACGTGGTCACGCCCGACGTGGCGCAAGCCCACACCGGCCACGGCAACGTAATGCCGATGTCGCTGCACGGCGGACCCGGCCGCGCAGGTGGCGGCGCCGAGCTTGGCGGACTGCGCGCGCTCGATTTCTATCACCGCCGCAGCGCGGTGCAAGCGAGCCCCGGCGTGCTTGCGCAACTCGGCCTCTAGCCCTCCAGCCCCTCTGGCAAGAAGAACCGAGACAAGAGAACACGGCCCCCAAGGAGACACGCATGACGAGCCCGCCCGCACGATTCAACTTTGCCGAACACCTGTTCGCCCTCAACCGCGGCCGCGCCGAACGCATCGCCTACATCGACGACCGCGGAACGCTCCTCTACGGCCAGCTCGAAGAGCGCGCGCGCCGCCTTGCTGCCGCGTTGAAGGCTGCCGGCGTTCGCCGAGAAGAACGCGTGCTGCTGCTGATGCTCGACAGCAGCGACTGGCCCGTGAGCTTTCTGGGCTGCCTGTATGCCGGCGTGGTGCCGGTTGCGGTCAACACGCTGCTCACGCCCGACGACTACGCCTACATGCTCGACCACAGCCGCGCGCAGGCCGCGCTGGTGTCCGGTGCGCTGCTGCCGGGCCTGCAGGAGGCAATGAGCCGCGGCGCGCATGAAGTACACACGCTGATCGTTTCGCAGCCAACGGGTGCGCTGCCCGAAGGCGCGCTGGAGTTCGACCACCTGATCGCCGCCGCCGAGCCGATGGCATCTGCAGCGGCCACCGCATCCGACGACCCCGGCTTCTGGCTGTATTCATCCGGCTCCACGGGCAAGCCCAAGGGCACGGTCCACACGCACGCCAACCTGTGGTGGACGGCCGAGCTCTACGGCAAGCCGGTGCTCGGGCTCACAGAAAACGACGTGTGCTTCTCGGCCGCGAAGATGTACTTTGCGTATGGCCTGGGCAACGCGCTGACCTTTCCGCTCTCGGTGGGCGCCACGGTGGTGCTGATGGCCGAGCGCCCCACGCCAGACGCCACCTTCCGCCGCTGGGTAGAGCACAAGCCCACCGTGTTTTTCGGCGCGCCCACCGGCTTTGCCGGCATGCTCGCATCGCCCAAGCTGCCAGCGCGCGAAGCCGTGGCCCTGCGCATGTGCTCTTCCGCCGGCGAGGCATTGCCGGGCGAGATTGCGCAGCGCTTCAAGGCGCACTTCGGCTGCGAGATCATCGACGGCATCGGTTCCACCGAGATGCTGCACATCTTCATTTCCAACCGCCCCGGCGACGTGCGCTACGGCACCACGGGCCGGCCCGTGGAGGGCTACGAGGTCGAGCTGCGCGGCGAAGACGGCCGGCCGGTGCCCGACGGCGAAGTGGGCGACCTCTACATCCGCGGCCCGAGCGCGGCGCTCATGTACTGGTGCAACCGCGAGAAGTCGCGCGAAACGTTCCAGGGCGGATGGACCAAGAGCGGCGACAAGTACACCCGCGATGCCGACGGCTACTACACCTATGCCGGCCGCAGCGACGACATGCTGAAGGTGAGCGGCATCTATGTGTCGCCGTTCGAAGTGGAAGCCACGCTGATGCAGCACCCCGGCGTGCTCGAGGCCGCGGTCATCGGCAAGGAAGACGCGGACGGGCTCACCAAGACGAAGGCCTTCGTGGTTCTGAAAGATGGACAGTCGGTGAGCGAGGACGAACTGAAAGCCTTCGTGAAAGAGCGGCTCGCGCCGTACAAGTACCCGCGGTTTCTTGAGTTTGTGCACGAGCTGCCGAAGACGGCGACGGGGAAGATCCAGCGGTTCAGGTTGCGTGAGCGGGAGAGGCAGGCATGAGCGGCTCCCCGTCTTTCTCCCTCCCCTCTCGGGGGAGGGCTGGGGTGGGGGCAAGCGGCCTGTGCAAAGGCATGGCTCCTGCCAGCGCCGCGAGCCCCCATCCCAGCCTTCCCCCAGCGGGGGAAGGAGCAATGCGATGAGCACCGACTTCGCCACCATCAATTGGCGCAACCGCTCCATCCGCATCGAATGCCAATGGATCGCCCCCGAACGCACCGGGGCTCCGCTCATCGTCTTCCTCCACGAAGGCCTCGGCTCCGTTGCCATGTGGAAGGACTTTCCCTCCCAGGTCTGCCAAGCCGCCAACGCGCGCGGCCTGGTGTTCTCTCGCCCGAGCTATGGCCGCTCCACACCGCGTGAAGAAAACGAAACATGGGACGTCGATTTCATGCACCGCCAGGCCCACGAGGTGCTGCCTGCCCTCTTCGCCGCGCTGAACCTCGGCGATGAAAAGCCCTGGCTCTTCGGCCACAGCGACGGCGGCTCCATCAGCCTGCTGTATGCCTCGCGCTTTCCCGACGAGGTGCAGGGCCTCGTGGTCCTGGCGCCGCACATCTTCGTGGAAGACGTGACCGTGGCCAACATCGAGCAGGCGCGCACTGCGTACCTTTCCACCGACCTGCCGAAGAAGCTCGGCCGCTACCACGACAGCGCCGATTCGGCCTTCTGGGGCTGGAACCGGATCTGGCTTCACCCGCCCTTTCGCGAATGGAACATCGAGGCCGAGCTCGACACCATCCGCTGCCCGGTGCTGGCCATCCAGGGTATCGACGACGAGTACGGCACGCTCGCTCAGATCCGCGGCATCGCCGCGCGCGTCAGTGGATGCGAGCTGCTCGAAATCCCTGAATGCGGGCATTCCCCGCATCGCGATCAGCCGGATCGTGTCATCGTCGCGACCACTTCTTTCATTGCCAAAAACAGGAGACAAACACCATGACCCCATTCACCCCGGTTCGCACCGCCCGCCTCGCGCTCACCGCGATCGCATTCGCCGCCCTCGCATCTGCCGCCGGCGCCCAGGGAACCGGCAAGCTCAAGGTCGGCCTGATGCTGCCCTACAGCGGCACCTACACCGCCTTGGGCGTGGCCATTGAAAACGGCTTCAAGCTCTATGTCGACGAGCAGGGCGGCAAGCTCGCCGGCCGCGAGATCGAATACTTCAAGGTCGACGACGAATCCGATCCGGCCAAGGCCACCGACAATGTCAACAAGCTCATCAAGCGCGACAACGTCGACGTGATCGTGGGCACAGTGCACTCCGGCGTGGCCATGGCCATGGCCAAGGCCGCAAAGGAAAGCGGCACCGTGCTCATCGTGCCCAACGCCGGCGCCGACGCGGTGACCGGCCCGATGTGTGCGCCCAACATCTTCCGCAGCTCGTTCAGCAACTGGCAGCCTGCCTATGCCATGGGCGAGGTGGCGGCCAAGCAGCAGGGCAAGAAGAAGGTCATGACCATCACGTGGAAGTACGCGGCCGGCGAAGAGTCGGTCAACGGCTTCAAGGAAGGCTTCGAGAAGGCCGGCGGCAAGGTCGACAAACAGCTCACGCTGCCGTTCCCCAACGTCGAGTTCCAGGCGCTGCTCACCGAGATCGCAGCGGCCAAGCCCGATGCGGTGTATGCCTTCTTCGCAGGCGGCGGTGCGGTGAAGTTCGTCAAGGACTACCAGGCCGCCGGCCTCAACAAGACCATTCCCCTCTACGGCCCGGGCTTCCTGACCGACGGCACGCTCGACGCGCAGGGCGATTCCGCACAAGGCATGCTGACCACGCTGCACTATGCAGACGGCCTGAACACGGCGCGCGACAACGCGTTCCGCGTGGCCTATGCCAAGTCGTTCAAGCTGCAGCCCGACGTGTATGCGGTGCAGGGTTACGACGCGGCGCAGATGCTGGGCGTGGGCCTTGCGGCCACCAAGGGCGACATCGGCAAGAAGGCCGAGTTCACCGCCGCCATCGAAAAAGCCAGGATCGACAGCCCGCGCGGCGCGTTCACGATGAGCAAGTCGCACAACCCGGTGCAGGACATCTACCTGCGCAAGGTGGACGGCAAGGAGAACCGGCTGGTGAGCATCGCGATCAAGGGCCTGACGGACCCTGCCCGTGGCTGCAGGATGTAGCCGACCACCCCGTCCCTCGCTCACTTCGTGTAGCTCGACTCCCCCTCAAGGGGCGACACCGGCGGCCCGGCAAAGCCGGTTCCGCGGTGTCTCCCGAACAGTCGCAGGCGCCTGGCGCCTGCTCCTCCCAGCCCAACAGGGGATGATTTCAACGTGGATTTCGGCACCTTTCTTGTCCAGTGCCTGAACTCGGTTCAGTACGGACTCCTGCTCTTCCTGGTGGCCTCGGGGCTCACGCTGATCTTCGGGATCATGGGCGTGATCAACCTTGCGCACGGCAGTTTCTACATGATCGGCGCGTACATGGCGTTCACGCTTGCGCCGCTTTTCGGAGACCAGTTTCTCTTGATGCTGGTGGCCGGCGTGGTGCTGGCGGCCATCTTCGGCTACGTGCTGGAGTGGGCCTTCTTCAGCTACCTTTACCAGCGAGACCACCTGCAGCAGGTGCTCATGACCTATGGGCTCATCCTGGTGTTCGAGGAGCTGCGCTCCATTCTGGTGGGCAACGACGTGCATGGGGTCAAGGTGCCGGCGTGGCTGGACGGCAGCTTTGCGCTCGGCAATGTCATGAGCTACCCGTGGTACCGGCTCTTTGCTTCTGCCGCGTGCATCGTGCTGGCGGTGGCGCTGTACTGGGTGGTCAACCGCACGCGGCTGGGCATGATGATCCGTGCGGGCGCGAGCAATCGCGACATGGTGCGCGGCCTGGGCATCGACGTGAAGCGGCTCTACCGCATCGTGTTTGCGGCGGGCGTGGCGCTCGCGGCGCTGGCCGGAATGATTGCGGCGCCCATGTCGTCGGTGTATCCGAACATGGGTGCGAGCGTGCTCATCATCTGCTTCGTGCTGGTGGTGATCGGCGGCATCGGCTCGATCACCGGTGCACTGCTGGCTTCGCTGCTGGTGGGCTTCGTCGACACCTTCGGCAAGGTGTTCTTCGCGGACCTGAGCGGCATCGGCATCTATCTGCTGATGGCCATCGTGCTCATCTGGAAGCCCGAGGGGCTGATGGGGAGGCGCACATGACGCAGGCTCACAGTTCCGTGAGGCGCGGCGCGTTCCTCGTGCCGGTGATCTGCGCCATTGCCATCGGCGTGCTCGGCCCCATGATGGGCAACTACGTGTCGGACTTCGTCGTCAAGGTAATGATCCTGTCGATCTTCGCGCTGAGCCTCGAATTGCTGGTTGGCATGACCGGCCTTGTGAGCCTGGGGCACGCGGCGTTCTACGGCATCGGCGCGTATGTCACGGTGCTGGCCTCGGGCAACGAGGGCGGCAACCTTGCGCTGCTGCTGCCCGCGGCCATGGGTGCCGCCGCGCTCTACGCACTCTTCGTGGGGGCGCTCAGCCTGCGCACACGCGGCGTGTACTTCATCATGGTGACGCTCGCCTTCGCGCAGATGGCGTTCTTCGTGTTCCACGACACCAAGGTGGGCGGCGGCAGCGATGGCATCTACATGTATGTGCGCCCCGCCATCGGCAAGCTCGACATGGAGAACCGCATGGTGCTGTTCTACGTGGTGCTTGCATCGCTGGTGTTCACCTACGGCCTCCTGGCGCTGGTGCGCCGCTCGCGCTTCGGTGCGGCCCTGGCGGGCATTCGCGTGAACGAGCAGCGCATGCGCGCGGCGGGCTTTCCGGTGTATGGCTACAAGCTCGCGGCCTTTGTGCTGGCGGGTGCGCTGGCCGGTCTGGCGGGTTTTCTGCTGGCCTCGCGAGACGGCGTGGTCAACCCCGAGCTCATGGCCTGGCACAACTCGGGCGAGGTGCTGCTGATGGTGATCCTGGGCGGCCTGGGACATTTGCGCGGCGCGGTCATCGGCGCCATTGCGTTCACGCTGCTGAAGGAAATCTTCTCGACGCATGCGGTGATGGGGCCGCTGGCGGACCACTGGCAGCTGACGCTGGGCATTGCGATCATCGTGTTCGTGGCGCTGTTGCCGAAGGGGTTGATCGGGCTTGTGAAGCGCATTTCGCCGAAGGAGGCTGCATGACTGGCCTTTCGTATTTCTCCCTCCCTTTCCTGGGGAGGGCCGGGGTGGGGGCACGCGGCGCCACCATCGAGCGCCCTGCCCGCCCCCATCCCAACCTTCCCCCAAAGGGGGAAGGAGCAAAACCATGACCGCCACAGCTCTTCTTTCCGTTCAAGGCCTCACCCGCCGCTTCGGCGGCCTCACCGCCGTGAACGCCGTCACGCTCGACCTGCACGTCGGCGAAGTGCATGCGGTGATCGGCACCAACGGCGCGGGCAAGTCGACGCTCATCAACATGCTCTCGGGCGAGATCGAGGCCTCTGAAGGCCGCATCACGCTCGACGGCACCGACGTGACGCAGCGCGCGCAGTGGCGCCGCGCCCGCGCCGGCGTGGGCCGCAGCTACCAGCGCACGACCATCTTCCCCGAGTTCAGCGTGCACGAGAACTGCCGGCTCGCGGCGCAGGCAGCCACGGCCAGGCCGTGGACCGTGTGGGAGCCGTCGCAGCGCTGCGCGGCCAGCAATGCGGCGGCCGACGCGGCGCTGGAAGCCGCCGGCCTTGCGACCGAAGCCCAGCGCATTGCCGGCACGCTGAGCCACGGTGCACAGCGGCAGCTCGAAGTGGCAATGTGCCTTGCCACCAAGCCCCGCGTGCTGCTGCTCGACGAGCCTCTTGCAGGCATGGGCGCCGAAGAGACCGACCGCATGCTCACGCTGCTTGCGCGCCTGAAGGCCACGCACGCCATCCTGCTGGTCGAGCACGACATGGATGCGGTGTTCCGCATTGCCGACCGCATCACGGTGATGGTGAACGGCACGGTCATCGCAACGGGCGACCCGGCCTCGATTCGAGAAAACCCCGAAGTGCGCACGGCCTACCTGGGCGAGGACCACTGACATGCTCGTCGTCCGCGACCTCAACACCTATTACGGCAACAGCCACATCCTGCGCGGCGTGCATGCCGGCATACCCGCTGCCACCTCGGTGGGCCTGCTCGGGCGCAACGGCATGGGCAAGACCACGCTCATCCGCAGCATGATGGGCTACGTGCGCCCGGCCTCGGGCGAAGTGCAGGTCGATGGCCGCACCGTCACCGGCTGGCCGCCAGAGAAGATGGCGCGCCTGGGCATCGGCTATGTGCCCGAAGGCCGCGGCATCTTTCCGAACCTTTCGGTGCGCGAGAACCTCGTGATGAGCGAGCGCGCTGGCATCGACGGCCGCCGCGCCTGGACCTTCGACCGCGTGATGGCCACCTTTCCGCGGCTGGCCGAGCGGCTCTCGCATGGTGGCCAGCAGCTATCGGGCGGCGAGCAGCAAATGCTTTCCATCGGCCGCGCCCTCATGACCAACCCGCGCCTGCTGATCCTCGACGAGGCCACCGAAGGCCTCGCACCGCTGATCGTGGCCGAGATCTGGCGCGTGATCGGCGAGATTCGCGCAACCGGCATCGCCACGCTCATCGTCGACCGCGACTACCGCAAGGTGCTTGCGCACACGGATCTTGCGGTGGTCATGGAAAAGGGCCAGATCGTGCGGCATGGCGCATCGGCCGACTTGCTGGCGGAGCCGAAGGCGCTTGAGGAACTGCTGGGCGTGTAGCGTTCAGGCGCCGCGCTGCGCCATGAGGAAGTCGATGAACACCCGCATGCGCAGGGGCACGTGGCGCCCGTCCGGGTACAGCAGCGTGTAGGGGCGCGAACGGCCCGCGAAGGGCTTGAGCACTTCGACGAGCGTGCCGTCGGCCAGTTCTTTTTCCACGACGAAGCGGTAAGTCTGGAACAGCCCGGCGTCGCTCCTGGCAAGGGTGACGCCGCCGAGCACGTCGTCGGAGCAGCTGTAGGCGCTGTCCGCAAAAACCTCGCGGTCCTTGCCGTTCTCCTTGAAGAGCCACGAGATGCGGCGGCCGCTGCTGGGCAGCTCGAACTGGATGCACTCGTGCGCGGAAAGATCTGCCAGCGTGCGCGGCGTGCCGGCCCTCTTCAGGTACTTGCGCGTGGCAACAACGACAAGATCGGCATCTTCCAGGTGCCGCGCGATCAGCGTGGAGTCGGGCTGGGCGCGCACGCGCACGGCCATGTCGTAGCCCTCTTCGACAAAGTCGATGTTTCGGTTGCTCAGGTGCACATGCAGGCGGATGTCGGGAAAGCGTTCGCGGAACACCGGCAGCAGCGGCAGGATGCGGTGATGCCCATAGGTGGTGGGCACGCTGATGCGCAGCGTGCCCGAAGGCTGCGCCTGCTGGCCCATTACCTCGCGCTCGGCATCGGCAAGCTGCGCCAGTGCCTGCTGGCACTGCGCAAAGTAGGTGCGGCCCGCGTCGGTGAGCCGCACGCTGCGCGTGGTGCGCACGAACAGACGCAGCCCCAGCCGCTTCTCGAGCCGCGAGATCGAGCGGCTCACTGCAGCCGGCGTTACACCCGCCGCAAGCGCCGCCGAAGTAAAGCCGCCGGTTTCCGCAGCAAGGCAGAAGAGCTCGATGCTGCCCAGGAGGATGTCGCCGAACTGCCTTTGCATGGATTGATTACCTCGCGTATCAAGTGAAGTGCGAGTCTAGTGATTTATCCATTACCACGTCATCAATACAGTTCTCCTCACGTCATCAACCTGTTTGGAGAACCGACATGCAAGATAGCAGCAGCAACTCACCCACCGTCGTCATCACCGGCGCCTCGAGCGGCATCGGCCTGGGCCTTGCACAGGCCTACCTGGAGCGCGGCTTCAACGTGGTCGCGAATGCGCGCACCGAAGAGCGGCTTGCCGCCGCTGCAAAGCAGCTGGGCAACCCCGCGCGCTTCCTGGGTGTGGCGGGCGACATCGGCCAGCGCGACACCGCGCAGCAGCTCATCGCCCGCGCGGTGGAACGCTTCGGCAAGGTCGACGTGCTGGTCAACAACGCGGGCATCTTCAACGCCAAGCCGTTTGTCGAATACACAGAGGAAGAGCTCGACCAGCTGGTGGCCACCAACCTCAAGGGCTTTGTCTATGCATCGCAGGCTGCGGCAAGGCACATGGTGGCGCGCCGCCAGGGCCACATCGTGAACATCACCGCCAGCATCGCGCTGCAGCCGAACCAGCAGGTGCCTGCCCTGCTGCCGGTGCTCATCAAGGGCGGCATCAACGCAGCGACGCGCGCACTGGCGCTCGAGCTTGCGCCGCACAACGTCAAGGTGAATGCGGTGGCGCCCGGCATCGTCGACACGCCGCTGTACACGTCCGAGCAGCACGGCTTTCTGAACGGCCTTGCGCCCGCCGGACGCATTGCGACCGTGCGCGAAATTGCCGATGCGGTGCTCTACCTCACCAGTGCCGATTTCACGACGGGCGTGGTGCTGCCGGTGGACGGCGGCATGAGCACGGGCAAGTGGTAATCACCTCATTCACCGCAAGGAGCACGCCATGCCTTTCATCAACCTGAAGATCACCCGTGACGGCGTCACGCGCGAGCAGAAGAGGCAGGTCATTGCCGAGTTCACGGAAACGCTCGAACGCGTGCTGAACAAGCCGCCCGAGTGGACGCACATCGTGATCGAGGAGATCGACACCGACGACTGGGGCTTTGCAGGCCTGACGACGACGGAGTACCGCAAGCGGCTGGCGGACAAGGCCAAGCCGGCGCAGTGAAAGACGCTGAGGGGCCAGCGCCTATTCGATGAAGCGGCGCAGCCCTTCCAGGTCGATCACGGTGATGCCGCCGTACTCGATGCGCAAAAAACCCGCCTCCTTCAGCCGGTTCAACGCCGCATTGCACCGCTGGCGCGACACGCCCGAGAGGTTCGCGATTTCTTCCTGCGACGTCTGCAGGTGCGGGTCGCTGCCCGGATAAAGCCACGGGTGGAACAGCCCCGCCAGCGCTCGCGCCACCTGGCTGTCTGCGTCGAGCAGCCGATGCGCGGCGTAGTTGCCCATGAACCAGTGCAGCCGTTCGTTGAGCTGCTGCAGCAGAAAGTGATCGAAGCCGCGTTGCGTGCGATGCAGCCACTGGAACGTCTCCAGCGGCAGTTGGGCCACGCGGCTGGGCCGCAGCGCAATGACGTCGGCCGAGCGCGGAGCGGCGCGCAGCAGCGTGCCTTCGCCGAACCAGCTGCCGACCGACAGCCCGCCGAAGGTGACCGAGCGGCCGTCGCTGGAGGTGATCGACCATTTGAGCAAACCTTCGAGCGTGCCGTACCAGTGCAGCGGCGTATCGCCGCGGCGGCACAGCGCGGCGCCGGCCGCGACTTCGACTTCGCGCATCTCGTCGAGCACGCACTCGCGCGCCGCATCGTCGAGCGCCGGGAACCAGGCCGAGCGCTGGAGCAACTGCTCGATCGTGAGCGATGCCGCCGCTATGGCCGGCTTCGTCGTTGGCATGAAAAGAAAGCTCCTGATGTGGCGAAAAAGGGGCCGCGCCGCGTAAACCCTGACTCCAAATGTCGTCGCAATGACTGAGTGTGCCTGCGCCTGCAAAAAATAATAGCGCGCCCCTCATGAACGAAGACCCAGGAGATCCGGAGCATGTCGTCCAAGCGCAAAGTGATCGTGACCATTGCCCCCACGGGCGGCATGGCGCACAAGTCGCAGAACCCGAACCTTCCCACCCAGCCGGCCGAAATTGCGGCCGACGTGCTGCGCTGCTGGAATGCCGGCGCCAGCGTGGCTGCCATTCACGCGCGGCGGCCCGACGACGGCGCCACGTGCAACGCCGACGTATACCGCGACATCAACAGCCGCATTCGCGATGCCGGCTGCGACATCGTCATCAACAACTCCACCGGCGGCGGTGTGCATGGCGACATGGTGAAGCCGCTGGCGGGCGACCGCTGGGAGATTGCGTGGGAAGAGCGCATCAAGGGCATGGACGCGGGCGCCGAGATGTGCACGCTGGATGCGACCACGCTCAACCTGAGCTTCGAGGGAAAGCAGATCCTGATGGACACGCCCATTACCCGTGGCCGCGAGCTGGCCGCCGGCATGAAGGCGCGCGGCATCAAGCCCGAGTGGGAGGTGTTCAGCCCCACGCACATCCTGCAGGACACGGCCACGCTGATCGGCGAGGGCCACGACGACGAGCCCTACTTCATCAACCTGGTGATGAACGTGCACCGCAACTTCCAGAACGCGATGCCGTATTCGCCGCGCTTCCTGCAGATGATGGTCGACACGCTGCCCAAGGGCAGCATCTTCGGCGTGAGCGGCATCGGCACTTCGCAGCTGGAGGCCAATGTGGCGGCACTGCTGCTGGGTGGGCATGCGCGCGTGGGGCTTGAGGACAACCTTTACTTTCGCCACGGCGAGCTCGCCACCAACGTGCAGCTCACCGAACGCATCGTGCGCGTTATCCATGAGCTCGACATGGAAGTGGCCACGCCTGCAGAGGCAAGGCAGATGATGGGGCTGCCGCGCAGAGGCGGGCCGCGCCCCGAATTCGCGCCGCGTTGAGCGGTCGTTCACCCGCCATGAAAACAGGAGACATTCCATGAACAACCGCCGCCATTTCATCCACACGCTGGGCGCAGCCACTGCGCTGGGCGCCCTCTCCCCGCTGGCTGCGCTGGCCCAGGCGCTCGAGCAGGTGAAGATCTACTACGGCTTTCCGGCCGGCAGCGCGGGCGACAGCGTGGCACGCCGCGTGGGCGAAAAGCTCGCAGCATCGGCCTACACGCGCAACGTGGCCGTGGTCGAGAACAAGCCGGGCGCGGGCGGCCGCATTGCGCTCGAAAGCCTGAAGAGCGCGCCGGCCGATGGCAGCGTGCTGGCGCTGTCGCCGTTCTCGTGCACGTCGATCTATCCGCACATCTACAGCAAGCTCAGCTACGACCCGGCCAGGGATTTCGTGGCGGTGTCGATCGCAGCCGTCATGCACCACGGCCTGGCGATCGGCCCGCTGGTGCCGCCCGAAGTGCGCACGGTGAAAGACTTTCTGGCCTGGGCCAAGGCCAACCCGAACCAGGCAAGCTACGGCTCTCCGGCGGCCGGCTCTACGCCGCACTTCATCGGCGCACTGCTGGGGCTGAACAACGGAGTCGACCTGAAGCATGTGCCCTACCGCGGCTCGATTCCCGGCGTGACCGATGTGGTGGGCGGGCAGATTGCGGCCATGGTCACGCCCAGCGGCGACTTCATTCCCAACCACAAGGCCGGCAAGCTGCGGCTGATTGCCACATCGGGCAAGGCGCGCTCGCCCTTCTCGCCCGAAGTGCCCACCTTTGCCGAGCAAGGCTTCGGGGAGCTGACCACCGAGGAGTGGTTCGGCTTCTACGCACCGGCCAAAACCCCCGCCAGCGTGGTGGCTGCGGCCAATGCCGCCATCAATGCAGCCATCAAGGAAAAGGTGGTGACCGACAGCCTGGCCGTGGTCGGCCTGATCGCGCAGGGCTCCACGGCCGAGGAGATGGCGCGCTCGCAGCGGGCCGAGGCCGAACGCTGGGGGCCGTTGGTAAAGAAGATCGGCTTCACCGCTGACTCCTGAGGCGATGCGTATGGCACCGACTCTTCAACCTGCCGAATCTCCCCAACGCGTGGCGGTGGTCGCCACCGGCGTCATCGGCGCCAGCTGGGCCGCTTTCTTCCTGGCGAAGGGGCTGGATGTAGAGGCCACCGATCCCTCGCCCGATGCAGAGGCGCGGCTGCGCGCGGCGGTGGCCGCACACTGGCCAACGCTCGAGCGCTTCGGCCTGGCGAGCAGGGCTTCGGCCGGCCGGCTGCGCTTTCATGCCCGGCTCGAAGACGCGGTGGCGCAGGCCGACTTCGTTCAGGAGAGCGGCCCCGAGCGGCTGGACTTCAAGACCGACCTGTTCCGGCGCATGGACGAGGCCGCACCGGCCCATGCCATCCTGGCCTCCAGCTCGTCGGGGCTTGCCATCAGCGCGGTGCAAGCCGAATGCAGGCACCCGGAACGCGTGGTGCTGGGCCATCCGTTCAACCCTCCGCACCTGATTCCGCTGGTGGAGGTGGTGGGTGGCGAGCGCACGTCGGCCGAGACCATCGAACGCACGATGGCCTTCTATGCGGCCATCGGCAAGCGGCCGATCCATGTGAAGCGCGAGGTCAAGGGCCACATTGCCAACCGGCTGCAGGCGGCGCTCTGGCGCGAGGCCTTTCACCTCGTCAACGAAGGCGTCGCAAGTGTGGCCGACATCGACGCCGCCATTGCGCACGGCCCCGGCCTGCGCTGGGCGGTGATGGGGCCCTTCATGAACCTGCACCTCTCGGGCGGCGCGGGCGGCATCGAACACGTGCTCGCGCACTTGGGCGGGCCCATCGAGGACTGGTGGAAAGACCTGGGCGCGCCGTCGATGACCGAAGAACTCAAGAAGAAAGTGGCCGAAGGCGTGGCAGAAGAGCTGGGTGCGCGGCGCGTTGCCGACCTTGAGGCCGCCCGCGACATCCTGCTGTTAGACCTGATTCGCGCCAAGGCCGATACCGGCAGACTAGACTAGAAATGACTGCCCCCCGGCTTGCCACTTCGTGTGCTTCGCCACCCCCCGTGGGGGAGGCGCGGTTCGCTTTGGGGCGGCCCGGCAGCGACCGCATATGACCGACGACGACTTCCTCCTGGACGAGAGCCAGATCGCCCCGCCGCGCACGGTGCGCATCGATTTCGACGACGGCTCCTTCGCGCTGCGTTCGCCGATGGCGCTCAAGCCCTATGCGCGGTGCATCGGCGAATGGATCGAACGGTGGGCGCGCGAAACCCCCGACGCGCTGGCCTTTGCGGAACGCGACGAGAGCGGCGAAGGCTGGTGCAAGCTCGACTACCGCGCGCTGCGCCAGGCCGTGGGCGCGGTGGCGCAGGCGCTGCTCGACCTGAAGCTGCCCGCGGGCAAGCCCATCGCAATCCTTTCGGACAACTCGATCGACCATGCCGTGCTGATGCTCGCGGCCATGCACATCGGCCGCACGGCATGCTCGCTGTCGAGCGCGTATTCGCGCATGGCCAAGGACCCGTCGCGGTTGCACGGCATGCTGCAGGCGCTGCAACCGGCGCTGGTCTATGCATCGGACGCCAAGGTGTACGGCGGCGCGCTCGCGGGCTGCGGCGTGGGGGCTGTGGCGGTGTTCAGCCGCAATGCCGATGCACACGCCGGCGCCCTGCCCTTTGCACAGTTGCTTGCGGCCAGCGAAACGCCGGCCGTGATGCAGGCCTACGAAGCGGTGCTGCCCGACACCCACGCCAAGTACCTGCTGACTTCCGGCTCAACCGGCAAGCCCAAGGTGGTGATCAACACGCACCGCATGCTGTGCGCCAACCAGCAGATGATGGCGCAGACCTGGCGCTTCCTCGCACTGGAGAAGCCGGTGCTGGTCGACTGGCTGCCCTGGAGCCACACCTTCGGCGCCAACCACAACCTGAACATGGTGCTGTGCCACGGCGGCGCGCTCTACATCGACGAGGGCCGGCCCGCGCCGGGGCTCATCGAAAAAACCGTGCGCAACCTGCGCGAGGTAAAGCCGACGCTGCTGTTCAACGTGCCTCGCGGCTTCGACATGCTGCTGCCGTTTCTCGAGGCCGACGACACCGTCGCCGCGGAAGTGTTCTCGCGCCTGCGGCTGGCCTTCTATGCAGCGGCGGCGCTCGCGCCCTCGACCTGGCAGCGGCTCGAAGCGGTGGCGCAACGCGTGCGGCCCGAGCGGCCGCTGTGGCTCACCACCTCGTGGGGCGCAACCGAGACGTCGCCGGCCATCACCTCGGCGCACTGGAAGCTCGACGGTGCAGGCTGCATCGGCGCGCCGCTACCGGGGCTAGAGCTCAAGTTCGTGCCCAACGGGCAAAAGCTCGAGATGCGCGTGAAGGGCGTCTCGGTGTTTCCGGGCTACCGCAACGCGCCGCGTGAAACGGCGGAAGCTTTCGACGAAGAGGGCTACTACCGCATCGGCGATGCGGGCTACCTGGCAAATGCCGACCGGCCCGAGCACGGCGTGATCTTCAACGGCCGCGTGGCGGAAGACTTCAAGCTCTCGAGCGGCACCTGGGTGTCGGTGGGTACCCTGCGCGTCAAGCTGGTGTCGATGCTGGCGCCGCATGCGCAGGACGTGGTCCTGACCGGCCATGACAGCGACGAGATCGGCATGCTGGTGTTTGCCGCTCCGCAAGCTGCGCCGCAGGCACTTGCAGAGCGAATTGCCGACGTGCTGCGCACACTGCGGGACGAAGGCGCGGGCTCGTCGCAATGCCCCACGCGCGCGCTGGTGCTCTCAGAGCCGCCCAGCCTCGATGCGGGCGAGATCACCGACAAGGGCTACATCAACCAGCGCGCAGTGCTCACGCGGCGCGCGGCCGAGGTGGCGCGGCTGCATGCCGGCGCGCACCACGACCTGCAGGTGATACGCCTCTTCGCCTGATCACGAAGGCTGCTCGAACAACGCCAGCAGCGTGTTCTTCAGCCACTGGTGCAGCGCGGAGGTTTCGTGCCGCTGGTGCCAGAAGAGTTCGATGATGCGTGCCGGAGCCTCGAGCGGCACCGGCATCCGGCGAAGACCCGCCAGGCGCGCGGGCTCGAACTTCTCGGACCACGGCAGCACCGCAATCAGGTCGGAGCGGCGCACCACTTCGTACGCCGCGCCGTAGTGGTTGACCGTTGCGACGAGATTGCGCTGCAGCCCGCGGCTGTGCAGGAACAAATCGTAGGTCGGCGTGGTCTTGCCCACCAGGCTCACGTCCACGTGGCGCGCCGCCAGGAATTTCTTCAGCGGGATCCTGTCGGCGCGTGCCAGCGGATGCCCCGTGCGCATGACGCAGACGAAATCGGGCGACCACAGCGCCCTTGACTTGAGAAACGCCGGGCGCTGCACTTCCTCGTTGTAGACACTGATCGCGAAGTCGGCCTTGTTGTCGGCCAGCACCTTGTCGAAATCGACCAGCGTGTTGGGAATGGCGTGGATCTGCATCGAGGGTGCCGACTTGCTGAGCTTGCTTGCGAGCCGCGGCACCACGATGCCGGACACGTAGTCCGACATTGCGATGCTCAGGCTTGCAGTGCTTCGCAGGGCATCGAAGCGCTCCACGTCGAGCGTGCCGCGAATCGCATGGAGCGACTGCGACAGCGGCTCCCACAGGTCGATGGCCCGCCGCGTCGGATTGACGCCGGCACCGCTGCGCACGAAGAGCGCGTCGTCGAAGGTTTCGCGCAAGCGGCGCAGCGCATTGCTGACCGCGGGCTGCGTGAGCGACAGCTTGCTGGCTGCGCGCGTGACGTTGCCCTCGGTCATGAGGGCTTCGAACACCTTCAGCAGGTTGAGATCGGCGGAGCGGTAGTTCATTGTGTGCGGTCCGATCATTCACTGGATCTATAAACACAATCACACGTATAAATTTGTCGTGATATCCCCGCGATCCTACGATCTGCCGCTTCATCGCACCACCACCGAAGTCGAGGGATTCACATGACCATGCTGTCGGCTCGCATAGAGCGCCTGCCCTTCTCCGGTTTTCACCGCCGGCTGCTCATGATGGGAGGGCTGGGCTACACCTTCGACGCAATGGACGCCGCGGTGATCGCCTTCGTGCTGCCGGTGCTGCGCACCGAATGGGGGCTCAGCAGCGTGCAGATCGGCGTGCTGGCCAGCGCAAACTTCATCGGCTTCTTCTTCGGTGCGCTTGCGTCAGGCACCTGCGGAGACCTGTTCGGGCGGCGCGTGGTCATGATGTCGGCGCTGGCGATCTACTGCGTGGCATCGCTCTTCAGCGGCATGGTCGACAGCTGGACGGTGTTTCTTGCGCTGCGCATCGTGGCCGGCTTCGGCGCCGGTGCAGAGAGCGCAATCATTGCGCCCTACCTTTCGGAGTTCGTGGCGCGCCGCTACCGGGGCACTTTCACCGGCGCACTGGCGGGCTTCTTCTCGTTCGGCTTCGTCGCGGCGGCGCTGCTGGGCTACTTCATCGTGCCGGCGCATCCGCAGGGATGGCGCATCGTCATCTTCATTACCGCAATGCCGGTGCTGCTGCTGTTGTGGTGGCGCCGTGCGCTGCCCGAATCGCCGCGCTGGCTCGAAAGCCAGGGCCGGCAGGCCGAGGCCGAAACCATCGTCGATGCAATGGAGTCCGAGACGGTGCAGCGCGGCCTTGCGCTGCCCGCGCTCAACGCGCAAGACGTGGCTGCGCCGCCGCCCAGCAACAGCCGCGGCAGCCTGCTGAAGAACTACGCCACGCTGGTGTCCAGCAAGCTCATCCGCATCAGCACCATGACCTGGCTGATGTGGCTCGCGATCACCTTCAGCTACTACTCGTTCTTCACGTGGATTCCCAGCCTGCTTATCCAGAACGGCATGACGATCACCAAGAGCTTCGGCTACTCGCTCGTGATCTATCTCGCGCAGATTCCGGGCTACTTCTCGGCCGCGTGGCTCAACGAGAAGATCGGCCGGCAGGCCACCATCGTGAGCTACATGCTGCTGGGCGGCATCTCGGCGCTGGGGCTTGCCTTTACGCACAGCGATGCGCAGATCATGGCGGCGGGCGTTCTGCTGTCCTTCTTCATGAACGGCACCTATGCGGGTGTCTACGCCTATACGCCAGAGGTGTTTCCAACGCAGGTGCGCGCAACGGGCTCCGGCCTGGCGTCGGCCATCGGCCGCATAGGGGGCATCACGGCGCCGATCCTGGTGGGCTTCATCTATCCGGCGCTGGGCTTTGCGGGCGTGTTCGGCATGACCACTGCGGTGCTGCTGCTGGGTGCAGCGGCCGTCACGTTCATGGGCATTCCAACACGCGGCCGCTCGCTCGAGGACATTGCGGCAACCGAACTTTCCTGACGCAGGACATCCATGCAACCCAAGCCATTCGACGAATCGCTGTCGGCCGTCGCGCGCGCGCACGCCGACACGCAGCAACCCCAGGCCACCTTCGACGCGCTCGAGAAGGCGGTGGCCGCAACCATCGGCCACCGGCTTTTCACCATCCTGGTGCACCACCGGGAGGCGCGGGAGTCGGAGCGCGTGTACACCAACATGCGCGAGGCCTACCCTGTGGGCGGCCGCAAGCCGGTTACCGATTCGCCGTGGATGCAGCAGGTAATGCAGCAAGGGCTGCCTTACATCGGCCGCAACGCGGACGACCTGCGCGACGTTTTCTATGACCACGAACTCATCGTTTCGCTGGGCTGCCGCAGTGTTCTGAACATTCCGCTGCGCTGGCGCGGCGAGACACTGGGCACGCTCAACATGCTGCACGAAGAGAACTGGTACGGCGCTGGGCACGTCGAGCTCGCGCGCGTGTTCTCGCAACTGGCGGTGCCGGCCGTAATGGCGCAATACACCAAGGAGCCCATGGCATGACCGACGCGGTGCTTTTCAAGAACGCCTCCCTGCTCGATCCGCTGCGCGCCGAACTGCTGGAAGGCCACGACCTTCTGGTCGAGGACGGAGTGGTGCGCGAAGTCTCCGACAAGCCGCTCCAGAGCAAGGCGGCGCGGGTCATCGACCTGAAGGGCAAGACGCTGATGCCCGGCCTCATCGACCTGCACGTGCACGTGATTGCGGTGGAGCTCAACCTTGCGCGGCAGGTGCACATGCCGAACGTGCTCATTACGCTGCGCAGCGTGCCCATGCTGCGCGGCATGCTGCGGCGCGGGTTCACCACGGTTCGCGATGCGGGCGGCGCGGGGTTTGCGTTCAAGCAGGCGGTCGAATCGGGGCTGGCCCAGGGGCCGCGCCTGTTCGTCTCGGGCCGCGCGCTGAGCCAGACGGGCGGCCACGGCGACATGCGGGCGCGTTCCGATTTTCTGGACCCCAATGCCCCCTGCCCGACCTGCGTGCGGGTAGGCGCGCTGGCGCGCGTGGTCGACGGCGTCGACGCCGTACGCCGGGCGGTGCGCGAAGAACTGCAGATGGGCGCAGACCAGATCAAGATCATGGCGTCGGGCGGCGTGGCCTCGCCGACCGACCCGGTGGGCGCTTTCGGCTACAGCGAGGACGAGATACGCGCCATCGTCGAGGAGGCGCGGGCGCGCGGCACCTACGTGCTGGCCCATGCCTACACCGCAGAGGCCATTGCCAGGGCCGTGCGCTGCGGCGTGCGCACCATCGAGCACGGCAACCTGGTCGACGCGCCCACCGCGGCGTTGATGGCGCAAATGGGCGCCTACGTGGTGCCGACGCTGGTTACCTACGACGCGCTGGCCAACGAGGGCGAGAGCTTCGGCCTGCCCAAGGAAAGCGTCGCCAAGGTGGCCGACGTTCGCGAAGCGGGCCTGCGCTCGCTGGAGATCTACAAGGCGGCGGGCGTGAAGATGGGCTTCGGCTCCGACCTGCTGGGCGAATCGCAGCGGCTGCAGAGCGACGAGTTCCGCCTGCGTGCCGAGGTGCTGTCGCCCGCCGAGGCCATTGCCAGCGCCACCGTGATCGGCGCCGAAGTGTTGGGCATGCCAGACCGCCTGGGCCGCCTGGTGCCGGGTGCACTCGCCGACGTCCTGGTTGTCGATGGCAATCCGCTGCGCGACGTTTCGTGCCTGCTGGGGCAAGGCGAGCGCATTCCGCTGGTCATGAAGGAGGGGGCGATCCAGTTCAACGAGCTGGAGTAACGCCCTGCTTCCGAGGTGCAGGCGCGGCTTTTTTGGCGGGCGCCTCCGTGCCGAACAGCTTTTCCACCTGCTGCCCCAGGCGCGCACCAATGGCCGTGCCCACGCCGGGCAGCACCGCGCTGCCGACCGCAGCGCCGGCCAGCGCACCGCCCGTGAGTGAAATCTGCGGGTCGCTTGCGGTGCCGCCGATCTTGAGCGGCATGCCCACGACCCCGTCGACCAGGTCGACCGCCAGGTCGCCGTCCAGCTTTCTGTTGAAGAACCGCAGGTTGCCGCTGGCAGTGAGCACGCCCGAACGCGCCTTGAGGTTGGTGTAGCGCAGCACGATGCCGTCTTCGGTGCCCTGCGTTTCGAGGGTGCCGGTGAGCTCGTCGAGCGGCGTGGTGCCGCTGCGGTCCGTGCCCGCGGTAAGCACCGTCTTGGCAAGGTCGAGCCCGGTGAGCGTGGCGGGGCGAACCGAAAAAGTGGTGCGCGTACGCATGCCGCGGACCAGTCCGCCCAGGTCGCCGGCTTCGGCCACCAGCGTGGAAAAGCCCGAGACCTTGCCGGCGACCGCAGTGCGCCGTCCGAAGGCTTGCACCAGGCCTTCGATGTCGACTTGCCGGGGCTCCAGCTCGGCCGACAGGCGCAGCTTGTCCTCCGGCTGCGCTTCCAGCAGGGTGACGCCGTTCCACGTGCCGCCGCCCACGTCGATGCGGGTGCGCCACCGGTCTTGCCCTGCGGCGGCGCGGTCCAAGCGCAAGCGGGCGGGAGGCGATGCGCCGGCGCGTTCGAGGCGCGCCTGGCGCGGGCGCCAGTTGGCGTCGAAGCTGATCTCTCCGTCGTAGGCCAGCGCAATGTCGCGCCGGTCGATCCAGACGACGTCGCGCCAGCGCAGCTTTTCGAGCGGCACGGGGGCCAGCGTCCAGGGCGAAGGCAACGCGACGATGTTGCCGGCCTCCTTCGGCTTGGGTTCCTTGCCGCGAAACGCGCGAAACGATTCGCGCGGCAGCACCAGGCTTTCGATCTCAGCTTCGTCCACGGCGACGACCCGGCCGAGCAGTTCCGTGAGCTTGAGCTGCACCGTGATGCGGCGCAGCGTGACCGGGCGGGGCTGGTCGGTAGAAACGTTGGAAAGCACGAGCACCGGCGCCGGCAGCAGCGACCAATGCGCGCCGCCCACCTTCAGGCCAATGCCGAATCGCTTCTCGAAGGCTTCGGAAATTCGCACCGCCACCTCTTCGTCGCTTGGCAAGCGGGTGCTCACCACCCACACCAGCGCCCCGGCCCCGATCAACAGGACCACGGCAATGCCGGCCAGCCAGCGTCTGAGAGGGTGCTTCATCGCAGCAAGTTAGCACGCAAAGGAGACTGCCATTGTCAGCCGCCATCGCTATAGTTTCCAGCACATCCGTACTGGAGAAAACGAATGCGAATCTGGAAGAAAGACATCTCGGTCGAAGAGCTGACCCGCAACCACGTCGGCACCGCTGTTTCCACGCTGGGCATGGAGTTCCTGGAGGTGGGGGACGACTTCATCCGCGCCCGCGTGCCGGTGGACGAGCGCACGCGCCAGCCGTACGGCATCCTGCACGGGGGCGTGTCGGTGGTGCTGGCCGAAACGCTGGGCTCATGCGGCGCGCACTACTCCGCCCCAGAGGGCGACCGGGCGGTGGGTCTGGACATCAATGCCAACCACATCCGCTCGGCCACGAGCGGCTGGGTTACCGGCACGGCACGGCCGGTGCACCGCGGGCGCACCACGCAGGTGTGGCAGATCGACATGACCAACGATGCAGGCGACCTGACCTGCGTCTCGCGCATCACAATGGCGGTGCTGCCGCCGCGCTAGCGACTGGAAAAGCGGCCGAAAGAAGCCCACCGGGCACATAAAACCATCGAGGAGATAACCACTCATGAGCAATCTATTCAGCTGGCGCGAAGTCGCCGCCACCGAAGGGAGCGTTGTCGCGCCTGACGAACGCCTGCCCTGGCTGCAGACCGGCGCAATGGGCGTGCAGCACGTCATCGCGATGTTCGGCGCCACGGTGCTGGCGCCCATTCTCATGGGCTTCAACCCGAACATCGCGATTTTGATGAGCGGCATCGGCACGCTCATCTTCTTTCTGGTGACGGGCGGCAAGGTACCCAGCTACCTGGGCTCGAGCTTCGCGTTCATCGGCGTGGTCATCGCGGCCAGCGGCTATGCGGGCAAGGGCCCCAACACCAACATTGCGGTGGCGCTGGGCGGCATCGTGGCGTGCGGGGTGATCTACATCCTCATCGGCGCCATCGTGCAGGCCGTTGGCACGGGGTGGATCGAACGCTTCATGCCGCCGGTGGTTACCGGGGCGGTGGTGGCGGTGATCGGGCTCAACCTGGCGAGCGTGCCGGTCAAGAACATGGCGGCCGGCAACTTCGACGCCTGGATGCAGGCCGTGACTTTTCTTTGCGTGGGGCTGGTGGCGGTGTTCACGCGCGGCATGCTGCAGCGCCTGCTGATCCTGGTCGGGCTCATCCTGGCCACGGTGGTGTATGCGGTGCTGACCAACGGCATGGGCCTGGGCAAGCCGGTGGACCTGAGCGGCATTGCCAACGCGGCTTGGTTCGGCCTGCCGACCTTCACCGCGCCGGTGTTCACGGCCAATGCCATGCTGCTGATCGCACCGGTGGCAATCATTTTGGTGGCGGAAAACCTCGGCCACCTGAAGGCCGTCACCGCCATGACGGGCCGCAATCTCGACCCCTACATCGGCCGCGCCTTCATCGGCGACGGCATTGCCACGGTGGTAAGCGGCGCTGCCGGCGGCACGGGCGTAACCACTTATGCCGAGAACATCGGCGTGATGGCGGCCACGCGCATCTATTCGACGGCGGTGTTCGTGGTGGCCGCGGTCATTGCGCTGGTGCTGGGCTTCAGCCCGAAGTTCGGCGCGCTGATCCAGGCGATTCCGCTGCCGGTGATGGGCGGCGTGAGCATCGTGGTGTTCGGCCTCATTGCCATTGCGGGCGCCAAGATCTGGGTCGACAACCGGGTCGATTTTTCGCAGAACAAGAACCTGATCGTCGCGGCCATCACGCTCATCATCGGCACCGCCGACTTCACGCTGAAGTTCGGCGACTTTGCTCTTGGCGGCATCGGAACCGCCACTTTCGGCGCGATCATTCTTTACGCACTGCTCGGCCGATCGCGCAACGCCTGAGCACCTTGAAAGTGAAACGCCGTGCAAGAAGTGTTGTTGCGGGTGATTGATGGAGGGGCCGGTCGCCGGCCCGAAGCCCGCGCCCGTTAGACTCCAACGCTTTTCGCACCGACGTTTTCCAATGGCCGATGTCTCCGCCGCGCGCACCAAGGCGGTTTTCGAATTCAAAAGCGCCACGCTGCCGCTGATTGCAGTGATCCTCAAGACGGCCGACCTGGCCGTGCTGGCCGAGGCACTCGATGCGCAACTGGCCGACTCGCCCGATTTCTTCGAGCAGGAGCCGGTGGTCATCGATCTCTCGCAGCTGCAGCCCGACGAAGAGAGCGGCGAGGAACCCGCCGAGCTCGACTTTGCGGCGCTGCGGGGCCTCTTGGCGCGCCACCAGACGCAACCCATTGCGGTGCGCGGGGGCAACGACGCCCAGAATGCCGCGGCCCGCGCGGCCGGCCTTTCGGTGACGGCCATGCCTGTGGCACCCGCGCCGCGCTCCCCGGCACCGCCGGCGGCCACGCCAGCGCCCGCCAGCGAGGCCCCGCAAATCGTGCGCGAGGTGCCGGTGCCCGCCAACGGCACGCTCGTGATCGACAAGCCGCTGCGCTCCGGCCAGCAGGTCTACGCCCGCGGCGGCGACGTGGTGGTAACTGCGGTGGTGAGCTTTGGCGCCGAAGTCATCGCCGACGGCAACGTGCACGTGTATGCACCGCTGCGAGGCAAGGCAATTGCCGGCGCGCGCGGCAATACCGAGGCACGCATCTTCTCGACCTGCATGGAAGCGCAGCTGGTGGCCATTGCAGGCATCTACCGCACCAACGAAGTGCCGCTGCCCGACCCGGTGCTCGGCAAGCCCGCGCAAATACGCCTGGACGGCAAAAAGCTAGTGATCGACGCGATTCCCTGACGGGCCGCGCCGAATCTGAAAACCAACAACCGAATCGAAACAAGAAGGAATGGCAATGGCCAAAATTGTGGTGGTGACCTCAGGCAAGGGCGGCGTCGGCAAGACCACGACGAGCGCCAGCTTTGCGTCGGGCCTCGCGCTCGCGGGCAAGAAGACGGCGGTGATCGACTTCGACGTGGGCCTGCGCAACCTCGACCTGATCATGGGCTGCGAGCGCCGCGTGGTGTACGACCTGATCAACGTGATCCAGGGCGAAGCCAACCTGAGCCAAGCCCTCATCAAGGACAAGCAGTGCGAAAACCTCTTCGTGCTGGCCGCCTCGCAGACGCGCGACAAGGAAGCCCTGACGCAAGAAGGCGTTGAAAAGGTGCTGAACGACCTGGCCGCCATGGAGTTCGACTACATCGTGTGCGACTCGCCCGCGGGCATCGAGACCGGCGCGATGATGGCCATGCACTTTGCAGACGAAGCACTGGTGGTGACCAACCCCGAGGTATCCTCGGTGCGCGACTCCGACCGCATCCTGGGCATGCTGAGCAGCAAGACCAAGCGGGCGAAGGAAGGCGGCGACCCCATCAAGGAGCACCTGCTGATCACCCGCTACAACCCCAACCGCGTGGCCGGCGGCCAGATGCTCTCGCTGGAAGACATCCAGGACATCCTGCGCATCAAGCTGATCGGCGTCATTCCCGAATCCGAAAGCGTGCTGCAGGCGTCCAACCAGGGCGTGCCCGCCATTCACGACAAGGACACCGACGTGGCAAAGGCCTACAGCGACGTGGTCGCGCGCTTCCTGGGCGAAGACCGCCCGATGCGCTTCGTCGATGCGGAAAAGCCGGGCTTCTTCAAGCGAATCTTTGGAGGCAAGTAGGCCATGTCCTTTTTCTCGTTCCTGCTCGGCGAAAAGAAGAAGACGGCCAGCGTCGCCAAAGAGCGGCTGCAGATCATCCTCGCGCACGAGCGGTCCAGCCTCAGCGGCAAGAAGCGCCCCGACTACCTGCCCGACCTCCAGCGCGAGCTGATGGCGGTGATCTCCAAATACGTGAAGATCAATGCCGAGGACATCAAGGTTCACCTGGAAAAGCAGGACGACCTCGAAGTGCTCGACATCAAGATCGAACTGCCCGACGCCTCGCCCACGCCGGCGCGCTGAACGCACGGCAGGCGCGCCGCGCAACCCGCACGGCCTGCGCGGCTTTCGGTCAGTCCACACGCGCAATGAAGCGCGTCACCTGCCGGACCACGTCCTCTTCCCTGAGGATGCGGCGGTGCCCCAGCCCCTGCGTGGCCACGAGCTGCGCCCCCTTGATTGCATCGCGGTACGCCTCCGCGTCGGCGAAGCGGTTCACTCGGTCGTCCCGGTCATGCACGATCAGTGTCGGCTGCGCGATGCGCGGCCCGACTGCGGGTGGCTCGAGCTGGGCCATCAGGAAGCCTTCCTGCGCCTCGAACAGCCGCTGCATTGCGAGCCGCGTTGTCTCCCTCAGCCCGAACGTGTGCGCAAAGTAGCGCGTGAATTCGCGCGCCGAAGCCGGTGGTGCGAGCAGCACCAGCCGCTCGGCGAGCAGGCCCTGCGCGGCGGCCACGCCCAATGCGTTGGCGCCCATCGAGTGCGCGACCACTGCGCGCAGAGAGTGACCGTCTGCGACGAGCCTCGACACCACGTACGAGATGGCACGCGCAAATTGCGGCGCGTTGCTCATCATGCCGGCGCTGCGGCCGTGGGCCGGCAGTTCGAGCAGCACCGGCCGGAGGCCCGCGGCGGCCACGGCCTCGGCCAGGGTCAGCATCTGCCCCGCATGGCCGCCCCATCCGTGCACCAGCAGCACAAGGGGGGCGGATTCCGCGCCTGAATCCTGCGTGGCGAGGTGATAGAGCCCGAGGCTCGCTTTCTCGAAACTCCAGGCTTCGCGCCGCCATCCTGCGCCGGGCGCTTGCGCGCGGTAGAGCCACTTGAGCGGCAACGGCGTGCCGAACAGGCGATGGGCCGCACGCACGCCCAACGCGGGCCAAAGGCGCTCGGATGTGGTGAGGCCCAGGCGCACCGCGCGCATGAGGCGGCTGGGGCGGTAGTAGTTCGATTGCGCGGCATGCGTTGCCGCGGAGGTGCTGCTGGTGCTCGTCATGCAATGGGCTCCTGCGTTCAGAACCAGACCCAGTCGTCGTTGCTGCGCGGCAGGCTGCGCAGTGCATCGCGAACAGTTTCGGCGCCGATGGCGCCCACGTAGACGGCAAGGCAGAGGGCGATGATCAGCATGGTGCTTCTCCTTTTTATCGCACGACTGTGCGAAATTAAGACAAAGAAAGACGAAAGAAACTGCTCGCCCGATGGCTCAGGCGCGGTAGCTGGAAAGTAGCCGCTGCCAGGTGCGCATGGCGCGCTCGGCGGCTTGTGGATCGCGCAGAAACCGCGCGTCGTGCAGAAGGCCGATGATGAGGCCGTTGATTTCACTGACCACCTGCCCGGCGTCGGTGTCGGCGCGGAGTTCGCCGGTTTCGATCGCCTGCAGCACGGTGCGGCGCAGCGCGGCGCGCCAGCGGGTGATTTCGCTGAACAGCAGGTCGCGCAACTCGCCTTCGCGGTCGTCGTATTCGAAGGCACCCGCCGTGTAGATGCAGCCGGTTTCGGCTTCGATGTCGCGGGTGCGGGCTATCCAGCGGTCGACGATGTCGTTGAGCCGCGCAAGGCCCTTGGGCTTTTGCATGGCGGGCACGAACACGTCGGCAAGGAAGCGGCGGCCGTACTCTTCGATGACGGCCTTCTGGAGCGCTTCGCGCGAGCCCACGCGTGAAAACACCCCGCTCTTGGAAAGCGCCAGCCGGCTGGCCACGGCCTGTAGCGTGATGGCCTCCAGCCCTTCGGACAATGCGACGTCCATTGCCGCACCGATGATGGCGGTGCGGGTGAGCTCGCTTTTCTGGGTCTTGGCGTCCATGGCATCACTTTAGCACATACGTGCGAAATTGCAAACGAGCTACCGACCCAGTCCAGCAGGCCCTGCAAAGATGATTTGCTCATGTGGAACCAACAAACGCATCGTTCCCCGCATAAGCGCTTCTGCCGAGAATCGCCGGGCGGCCTTCTCCGGGCCGGCACCACTACCCGGTCTACTCTCTCTCTACGATCCCTTCGCGCCAGATGAACTTCCAACAACTGCGCTCGGTACGCGAGGCCGTTCGTTGCGGCTTCAACCTGACCGAGGTTGCCAACACGCTGCACACCTCCCAGCCGGGCGTGAGCCGGCAGATCCGCGAACTGGAGGAAGAACTCGGCATAGAGCTCTTCGTGCGTGCCGGCAAGCGGCTCACCGGGCTCACCGAGCCGGGCGGCCACGTCTTGCCGATCATCGAGCGCATGCTGATGGAAAGCAGCAACCTGCGTCATGCGGGACAGGAATTCGTGGCACAGCAGAGCGGGCTGCTCTCGGTGGCGGCCACGCACTCGCAGGCGCGCTATGCAATGCCGGTGGCGGTGCAGGAATTTCGCGCGCAGTTTCCCAACGTGAAACTGCACCTGCACCAGGGCTCGCCCAAGCAGATTGCGCAGATGCTGATCGACGGCGAGGCCGACGTCGGCATTGCAACCGAAGCACTGGGAGACTACCCGCAGCTGGTGGCCCTGCCCTGCTACCGCTGGACGCACTCCGTGGTGGTGCCGCCGGGCCATGCGCTGCTCGACGCACCGCTCACGCTGGAGGCGCTTGCGCGCTTTCCGCTCATTACCTACGACACCGGCTTTACCGGCCGCTCGCGCATCGACGAGGCTTTTGCGCAGCGCGGGCTGGCGCCGAACATCGTGTTGTCGGCCATGGACGCGGACGTGATCAAGACCTACGTGCAGTTGGGCATGGGCGTGGGCATCGTGGCTGGCGTGGCCTACGAAACCGAGCGCGACACGCAATTGCGCGCGCTCGACGCGGGGCGGCTCTTTGGCATCAACCTGACCAAGCTCGCGGTGCGGCGCGGCAACTACCTGCGCAAGTACGTGTACGCGTTCATCGAATCGTTCGCGCCCACGTTGACGCGAACCGTCGTCGAAAAGGCTCTGGGCGGCGAAGCGACGGGATCGCACTACGAAATCTAGCGCGGATGCAACGTATTCGGCGCTTGCAGCAACAGGTTTTAAAAAGAAGCACGCCGCTTCACACGGGGAGCGTACATTCGGGTTAATTCCTTGGCTTCCCGGAACGGATCAGCAATGGCATCGACCCCGCAGCAGCAACAGCAAACCAAGGCCGCCCTCAAGGCGGCCGACGCCGCCGAACGGCGCGAGCGGCTGAGGCGGGCATTGCCCGCCACCGTGGAGCTGCTGCAAAGCCGCCAGGCCGACCGCATCGACGACAGCGACATCGAAGCGTATGTGAGCCTTAACTGGCTCGAATGGCACGGCGGCGGTTTGCGGCTCACCATTACCGGGCGCAACGTGTGCGCCCAGTCGCTGCCCACCGTCACAGCCTGAGCGCTTCGCGCTTGCTTACTGGTTGCCCACGATGATCTGGGCAATCAGGCCGGTGGCAATGGCCGCGAGCACATAGTCGCCGCCCACACCCACCCACTGGTAGCCGCGCGGGGGTGCCTGCAGCTGGTAGGCGCGGTAGTCGTTCACCACGTAGTTGCGGCCACGGTACTCGGGGGGCACACGCCCACCGCGGCGCCATTCGGCATGCGGTTGCGGATAGCCGCGGCGGTCGAAGTGGCGCCCATCCCGGTAGTCCTCGCGGCTGTAGCGGTCACCGCGATCGCCGCGGCGGTGGTCATGCCGATCGAACTGGCGATGCTGTTGTTCATAGCGGCCGTTGCCTCTGTTGTCACCGCGGTCATGGCCGCGATCGTGGCCACGGTCTTGCGCGAAGGCGCTTCCCGCTGCCATGCACATCGCGAGTGCCGCAGCTGCAACGGCCATGCTCTTTGACTTGATGATCATCTGGAACTCCTTCGTGTTGATGACGAGTCCATTGTCAGTGGCCCTTGTGTCTGCCCGGAGCGCATCAGGTCGCCGTCAGGTGAAATCACGTAAGCGCAGGTATCGGAGCGGCGCGTTGTCCTTCAATCCCGGTTTTGCGTAGGTGATTTGCGCCCCGTCTGGAGGCTTTGGGGACAATGCGCAAACAGATCATCAGGCGCTGGAGGCGCCATCAATCAACTATGCGCGACAAGATCATTGGTGCCATCGGCGTTCTGTGGGGTGGAGGCATGCTCGTGAGGTGGCTCATGACGGGCCCCCCCGCTGGAGTGGGCGGCTATGAGGGCGGCCAGACGGCCGTCGCATTCCTGGGCGCCGTCATGGTGGTTGCGGGCCTGTACCGGTTCTTCAAACCCCGTGACTGACCAGGGGGCAGTGCAGCCAGGCGAGCCTTGCTCGACGGCGCTTACGCTCGAGCGCAACATGAAGCGACGGCACCTCCTCCATCTGCTTGCAGGCGTGCCCGCAACGGCCGTGCTGGCCGCCTGCGGCAAGCGCAAGCCTGCCGCCGCCGCGTTGAAACCGGATGCCCGCGTACTCGCCCTGGGCGACAGCCTGACCTTCGGCTACGGCGCACCGCCAGGCGCAGCGTGGCCCGTGAAACTGGGTGAACTGACCGGCTGGCAAATAGAAAACGCAGGCATCAATGGCGACACTACAGCCGGAGCTTTGGAGCGCTTGCCGGCGCTGCTGGCGGCAGAAAGCTATGACGCCATCCTGATCGGCATCGGCGGCAACGACATGCTGCGCGGCGTGCCGCCCTCTGCCACGCGCGAGAACCTTGCAGCTCTTGTGAGGCAGGCACTTGCGCACACGCCTTACGTCGCGCTGCTGGCCACGCCGGCGCCCGATGCCATGCGTGCGGCTGTAGGCTCGCTGAGCGATGCGCCGTTCTACGAAGAGGTTGCGAAGTCGGGGCAGGCGCTGCTGGTTGCCAATGTTTATTCGAGCGTGCTGTCGGATACGTCGCTGCGCTCCGATCGCATCCATGCCAACGCGCAAGGCTATGCGCGGGTGGCGCAGCAGTTGGCAGATCAGCTGAAGGCTGCGGGCTGGCGCTGAAGCGGCTCAGGCGGCTTGCTGCCGCAGCAGGTCGACGTAGGCACCCTGCACCAACTGGCCGGATCCAATGCCGAGTTGCGCCATGAGCGCATGGGCCTCTGCCACGCCATCGTCGGCAGATTCGCCTTCTTTCAGAACCACTTCAAGCTCGAGAAATTCACCGAGCCCTTCGACGCGGTCGAGATGCACGCGTGTGCGGCCCACGATGAAGAGCCGGCGCTGCTTGCGCACGCGGCCTGCCTGGCCCCACGCGAGCGTGAGCGATTCGCGCAACGCATCGGGCGTTGTGGTGGGCGAGATCAGGTAGAACGATTCCTTGGGGCCCCTGCTGTTCGCACGGCGATAGAAGATGAGTTCGGCGCGATCGGGCGCAAAGGTGCGCAGCTTGAGGCGGTCGGCGCTGTTCTCGCAGCGGAAGAAGGTGTCGTCCTGCGCGATTTCGACGGGGCCTGAATGGGCGAGTTGGGCCGCCACTTGGGCCACGCGTTCCACGCTGTCTATGCGGGCCTTGATCTCTATGTTTCTTGCCATCTGTGGTTGATCGCTTTGTGCGTGTTCAAGAGCTTGTTTGGCGGCTCTTGTTCGCGGCGCGCTTGTTCGGGGCGCTCCTGTTCGGGGCGCGTGCAAAGGCCACCGGGTACTCCCCTCCGCGAATGTCCCCCGTCGGCGGGTGCGCCGCCCTGAACAACAGCGTCGAAGCCGCCCGCATATTCAATTCAGGGTGCATTCCCTTGCGGCCCCACCGGCGGCGGCGCAGCGCGCCCACTCGAACCCGGTGCAAGCTTGCGCCCAAAGGACTCGCCCACCCTGCGCACCGGCCGGCTGGCTTTTTCCGATACGTTGTTGACGCCACGCCGGGTTGCGCCTTCCGCCCGGTCGATACCGCGGCCGGCGGCGTTGGTGCCGCGCTGCACGCTGTTGACGACCTTGCTGTCGCGCGGCGGCGGCTTGAGCGTGTGGGCACGCTCTGCCTTGGGTGGGTTGTCCGCGCTCTGCGCATGCGCGGCGGAAACGGACAACAGCAGGGCCGCTGCTGCTGCAACGGAAAGCACGTGGGCAGTTGTCTTCAACGTCTTCATGAGGGGTTTCCTTCGTCTTTGGCATCGGCGGCCGCTGCACGCGCCATGCGCTCGCTCTTCCAGTACACATCGTCGCCGCCGTTCATGCGGTTGAGCACACGTGCGAGCACAAAGAGCAGGTCGCTGAGCCGGTTGAGATATTGACGCAGTGCGTCGTTGAGTTCGGCCGTTGTACCAAGCGCCACCACGGCACGCTCGGCCCGCCGCGCCACAGTGCGGCACACGTGCGCAAGCGATGCCGCGCGCGTGCCCGCGGGCAAGATGAATTCGGCCAGGCGCGGCAAGGCGGCGTTGTGCTCGGCCAGGGCGTTGTCCAGCTGCAGCAGCGCATCGGCCTTCAGCAACGTGTAGCCCGGCATCGAGAGCTCGCCGCCCAGGTTGAACAGCTGGTGCTGCACATCGACCAGCAGCTCGCGCACGGGCTCTGGCATGGGCTCGCACAGCAGCAGGCCTATTTGCGAGTTGAGTTCGTCCACGTCGCCCATGGCATGCACGCGCAAGTGGTCCTTGGGCACGCGCGTGTTGTCGCCCAGGCCTGTGGTGCCGTCGTCACCGGTACGGGTGGCAATTTGCGAAAGTCGGTTGCCCATGGGCGCTCCTGTTCTTGTGTTCTTCTACGGCCCGAACCCCGGAGGCGTCGATCTTGCCGGGCCGCCGCTGCAGGCCTGCAAGATGCTGCTGGTCGTGGCTGCAAAGGCAATGGATGAGGCTGCGCCCAATGAGCAGTCAGCGAGCGTCGTAGGGTTCATGGCTCTTTCCGAAGCGCATTATGGTGCTCGCTCCGTAAAATGGCCCAACAACACCTTCGCACCCACATCATTCCAGGAGACACCCGATGAATGCCCCGACCCAAACCTCGCACCTGCTGCCGGAGCTTCATCTGCGCGACGTACCCGCCGCCCTCATCGAAGGGCTGAAGGCCCGCTTCGGCGCCAACTGTTCCACGGCCATGGCGGTGCGCACCCAGCACGGCCGCGACGAGTCGTCGTTCGACGCCCCTCCTCCTTCGGCCGTGGTGTTTGCCGAAAGCACGCAAGACGTGGCCGACGCCGTAACACTCGCGAGCGAACACAGCGTGCCGGTCATTCCCTTCGGTGTGGGCTCATCGCTCGAAGGCCATCTGCTGGCGGTGCAAGGCGGTATCAGCATCGACGTGTCGCGCATGAACAAGGTGCTGTCGGTCAACGCCGACGACCTCACAGTGACGGTGCAGCCCGGCGTCACGCGCAAGCAGCTCAATGAAGAGATCAAAAGCACGGGCCTGTTCTTCCCCATCGATCCGGGTGCGGACGCCTCCATTGGCGGCATGACGGCCACGCGCGCGAGCGGCACGAATGCGGTGCGCTACGGCACGATGCGCGAGAACGTGCTGGCGCTCGAAGTGGTCACGGCCAGCGGCGACGTCATTCGCACCGGCACGCGCGCCAAGAAATCGTCCGCCGGCTACGACCTCACGCGCCTCATGGTGGGCAGCGAAGGCACGCTGGGCGTGGTCACCGAGGTCACGCTGCGCATCTATCCGCTGCCCGAGGCCGTATCGGCCGCGATCTGCTCGTTCCCGAGCATCGAGGCCGCGGTGCGCACCACCATCGAGACCATTCAGCTGGGCGTGCCGATTGCGCGCGTGGAACTCATCGACGTGAACACCGTGCGCATGGTGAACGCCTACGCCAAGCTCGACCTGCGCGAAGAGCCGATGCTGCTGATGGAATTCCACGGCTCGCCGGCCGGTGTGAAGGAGCAAGCCGAAACCGTGCAAGAGCTCGCGAGCGGCCACGGCGGCAATGCCTTCGAATGGGCCAGCACGCCCGAAGAACGCACCCGCCTGTGGACGGCGCGGCACAACAGCTACTTTGCCGCCGTGCAGTCGCGCCCCGGCTGCCGCGTGATCTCCACCGACACCTGTGTGCCCATCTCGCGCCTGGCCGATTGCCTGCTCGACTCGGTGGCCGAGGCGGATGCCAGCGGCATCCCCTACTTTCTGGTCGGCCACGTGGGCGACGGCAATTTCCACTTCGGCTACCTGCTCGACCCGAACGTTCCCGAAGAGCGCGTGAAGGCCGAAAAGCTCAACCACGACCTGGTGAGCCGCGCGCTGGCGCTCGAAGGCACCTGCACCGGCGAGCACGGCGTGGGGCTGCACAAGATGGACTTCCTGGTGACGGAAGCGGGCGTGGGCGCCATCGACATGATGCGCACGATCAAGCGTGCGCTCGATCCGAAGAACATCATGAATCCCGGAAAGATCTTCGCGCTCTGATCCGCTCGAAGACGCATTGAAAAAGCCCGGGGCTCTTGCGAGCCGCCGGGCTTTTTGCCAGTTGCCGCGCGTTACCTGCGGCGGCGGGCCGGTTGCTCTGCCGGAGCCGAAGTTTGCGACGGCGCTGCGCCGCCGTCCACGCCCAGCCGGCCACCGCCGCCAAGGCCTTGGCCGCGTACGGTCTGTGCCTTGTAGTTGCGCAGCGAGCGAACCATCTGGTTGAACGCGTCCATGAAGGCCGCGGCAATGACCTTGCCTTGCGCCGTGTTCGTGTAGCCACCGAGTCCGCCGCCGGCACGGCCGCCGAATACCGAGCCGAAGGCGCCGAAGTCGGTCTTGGAGGCGCTGCCCTCCGAAGCCGCGACCTGCACGCCGGAGCGGTTGTCGATGAGGGTCAGGAGCGCGCTGGCTTCCTTGGTCTGCATGCTGCCGCCAACTGCGGCCAGGGCACGGCCACGGTTGCCGCCCACCAGGCCGCCCAAGGCGCCGCCGATACCGCCGGCGTCGCTGTTGCTGAAGACGATCTCGGGCGAAAGGCCGTAGTCCGAAGCCACCATCTGGCCGCGTCCGAAGTTGCTGCCGCCGCGCATTTCGCCCGACTGCATCAGCGCGCGTTCACGGTTCATGGCGTTCATGCCGGCAGCGCCGCGCTCGACCACCACGAAGCAGTTCGATTGCTGCACGAGCAGGCGCAGCAGGTTGGCCGTAGGCGGCAAGCGGTATTCACCGGTAAGGATGGTGTACCAGCCGGAGTTGACGTTCTCGATGAGCGAGACGGTGCCAAGCGGCGACTCGCAGCGCTCGAGCTGGCTGCTTTCGCCCGCGGTCGCCGAGCCGGCGGCGCTGCCGGTGGCGGTGGTCTTGGCAGACTGGCTGCCCATCTGCATGTCGGTGGTTACGCAGCCGGTCAGCAGCAGCGCGCCCACGGCCACGGCCGCGAACGGAAACTTGTTGAGCTTCATGAAGAACTCCCTCTCCTCGAAATTTGCGGTTTGAAAATTAGCGGAGAGGATACGCGTAAAAGATTGCAAGAAACAATCACGCAAACGTTCGATGCACAGCCTCGTAACTAGGCCGTTCGGCGGATACGTTCTATCAGGCCGTTGAGCGCCTCGATGGAGCCGAAGTGAATGGCAAGCTCGCCGCTTTCCTCGAGCTTGCCGCCCCGCTTGCTGCGCTTCTTGATGCGAACCTCCACCTCTGCGGTGAGCAGGTCGGCCAGTTCTTCTTCCACGCGCTGCAGGTCGCGCGACTTTTCGCCGTCGTTGCCGCGGCGTGACGGCGTCAGGGTGAACTCGGCGGCGAGCCGCTTCACCAGCGCTTCGGCCTCGCGCACCGACATCTTCTTGGCGGCGATCTGGTTGGCAGCGGTGATCTGCGTGCCACGGTCCAGCGACAGCAGCGCGCGGGCATGGCCCATGTCGATGTCGCCTGCCATCAGCATTTGCTGCGCAGGCTCGGCCAGGTTCAACAGGCGCAGCAGGTTGCTGGCGGCGCTGCGCGACCGTCCCACGGCTTGTGCGGCCGCTTCGTGAGTGAGCCCAAACTCCGAAACGAGGCGTTGCAGGCCTTGGGCTTCTTCGAGCGGGTTCAGGTCTTCGCGCTGGATGTTCTCGATCAGCGACATGGCCGCTGCGGACTCGTTGGGCACGTCGCGCACCAGCACCGGCACCCGGTCGAGGCCGGCGAGCCTGGCGGCGCGGAAGCGGCGCTCGCCCGCGATGATTTCGTATTCGGCGTTCTTGGCAGCGGCCGATTCCGCATCGAGCCGGCGCACCAGGATCGGCTGCATGATGCCCTGCGCCTTGATGCTCTCGGCCAGTTCGTACAGCGCGCCTTCGTCCATGCGCGTGCGCGGCTGGTAAACGCCGGCCACCATCTGGTCGAGCATCAGGGTGTTCGGGTTTTGCGCGGCTGTGCCCTCTTCCGACCCATTGTTGTTGTCCGCGGCGGGTGCGGCCGTCGGGCCGAGCAGCGCTTCGAGGCCGCGCCCCAGGCCCTTGGGTTTCTTGGTCGCCATCAGTGCTTGTCTTTCGAGATTTCGTTCAATAGTTGCCGGCCTAGGGGCCAGTCGCCCAGGCCGGACTCGGCATTCAAATGGCCGCCGGCGCCAGCGTCGACGAAGCGCGCGCCCCAGTCTTCGGCCATTTGGCGCGAACGCATGGCGTCGCAGTAGGGATCGTCGCTCGCGGCAATCAGCACCGACGGAAACGGCAGCGGCTTGCGCACGATGGGGGCCCAACCGGGAATCATCTGGCGCAAGTCGTCACGCTCCAGGTCTCCAGGCGCAACCAGCAGCGCGCCGAGCACCTTGTGCGTGTTGCGCGAATGCGCGGCCCAGGCGGCCACCAGAATGCAGCCGAGGCTGTGCGCCGCAAAGGCTACCGGGCCGGGCGCGGCCAGCACTTCTTCCTCGAGCCGCGCGGACCAGTCGCCGCGCAGTGGGCGCATCCAGTCATGCTGCTCGACCCGGCGATCGCCATAGAGCGACTCCCATCGGGTTTGCCAATGGCCGGGGCCGCTGTTCTGCCAGCCCGGCAGCAACAGGATGCGTGAGGTTGTCATTTGCTTGCTAGAACTTTGAAGGCGCGCATCTTCGCCGAGGCGTCAGATGCTTTTTTCGCTGGTGTCGGGTGCGGCCGCGGGTGCCAGCACGTCTTCGGGAATTGCAAGGTTGGGAGCGGCCGGCGCCACCTCTGCAATCGGAGGCGCCACAGCGCCAGACGCGAATGCACTGGCGGGCGGCATCTTCTCGACCAGCTCCTTGGCAAAGGCAATGAAGGCCTGGCTGCCGCGGGCTGCAGGGTCGAACACCACGCCCGGGAGCCCGTAACTCGGCGCCTCGGCAAGCCGCACGTTGCGCGGAATGACCGTGTCGAACACCTTGTCGCCAAAGTGGGACTTGAGTTGCTCGCTCACCTGCTGCTGCAGCGTGATGCGCGGATCGAACATCACGCGCAGCAGGCCGATGATCTGCAGGTTCTTGTTGAGATTGGCGTGCACCTGCTTGATGGTGTTGACAAGGTCGGTCAGCCCTTCGAGCGCAAAGTACTCGCACTGCATCGGCACGATCACGCCATGGGCGGCGCACAGGCCATTGAGCGTGAGCAGGCTCAGGCTCGGCGGGCAGTCGATCAGCACGAAGTCGTACTCGGCGCCGACGGCGGCCAGTGCGGTGCGCAAGCGCTTCTCGCGGCGGTCGAGCGCCACCATTTCCACCTCGGCGCCCGCCAGTTCGCGGTTGGCGCCGAGCACGTCATAGCCGCAGCCGCCCTCCACCAGCTTGTCGGCCTGCACGCGCGCCTCGGCCACGGACGCCGATTCGAGCAGCACGTCGTACACCGTCAACTCCAGCTGGCGCTTGTCGATGCCCGAACCCATGGTTGCGTTGCCCTGGGGATCGAGGTCGATCATCAACACCCGCTGGCCGACCTTGGCCAAGCCGGCGGCAAGGTTGACGGTGGTGGTTGTCTTGCCGACGCCGCCCTTTTGGTTGGCAATGCAAAAAATCTTGGCCATGTGAGGATCAGCGGGAAATGGCGAGCTTGACGCCGAAGGCAATCAGGAAGACGCCAGCAAGCTTTTCAAGAGCGCCCGAAATACGTGGGTTGGCGCGAATGCGTTCGGCCAGGAAGTGCGTGAGCAGCGTGGACGTGAGGCCGTACATGAAGGTGAGCACTGCAATCGTCACGGCCATGGCGCCGAAAGTGATCAGGCCCTGATGCCGCGCGGGGTCGACGAACAGCGGAAAGAAGGCCATGTAGAACACGATTGCCTTGGGGTTCAGCACAGTGATCATCAATGCCTGCCGCAAGAAATGGCTCGGCCGAATGTTGAGGATGGGTGCTGAGCCGGGCTTGGCGAGCAGCATCTTGAAGCCGAGCCAGGCAAGGTAGGCGGCGCCCAACCATTGCACCGCCTTGAATGCGGTGGGATATGCGGCCAGCACCGCAGACACGCCTGCGACTGCCGCCCACATGAGGAACTGGTCTCCGATGATCACTCCCATGGTGGCAGCCAACCCGCCACGAATCCCGCCTTTGCTGGTCGAAGTGATCAGCGCCAGATTGCCCGGGCCGGGAATCAGAAGAAACAGGATGATGGCAGCGACGAATGCGCCGTAGTCAGCAATGCCGAACATGGGATTTGCCTCGAAAAAGAGAGCCAAGGGGAGGCGTCGAGTCTAAGCGAGGCGAGCGCCGCAGAGAGCGCAGCGCGCCGGCTTTCACCGAGGGTGGCGCTTCTTTTTTGCCGATTCAGCCGGGTTCTTGGCGGGCCCAGACGATGCAACGCTCGGCATCCAAGCCGGGAACTGCCAGTTGTTCCACGTGAAACACTCTGACAGCTTCTGGCAGAACTGCGAGTTCGTCCGTCGGCACTTTGCCCTTCATGGCCAACCAGAGACCCCCCGGCGCCAGCAGATGCTTCGAACCATTGAAGAAATCCGCCAGCGATGCGAAAGCGCGGGAGCTGATGACTTCGTAGCTGCCCGTGAGTGACTCGACCCGGGCATGCAGTCCGCGCAGATTAGGCAACTCCAGTTCAGCGGCTACCTGCTGAACAAAGGCCGCCTTCTTGGCAACTGCGTCGAGGCAACTCACGTCAAGGTCAGGCCGCATGATGGCGATCACCACGCCCGGCAGCCCACCGCCGGAGCCAACGTCGAGCAGCTTGCCCTTCCCTGCCCACTCGCGCTGCAGCGGCGCTACTGCGGCCAAACTGTCGAGCAGATGATGCGTGAGCACACTGGCCGGATCGCGCAGAGCCGTCAGGTTGTAGACCTTGTTCCACTTGAGCATGAGCGTGCCGTAGGCCAGCAACTGCTCTGCCTGCTTGTCGGACAAAGCTGTGCCCAAGGCTGCCGCGCCCTGGCGCAGCGTATCAATGGGCGCGCTCATTGGGCGGATTGCGATTCGGGAGTCGCTGCCTCCGTGGCCGCGTCACGGTTGAAAGCCTTGTGGCCGCCTTTTCGCAGATGGATCATCAGCAAGGAAATTGCAGCAGGCGTTACACCCGAGATGCGCGAAGCCAGGCCAAGCGTTTCTGGCCTGTGCTTGTCGAGCTTTTGGCGGACCTCAAAGCTCAGCGCCTTGACTTGGCTGTAGTCAAAATCAGCCGGCAGGCGCAGGTTCTCGAAGTGGGCGGCGCGTTCAACTTCGTCATGCTGCCGCTCGATGTAGCCGGAGTACTTGGCCGAGATTTCGATCTGCTCGATTTCTGTTTCGCTGAGCGCCGAGGCCGCGCTGTACTTTCCACCGTCAAGCGACATCAGGGTTTGATAGTTCACATCCGGGCGGCGTAGCAGGTCGGCCAGGTTGTATTCATGCTCAATGGCCTTGCCGAGCACCCGTTCAGATTCCGCCGCAGGCAAGTTGCGCGGATTCACCCAGATCGACTTAAGCCGTTGTGTTTCACGTGAAACAGCATCGCGCTTGCGGCTGAAGGAGTCCCACTGCTCGTCGCTCACCAGTCCAAGCTTGCGCCCTGCTTCGGTCAGGCGCATGTCGGCGTTGTCTTCGCGCAGCTGCAATCGAAACTCGGCACGGCTCGTAAACATGCGGTACGGCTCGGTCACGCCCTTGGTAATCAGGTCATCGACCAGAACGCCCAAGTACGCTTCGTCGCGGCGCGGTAGCCAGGCATCTTCGTCCCGGCATTGCAGCGCGGCATTGATGCCGGCAAACAGGCCTTGGGCGGCAGCCTCTTCGTAACCCGTGGTGCCATTGATCTGGCCGGCAAAGAACAGACCCTTGACTGCTCGGGTTTCAAAGCTGCTCTTCAGTTCGCGCGGATCGAAGTAGTCGTATTCGATGGCGTAACCAGGCCGCAGGATGTGGGCGTTCTCGAGCCCCGGCATCGAGCGCACCAATTGGTACTGAATGTCGAACGGCAGGCTGGTCGAGATTCCGTTCGGGTAGTACTCATTGGTCGTCAGCCCTTCGGGCTCGAGAAAGATCTGGTGGCTTTCCTTGTCGGCAAAGCGGTTGATCTTGTCTTCGACACTGGGGCAGTAGCGCGGACCCACGCCGTCGATCTTGCCGGTGAACATCGGGCTGCGGTCGAAGCCCGAGCGAATGATGTCGTGCGTGCGCTCGTTGGTGTGCGTGATCCAGCAGGCCATTTGCTGCGGGTGCATGTCCACCCGCCCCATGAAGCTGAACACCGGCATCGGCCCTGCCCCGCCCGGCATGCCGTCGCCCGGCTGTTCGGTGCACTTCGAAAAGTCGATGGTGCGGCCGTCGAGCCGTGGAGGCGTACCGGTCTTGAGCCGACCCTGGGGCAGCTTCAGTTCCTTGAGCCGCGCCGACAGGCTGATGGCTGGTGGGTCGCCTGCGCGCCCGGCCTGGTAGTTGTCGAGACCGACGTGAATGCGGCCGTCGAGAAAAGTCCCGGCGGTAAGCACCACGGTGCGCGCACGAAAAGCAATGCCCACCTGCGTCACGGCGCCCACCACCCTGTCGCCCTCCACCATCAGGTCATCGACCGCTTGCTGGAAGAGGCTCAGGTTTGGCTGGTTCTCCAGGCGGCGGCGGATGGCGGCCTTGTACAAGACGCGGTCGGCCTGCGCGCGGGTGGCGCGCACGGCCGGGCCCTTGCTCGAATTGAGAATGCGAAACTGAATGCCCGCCTCGTCGGTTGCAATGGCCATGGCGCCGCCGAGTGCATCGACCTCTTTCACCAGGTGGCCCTTGCCGATGCCGCCGATTGACGGGTTGCAGCTCATCTGCCCCAGCGTCTCGATGTTGTGGGAGAGCAAAAGCGTCTTCGCGCCCATGCGGGCAGCAGCAAGCGCGGCTTCGGTGCCGGCGTGGCCGCCACCAACGACGATCACATCGAATTCTTCGGGATACAGCATGAGAGAAGGGCGCACTGACGCGTGCGCTGCGCAAAGGGGGCACCAATTTTAATCGGGGGTGCCGCTTTGCGCCCGGAATGGGGGCAACGTGGTTAATCGCCCCGAAAAGGGCGTAAATCTACGCCTTTACTGCCAAGATGCTATCTATTTGATAGCACACGGACGAGGCGGGATAAGGCCTAATCAGCTGCCGCGGCCAATTCCACCACAGGCACAGGCTTCTCGATACCCACCAGCGCACCCGTAGGCTCGGGTTCTGCCGGGGGCGCCACGCTCTCGTCCTGCAGTTCGCGAATCACCAGCGTCTTGTCCGTCATGGCCACGGCGCCGAATATCGTGCAGAAGGCCACGTCCTTGGCGTCGCGCCCGGTGCCCACGCGCACCAGCCGGTCGACCGGCGCCATGCGCGTCGGATCGAACAGCACCCATCGCCCGCCAAGCCAGGCTTCGAACACGGCATGGAAGTCTTGCGGCGGTTCATCGAACCACACATAGCCCACCACCAGCCGCGCCGGAATGTTCAGCGCGCGGCAGAAGGTAATGCCCAGGTGCGCAAAGTCGCGGCAAACACCCGCACGTTCCACGAACACCTCGCGTGCGGTGGTCGTCGAGTCGCTGCTGCCGGGCTCATAGGTAATGCTGTCGTGAATCCAGTCGACGATGGCCTGCACGCGGCCAATGCCCGGCGCAAGGTCGCCAAAAAGCTGCTGCGCACAGCGAGACATCAGGTCCGACTCGCAGTAGCGCGACGGCATCATGTAGTGGAGTATTTCGTTCGGCACCTCGTTGACAGGCACCTCCTGCAGATCGAGCGGAACGTCGACCTGCCTGCGCTGCACGGTTGCGCTGTAGCGAATCTTCAGCGGCCCGGGCTTGGCGTCGAAGCGCACAAAGCGATTGCCGCTCGACTCGTCGCAATACACCTGCACCTCCGTCGGCGGCTCGACAGTCAGCGATTCCCTGACCACGGCTTGCGAGCCCGCTTGCGCAGCCTCGATGTTGAGCAGCATGTGCGCGGGCGCGCTCACTTCGTAGCCGAGCTCTGCCTCTATGTGGGAGATGTGCATGCGCGCCTTGGGTTGTACGTTGTCGATCGATTCAGGCGTGCCGCCGGCGCGAGCGATGCTCCGGCAGCTGCCAATGCGTTTGAGTCACCAGCAGCACGCGCATCACGCGGTGCGCCGGGCTTTGCAGCAGCACACCCAGCGGACGCGCGCGCGGCCACCTCGGAACAAGACTGCGCATCAGTCGATGGCCTTTTTCACTGCCCCGATTCCCAATGCAGCGAGAACCACGAACACCACTGCCAACAGCAGGAACAGGCCGAACAGCAGCTTGGCAATACCCGCCGCACCGGCGGCAACGCCGCCGAAGCCCAGCACACCTGCCACCAGCGAGATGACCGCAAAAATGATTGCGTACTTCAACATCTGAGACTCCTTGCGGTGGGCCACCCCACCAGTGCGGCGAGCTTAGAAAGAGCCCGGCGCTGCACCGATAGTCGGCGCGCGCGAGCGGCCGTAGGACAAAACGCGCATCTCGAAACCCGCTAGCATGCACGGCGGTTCAAAGATCTTTTTTAGCTATCCACATTCTTCGGAGATTCCTCGCATGAAGCTGTATTACTCGCCCGGCGCCTGCTCGCTCTCACCCCACATCGCGCTGCACGAAGCCGGAATCGCCTTCGAGCCCGTGCTGGCCAGCACCAAGAGCCACAAGCTGCAAGACGGCACCGACTACTACGGCATCAACCCGCTGGGCTATGTGCCGCTGCTCGAGCTCGATGACGGCACGCGCCTGCGCGAAGGCCCGGCCATCGTCCAGTACATTGCCGATCTCGCACCCACCAAAAATCTTGCCCCGGCCGCCGGCACCCTGCAGCGCTATCGCCTGCAGGAGTGGCTGACCTTCATCGGCACCGAAATGCACAAGGGCTACAGCCCGCTGTTCAACTCGGCCATGCCCGAAGAAGCCAAGAACATCTTCAAGGACAAACTCAAGTCGCGCTACCAATGGCTCGACGGCCAGCTTGCAGACAAGCAGTACCTCATGGGCGAGCACTTCAGCGTGGCCGACGGCTATCTGTTCACCGTGACCAACTGGGCCAAGCCCACCGGCCTCGACATTTCGGGCTTCGCCAACCTGCAGGCATGGCATGCGCGCGTTGGCGCCCGCCCCGCCGTCCAGGAGGCAATGAAGGCCGAAGGCCTGCTGAAGTAAGAAGAAGCGTTCTGAACGCACCTGCAAGCAGCCGGACCCTCTAGGGAAAACCCCGGCCGCTTCAGCCACAAGCCGCATGTTGCGGCTTTTTTTTCGCGCCACGCTACGGGCTCGACTCCAGATCCCGAAGCGAAGGACCGACGATGGCCGAAGCCCTCTCCCCACCAGAGCTGCGCGAAGAAATGCGCGGGCCCGTGATGTGGCTCATCATCGACCGCGAAGAGCGCCGCAACGCGATCAACGCGGGCGTGCTCTCGGCCATGTCAAATGCCCTGGCGCGCGCCAATCAGGACCGCGCGGTGCGTGCCGTGGTCATTACCGGCAGCGGCACGCGCGCCTTCTGCGCCGGTGCCGATCTGCAAAGCGGCACCTCCTTCAAGTTCGACTACGCCGAGCCGCATCAAGGCTTTGCAACCCTCTTTCGCCAGGCGCGGCAATCGACTGTGCCGCTCATCGCGCGCGTCAACGGTGCCTGCATGGCGGGCGGCATGGGCATCATGGGCATGTGCGACATGGCCGTGGCAGGCAGCCACGCTGTGTTCGGCCTGCCGGAGGTCAAGGTAGGCCTCTTCCCCGCGCAAGTGCTCAGCGTGCTTGGCAACCTGCTGCCGCGGCGCGTGCTGGCCGAGATGTGCATCACCGGCGAACCCATCACCGCCGCAGAGGCCCTCGGCTACCGGCTCGTCAACCACGTGAGCGACGACCTCGATGCGAGTGTCGACGGGCTGCTCGGCCGCATGCTCGACAAGTCGCCCGCCGCCATACGCCGCGGCCTCTACACCATGAAGAAGATCGAAGCCATGGCCTTCGAGGAATCGATGGCGTTCACCGAAAGCCAGATCGGCCTCTTCGCGCTGACCGAGGATGCAGCCGAAGGCCAACTCGCCTTCCGCGAAAAGCGCAAGCCGCAGTGGAGCGGCCGGTGAACCGAATCGGCAGCCAGCCGCAACGCATGGTGCGCATTGGCGGCGCATCGGGCTTCTGGGGCGACAGCAGCGTGGGCGCACCGCAGCTCGTGTCGAGCGGACACATCGACTACCTCGTGTTCGACTACCTTGCCGAACTCACGATGTCGATCCTCGCGGGTGCGCGGCTCAAGAAGCCGGAGCTCGGCTACGCAACCGACTTTGTCTCGGTTGCAATGAAGGCCGTGCTGAAGGACATCGTGCAGCAAGGCATCCGCGTGGTGAGCAACGCGGGCGGCGTCAATCCGCAAGGCTGTGCCAACGCGCTTGCCGCACTGGCCGCCGAGCAAGGCATCGCGCTGAAGATCGCGGTAGTGAGCGGCGACGATGTATTGCCTTTGCTGCCGCAACTGCGCCAGGCGCAACCACCCGTGCGCGAACTGCAAAGCGGTGCTCCGCTGCCCGAGCGCGTGCTCACGGCCAATGCGTATCTTGGCGCGAGGCCCATCCAGGCCGCTCTGGATGCAGGTGCGCAGGTGGTCATCACCGGCCGCTGCGTCGACTCGGCTGTGACGCTGGGCGTGCTGATGCACGAGTTCGGCTGGCAACCCGGCGACCACGACCTGCTTGCAGCCGGCAGCCTTGCCGGCCACATCATCGAATGCGGTTGCCAGGCCACGGGCGGCCTGCACACAGACTGGGACACCGTGCCCGACTGGCCGAACATCGGCTATCCGATCGTCGAATGCAGCGCCGACGGGAGCTTTGTCGTCACCAAGCCCGCGGGCACGGGCGGCAAGATCACGCCGGCCGTCGTGGGCGAGCAGATGCTGTACGAAATCGGCGATCCGTCGGCCTACCTGCTGCCCGACGTAGTGGCCGACTTCACGCAGGTTCGCATCGAACAAGCCGGTGAACACCGCGTGCGCGTGCACGGCGCGCGCGGCCGCCCTCCCACCGCAAGCTACAAGGTGTGCGCCACGTACGTCGACGGGTTCAAGACGGCATCGCAGCTCACCATCGTCGGCTTCGACGCAGCTGCGAAGGCACGCCGCACGGGCGAGGCGATCCTCACGCGCACGAGCACGCTGTTCGCGCAGCAGGGCTTCGGCCCCTACAGCGGCACGCAGCTCGAAGTGCTCGGCGCAGAGTCCTGCTACGGTCCGCACGCAAGTGCCTTGCAGACGCGCGAAGCCGTGCTCCGGCTCGCGGTCACGCATCCGCGCAAGGAGGCGCTCGAGCTCTTCGCGCGCGAAGTGGCACCGGCCGGTACCTCATGGGCGCCGGGCACCACCGGCGCGGGCGGCGGGCGCTCGCCGGTGTCGCCTTCGATCCGCCAGTACGCATTCCTGCTCGACAAGTCGAAGGTCGAGCCGGGCGTGACGATCGACGGGCAGCGCATCGAAGTGCCGCGCGATGCCGTTCCGCAGGCCATCGATGCAATGTCGCCGGAGGCACCGGCGGATGCCAAAGCCGTGGAGTCATCCCTGGACGATGCTGCCGACGAAACCGATGCCATCGAAGTGCCGCTCATCCGCCTTGCCTGGGCCCGCAGCGGCGACAAGGGCGACACATCGAACATCGGCGTCATCGCACGCCATCCTGCCCTGTTGCCGCTGCTGCGCATTCAACTGACCGAAGCACGCGTGGCCGACTGGCTTGCTCATCTGGTCAAGGGCCCCGTCACGCGCTACGAAGTGCCGGGCATCGGTGCCTTCAACTTCGTCTGCGAACAGGCGCTGGGCGGCGGCGGCATGGCGTCGCTGCGCAACGATGCGCTAGGCAAGGGCATGGGACAGGTCCTGCTCGCACTGCCCGTGCGCGTGAGCGCCTCCCGGCTCGCGCTGCTGGAGGCAAGCGCCCCCGCACATCGAGCCGCTTCGCACACCTAGCAGCAAACGGGCAACCGTGCCTCAGCAGGGTTGGCCCTGAAGGCTTAGCCTCGCGGCCTCCGTCACACTTTTTCCGGCACTCTTCCGGCTACACGCAATGCCTTCTCTTTTCGACCCCGTACAAGCCGGCGACCTGCAACTCGCCAACCGCATCGTGATGGCGCCGCTCACGCGCAACCGCTCGCCGAATGCCATTCCGCGCGACATTACCGCCACCTACTATGCGCAGCGCGCTACGGCCGGCCTGCTCATCACCGAAGCCACCGCCATCAGCCACCAGGGCCAGGGCTATGCCGACGTGCCGGGCCTCTACGGCACCGAGCAGCTCGACGGCTGGAAGCGCGTGACCGACGCGGTGCACGCCAAGGGCGGCAAGATCGTGGTCCAGCTCTGGCATGTGGGCCGCGTGTCGCACACCGAACTGCAACCTGACGGAGGCAAGCCAGTCGCACCTTCGGCCGTCACGGCCAAGACCAAGACCGTGCTCATCAAGGACGGCGTGCCGACCTTTGTCGAAACCTCGGAGCCCCGCGCGCTCGACGCCGAAGAGCTGCCCGGCATCGTCCACACCTACGCCGCTGCCGCACGCAACGCGGTGGAAACCGCCGGCTTCGACGGCGTGGAACTGCACGGCGCCAACGGCTACCTGCTCGACCAGTTCCTGAAAGACGGCAGCAACAAGCGCACCGACGACTACGGCGGCAGCATCGAGAACCGCGCCCGCCTGCTGCTCGAAGCCACGCGCGCCGTGGTCGATGCCGTCGGCGGCGGCAAGACCGGCATCCGCCTGTCGCCCGTCACGCCCGCCAACGACGTGCACGACTCCGACCCGCAGCCGCTCTTCACCTATGTAGTGAAGCAGCTCGCGCCGCTCGGCCTCGCCTACATCCACATCATCGAAGGCGCCACCGGCGGCCCGCGCGAAATCGAAGACCGCCCCTTCGACTACGAAGCACTCAAGGCCGCCTACCGCCAGGCCGGCGGCAAGGGCGCATGGATGGTCAACAACGGCTACGACAAGCCGCTCGCGGACGAAGCCGTCAAGGAAGGCGACGACCTGGTTGCGTTCGGCAAGCCCTTCATCGCCAACCCCGACCTGGTGCGCCGCCTGCGCGAAAACGCTCCGCTCAATGAAGTGGACAAGGCCACGATGTACGGCGGCGGCACCAAGGGCTACACGGACTATCCGACGCTAGCCTGAGTTCGCAAGGCGGCCCGAGGGCCATGGCAAGATGCGGCGGCGCAACCACCCGCCACAGGAGAGAAAACACCATGGCCCGCATCGAACAGCGACTCGCAACCCTGGGCCTCGTGCTGCCGCCGCCGGTTTCGCCGCCGACCGGCGTGGTGCTGCCTTTCAGCTTCGTGCGCATCGCCGGCAACCGCGCGCTCATCTCGGGCCACGGCCCGCTCAACCCGGACGGCACCATAGCCGCGCCGCTCGGCAAGCTGGGCCGCGAGCTGACCGTGGAACAGGGCTATGCATCGGCACGGCTCACCGCATTGGCAATGCTGGGCAGCCTGCAGCGCGCTCTCGGCGACCTGGACCGCATTACCGCCTGGACGCGCGTGTTCGGCATGGTGGCCTCCGCGCCCGGATTCGACAAGCAGCCCGCCGTCATCAACGGCTTCTCGGACCTGGTGCTCGAACTCTTCGGGCCCGACGTGGGCGCGCACGCGCGCAGTGCCGTGGGCATGGCCGAGCTTCCGTTCAACATCCCTGTCGAGATCGAAGGCGAAGTGGAGTTCGAAGCTTGAGCACCATCCAACCCGGCAGGCTGCATCACGTCGCCGTCATCTGCGCCGACTACGCGGTGTCCAAGCGCTTCTATACCGAAGTGCTGGGCCTGCGCGTCATCGCCGAAAACTACCGCGCCGCGCGCGACTCGTACAAGCTGGATCTCGCATTGCCCGACGGCTCTCAGATCGAGCTGTTTTCTTTTCCGGGTGCACCGCCGCGCCCCACCCGCCCCGAGGCGCAAGGCCTGCGCCACCTGGCCTTCGAAGTGCCCGATGTGCAGGCCGCGGCCGACGCGCTGGCCGCGCAAGGCATTGCGGTGGAGCCACTGCGCATCGACGAATACACCGGCCGCCGCTTCACCTTCTTTGCAGACCCCGACGGCCTGCCGCTGGAACTCTACGAGGCCGGGCCGGAGGCCGCACCCGGACCCGGCGCATTGCCGTAGCCGTCCTGCAGCGGAAGATGATGCAGCTGCGCAAAGGTCACGCTCACCCGCAACCCGGAGGGCTCGGCGGCATCGAGCCGCAACTCGGCCCCAAGCAGTTCTGCATAGCGCGCGACGATCGACAGGCCCAGACCTGAACCCTGGCCCAGCTTCTGGCCTGCGGGGCCTTGCGCCCAGCGCTGCATCAGGTCGCGCTGCGCCTCGAGCGGAATGCCGGGGCCGTCGTCGATCACGCTCAGCGTGCGGCCTTCCAGTTCGACGGTGATGGTCCGTCCGCCGTAGCGCAGTGCGTTGTCGATCAGGTTGTCGAGGATGCCTTCGACAAGCGCTTCGTTCGCCAGCACCGTAATGCGCTCGTCAAGGCCGCGCGCGCCCAGGTCGACACCGCGCGCATCGGCGCGGGCGAGGTGCCGCAGCACCGTTTGTTCTGCAAGCGCGTCGAGCCGCACGGGTTCGCGCGCAAGGCCGGTACGCGCCTCGTCGGCAAGCGCCAGCGCCAGCAGCTGGTCGATGAGATGGCTTGCGCGGGCCTGCCGCTCGGCAACGCGCACAAGCTGTTCGCGCCACACAGTGGAATCGTGTTGTGCAAGCCCGTATTCGGCCAGCGCGCGAATGCCGGCAAGCGGCGTGCGCAGCTCGTGCGCCACGTTGCCCACGAACTCGCGCTGCGCACGCACGCTGTGGTTCAACCGCTCGAACAGTGCGTTGACCGCATTGCCCAGGCGCTCTACCTCGCGCGAGGTGTCGACCACCGCCACCGGTGAAAGGTCGTACACGTCGCGGCGGTCCAGCGCCTGCTGGAGTTCGCCGAGCGGACGCAGGTCGCGCCGTATGCCACGCCAGAGCCACACGGCAAGCAAAACGAGCAGCAGCGCCTGCGGCGTGAGTGCAAAGCCGAGCAGCTGCCGCACCAGCGCCGCACGGCTGAGCGTGGTTTGCGCAATGATCACGCGGTACGGCATGAGCACCGCAGGGTCGGCGCCATGGTCGAGCACCACCGCGCGCAAGACCTTGCCCTCATAAGTCACATCCGAGAAGCGATAGCGAGCGCCATCCTCCGGCAGCGCAGCGTTGAGGCCCGCCTGGCCCGAGATCAACGTGCCGTCGAGGCGCTGCACGGCAAAGTACACCTGGTCGACCTGATCGAACAGCACCGAAGCCACTTCGCGCGGCGACAGCAGCAATTCGATGCCGCGTTCTCCCGCCTGCACGTTGGCAGAGAGCGCATAGGCATCGTCGAGCATGCTGCGGTCGAATGCCCGTTCCGAAAAATAATTGGCCACCACAAGCGCAATGACCGCGCCCAGCATCCAGGTAAGCGCCAACGGCACCAGCACGTTGCGCAGCACGCGGCGCGTGAGCGAAGGCGCGGCCTTCTGCCGGTGCGGCGCAGCGGGTGCGGTGCGGTTCACACTTCGGCTTCGAGCAGGTAGCCGATGCCGCGCAGCGTGCGAATGCCCGCGCCCGAGCCCACCAGCTTCTTGCGCAGGCGCGAAATGAAAGCCTCCAGCGCGTTGTCGCCCAGCGACTCGTCGAAGCTCGACAGCTTGTCGGACAGCGCGCGCTTGCTCACCGTGCGGCCCGGCGGACTCATCAGCTCCCACAGCACTTCGAACTCGCGCGCGGGCAGGTCGAGCGGCCCGTTCGCAGTCGAAAAGCGGCGCGCCTTGCGGTCTAGCTTCAGGTGGCCGAGCAGCACGATGTCTTCGGTTCCCTTGGCACGCCGCACCAGTGCGCGCAGGCGGGCTTCAACCTCTGCCAGATCGAAGGGCTTGCCCAGGTAGTCGTCGGCGCCCGCATCGAGCCCGGCAATGCGTTCTTCGGTACGGCCGCGCGCCGTGAGCACCAGCACCGGCGTGCGGTCGCCTCGCGCGCGCGCCTGGCGCAGGGCGTTGAGGCCGCTCGCCAGCCCGCTCGTCGGGCTTGCCGTGGCTGGCAGGTTCAGGTCGAGCAGCACTGCGTCGAAGGGCTGCACACGCCAAAGGTGGTCGGCGTCTTCCACATTGGTCGAAACATCGACCCGATGGCCGGCATCCGCAAGGCTGCGCAGCATCACGTCGCGCAGTACGGCATCGTCTTCGACAAGCAGGATTCGCATGGTGTGTGTGGTGGGTTGAGAGGCCTATTCTTGCGCGAAGGAGGGTCAGCGGCCGGTCAGTGCCCAGCGGCGATAAACGCGCCATGAGCATACGACAGCAACCTGCCGCACGGGTCCTTTTTGGCCCCCTTGCAAAGCAATGAGCGCCCGCGATCCCTCCGACGTGCTGAGCGTGCTGCACCCTGCGGTGCGCCGCACGGCCATCGTGCTGCTGCATGGTTTATGCAGCACACCTGACGAGCTCCTGACCGTGCAATCGTCCCTGCGCGGCAGCGGCTATTCGGTGCATCCGATGCGGGTCGACGGCTACTCGTTCGATGCGGCCGCACCGGTGCAGCATGCAAGGCCCTACGAGCGCTGGATCGACGCCATCGAGGCGCAGGTAAAGGCGCTGCGCGAAGGGCACGAACGCGTGATTCTGGTCGGCATTTCCGCCGGCTCGTCCCTCGCGCTCGGTGCGGCCATTCGCTGCGGCCGCGAAGTGGATGCAATGGTGCTGATGTCGACCACCCTGCGCTTCGACGGATGGGCCATTCCGCGCACGCACATGCTGCTGCCGCTTGCGCTGTACACGCCGCTCGGCCGGCTGTGGCAGTACCGCGAGCGTGCGCCCTACGGTGTAAAGAACGAGCGCGTGCGCGCATGGATCGAGCGCGAGTTGCGGCAGCGCAAGGTGTCGAGCGCCGGCAGCGCGCTGATCGGCATTGGCCACCTGCGCGAGCACGACCGGTTGATTCGCCACGTGAGGCGCAACCTTGGGCGCGTGCAATGCGCCAGCGTTCTTGCGTTGCATGCACGGCAGGACGAAGTGGCCAGCGTGGCCAACCTCGACATTCTTGCGCGCGGACTCCGCTGCAAGGAATTCCGCACCGTGGTGCTGCCCGACAGCTATCACATGATCACCATCGACAACGACCGCCACCACGTTGCGCGCGAGACGCTCGCATTCGCCGATGCCGTGGCCCATGGATTGCCCGCCTGAAAGAAACCCCTCATGTCTTCTTCCCTGTCCTCACTGATCTTCAACAGCATCACCGCCATCCTGGTCGGCAAGTTCGATGTCGAGCGAACGGCCGTTACTCCAGACACCGCGTTGTCCGACCTGGGTCTCGATTCACTCGGCCTGATGGAATTCGTCTTTGCGGTGGAAGATGCTTTCCATCTTCGCCTGCCCGAAGACCGGCTCGATCCGCGTGAGGCCGGCATCACGATCCAGCGCCTGTGCGAAGCCATCGAGGCGCAGATCAATTGCGAGGCCGAATCGCAACCGATGGCCGCCCACGCATGAACAGCGGCATCGCCCGTTCGACGCACGGCGCCTCTGCGCCTGTGCTTGTAGCGGGCATGGGCTTCGTCACACCGTTGGGCCACACCGTGGAGGCTTTCGACGACGCACTCTTCAACGGACGTTCCGCGGTGCGCGCGCAAACGCTTCGCATCAAGGGCCTCGACCCGATAGACCTTGCCGTGGCCGCCTGCGAGTTCGAATCGTCAGGCGTGCGCAGCAGCTCGCGCCTGCCGCTCGACCGCGGCACCGCGATGGCGCTTGCGGCGGCCCGCGATGCCGGCGCCAGCGCGGGGCTCACCCCCGGCAGCGTGGAGCCCGAACGCCTCGGTATCTTCTGGGGAAGCGGCCTGGCCGGTGCAGGCGCCTTCGACGACACCACGCAAGCGCTCTATGGCGAGCAGCGCCGCATGCGGCCCACCACGGTGCTCACTGTGATGCCCAACGCCGCAGTGGCAGAACTCGCATTGCAGTTCGGTGCGCAAGGCGCCGCCATTGCCTACGCCTGCGCCTGCGCGTCTTCGGCCGTGGCCATCGGCGAGGCGATGCGCGCCATTCGCGGTGGCTGGATCGACGTGGCGATTGCAGGCGGACACGACGCCATGCTCACGCCGGGCGTGATGGCCAGCTGGCACGCGATGCGGGTAACGGCACCATTGCCTCCCGGTGCACCCGAAAGCGCCTGCAGGCCGTTCTCCAACGATCGCGCAGGCTTTGCACTCGGCGAGGGTGCGGTTGCCCTGGTGCTCGAATCCGAAGCGCATGCGCGTGCACGCAATGCAGCGCGCGAGTCGGCGCTCGCACCGCTCGCACTCGTGGGCTACGCCACCAACTGCGACGCCACACACATCACCAACCCCGACCCTTGCGGCCAGGTGCGCGCCATGCGTGCTGCGCTGCGCGACGCGGGCATCGATGCCGCGCAGGTCGGCCACATCAACGCGCACGGCACCGCCACACGGGCGGGCGATGCCGCGGAGGCTGCTTCCGTGCGCGAGGTCTTCGGCAATGCAACGCCGGTGAGCGCCACCAAGGCCATTCATGGCCACGTGCTCGGCGGCGGCGGCGCGATGGAGCTGGCCGCCGCACTGCGCACGCTGGAGCGCGGCCTGCTTCCGCCTACAGCCAACCTGCGGTTGCCAGATGCGGCTTTCGACGTGGACTTTGTGCGAGGCGAAGCACGTGAAGCACGCGACCTTCGCTACGCGCTTTCCAATTCTTTCGCCTTTGGCGGCACCAATGCCGTGCTGATAGCCGGCCGCGCAACAGACCTCTGAAGCAGCACGCGCAAGCAACTCCATACTGGGTATGCTGGCGGCCTCATTCGCATCCGCAGACAACCAGCCATCATGCGCAGGCTTGCAACACCTCAAGATCTCGAAGCGGTCTTCTCCATCTACATGCACGAGCGGGTCGTGCCCTTTCTGGGCTACGACCCGATGCCGCTGGACGAATTCCGCGCCATCTACAAAGAGCTGCTCGACAGCCGCAACTTCTACATCTATGAAGACAACGGCCGCGTGGCGGGCTTCTACCGCGCATCACGCTATCCCGGCCGCGTGCGTCACGTTGCATGCTTTGGCACGCTGGCAGTCGATCCGGCGCTGCATGGCAAGGGCATTGCGCACGCAATGGTGAGCGATGCCATCGAGCATTTGAAGGCGGACGGCGTGAAGCGCATCGAGCTTTACGTGGAAAGCGACAACGCACCCGGGCTGCGCTTCTACAAGAAACTGGGCTTCGAGCACGAAGGCACGCTGCGCAAGTTCTACAAGCGTGCGGACGAGGCCGAATACATCGACGACCAGTTGCTTGCGCTACTGATCGACTGATTCGAGCAAAGCCCTGGAGGCTCCAGGCCTCAGGGCTTCCAGCGTCGCAGCAACAGCGCGTTGGCCATCACGCTCACGCTCGAGAGTGCCATGGCCGCACCTGCCACCACGGGGCTCAGCAGTCCGAACGCGGCAAGCGGAATACCGGCCACGTTGTAGGCAAAGGCCCAGAACAGGTTCTGCCTGATCTTGGCCACCGTGCGTGCAGAAAGCTCGAGTGCCTCGGCCACCAGCGCCAGGTCGCCGCGCATCAGCGTGATGCCGGCGGCTTCCATTGCCACGTCTGTGCCGCCACCCGAAGGCGCCATTGCAATGCCGACATCGGCTGCGGCGAGTGCGGGTGCATCGTTGGCGCCGTCGCCAACCATCGCAACCACATGGCCCTCTTCGCGCAGTGCGCTGACCTGAGCTGCCTTGTCGGCAGGCAGCACATCGGCGCGCACGTCCGCAGCCGCAATGCCCAGCCGAGCCGCCATGGCTTGGGCAGCACGCACGTTGTCGCCCGAGATCATCACCACGCGCAAGCCCCGCGCACGCAATGTGCGAACGGCTTGCGCGGCCTCTGGCTTCGGCTCGTCGGCAAAGGCCAGCAAGGCTTGCACCTGCGCCGCGCCTGCCGCATCGAAGCGCAACAGGGCCGACACGGTGGCACCCTGCGCATGCAGGCGCTCGAGCTGCACGGCATCGGGAGCAACGCCCAGTTCAGCGCACCAGCGCAGGCTTGCAATGGCCCACTGCTCGCCATTCACGTCACCGCGAACGCCGCGGCCGGGCATTGCCTGCATCGTGCCCAGGCGCGGCACCTTCAACCCGCGTTGCAAGGCGGCAGCAACGACGGCACGCGCCAGCGGATGTTCGCTGCCGCCTTGCAGGCTCGCGGCAGTTGCAAGCAGCCCGGCTTCGTCGCCAGGGTCTCCCGCGGGAACAAGCGCCGTCAGCACCGGGCGGCCGAGCGTCAGCGTGCCTGTCTTGTCGAAGGCCACGGTGCCGACCCGGTGCGCAACCTCCAGCGCGCGCGCATCCTTGATGAGAATGCCGCGGCGTGCCGCAACGCCGGTGCCGGCCATTACCGCGACTGGCGTTGCAAGTCCCAGCGCGCACGGGCAGGCAATAACCAGCACCGCCACGGCGTGGATCATTGCAACCTCGATACCGGCGCCCGCCAGCAGCCAGCCTGCCAGCGTGGCGAGTGCAATCAGCAGCACCACGGGCACGAACACGGCCGCCACCTGGTCGACCAGCCGCTGGATCGGCGCCTTTGCGGCCTGTGCGTCCTCGACCAGGCGGATGATGCGCGCGAGCACGCTTTCGGCACCGACCGCCTTCACTTCGACGACCATGCGGCCATCGCCGTTGACGGCACCGCCCGTGAGCGCATCTCCGGGGCCCTTGGCCACTGGCAGCGGTTCGCCGGTGAGCATGGATTCATCGACTTCGGACTGCCCTTCGATCACGCGCGCATCGGCCGGCACGCGTTCGCCCGGCCTCACTGCGAGCCTGTCGCCCACCATCACTTCGGCGAGCGGTACATCGGTTTCGCCGCGCTGGCCGACAAGGTGCGCCACCTCGGGCCGCAATTGCTGCAGCGCGCGAATGGCCGAGGTAGCCTGCCGCTTGGCGCGCGCTTCGAGCCACTTGCCGAGCAGCACCAGCGTGATCACCACGGCCGATGCCTCGAAGTAGAGATGCGGCGCGGTGCCATGCCCTGCGTGCTCGCCCCCGGCCGCACGCCACCAGAGCCAGAGCGACAACCCGAAGGCCGCGCTGGTGCCGAGCGCCACCAGCAGGTCCATGTTGCCGGTGCCGGCCCTTGCAGCATGCCAACCCGCGCGATAGAAGCGCGCGCCCAGCCAGAACTGCACCGGCGCCGCCAGCAGCAGTTGAACCCACGGCGGAAGCATCCAGTCCTGCCCGAAGGGTTGTCCCAGCATGGGCGCCAGCAACGGTATGGAGAGCAGGAGCCCGATGCCCACCGGACCGAAGCCGTGCCACGGCGATACCGCCGCGGCCTCGTCAGCCGCATTGCCTGCCACGCGCGGTTCGTAGCCGGCGGCACGCACGGCACGGCGCAGGCGGGCGTCCATGTCTTCTCCGTCAGCCGCCACCACGCGGGCCGATTCGGTGGCCAGGTTCACGCTGACGTCCTGCACGCCGGGCACGCTCTTTAGCGCGCGCTCCACTCGCATCACGCACGATGCGCAGGTCATGCCGCCAACGGAAAGATCCAGGGTGCTCATGGGGTTGAAAGGGTAGTGCTGCAGATTTTCCATGCACTGAAGGTAAGGTCTCACATCATGGCAAGGTCAAGCGCAAGGCGCAGTGCCCCTGCGCTGGACATTGACATCGTGAGAGGGTTCAAACTGGCGGCTTCCTTCATTCAACTTCAAAAGGAGCAAGAACGATGAGCCAGAAATTCCAGGTCTCGGGCATGAGTTGCGGCCACTGCGTCAACGCAGTGCAGAACGCGGTGCAGACAGTCGATCCCGAAGCGCAGGTCACGGTCGATCTTGAAACGGGCCATGTCGATGTGCTGAGCGCGCAGCCTCGCCAGGACATCGTCGCCGCCATCGAAAACGCCGGATACAGGGTGCAATGAGCAGTTTGGGAACCGTCAGCATCGGAGAGGCGGCGCGGCTCTCGGGCGTTTCGGCACGCATGGTGCGGCACTACGAAGGCCTGGGCCTCCTGCCCGCGGTGCCGCGCACCGAAAGCGGCTACCGGCAGTACGGCGACGCCGACATCCACACGCTGCGCTTCATCAAGCGCTCGCGCGATCTCGGTTTTTCGATGGAAGAAATTGCCGAACTGGTGGGGCTATGGCACAACCGCCGGCGTACCAGCTCGAGTGTGAAGCGCGTGGCGCAAAAGCACCTGGACGAGCTGGAGCAGCGCATAGCAGACATGCAATCGATGCGCAACACCCTTTCGCACCTGGTGCACTGCTGCCACGGCGACGCACGGCCCGAGTGCCCCATCCTCGACAACCTCGCGAAATAGGCTCTCCCCCAGGCTTCGCGCACTTCGTGTCGCTGCGCCAACCCCCTCGCCGGGGGCAACACCAGTGGCCCGGCAAAGCCGGTTCCACGGTGTTCCTGGAAAATACTCAGGCTCCTCTTACGAGCGACAGCACTTTTCCAGCGTCGAGGGTGCGGGCTTTCTCCTGGATGGCGGGCAGGTACTGGGTCTGCAGGCCCTTGCCTTCCTGCATCACGCCCGCGAAGGTGTCCTTCAGCATCTGCGTGGAAAGCGTGCGGCCGCCGGCGTAGTAGCGCTTGGCCACATGCCCCAGCGCATAGGTCGAGGCAAAGCTCATCCCTGAGCTCACCGCCTGGTTGCCAAGCCCGCGCAACATGCCGCCACCCATCTTTCCGAGCAGGCCGCCCAGCAGCTTGCGCCCGGCCTGCTCCAGGTACTGCGAGGTCAGGCCGACGCCAACCGTCGCCAGAAAATCCTTGATGTGGCCGCTGTCGAGCTCGTAGCCGTGAGCCTTGCCGATGCGGTAGACCAGTTTCATCTGCAGCGGAATGATCGCCATGGTCGAAAGCGTTTCAGGCAGCAGCTCGAGCGCGCCGTTGAGGATGGACGCGTTGAGAATGGATTTGTCGAGTTCGGCGCTGTCGGGTGATGCGGTGGTGGGCAGGGCCGCTGCCGGCGCCGAGGGCAACTGAGCTGTCGTCGCTGTCGTCGGTGCGGCACCGCTGGCCGCCACCGGAACCGCGGCAATTTCCTCCGCCTGGCGCGAGAACTGGGCGGCCGACGCGTCCAGCCCGAGCGAGGTGCGCACATCCGCCAGGAACATGCGTTCTGCCTCCGACTGCGTGCCGTCCGCATCGCACACACACACCGCCATTTCATAGGCCAGCTGCTTCGATTCTGTTGTTTGCAGCTCGCTGGCAACCGAGGCGAGCGAAACCCGCTTCATCAGCACGTCCTGGTAGAGCGTGGGCAGGTTCACGCCGTCTGCCTGCGAAAGACCTTCGGCGATGCGCTTGATTTCCGCACGTTCGCGCTCGTGCTTTTCGCCGTCGACAAAGGCCGACAGGAGGCTGAGGGTCACGATGGCCTTGGTTTCGGTAGGTGTCACGTCAGAAATTCCGCTGGTTGAAGGACAAAGTTCGTTCGGAGCCGCGCCCGAAGGTTCCGCAGCGGTTGTCCCCGCAAAGCTTGGGCAACTCTGTGGATAACACCCGCACTTCTTTGTAGGAGAACGCTAAGTGATTGATTTGAAATAAAAATCTACAGTCTGCCTAAATAAGCGGCAATGAATTTCTTGCGCCGAAAACCGTCTTTCGCAGAATTCCGGAACCCTGTCAAAGGACAACTCTGGGGAGAGTTCTGGCACAAGCATGCGGTTATCCACAGGGCGGAGGCGACCGGCAATGTTGTTCCTTTTGGCGCGACAGCACGGAAGCGCGGCTGCGCACAGTGACAGGGGTATGACAAGTGACTGTCACGCAAGGAAAAAAGCGGCATGTCCACAGGCAGGTGCGTCCCTTATCTACTACTACTAATTTGAACAAGAGAGATAAGAAGAAGATACAGAGCCAGCGCCGCGCCTGAAAAAAAGGCCGTGGACGGCCGCGCCGTGTCCTCTGCGCCACGCCACAAAACCATCCTCGCCGGACGGCGCCCCCTCGCTAACATCCGGGGATGAGTTTCAAACCCCGGATCCTGATCGCCGAAGACGAATCGGGCATTGCCGACACACTGCAGTACGTGCTGAAGAGCGATGGCTTCGCGCCCGTCTGGTGCGCAACGGCCGAAGAGGCCATCGCGCAGTTCGCGCAGGAGCCGCCGGCGCTGGCCATACTGGATGTCGGCCTGCCCGACCTCAATGGATTCGAGCTGTTCAAGCGCCTGCGGGCGCTGAACCAGACGCAAGGCGGCGCCGAGGTGCCAATGCTGTTTCTCACCGCGAGAAGCGACGAAATCGACCGCGTGGTGGGGCTCGAACTCGGTGCCGACGACTACATCGCCAAGCCCTTTTCGCCGCGCGAACTGGTGGCGCGGGTGCGCACCATCTTGCGGCGCAGCGCACGAGCGGCCCCAGGAGGCCCCGCAGCTGCAAACAATGGGGCTCCCCCTCAAACTCAGGGAACGGCGCCTCCAGCGAGCTCTCAGCCAGCCGCAACGCCGTTTGCGCTGGACAACGAGCGCATGCAAATCCGTTACTACGGCCGGCTGCTCGAACTCTCGCGCTACGAATACGGCCTGCTGCGGCTCCTGGTGCAGCGGCCGGGCCGTGTTTTCACGCGCGACGAACTGCTGCAGCTGGTCTGGGACGATGCGAGCGACAGCTTTGATCGCACGGTCGATGCGCATGTGAAAACCTTGCGCGCCAAGCTCAAGGCCGTGGCACCCGACGTGGAGCCCATTCGCACGCTGCGCGGCACCGGCTACGCGCTGAACGAAGAACTGCCCCAGACGCCGTGAGCCGGCGCACGCGCATCTTCATCGGCATCCTGCTGATCTACACGGCGGGCATCGCGTTCCTGCTCTACCGCGTGGTGTCCGACATCGATCCGCGCTACCGCGAATCGGCCGAAGAGTCGCTGGTCGAAACCTCGCAGCTCATTGCCAGCCTGGTCGAGCAGGACGTGATTGCCGGTGCCATCAACACCGCGCGGCTAGAGCCGCTGTTTCGCACGGTGTATGCGCGCGAGTTCTCGGCCCAGATCTACAACCTGCACAAGAACCGCGTCGAACTGCGTGTGTACGTCACAGACCGCAGCGGCCGCGTGATGTTCGATTCGCTCGGCAGGCACCTGGGCGCCGACTACTCGCAGTGGAGCGACGTGAGCCGTACGCTCGCGGGGCTGTACGGCGCGCGCACTTCGCGCGACGTCGATGGCGATCCGCGCACCTCGGTGATGTACGTGGGCGCGCCGATCCGCTGGAACAACGAGATCGTCGGCATGGTGAGCGTGGGCAAGCCGGTGCAGAGCTTCGGGCAATTCGTGGAAGACGCCCGCGCCCGCACGCTGTGGGTGGGCGTCGGTTCGGGCCTGGCGCTGTTGCTGCTGGCGATCATCGTCTCGGTGTGGCTGGTACGGCCGTTCGGGTTGATATCGGACTACTGGACCTGGGTACGCAGCCAGAAAAAGCTGAGCCTTTCGCGCATGGCGCGCCGCGCAGTCGATGCGGTGCGCACCGGCTTCAGCGAAATGCGCGATGCGCTCACTGGCCGCAACTACGTGGCCGACTACGTTCAGACTTTCACGCATGAAGTGAAGAGCCCGCTTTCGGCGATTCGCGGTGCGGCCGAACTGCTGCAGGAGCCGTCGATGCCGCATGCGGAACGCGAGCGCTTCCTGAAGAACATCGAGCGCGAAGCGCAGCGCATCCAGGAGATCGTCGATCGCATGATGGAGCTCACCGCGCTCGAAACCCGGCGCGGGCTCGACCGCACCGAGCCCGTTGCGCTGGCTTCGCTCATCGAGGACGTGGCTCTCAGCGCGCAGCCTGCGGCGGCCAAGCGCAACATTGCTGTGCGCGTGAACATTCGCACCGATGCGAGCGCCGAGGGCGATCCGTTCCTGCTGCGCCGGGCCATCAGCAACCTGCTGGACAACGCCATCGATTTTTCACCGCAGGGCAGCGAGGTGCTGCTCACGCTGGAAACTACCTCGAAGCTTGCGCGCGTGACCGTGCGCGACCATGGCCCGGGCATTCCGGACTACGCGCAGGAAAAAGTCTTCCAGAAGTTCTATTCGCTCGCGCGGCCGCACAGCCAGAAAAAGAGCACCGGCCTCGGGCTCGCCTTTGTGAAAGAGATTGCCGCGCTGCACCGCGGGCGCATCGAGCTTGGCAATGCGGCGCGCGGCGGTGCGGTGGCCACGCTCACATTGCCGCTCTTGCCGTCGTCACATCACTGAGAGTGCGTGCAACTGCGCTTCACTGGCCGGTGAGCGCGCCGTAGGCCTGGCGTGTTGCCGGGGTCACGGCCCCCAGCAGCTGCTCATAAGACGTCTTGTGCCGCGCCAGCATGCGCGCCGATGCCACGGTTTTCGACTTGCAGAACCAGTGGCAGGTGTGCTGCATCAGGAAGAGCTCGGCCGACATGGTGAAGGCCTTGGCCTTTGGTGTGCGGCCCGCTTCATTGCGCATGACCGCCGAAATGCCGCGCGCATGAATGGCGAGCGCCTCGCGCAGATCGAAAGTGGCGGCCGGAAACAGCTTGTGCGCGAACGGAATGGCCAGCGGCAGCTTGCTCACGCGTGCATCCGCCGCATCGACGCGAGAAAACCCGGCTGCAAAGCTGTCGAACTGGGTCGAGAGCTTTTCCTCGGTGGAATCGAGCAGGGCCCAGATCTGCTGGCGCCGTTCGGCGTCGTCTTCGCCGAGGCAGCGCAAATAGCCGTCGGTGAGGGTCTCCATCAGCCGTTCGATCTGGTATCTGCCGAGATGGCTTCCGAGCAGCGCAATGCGCTGGCGCTGGTCGCGGGACCTGAGGATGTAGGCGCCGATGACGAACAACGTCACCAGGGTAAGAATTTCCATGGGGGGCGTGGGCAAGGTGGAGCAAAAGCAGCACCGAGTGTAGAGACCCGGAACCGCCCTCCTCCAGCCGCTTGCCTGGTGCTCGGCTACCGGAAGAAATCGAGAATGCGGTTGCGTTCCTCGGGCTGGGGCGGGGGGCCCAGCGGCACACCCGAGAGTTCTTCGGCCGGCGGCGTTGCCGCCTCTGTGTTTTCAACGCCCAGGCTCGCCACGCCGCGGCCCGGCGCGAAGTCGTCGAAGTACCACTCGCCGTCGATGTTGACCACACCCTGGGGCTCGGCAATCTTGCTCACCGGCACGCCCTTGAGCGCCGTCTGCATGTAGCCGATCCAGATCGGCAGGCTGAGGCTGCCACCGGTCTCGCCCCGAACGCCCAGTTGGCGCGGCGTGTCGTAACCGATCCATGCAATGCCCACCGTGGTGGGCTGGAAGCCCGCAAACCAGGTGTCGAACGAATCGTTGGTGGTGCCGGTCTTGCCGAACAGGTCGTCGCGCTTGAGTGCCTGGTAGGCGCGTGCGGCGGTGCCGCCCTTCACCACGCTTTGCAGCATTGAATCCATGATGAATGCGTTGCGCTCCGGAATGGCGCGTCGCGTTTCGTCGAGCACCGGCGTCTCGGTTTCAAGCAGCACCTTGTCGCGCAGATCGGTCACGCGCGTGACCAGGTACGGATTGACGCGGTAGCCGCCGTTGGCAAAGACCGAATACGCGGTGGCCATTTGCATCGGCGTGACCGAGCCAGCACCCAGCGCCATGGGCAGGTAGGCGGGATGCTTGTCCTTGTCGAAGCCGAACTTGGTGATCCAGTCTTGCGCATACGGTGCACCTATGGACTGAAGCAGGCGAATGGTGACCAGGTTCTTCGACTTCATGAGCGCGGTGCGCAGCGGCATCGGCCCTTCGAAACCGCCGTCGAAATTCTTGGGCTCCCACGGCTGGCCGCCCGGGGTGCTCGGCTCGAAGTACATCGGCGCGTCGTTGACGATGGTGGCCGGCGTAAAGCCCTTCTCGAGGGCGGCCGAATAGATGAACGGCTTGAAGCTCGACCCCGGCTGGCGCCAGGCCTGCGTGACGTGATTGAACTTGTTCTTGCCGAAGTCGAAGCCGCCCACCAGCGACTTGATGGCACCGGTACGCGGGTCCATGGCAATGAAGGCACCCTCGACCTCGGGCAGCTGGGTGATCTCCCAGGTGTTCTTGGGCGTCCTTGCCACGCGGATCACCGCGCCGCGGCGAATCTTGATGTGCGGGGGCGCCTTTGCGGCAAGGCCCGACTGCGCAGGCCGGAGGCCCTCTCCGGTGATCTGCACGGTTTCGCCGTTGGCGCGCACGGCGTTTATTTCTTTATTGCTGGCGTCCAGCACCACTGCCGCCATCACGTCGCCGTTGTCGGGGTGCTCGGCGAGTGCATCGTCCACCGCCTCGTCGACTTCCTTGGCGTCGCTCGGCAGGTCGATGAAGCGCTCGGGCCCGCGGTAGGGCTGGCGGCGCTCGTAGTCCATGATGCCCTTGCGAAGCGACTTGTAGGCTGCTGCCTGGTCGGCCGCAACCAGCGACGTATACACCTTCATGCCGCTGGTGTAGATGCTGTCGCCGTACTGCGCGTACATCATCTGGCGCACTGTCTCGGCCACGTATTCGGCATGCAGCCGGGCGGGGTCGGCCGCATCGCGCAGGTGCAGTTCTTCCTTCTTGGCTTCGGCCGCCTGCTCGGCGGTAATGAAGCCGGTCTCCTGCATGCGGTCGATCACATAGAGCTGCCGTGCGCGGGCGCGCCGCGGGTTGGCCACCGGGTTGTTCGCGCCGGGTGCCTTGGGCAGGCCGGCCAGCATGGCGGCCTCGGCCGTGGTGATGTTCTGCAGCGGCTTGCCGAAATACGCTTCCGACGCGGCGGCAAAGCCATAGGCACGGTTGCCCAGGTAGATCTGGTTCAGGTAGATCTCCAGGATCTGGTCCTTGGTGAGCTGCCGTTCGAGCCGCAGCGCCAGCAATATCTCATAGGTCTTGCGGCTCAGCGTGCGCTCCGAGCTGAGGTACACATTGCGTGCCACCTGCATCGTGATGGTCGATGCGCCCTGCTTGCGGCCGCCCTTCAGGCTGGCCACCGCCGCGCGCGCAAAGCCCTTGTAGTCGATGCCGCCGTGGTCGTAGAAGCGCGCGTCTTCCACGGCCAGCACGGCGTCTTTCATTACCTTTGGAATGCTCGCAAACGGCGTGAGCGTGCGGCGCTCTTCGCCAAACTCGCCAATGAGCGTGCCTTCGACCGTGTAGACGCGCAACGGCAGCTTGGGCCGGTAGTCGGCAAGCTCCGAAATGTCGGGGAGGCGCGGCGAGATGACGGCCACCGCCACGCCGGCGGCCACCAGCAGGACCAGTGCGGCCGAACCGCCCACGATGGCGCTCCACCGCGCAATGCGCCGCAGCCGCATCGCGCGCTCGGAGCGTGCCGGTTCGGTGGAAGGAGAGGAATCGTCCATGGAAATCAGTAGTAAAGAAAAACAGTCGGTAGCGTCAGTTACACGGACGGAGCCAGTTCAGGTGAGACTGGCTCGGGTGCCCGGGGGTTCCCGGCCGACAACGCATACCAGTTGACCTTGCGCGTGGCGAGCATCAGCACCGTCAGCATGCCGAATGTCAGCAGGGCGCCGAGCAAAAGGGCATTGCTTTCCGATGCCAGCAGGCCGTAGAGCGCGCCATAGAGTACCGCGACATAGGCCCCGAAGCCCGCGCCGCGTTTCCAGCTTTGCAAAACCGCGCTGAAATAAATGCCGAGCAGCAGCACGCTCGCACCTGCCGCGCTGGCGTAGGCGAGCCAGAAAGCCAGCTTCTCGGACAGCGCCAAAAGCAGCAGGAAAAACAGCGCAATCGAAAGGCCGACCAGCCCGTATTGCACCGGATGCATGCGCTGCCTGCGGAACAGCTCGAACATGAAGGCGGCCATGATCACCAGGCCGATGAAGAGCGCACCGTACTTGCCGGCTCGCGTGCTCATCGAATACACGTTGATCGGCTGTGCGAGCGACACGTCGAATGTTTGCAGTGGGCCGAGGTTGCGTGGTGCGTGGCCGGCTGTTGCCCCGGCGGCAGACGTTGCGGTGGCAACGGCACTTCGATCGTCCCGATCCGTCAGCCCGACGCGCACCTGTTCGCGCGCCGAGGTCACCAGCGACGACACGCGCCAGTGCGCATCGAAACCCTGCGGCGTCACGTCGCGCCTGGCAGCAAGAAAACGGCCGCCGAAGCTCGGGTGCGCCCAGGGCGAGCTCAGGTGGGCGGTGGTCTCTTCGGCAATCGGCACCATCGAGAGCGTGTCTTGTCCCACAAGCCCGAGCTTCATCTCGAAGGGCAGCGGTGCCTTCGAGTCCCATGCGGCAAGCGCGGCGCCGGTGAGCGGCGCGTGGACCCCGTCGGCCAGCCAGCTGTTGTCTGCCAGGCCTGGCACGCGCTGCCTGAAACGCAGGGCCTCGCTGTTCATTGCGATGGAAGGCGAACCGTCGAGCCCGCGCAGGTCGCTCACGTAGAAGACGACGAAAGGCGCCTTGAACTCGATGCGGGAATCGGCCTCGCTGTGCGCCACCGACTTGGGATCGAAGGCCGCAAAACCACCGCTGAGCGTGGCGTTGAGCGTATAGAAGGGAATCTTGAAGATGCCCCTGTAGCGCTCCTGCGGCGTCATCGAACCTTCGATGTGCAGCTTGTCGGGAAACACCGCGTGGGCCATTTCCTTGCTGCGTGCCTCCTGGCCGATCACCTTGCCTTGCGCATTGCGCTGCGGCTCCATCCAGCGCTCTACGTACGGCACCAGCAGCACCGGGCCCACCATGGTCTGCGCGCTCGCATAGGTGGCGGCAAGCTCCTCGGCCGCCTCGCGCTGGCTGTGGCCGCGCTCGCGGTTGATCGAGTTGATTTCGGCGAGCGGAATGCACAGCAGGAGCGTGAGCATCAGCAGGCCGGCCACCTTGACCAGCATGGAACTCTGCAGGGCCTTGAACAACTGGAACATGTTTTTTTCTCCTCTTCGATAACGAAGCGGCGATGCTCGCCGCGAGATCCGAAGGCCGTGTGAAGCGCGTGCGCCGGCAGACTTCACACAGGCTTCACACAAGGCTGCATCGAAGGCGCCGGACTTCAAGCAGCCTTCCAATTTCCTTCTCGCGCGGTATCGACAGTTGCGGCTGTGCAAGTTCGCACGGACACCACTCCACACCGCCATGGAAGCCCATATCTCCACCCGTCCCGGCCGCTGGCTCTGGCTCGCCACCGTGAGCCTGGCCGCCGCGGGCTTCGTCGCGCTCAGCGTCAACCCCGTGCATGCGCAAGAAGCGCCCGGCCCGCGGCTGAAGACCGAGAGCCCGTATTTCTTCGTGAAGAGCGACGACCCTTCCGTTGACCGCCTGCCGCTGAAGGGAACCGAGGTGTCGGTGAAGATATCGGGCGTCATTGCGGACGTGACCGTGACGCAGACCTACCGCAACGAAGGCCAGCGCGCCATTGAAGCCAAGTATGTTTTTCCGGGCTCGACCAAGGCCGCGGTAAGCGGATTGAACGTGCGCCTGGCCGACCGGCTGATCACCGCGCAGATCCGCGAGAAGCAGCAGGCGCAGATCGAATACGACACCGCCAAGAAAGAAGGCAAGACCGCTGCGCTGCTCGAGCAGCACCTGCCCAACGTGTTCCAGATGAACGTTGCCAATATCCTGCCGGGCGACGACGTGAAGGTTGAACTGCGGTACACCGAACTGCTGGTGCCGCAGTCGGGCAACTACGCGTTCGTGTTCCCCACAGTGGTGGGCCCGCGCTACAACAGCCCGCAGTCGGAGAACGCGCAGGCCAAATGGGTGGCGCAGCCCACGCTGCGCGCGGGCGTGGCGCCCAGCACCGGCTTCACGCTCAAGGCCAGCATCGACACGCCCATGGGCCTGAAGGAAGTGCGCTCGTCTTCGCACGCCATCGAGGTGAAGAAGAGCGATGAAGACCGGCACGCCGACGTGGCCCTTGCAGCCGATGGCCGGCCCGCGGACAACCGCGACTTCGTGCTCGACTACCGGCTTGCGGGTGAAAAGATCGAATCGGGCCTGATGCTCTACAAGGGCCAGGGGCAGAACGCCGATGGAAGCGCCGAGAACTTCTTCCTTGCGATGGTCGAGCCGCCCAAGGCAGTGGCAGCAAGCGCCATCTCGCCGCGCGACTACATCTTCGTGGTGGACATCTCGGGTTCGATGCACGGTTTTCCGCTGGATACCGCAAAGGCGGTGCTGGAGCGCCTGATCGGCGGGCTGCGCCCGAGCGACACCTTCAATGTGCTGCTGTTCTCGGGCAGCAGCAAGATGCTTGCGCCCAAGTCGGTGCCCGCCACGCGCGCCAACATCGAACAGGCGCTGGCCACCATCCAGAACTACAGCGGCAGCGGCAGCACCGAGCTCATTCCCGCACTGAAGCGCGTCTATGCCGAGCCGAAGGAAGAGAACGTCTCGCGCACCGTGGTGCTGGTGACGGACGGCTACGTGACCGTGGAGCGCGAGGCTTTCGAGCTGGTGCGCAAGAACCTCTCGAAGGCCAACGTGTTCGCCTTCGGTATCGGCTCGTCGGTGAACCGCAGCCTGATGGAAGGCATTGCACGTGCCGGCATGGGCGAGCCCTTCATCATTACCGACCCGATCCAGGCCCCCGAGCAGGCGGCGCGCTTTCGCCGCATGGTGGAGTCGCCCGTGCTCACCAATGTGAAGGTGACCTTTGGCGGCCTCGATGTGTATGACGTGGAGCCGCAAGCGTTGCCCGACGTGCTGGGTGAACGCCCGGTGATCGTGTTCGGCAAATGGCGCGCCGATGCAGAAGGCAAGGCCCGCGGCCGCGTGATCGTCGAAGGCCAAGGCGCCAACGGCCCGTACCGCCAGGAGCTGCGCATCGACCCGCAGCAGCGCCAGGACACGGCCGCGCTGCGCACCCTGTGGGCTCGCCACCGCATCCAGAGCCTGAGCGACCAGGAAACGCTCGAGGGCGGAACCGCCTTCAAGGAGCGCATTACCGAGCTTGGCCTGAAGTACAGCCTGCTGACGCAGTACACCAGCTTCATCGCGGTCGACAAGGTGGTGCGCAACCTCGCACCGCAGAACAGCGTGGACGTGAACCAGCCGCTGCCGCTGCCCCAGGGCGTAAGCGAGCTTGCGCTGGGCGCCGAGGTGCCGAGCACGCCTGAACCCGAAACGCTTGGCGCCATTGCCGTGGTGCTGTCGATGCTCGCCATGCTGCGCCGCCGTGCGCGCCGCAACGATCCGCGCCGTTTCACGGCCTGAGTGCGGCAGAAGGAAGGAAACAGCAATGTCATTGGCCGCACTTGCCCATCGCCACCCGCGTGTCGTGGATTGGGGCATTCATATCGACCGGGCGCCGGCCGCCTTCTGGCTTGCGCTGCAATTCGCGGCGCTCGCGCCGACATGGGCCTGGATGGTTCGGCGCATGCGCGACGGTTCGGACGATCCGCTGGGCTTGCTGGCACTGGCCGCATTGGCCGCTCTGGCGTGGCAACGGCGGCGCGAACTGCGTGCCGCACCGCGGCTCGGCTGGCTGGCACTGGCGGGTACCGGCACCTTGCTGGCGACGCTGCTGCGCACCGGCATCGGTGCACTGCCCGCCTTGCCGCCGCTTGCAGTGGGCCTGATGGCCGTGCTGGCACTGGCGTGCGGGCTGCTGGCCTTTCTTCCGCGGCGGGTGGCCGCGGTGCCGGTCGTGGGACTGGCGGTGCTGGCTTTGCCGCTCTTGTCGTCGTTGCAGTTCTACGCAGGCTATCCGCTGCGCGTGGTCACGGCCGAGGCAAGCCGATGGTTGCTGGCGCCGGGCTTCAGCGTGGCGCGCGAGGGCAGCAGCCTTGTGGTCGATGGCCGGCTGGTCATCGTCGATGCCCCGTGTTCCGGCGTGCAGATGGTGTGGCTCGGCTACTTCACGGCGTGCGCCGTCGCGCTCTGGGCGCCGCAGAGCGACCGCGGCTTCTTGCGCCGGCTGCCGATGGTCGGCCTGCTGGTGCTGGGCGGCAACATCCTGCGCAACAGCGTGCTGATCGCGTTCGAAGGCGCGGGCCACCCGCTGGCGCCATGGGCGCACAACACGCTCGGCCTGCTGGTGCTGGCTGCTGTGTGCGCCGGCATTGCGCGGCTGATGGTGCCGGAACGCACGGAGGGCGGGCTGGCCGACCAACCCATTCCCGGAATGATTACCGCGCAGGGAGGCCGCCATGTCGACACGGTTCTTTGAACGCATGTTTGCCAATCACTTCATCAACCGCATCGGCCACAAGACGGCGTTTGCGTTCGCAATGCTGCTCTGCCTGCTGTGGTCGACCGCCGCTGCCGTGCGCGCGCCGCAGGAGCGCGTGGCGGCAGCGGCATCGCAGGAGTGGCCGCGCGAATGGGACGGCGTTCCGCTTCGGCCCATGGCGCTCGGCGAGGTGGAGCAGCGCTTTGCCGATCGCTTTCCGGGCGCCATCGGCCGCATGACCGACGGCACGCAGATGATCGTCATGCGCGCGGTGAACACCCCGACGCGCATGCTCCATCCGGCGGCCGACTGTTACCGCGCGCTTGGTTACCGCATCGAGCAGGCACGCCTTGAACGCGATGCGCAAGAGCGTTTGTGGCGCTGTTTTGTTGCGCAATTGCACGGACAGCAAAAGTTCCGCGTTTGCGAGCGCATCGTCGATGCCGAAGGCACTGCTTTCACCGACACTTCAGCTTGGTACTGGGCGGCGGCCAGCGGGCAGTCGACCGGTCCGTGGCAAGCCGTCACGGTGGCGAGACCCTTGTGAGAGTTGTGTGAACAAGACCCTGAGATCTGCGCTTTACGGGCTGTTGGCCCTTGTAGTCACTGCAGCGATAGCTATCTTCTTGATAGTGAAGTTCGCACTTGCGCCTGCGCCCGGTGAATGGCGCAGCACGGTCAAGGCGGGCCCGATGAGTTTCGACGTCGGCGTGCCGACCGCAGTGCGGCTGGCCACCTCGCCCTGGCTTGCACCGCGGCTCGACGGGCATTCGCTCGACACGCGTTTCGGCCTCGTGCATTTCGCGTGGAAGGGCGCGGCCGGCGCGCTCGAACTGCGCTGCGCGCCCTGCACGGTAGAGGTTCCGGCGCTCGGCACGCAGCCAATCCAGGTCGAAGGCCTGGTTGCGACCGTCAAGCGCGATGGCAACACCCTGACCGGCACGCTCGAGGCCACACCCCGCGGCGCCGATGCGGCGGCCGCCATCCACGGCCAGTGGGAGGGCCGCCTCACGCCCAAGAACCTGCTGCTCAGCGCCGACATCAAGGACGCGCCCATTGCGCGCTGGTACGCGGTGCTGGCGCCCAACCTGCCCGAACTGCAGCGCGCGCGAATCGGCGGCACGCTGGCCTTGCGCGGACAGGTTGCCCTGCCCGAAGGCACGTTCGGCGTCATTCCCGTGGTGAGCCAGTTCACCGTCGAGGGGCTGGGCACTGAAGCCATGCTCGGCGCACGCACCAGTTGCGGCGCGCCCTCGAAGCTGGCCAGCGACAGTTGGCTGGCGCGCTCCGTCATCGCAGCCGAAGACCAGCGGTTTTTCAGCCATGCCGGCTACGACATCACCGAAATCGTTGCGTCGCTCGACAACAACCAGAAGGACGGCCAGACGAAGCGCGGCGGCAGCACGCTCACGCAGCAGCTGGCCAAGCTGCTGGTCACCGGCAGCGACCGCACGGCTGAACGCAAGTTGCGCGAGCTGCTCTATGCGGTCGAAATGGAGCAGACGCTGGGCAAGGCGCGCATCCTGCAGCTGTACCTGGACAACGCGCCCTGGGGCGGCAACCTGTGCGGTGCCGAAGCCGCCGCGCGCCGCTATTTCAAGCGGCCGGCGCGCAACCTGGAGCCGGCGCAGGCGGTGTGGCTGGCGGCCATGCTGCACAAGCCGAACGCGGTGCTCGAACAATGGCGGCAGGACGGCCGCATCGACCCCGACCGAACCAAATGGGTGGCCGAAGGCGTGCGCGGCATCAGCCGCAACCAGCGCGAATCGCTGCTCAAGAGCGTTGCGGCCGCCAAGTTCGCCGCGCCGGAGGCGGCCCCATGAGCGAGACGGACGGATTTGTGGAAATTGCCGACATCGAGGCCATCGAGCGCGCCACGGTGGCCGCCGTGTCGCCGCTTGCCGTCGAAGAGCTCGAAGGCTGGCTGCTGCCCTTCGACGACGGCACCGTCAAGCGCGCGAGGTCGGCCGTTCCGCTGCATCGCGGGGCCGTCGGCGACAGCACGCTCGACCGCATTGAAGCCCGCTACGACAGCCGCCAGTTCGTGCCCGCGTTTCGGGTGGCTGACACCGCCTGCTTCGACGCCCTGCGGGCCGAACTCGAGCAGCGGCACTACATGGGCGATTCGCCCACCTGCGTGCAGATAGGCTCGGCAAGGCGCATGCGGCAAATGGCCGCAGCCGGCGCGGCGCTGGCCGACGTGGATGCCGCGCCCGACGAAGCCTGGGCCACGCTGTTTCTCGGCGAAGGTTTCGACCCCGTCGATGGCGTGCACCGCGTGCGGGCGTTGTCTCGCGCGAAGGGTTCGCTCTATGCCAGCGTGCGCGAGGGGCGCCACACCGTTGCGGCGGGCGCCATGGCCTTCAGCCACGGATGGGCAAGCGTGCACGGCATGCGCACCGAACAGTCGCAGCGCGGCCGGGGCCTGGCCGGGCGCGTGCTGGCCGGGCTGGCGCAGGCCGCGCTCGAACGCGGCTTCGAGCGCGTGTTCCTGCAGGTCGACGCGCACAACCAGCCGGCCCATGCGCTCTACCGGCGCGCCGGTTTTTCCACTCGGTGGCAGTACCGCTACTGGCAGCGGCAGCAGTGGCCGCGCTGAGTTCGCCAACCTGAAGCCGTCACCCCACGGGTGGCGCGGTCGGCTCGTTAGTGCCACCATGGCCGCATGACGAATGCAAACCACCCCACCGATCCCGTGGCCACGCCGCGCGGCATCGACCACATCGTGGCCGGTGTTTCCACCAGCGACGGAGACGGCGTCAAACTCACCCGCGTGCTGCAGCAGCCGCTGCAGAAAAGGCTCGACCCCTACCTGATGCTCGACGCCTTCGGAAGCGACAACCCGGGCGACTACATCGGCGGCTTCCCGAGCCATCCGCACCGGGGCTTCGAAACCGTCACCTACATGATTGCGGGCCGCATGCGCCACCGGGACAGCGCGGGCCACGAGGGGCTGCTGCAAAACGGCGGCGTGCAGTGGATGACGGCCGGACGCGGGCTGGTGCACAGCGAACTGCCCGAGCAGGAAGAAGGCCTGATGGAAGGCTTTCAGCTTTGGCTCAACCTGCCTGCCAAGGACAAGATGCGCGAGCCTTGGTATCGCGACATCCAGAGCGAGGAAATTCCCGAATACACCACCGCTGCGGGCGTTCATGTGCGCGTGATTGCCGGCGAAAGCCACGGCATCGAGGGCGCGGTGCGGCGCGAACACACCGAGCCGCTGTACCTCGACATCACCCTGCCGCCGGGCGCCGAGTTTGCCCAGCCGCTGCCCGACGACCACAACGTGCTGGTGTATGTGTACCGCGAGTCGGTGTGGATCGCGGGCAGCGAGGTGCCCACGCGCCGCATGGCCATTCTTGCCAACGACCCCGGCAGCGACGGCGTGGTGCTGCGCGCGGGTGCAACCAACCACAGCCCTGCGCGCGTGCTGCTGATTGCCGGCAAGCCGCTGAACGAGCCCATCGCGCAATACGGCCCCTTCGTGATGAACACGCAGGAGCAGGTGAAAGAGGCCGTGCACGATTTCCAGAACGGCAAGTTCGGATGACGGTGTAGTCGCCGGCCTACCGAAAATCGGCACCGCCCGCAGGTCACAGGCGTTGGCGCGCGGCTTAGATTGGCCGTCATGGCCCCCAGCACGCCCCGCCCCACCCCCACGACAGCCACCAGCAAAGCTCCCCAGGTTCGCAAGGGACAGGCGCCCGACACGTTGAAGCGCGAGCAGTTTCATGAGCGCTTCATGCAGCCGTTTCTCGACCCGGCCTTCGAGGCCGAGAAAGAGGCATTGCAGCGCATCGAGCTCGTTGCGTGGGAGGCCTACCAGGAGGGCCGCAAGGCGCCCGTCACACGCAAGGCCGGCCCCGGTTATGCCGATCCGGACTACGACCTTTCGGTCGACTGGCTCGAAGCCAAGGCGCGCATCGATGCCGCCCAGGCTGCATGGCGCAGCCCGCAGACGCGGTCGCGCGTACTGTTGGTCAATGGATCGCCGCGCAACGACGGCACCTGCCCCGGCGAAGTTTCGAAGACCTGGCGGCTGGTGCAGCTCGCGCGCGAAGTGCTCGAGGGTTGCGGCATCGAGGCCGACGTGCTCGACCTGAGCCTGCTCACCTCCGAATACGGGCGCCATATCCATCCCTGCAAAGGCTGCGTCTCCACCGCCATGCCGCTGTGCCACTGGCCCTGCAGCTGCTATCCCAATCATTCGATGCGCCAGACCGGCGACTGGATGAACGAGATCTATGAACGCTGGGTGGCCGCGCATGGAGTGATGCTGTTCACGCCCACACATTGGTACCAGGCGGCCAGCCCCCTCAAGCTCATGATCGACCGCCTGGTGTGCGCCGACGGCGGCAACCCCGATCCCACCAGCACCCACGGCAAGAAGCCCGAGGAAGCCAAGGCGCTCGAACTCGAGGGCTGGGGCTATCCCAAGCACCTGAATGGGCGCGTCTATGGCGTGGTGGTGCACGGCGACGTGGCAGGCGTGGAGAGCGTGCGCCGGAACCTGTCGGACTGGCTCGACTGGATGGGCCTCATCGATGCCGGCCCGCAGGCCCGCCTCGACCGCTATATCGGCTACTACGAGCCGTACGCCACCAGCCATGACGCCCTGGACGCCGATGAGGACGTGCAGGAAGAGGTGCGCAACGTGGCGCGCGCCGTGGCGCTTGCGGTCGGCGAGATGCGCACCGGCAAGCTGCAATTGCCCGATCGTGGATTGAAGCCCCCAAGGCCCAAATAAGTCACACCGCAAGGGCCTCCGAGCCCATGCGGTTCATGATTCTTTACGCACGCTCACTTCCGGCTCACCTGGGAGATACAGAGGTCTTCCACACTTCGCTTCACCTGCTGCCCATTGGCGGCAGGCTTCTTCGAAAGGAAGCACTTTTCATGATCTCTCTTCGCCAACGCATTGTTTGGGCCAGCCTTCTCGGTTCGGCCGCCCTCGCCTCCTCGGGTGCCTTTGCGCAGGCTCCGGCTGCGCCCGCCACGTCTTCCGCGCCGGCCGCCGCCGTTGCGCAAGCAGATGCCGCAGCGCCCAAGGCGCAGCACAAGCGCATGGATCCGGCACAGCGCATGGAGCGCATGCAGGAGCATCGCGCCAAGCGCCTGGCCGCGCTGAAGGAAAAGCTCAAGCTGACCTCCGCCCAGGAAGGCGCATGGACCAGCTTCACCTCGGCCACGCAGCCGCCGGCCGGTGCCCGCCCGCAGCGCATGGACCGTGCGGAATTTGCCAAGCTCACCACGCCGGAGCGCCTGGAACGCATGCAGGCCCGCCAGGCCGAGCGCAGCGCAAGGTTCGCCAAGCGCGCCGAAGCCACCAAGACCTTCTACGCCACGCTGACGCCCGAGCAGCAGAAGACCTTCGACGCGGAAACGGTGCATGCTGGCATGCACGGCCATCGTGGCCACCGCGGCGGCCATGGCCCCGACCACTCGGCAGCGCCCGCCAAGAGCTGAGCACGAGTGCCTGAACGCAGCGCCTGAAAAGGCGCATGCATCAAAAAGCCCGCCATGCATGCGCATCGGCGGGCTTTTTTCGTACACGGTGTTTTATTGCGGTGTACCCGTCTTTTCAGTCGGGTTCGTCGGCACGTCCGGCCGTTCGCCCTTCTGGCCGAACTGGGGCTTGGTCTTGCGGGCCTGCTGGCTCACCTCGGCGCGCGACATTTCGCCAGTGGGCCGCGGCATGGCATTGGGTTGTGCGTTGACCGTGGTGCTGGCTTCGCCCTTGGGCACCGGGTTGTTGGCGTTGTTGCGGTTGTGGGCGCGGGCCTCGGCCTTCACGGCTTCGCGCGAATTGGGCATGCTCGCATCGGGCCGCTGCGGCGGGTTGGGCACGCCGGAAGGCGTTTGCGTGCTGGCCTGGCCGCCGACGGCCGGGTCGGGCTGGGCGGGTATCGAGGTGGCTTGCGCCATGGCGGCGCCGGCGGTGGCCATCAGGCCGGCCAGCACCGTGGCTCGAAGAATTGCGTGCTTCATGGTGTGTTCCTTTGCTTGTCTCGACGGATGAACGAAGTGGAGAGACGGACCTATGGACCTGGACCTTTTTCTGGGCCCTGAAATCACCGTAGGAGGCCCGCAATGGCGCAGGTGTCGGGGTGGGGCAGGCCTGCCTGTAGGAACTGGCGCCCCTGTCGCGAAGGCCGGCGGCAAAGCCTGTGAATAAGGTGGCGCGTTCCTACAGGCGCCGGCGGCGCGGCAACGTACAACGGCAAGACCGATGTCTTCCTCACCGATTCCACTCGCCGCCGCTTCGCCGACCTCGATCAAGGTGATGACCGTGAACACCCACAAGGGCTTCACTGCACTCAACCGCAAGTTCATTCTTCCGGAACTGCGGGATGCGGTGCGCACCGTGGGCGCCGACGTTGTGTTCCTGCAGGAAGTGCTGGGCACCCATTCGCGCCATTCGCGCAAGGTGAACAACTGGCCCGAGGCACCGCACTACGAATTTCTGGCCGACACCATGTGGCCCCAGTTCGCCTACGGGCGCAATGCCGTGTACCCGCGGGGGCATCACGGCAACGCGGTGCTTTCCAAATTTCCGATCGTGCATTACCGCAACCACGACGTGTCGGTGGCCGGCCCTGAAAAGCGCGGGCTGCTGCACTGCGTGATCCGCCTGCCCGGCCGCCCCATCGACGTGCATGCGATCTGTGCGCACCTGGGCTTGGCAGAGGCGCACCGGCAGCAGCAGCTGGAGCTGCTTTGCCACATCGTGCGCGACGAGGTGCCTGCCGATGCGCCGCTGATCGTCGCGGGCGACTTCAACGACTGGCGCGGCCGTGCCCACCGTGTGCTCGAAGAAGGCGCCGCCTTGCGCGAGGTGTTCGTCAGTGCGAACGGCTCGGCTGCCAAGACTTTTCCGTCGCGCTTTCCGCTGCTGTCGCTCGACCGCATCTATGTTCGCAACGCCGGAGTGCATGCGCCGGTGGTACTGCCGCGCAAGCCCTGGTCGCACCTGTCGGACCATGCGCCGCTGGTGGCGAACATCGACCTTTGAAGATGGTGGCGGACATGGACCAGAGAGCCCGCTGGGTGGGTGGCAACAGCATCTCGCTGCTCGAGAACGGCGAGGAGTTTTTTCCGCGCGTGTTCGACGCCATTCGCGAAGCGAAGCGCGAGGTGATCATCGAAACCTTCATCCTCTTCGAGGACAAGGTGGGCATGGCGCTGCATGCCGCCATGCGCGCGGCGGCCCAGCGCGGCGTGAAGGTCGACGTGCTGGTCGACGGCTTCGGCTCGCCCGACCTGTCGCGGGAGTACATCGAAGAACTGAGCTCGGCCGGTGTGAAGATGCGCGTTTTCGACCCGGGCAAGCGCATCCTCGGCCAGCGGCTGAATGTGTTCCGCCGCATGCACCGCAAGATCGTGGTGATCGACGGTGAGCTGGCCTTTGTGGGCGGCATCAATTATTCGGCCGACCACCTGCTCGACTTCGGGCCCAAGGCCAAGCAGGACTACTCGGTAGAACTGCGCGGGCCCATCGTGGCGCAGATCCACCAGTTTGTGCTGCGTGCCATTGCGCTCGGCGACAAGGGGCCGCGCTGGTTCCGGCGCCGTCTCAAGCAGGCGCCGCCGGTCGCGCGGGAATCCGTGGGCGAAGTGGAAGCGATGTTCGTCACGCGCGACAACCGCCGCCACACCAACGACATCGAGCGGCAGTACCTGGCCGCGATTCGCGTCGCGCGGCGGCGCATCGTGATTGCCAATGCGTATTTCTTTCCGGGCTACCGGCTCATCAAGGAACTGCGGCGCGCCGCGCGGCGTGGCGTGGATGTGCGGCTCATTTTGCAGGGCGAGCCCGACATGCCGATTGTCAAGACGGCTGCGAGCATGCTCTATCACCACCTGCTGCATGCGGGCGTGCGCATCTTCGAATATTGCGACCGGCCGCTGCACGCGAAGATTGCGCTGATCGACGACGAATGGACCACGGTGGGCTCGAGCAATCTCGATCCGCTGAGCCTTTCGCTCAACCTCGAAGCCAACGTGATCGCGCGCGACAAGGCGTTCAACGAGCTGCTGTGGCAACGCATGGACACGCTCATGCGCGAGAGCTGCAAGCTGATTCGCGAGGACGACCTGGCGAGCGAATGGAGCGGCTGGCGGCTGGTGCGCAGCTTCTTCATCTTTCACTTCTTGCGCTGGTATCCGTCGTGGCTGGGCTGGTTGCCGCGCCAGGTGCCGCGGCTGACGCTGGCCGAAGCCACCGATCTTGCCGAAAAGCGCGAGCAGCGCGAAAAGGCCGGCGAGAACGGCGCCACCCAGACCACGGAAGCCGCATGAACCGGCAGGCCGCTCGCCCGGCGACCACGGCTGCGAATTGCGCGGCGGCTTTTCGATGAGCACCATGAGCCTCGCGCACCGCCCCTGGTGGCCGTGGATGCGTCGCATCGCGGTCTGGAGCTTCTTCGGCCTTATTGCATGGCTGCTCGTGAGCCAGGCCCGCGCCATCGACTGGCAAGAGGTGTTCGACGCAATGCGCTCGCTGCCCGCCTCCACGCTGCTGCTGGCGGGCGCGCTTGCCGCGGGCAGCTTTGCAACCTACAGCACCTACGACTTGCTGGGCCGCTACCTCACCCGCCACCGGCTTCGCGCGGCGAGCGTGATGGGCGTGACCTTCATCAGCTATGCCTTCAACCTGAACCTCGGCTCGCTGGTAGGGGGTGTGGCGTTCAGGTATCGGCTGTATTCGCGCCTGGGCCTTTCGAACGAAACCATCACCCGCGTGCTCGGCTTCAGCATGCTGACCAACTGGCTCGGCTACCTGGTGGTGGCGGGCGCGGCCTTCTGCTTCTGGCCGATGGACTTGCCCGAGGAATGGAAGATCGACAACGGCGGCTTGCGGATTCTTGGCGCGGCGCTGCTGCTGCTGGCCGCGGCCTATCTTGTGCTGTGCGCGTTTGCCAGCGGGCGCGTCTTTCGCATACGGCGCTATTTCTTCAAGGTGCCTGCCCTGCGCATGGCGCTGCTCCAGTTGGCGATGTCGTGCCTGAACTGGTCGCTGATCGGCGGTGTGATCTGGGTGCTGCTGCAGGGGCAGGTGGCCTACCACCAGGTGCTCGCGGTGCTGCTGGTGGCTGCGGTGGCGGGCGTGGTCACGCACGTGCCTGCTGGCCTTGGCGTGCTGGAAGCGGTGTTCATTGCCCTGCTCTCGCACCAGGTGGCGCAAGGCAAGATGCTGGGCGTGCTGCTGGTCTACCGCGGGCTTTATTACCTGCTGCCGCTGGCGGTGGCGACCGTGGCTTACTTCGTTACCGAGCTGCGCACCCGGCGCCGGCGAGCGATGCCGCGCTGAACGGGTTGCTAGAAGTGGTACGTGTAGCGCAGCCGGACAAAGTTTTCGCCCGGGTTCGGCTTCTTGATGCCGGCGTTCGAAAAATGCTGCACACGCAGCGAGAGTTCGTGCTTGCCGTTCTCGCCAAAGCTGCGCCCCACGCCCAGCACCTCCGTGAACTGGAATGCGGTGCTGAAGGTGCGGTCCGGCGTCTTGTACAGATGGTCCATCACCGTGCCGCCTACGCCGGCTTCGGCAAACCAGAGCGAATTGCCCGCGCCGAAGCGATAGCGCCAGGTGTAGATGGCACCAATCTGCGTGTAGCTGCGCGGACCGCTGTCCAGCGCCGGCGCATGCCACTGGCTGACGAACAAGTCCCAATAAGAGGTCAGCGCGCCTTCATGCACCGGCTGGCGCAGCGACCAGGGCAGCGTTACCCCTACCGTGGCCGAATTGGTGGCCCCTTTGTCGCCGTGCGGTGCACGGCCGCCCTCGAAGTAGAAGCCGCGTGCGCTGTCTTCGAACGCATGAGCTTCAGTGCCCATCAGGCCAAGAAGGCCTGCGAACACCGCAGCCCCGAGGAACGCGGAAGGAGGTACTTTCATGATGTGGTTTTTGAAAGCAAATTATGGAAAGGAAAGAAATAATTACTTTCCGCTCCGTTTCGCGCCTCAGGCCGAGGCTATTGCCATATCGCAAAGTAGGACTTGTTCAACATTCCTGCAGAGTTGATTTTGTTGCAGTGCAGCAATTCGGACGCCTGCGGGCCTATAGTTGTGTTCATTCCTCTTCATAGATCGGTCCCCGTCCCATGTCGTCTCTTACTTCTGCTGCCCGCTTGGCGAACCCGCTGATGCTGTGGGCCGACCTGGCCTTGAAGACCCACGAAACACTGCTGTCTTCCGGCTCGGTCATCCACATGCGCACCCAGCGCATGGCCAAGGCGGGGCTCGCGCCGAACCCGGCCGATCTTGCGGAGTTCCAGCTCATGGGCGACGAAAAGCTTGCTGCCGCGGGCGAAGCAGGCGCTGCGATGGTCAGGCAATGGCACAGCAGCCAGGTTTCGCTCTCGAGCCGCGTGCTGCAGCAATGGCTTCTGAGTGCGGGCGCTTTTCTTTCGATGACCGGCAGCATCACGCCCGCGCAGGCGGCGGTGCGGGGCGATGCATTCGTCAAGGCCACGACCCGCGCGGTCAGCACGACCGGCCAGCTCTCCGGCACGGCGGTTCGCATTGCGCGCGAAGGACTCAAGCCGATTCACGCAGCAGCGACCTCGAATGCCCGGCGCCTGGCCGAGCTGCGCGCCTGACGCAAAAAAGCGTCAGCCGCGTGCAGGCACCAGCGTGACCAGGGTGATTTCGGAAGGCGCGCCAAAGCGCTTGGGCGGCCCCCAGTAGCCGGTGCCGCGGCTCACGTAGATCCACATGTCCTGCAGCCGGTGCAGGCCGGCGGTAAAGGGCTGCTGCATCGGCACGAACAGGTTCCACGGAAAGAACTGTCCGCCATGCGTGTGGCCCGACAGCTGCAGCTGGTAGCCGGCCCGGGCCGCGAGCGGCGCACTGCGCGGCTGGTGGGCAAGCAGCACGCGCGTGTGCACCAGCGGCGGCGCGTCGTACAGCGCAAGATGCGGATCGCTTTCATGCGCGGCATCGAAATGGCCGGCGGTGAAGTCGGTCACCCCGGCAAGCACCAGCTGGCTTTCGAACAGCTCTTCGTCGTTTTGCGCGCCCCGCACATTGCGCGTCTGCAGCACCACGTGCTCGTTGAGCAGCACCTTCAGCCCGAGCCGGCGCAGCTCGTCGATCCATGCATGGGCGCCGGCGTAGTACTCGTGGTTGCCGGTGACCACGAAGGTACCGTGCCGCGCGCGAAGGCCGGCCAGGGGTGCAATGTGCTCGCGCAACTCGGCCACCGTGCCGTCCACCAGGTCGCCCGTGATCGCGATGGCGTCGGCGCCGAGGCGGTTCACCGCGTCGACGATGCGCTGGATGTAGTCGCTCCTGATCGTCGGGCCCACGTGGATGTCGCTGAGCTGCGCAATCGTGAAACCTTCGAGCGCGGAAGGCAGCCCCTGGATGGGAATCTCGACGCGCTTGATGGCCGCGGTGCGGCGCGCATTGAGAAAACCCACCAGCGACGCCAGCGTTGCCACCACAGGCACGGCCATGGCGCTCCACGGCAGCACCGAGCCCCAGGACACATGCAGGCCGGCCCCCGCGCTCGCAAGCCAGGTGAGCAACAGGCCCACGTCGCGCAGCAGCGTCAGCACGAACATCGAAGAGAACCAGCCCATGCTGATCAGCCCGGTCCACTTGAGCGCTTCTTTCAGCGAAGCATTGCGCTCGGAGCGGCGCGAAACGAACGGCAGCGGAATCGTGAAGGCCGAAACGGCGAGCGCGGCAAGCGCCAGCGGCCAGGCGGGGGTGAGCATGGCCAGCGCGGGCACCAGGCGCAGCGCAATGTAGACATGCAGGAGCGCGGTGAGGACGCTCAGGGGACGTATCGGCATTGGGGCAATGGGAACGGGCACTGCCCGGGATGCAGCATCTGCAAGGCGCATGCCGCGCATTCAAGACGCCAGCCCGGCCGCCGATCGCTATTTTTTCTGTAGCGCCAGTGGCCCGGATAGCAGGCGCTGCCGGTGATTCATCCGCTGAACTCTACGGCCCGGCGGGCGGCTTGCCGGTGGCACGCGCGCGCTACTGCACCGAGTGCGTGCCGGCAGATGCCATGTCGGTGCCCGCCGGCCACACGAATGCCACCTTCGCGGGCGTACCCGGCAAGACACGGAGCGTTTGCTTCAGCGTGTTTCCCTGCAAGCGAGCCTCCACTTCATAAGTGCCGGGATCGAGTCGCGCCACCATGAACGGGCCGCCCGACACCACGTTGTCGATCAGCGCGGCGCCCTTGCTGTCGCGCACCGTCACGTGAACGTCGGCCGCGAACTCGGCGCCTTTGTGGTCCTTGATGGCAAATTCGAAGGTGGCCGGCCAGCGCGGTGCCACCGTTTCCATCAGTTGGGCTTCGTCGCTGCCGATGCCGCCGCTCATGTACTCGATGCCGTGCGTCATGTAGATCGGCGGGTTGACCGTTGCATGCGCCGAAGAAAGCGCCGCAAGAAGAACGGCGCCGCACAGTGCAGCAGCCGCAAGGGGCCGTCTGCGAGATGAAATCAGGGTGGTCATGGTCTGAGTCCTTTCTTGCTTGTCTGCGTGGCAAAGAGCCACGCCGCCACTCTGCGGCGCGCGCCTTAGACAAGGCTTAACAAGGAAGGACCGGCACCCAGGGCCCGGCCAGAGCCGGGGGGCCAGGACAGTGCCTAGCGGGCCGCGGATGTCTGCGCAAACGCCTGCGTTTGCGGTGCAGGCGGCAGCACCGAGGCCATGTCGAAATTCGAGGGCCACATGAAAACCGCGCGGGCCGGCACGCCGACAATGACGGTCAGCGTCTGCGTGATCGTCAGGCCGCCGAGCGTCACGTTCACGTCGTACGCGCCGGGATTGAGCCGGGCGAGCATGTAGGGGCCGTTCGACTGCGCTTCCATCACGGGCCGGCCGGTGTACTTTTCGCGCACCTGAACCGCGGCCCGCACCGGAAAATTGCTCTTCTGCGTGCTTTCGTTAATGCCGAACTCGATGGTCGCGGCCCAGCGCGGCGACACCATCTGCATGAACGAAGCCTCGGCCTTGCTCGTGCCCCCGCACATGTATTCGACGCCTTGCGCCATCTGTATGGGCGGGTTCGAGAACGCATGGGCCGATGTGGTCATCGCCCCCAGAAATGCTGCTGTGCCGCCCAATACCAACGCAGCCATCGGCTGCCGGAGACGCAAAAGGTTCATTGCTTCGATGTCCTCGATCATGGGTGACGTGAATCCGTCGAGGATTTTGCTTAGCAAGAGTCGGGCTAGATATAGCGTTTACGAGGAACGATCCTCGCGAAAGTATTGAACGCTATTGTTTTAATAGCTCGTGACGCCCCTATGACGGGCCGCCCAGCCGTTTTCGGCCTTCGTCTATGTGAAAACCCTGAGAGGGGTGCCGTACGCCCGATCCGGCACGTTGCAGGTGGCCGGCGCCTACACCGGTGCATCGCCTCGCTTGATATGAAGAAGTTCGTACAGAAAAGGAGCTTCCAATGAACATCGGATCCAAGATCGAGGCAGTCAAGAAGATGGATGCGCAGCGGCCGGACTTTCCGGGCGAGCACCTCGCCGTTCTGGGGGCGGGCGTGCTGCTGCTGCTGACGGCCGGGCGCAGCCGGTCGCTGGTGCGCCGGGTGGTGGCGGGCGCGGCTGGCGGCGCACTGGTTGGCCGCGCGGCCAGCGGAACGGGCGGCTTGGCGCGGGTCGCCCGCGTGTTGCAGGGCGGCATTGGCGGCAGGCGCGCAATGCGTATGCCGTAACCGGAACCGTCACATCAATTCGCGGTAAATTTTGCTGGCGTCAGTCATTGAATTAAATCAATGTAAAGTATTTGCTTGAATTAGACGTTCGAGCGTTTTTTTTCCAGCAATTCCCCCGAGCTTGGATCGTGAAAGATATCTCGATCTCGGCTCAAAAAATCACCCCGGATCGCGGGTTCACATAAGCGGCGGCAAAGCGAATCTAGACTCGCGGAGGGCTAATTTATTACGCCCTTCGCGCCGCTTTTTTGTGGCTTTCCGAGACAGTCAAGAGCCGGCCACAAATATCGTTTGTCGGCCCGCTCCGGGGAGGTTTTCTGGTGACGATCAGCCGACGTAATTTCAATGCAGCCGGGTCCATTTTTTCAGTCTTGACCCTCGCCGGCTGCGGCGGAGGAGGAAGTGGCGAGGGCGGCAATGCCGTCTGGCCCATTGCTCCTTCGCCCGCTCCCAAAGCCGAGACTTCGGGGTTCGCTTCCGTGAACGGAAAAAACCTTTACCACGTGAGCTCCGGCAAGGGGGTTCCAATCGTCTTCATGCACGGCGGCCTGGGCCTGGATCACCAATACTTCCGCCCTTTCATCGATCCGCTTGCCGACCACGCCCGCATCGTTTGCTACGACCAGTTGGGACAAGGCAAATCAGACCGCCCGGCCAGCTATGACGAGCTGACCCTTGAGCGCATGAGCGCCGATTGCAACGCATTGACCAAGGCGCTCGGCATCGACAAGTTCGTTCTTGTCGGCCACTCGTTCGGTGGTTTTGTAGCGCTCGATTTCGCGCTGCGGTTTCCTGATCGCCTTTCGGGCCTGGTTTTGTCGTGCACGGCGGCAGACACCGCATCTTTCGTTCAGCGCAATCCGGTCGGCGGAACGCCTGACCAGCAAGCGGCCCTGGGCCAATTGCTGGCAGCTCCAGTCGCGAGCGATGAGGATCTTCGTAAAAAATGGACCGCCGGCGCGCCTTTGTATTACAACAATGCAACCCCGCCGGCCGGGGTTATCGCAGACGTCGATCAAAGGACAACTTATTCAGGCGCGGCGTTCAATCGCGGCAACCAGCTTCTGGCCGACTACAACTTTGTTTCGCGACTGTCGTCCATCAATGTTCCCACGTCGGTTAACTATGGCTCGGGTGATATCTGGCGTTTTGGGGATGACGAAAAGCTGGCAAAGAACATTCCGGGCGCCGCGCTGAAGTATTTCGCCAATAGCGGACACTGGCCGTTTCAAGAAGAGCCGGCGGAGTTCATTCGATATATGCGCAGCTTCATTGCTGGTCTCCCGGCTTGAAGCCGTGAATTCAGAACAGGCGTGCAGCGCTCGGCGCGCCTGATGGCCTGCCTGTAACCGGATGGGCGTGTGGTGGTGGATATTCTGGGGGCAGGGGCAGTAGCTCCCAATCCTCGGTAGAGGCCCCGAAGAAATCCAGGCCAGAGTTGGGCTTGGAATAAAAAAAAAGCGCCCAGCATTGCTGGGCGCTTTTTCGTTTTTACAGCAGCTGTTCGCGGCGGCGACCTAGCTGCCGTGCTTGCTACACGTCGATATTCGCAGCCCGCAACGCGTTCTGCTCGATGAACTCGCGGCGCGGCTCCACCTCGTCGCCCATCAGCATCGTGAACACGCGATCGGCTTCGATCGCGTCGTCGATCTGCACGCGCAGCAGGCGGCGCACGGTCGGGTCCATGGTGGTTTCCCACAGCTGTGCGGGGTTCATTTCGCCCAGGCCCTTGTAGCGCTGGCGCGAGGTAGCGTTTTCGGCCTGGCCGATGAGCCACTTCATCGCAATGCGGAAGTCGGCCACTTTTTCTTCCTTGGCACGCTCGCCTTCGCCGCGGCGGACGATGGCGCCGTCAGTGCTCAGGAGGTTGCGGAAGGTGTTGGCGGCTTCGGCGAGCGCAGCGTAGTCGGCGCCGTGCACAAAGTCTTGCGTGAGCACGCTGCTCTTGATGTTGCCGTGGTGGCGGCGGCTGATGCGCAGCAGCGGCTTGTCGGTGCGGGCGTCGAACTCGCTGCTCACTTCGGCGGGCACGCCGGTTGTGTTGAGTTCGCGCAGCTTGGCTTGCAGCGCCACGGCCGAGGCTTCGGCCGCGGGCGTGGTGTCCAGGTCGAGCGCCACGCCGTCGGCAATGGCGCGCAGCGCCTCGGCATCCATGAAGTTGCGCAGGCGCGCAATCACGGCTTCGGCCACCTGGTGCTTGCGCGCCAGTTCGGCCAGGGTGTCGCCGCTCAGCGTGGTCGAGTTGGGGCCGCCGGTTTCGATGCTCGCGTCCTTCAGGGCTACCTTCAGCAGGAAGGCGTCCAGCGCGGGGCCGTCCTTCAGGTACTGCTCTTCCTTGCCGACCTTCACCTTGTAGAGCGGCGGCTGCGCAATGTAGATGTGGCCGCGCTCGACCAGCTCGGGCATCTGCCGGTAGAAGAACGTGAGCAGCAGCGTGCGGATGTGGGCGCCGTCGACGTCGGCGTCGGTCATGATGATGATGCGGTGGTAGCGCAGCTTGGCAACGTTGAAGTCGTCGGCCCCGCCGCCCGCGGTGGTGGCGCCGGCGCGGCCGATGCCGGTGCCCAGTGCCGTGATCATGGTGAGAATTTCGTTGCTGGTGAGCAGCTTCTCGTAGCGCGCTTTTTCCACGTTCAAGATCTTGCCGCGCAGCGGCAGGATGGCCTGGAACTTACGGTCGCGGCCCTGCTTGGCGGAGCCGCCGGCGGAGTCGCCCTCCACCAGGTAGACCTCGCACAGCGCGGGGTCCTTTTCCTGGCAGTCGGCCAGCTTGCCTGGCAGGCCCATGCCGTCGAGCACGCCCTTGCGGCGCGTCATTTCGCGGGCCTTGCGCGCGGCTTCGCGGGCGCGGGCGGCCTCGATGATCTTGCCGCAGATGATCTTTGCGTCGCTTGGGCGCTCTTGCAGGTAATCGGTGAGCAGGCGCCCGACGATGTCTTCGACCGGCGCGCGCACTTCGCTGGACACCAGCTTGTCCTTGGTCTGGCTCGAGAACTTGGGCTCGGGCACCTTCACGCTCAGCACGCAGCACAGGCCTTCGCGCATGTCATCGCCGGTGACCTCGACCTTGGCCTTCTTGGCCAGCTCGTTTTCTTCGATGTACTTGTTGATGACGCGCGTCATTGCGGCGCGCAGGCCCGTGAGGTGGGTGCCGCCGTCACGCTGCGGGATGTTGTTGGTGAAGCACAGCACCTGCTCGTTGTAGCCGCTGTTCCACTGCATGGCCACTTCCACGCCGATGTGCGTGCCAGGAATGCCGCCGTAGGTGTCGGCCGGCTTTTCGCCCGCCGCGTAGAACGAGTTCGGATGCAGGACGGTCTTGCCCTTGTTGATGAATTCGACAAAGCCGCGCACGCCGCCTGCGCCCGAGAAGTCGTCTTCCTTGCCGGTGCGCTCGTCCTTCAGGCGGATGCGCACGCCGTTGTTCAGGAAGCTCAGCTCGCGCAGGCGCTTGGAGAGGATTTCGTAGTGGAAATCGTTGTTCTCCTTGAAGATCTCCGTGTCGGGCAGAAAGTGCACCTCGGTGCCGCGCTTGTCCGTGTCGCCGATGATCTTCATGGGCGAGACCTCGAAACCGTTCACGGTTTCGAGCAAACGGTTCTGCACGAAGCCACGGCTGAATTCGAGTTCATGGATCTTGCCCTCGCGGCGCACCACCAGGCGCAGCATTACGCTCAGCGCGTTCACGCAGCTCACGCCGACGCCGTGCAGGCCGCCCGACACCTTGTAGCTGTTCTGGTTGAACTTGCCACCGGCGTGCAGCTCGGTCAGCGCAATTTCGGCAGCCGAGCGCTTGGGCTCGTGCTTGTCGTCCATCTTCACGCCCGTGGGAATGCCGCGGCCGTTGTCGGTAACGGAAATCGAGTTGTCGCTGTGGATGGTGACGACGATGTCGTCGCAGTGGCCGGCCAGCGCTTCGTCGATGGAGTTGTCGACCACTTCGAACACCAGGTGGTGCAGGCCCGTGCCGTCGGAGGTGTCGCCGATGTACATGCCGGGGCGCTTGCGCACCGCCTCGAGCCCTTCGAGGATCGTGATCGAGCCTTCGCCGTAGCTGGTGTCGGCGGGCGTGATCTCGATCGGCACCGCACTCTCGATCTCGGGCGTATAGACCGGTTCGGTGTGGGGTACTTCGGGCTTGTTTTCTTCTGCACTCATTCGGATATTCCTCTATCTCTCACGGCATTCACGGGATTTTTCGGGCCTTTGGGGCCTGCTTTTCCTGCCTCTTGAAAGCGCAAACCCGCGGAGGGCCGCGGGCTGTCTGCGCAAGGCGCTGTGTTTTCTGTCTTCTAGATTCGCATCGGCATCACGACATATTTGAAGGATGCGTTCTCGGGGATGGTTAAAAGGGCGGAGCTGTTGGAGTCGGCCAGGTCCAGCTTGACCATGTCCTGGCCCATGTTGGCGAGGGCATCGATCAGGTAGGTCACGTTGAAGCCGATCTCGATGGCGTCGCCGCCGTAGTCGATGTCGAGCTCGTCCTGCGCTTCTTCCTGCTCTGCATTGTTGGACGCAATGCGCAGGGTGCCGGGCTCGATGTTGAGGCGCACGCCCTTGAACTTTTCGCTCGTCAGGATGGCGGTGCGCTGCAGGCTGGCCAGCAAAGGGGCGCGGCCGAGCGTGACGCTGTTCTTGTGGTTCTTGGGAATCACGCGGTTGTAGTCGGGGAACTTGCCCTCGACCAGCTTGGTGACGAACTCCATGCCGCCAAAGCTGAACTTGGCCTGGTTGTTTGCAAACTGCATCTCGATGGCGCCTTCGGCATCAGACAGCAGGCGCTGCATTTCGAGCACGGTCTTGCGCGGAAGAATGACCTCTTGCCGCGGCACCTCGACGTCGAGCGTGGCCGACGAAAACGCCAGGCGGTGGCCATCGGTGGCCACCAGGCTCAGCTGCTTGCCTTCGGCCACGAACAAGATGCCGTTGAGGTAGTAGCGAATGTCGTGCACGGCCATGGCAAAGGAGACTTGCGAGAGCAGGTCTTTCAGCGTCTTTTGCGGCACGCTGAACACGGGGCCGAAATTGGCGGCCTCTTGCACCAGCGGAAAGTCTTCGGCCGGCAGCGATTGCAGCGTGAAGCGGCTCTTGCCGCCCTTGAGCACCAGCTTGCTCGCGCTCGATTCAAGGCTCACGGTCTGGTCGGCCGGCATGGTGCGCAGGATGTCGATGAGCTTGCGCGCGCCGATGGTGGTGGTGAAGTTGCCTTCGTCGCCGCCAAGCTCAGCCGTGGTGCGGATCTGGATCTCGAGGTCGCTGGTTGTGAGCTGCAGCTGGCCGCCGGTCTTGCGAATCAGCACGTTGGCCAGGATAGGCAGGGTATGGCGCCGCTCCACGATGCCCGCCACCGATTGCAGCGCGGCGAGGACTTTGTCTTGGGTTGCCTTCAAAACGATCATGTCTTCTTCCTCTTCTCTTATCTCTTTGAATCCGCTTGTAAGACGCCATTCTCCGCCGTTGCGGGTGGCTTTCTTGATGACATCCGGGGTCAGCCCTTGAGCGTTTGTTCGAGCACGTGGAGTTGCTGGTTCAGTTCGGTGAGCTGCTGGCGCTCGCCCGAGATCTTGCGCACCGCATGCAGCACCGTTGTGTGATCGCGCCCACCGAACAGCTCGCCGATTTCGGGCAGGCTCTTCTGGGTGAGTTCCTTGGCCAGGTACATCGCGATCTGCCGCGGCCGCGCAATGCTGGCCGGGCGCTTCTTGCTGTACATGTCGGCGACCTTGATCTTGTAGTAGTCGGCCACCGTCTTCTGGATATTTTCGACCGAGATCTGCCGATTCTGGATCGACAGCAGGTCGCGCAGCGCCTCGCGCGCCAGGGCAATCGAGATTTCTTTCTGGTTGAAGCGCGAATAAGCCAGGATCTTGCGCAGCGCCCCTTCGAGCTCGCGCACGTTGGAGCGCACGTTCTTGGCAACGAAAAAGGCGACTTCTTCCGGCATTTCGGCCGATTCGGCGCGCGCCTTGTTGATCAGGATGGCCACGCGCATTTCAAGCTCGGGCGGCTCTATGGCCACCGTCAGGCCCGAATCGAAACGCGAAACCAGCCGCTCGTGAATGTCGGCCAGGCCCTTGGGATAGGTGTCGCTGGTCATCACGATGTGCGACTTCTTGGCCAGCAGGGCCTCGAACGCATTGAAGAATTCTTCTTGCGTGCGGTCCTTGTTGGCGAAGAACTGCACATCGTCGATCAGGAGCAGGTCGAGCGAGTGGTAGCGCTCCTTGAACTCGTCGAAAGTCTTGCGCTGGTATGCCTTGACCACATCCGACACGAACTGCTCGGCATGGATGTAGAGAACTTTGGAATCGGGCCGGTCGGCGAGCAGCCGGTTACCCACAGCATGCATCAGGTGGGTCTTGCCCAGGCCGACGCCGCCGTAGATGAACAGCGGGTTGTACAGATGCCCCGGCATGCCGGCCACGTGCATGGCGGCAGCGCGCGCCATGCGGTTGGCCGTGCCCTCCACCAGCGTGTCGAAGGTGAGGCCCGAATTAAGGCGATTCTTGAAACCTGCAGCGGCCGGCTCCTCGCCGGGACCGGCCATGTCGCGCGGCACATCGGTTTCTGCCATCACGGCAATGGGTGCAGACCGCACGGGGGCTTCGCGCGGAGCAAGCGCTAACTCTACGGCCACCGGCTGGCCGTACATCTTCTCGGCCATGGCGGCGATCTTGCCGGCGTACTGGGCGCGGATCCAGTCGAGCTTGAAGCGGTTGGCAACGAACACCGTCATGCGCGAAAGGTCGTCGGTGACCTGCGCTGTCAGGGGTTTGATCCAGGTATTGAATTGCTGCTCGGACAGCTCCTGCGCGAGCTGGTCGACACAGGCTTGCCAGAGGCTTTCACCGATGCCGTCAGTCGACATGGGTGCTTGAAAAAGTGGTTCGTCCCTCGTCCATTTTTTGGTATATGTATTGTGGATATTCTCTGCTGCAAGGCGGCCCGCATTCTAACTTGTCAAAACCTTATCCACATCCCCCCGGGCACCACGCAAAGGCCCGCAAAGTTACTCGATGTTTGGTGTTGGGCCGAATGTTTGCGATAATTGCGGGTTTCCCTGAAAACCTCATTGCGTCTTTCGGGGGTCATCCGAAAAACGCTCCCAGCGCCCGCCTGTCCGATCTGGCCTTTCAAGGCCTCGTTGGCCACGGTGGATATCGGGGGAATCAGCAGGAAATCTCATCATGAAACGCACTTACCAAGCTTCCAAAGTCCGCCGCGCCCGTACCCACGGCTTTCTGGTCCGCATGAAGACCCGTGGCGGCCGCGCCGTCATCAACGCACGCCGCGCCAAGGGCCGCAAGCGCCTGGCCGTCTGACGGCAGTTCCTCTGCCGTTGCCAGCCGCCGACCCGCCAGCGCCAGCTTTCGTAGCCAGTGCTTCTGGCGTGTCTGGCCCGGCTTCCATGCAGCGGCTCAAGACCCGCGCGCAATTCCAGGCCGTCCTTGCAGGTGCCACCGTGGCGCGCACTGCTCATTTCGCATTGCATCGCTGCGCACTCGATTTCACATCGGGCGCGCAGCCCTTGTTCGCGTCCGACGATGTCTGGCTGGGTGCCATGGTGCCCAAGCGCTGGGCGCGCCGCGCTGTCACGCGCAACGCCATCAAGCGACAGATCTACACCGTGAGCGCCGCACTTGACGTCGGCCTGCCCCGTGCGGCGCACGTGGTGCGGCTGCGCGCGGCGTTCGATCGCAAGGAATTCGTGAGCGCCAACTCCGACAAGCTCAAGGCCGCAGTGCGCGCCGAGCTCCAGCAACTGCTGGCACGGGCCGCGCGCGCACCCGCATCTGCGTCCGCACCTTCATCATGAAACGCCTGCTGATCGGCCTCGTGAAGGGCTACCGCCTGCTGCTGAGCCCCTGGCTCGGCCAGTCGTGCCGCTTCGAGCCGACCTGCTCGCTTTACTCGATCGAAGCGCTCGAGACGCATGGTGCCCTGAAGGGCAGCTATCTCACCCTGCACCGCATCGTGCGCTGCCAGCCCTGGTGCCAGGGCGGGCACGATCCGGTACCACCGGCATCACAGTGTCGCAATGGCAAGCCAGGCTCACTGTTTTCGTCTCTCCTTTCCTCCGACAAGAAGTCTTCGTCATGAACGATATACGCCGCACGATCCTGTGGGTGATTTTTGGTTTCTCGCTGGTGCTGCTGTGGGACCAATGGCAGGTCTTCAACGGCAACAAGCCGACCTTCCTGCCGTCGACCAAGCCGGCTGCCGTGGCCACCGCGCCCGCGGGCAGCACGCCGGCCGCCGCCAACGGCGTTCCGACTGCATCGGCCCCGGGCGGCAGCGCCGCGGCCGTGCTCACGCAAGCCGCGCCGGTCGCACCGCGTGAGCGGGTCAGCGTCACCACCGACCTGTTCAAGGCGGTGATCGACAGCGAAGGCGCCACGGTCAACTATCTCGAGCTGCTGAAGTTCGACGAAGCCGACCGCACCAAGCATGTGGTGCTGTTCGAGAACGACTCGCCCGCCACCCGCTACGTGGCACAAACCGGCCTGCTGAGCCAGAGCGGGGAAGCCTTTCCCAACCACCTGACGCCGATGACGCCGAAGGCCGGTCCGCGCGAAATGGCCGAGGGCCAGAACACGCTCGAAGTGAGCTTCGAAAGCGCGCCCTCGGGCGGCTTGAAGTACGTCAAGACCTATGTGTTCAAGCGCGGCGAGTACACCGTTGGCGTCCGCCACGAAGTGGTCAACGTGAGCGACCAGCCGCGCGACGCGCAGCTCTACATGCAGTTGCTGCGCCACGGCACGGTGGCAGCGGGCACGATGTTCGGCACCAACACCTTCACCGGCCCCGCCGCGTACACCAACGAGAAGAAGTTCCACAAGCTCGACTTCAAGGACATTGCCAAGGGCAAGGTCGAGCCGCCGCCGCCCGCCAACGATGGCTGGATTGCAATGGTGCAGCATTACTTCGTGTCGGCGTGGCTCCTGAAGGGCGACCCCGCGAGCGAGCAGCTCAAGCGCGAGTTCCGCGTGAAGGACCTGGGCGACAACCTCTTTACCGTTGCCATGGTGGCCACGCTGCCGAAGATTGCTCCGGGCCAGACCCTGGTGGTCAATAGCGCGCTGTTCGCAGGCCCCGAAGAAGAAAAGAAGCTTGAAGCCATTGCACCGGGCCTCGACCTGGTCAAGGACTACGGCATCTTCGCGATCATTTCCAAGCCGCTGTACTGGCTGCTGAACCAGCTGCACGGCATTCTGGGCAACTGGGGCTGGTCCATCGTGGCGCTGGTGGTGCTGCTGAAGGCGGCCTTCTACTGGCTCAACGCCAAGGCCTACGCCAGCATGGCCAAGATGAAGGCCATCAACCCCAAGATCATGGAAATGCGCGAGCGGCTGAAGGACAAGCCGCAAGAAATGCAGCAGGAGATGATGCGCATCTACAAGACCGAGAAGGTCAACCCGATGGGCGGCTGCTTCCCGATCGTCATCCAGATCCCGGTGTTCATCGCGCTCTACTGGGTGCTGCTGTCGTCGGTTGAAATGCGCCACGCGCCGTGGATCGGCTGGATCACCGACCTCTCGGCACCCGATCCCTGGTACATCCTGCCGATCGTGATGACGCTCACCTCGCTGTTCCAGACCTGGCTCAACCCGACGCCACCCGATCCGATGCAAGCCAAGCTGATGTGGATCATGCCGCTCGCTTTCAGCGTGATGTTCATCTTCTTCCCGGCCGGCCTGGTGCTGTACTGGATCACCAACAACGTGCTGTCGATTGCGCAGCAGTGGTTCATCAACAAGCGGCTGGGCGTGCTGGGCAAGTAAGCCGCGGCCGTTTTCGCCACTCCGCAAAAGGGCCGCATTCGCGGCCCTTTTGCTTTTGCTGAAAGAATCGCGCTTCCATGACATTCGCCCGCACCACCGATCCCATCGTCGCCATTGCCACCGCCTCGGGGCGCGGAGCGGTCGGCATCGTGCGCGTATCTGGCGCCCGGCTCGCGCCGCTTGTCGACGCACTCTGCGGCAGGCCGCTCAAGCCGCGCGAGGCCACCTACCTTCCCTTTCGCGACGCGGACGGCGAGCCGGTCGACCACGGGCTGGCAATTCACTTTCCCTCGCCGCATTCGTTCACCGGTGAAGACGTGCTCGAACTGCAGGCCCATGGCGGCACGGTCGTGCTGCAGCTTCTGCTGGCACGCTGCCTCGAAGCGGCCGCCGAGCCCGACCCGATTACCGGCCGACCGCGGCTGCCCGGCCTTCGCGTGGCCGAGCCCGGCGAGTTCAGCCAGCGCGCGTTTCTGAACGGCAAGATCGACCTGGCCCAGGCCGAGGCCATTGCAGACCTGATCGACGCCAGCACCGAGGCGGCCGCGCGCAGTGCAGGCCGTTCGCTTTCAGGCGCTTTTTCGCGCGAGATCCACACGCTGCGCGATGCGCTCATTCATCTGCGGATGCTGGTCGAGGCGACGCTCGATTTTCCTGAAGAGGAAATCGACTTTCTTCAAAAGGCCGATGCGGCCGGTCAACTGGCGAAGTTGCAGGCGCAACTGGCGGCGGTTCAGCAACGCGCCAAGCAGGGGGCGCTGCTGCGCGAGGGCATCAAGGTGGTCATCGCAGGCCAGCCCAATGCAGGCAAGAGCTCGCTGCTCAACGCGCTCGCCGGCGCCGAACTGGCCATTGTGAGTGCGGTGGCGGGCACAACGCGCGACGTGGTTTCGCAAACCATCCAGATCCACGGCGTGCCGCTGCACGTGGCCGACACCGCGGGGCTGCGCGAGAGCAGCGACGAGGTCGAACAGATCGGCGTGGCACGGGCCTGGGGCCAGATCGAAACCGCCGACGCCGTGCTGTTCCTGCACGACCTGACACGCGCGGGCCTCGCCGACTACGCCGCCGCCGACGCAGAAATCTTGCGCAACCTTTGGCAGAAGCTGCCCGCGCGCGTGCCGGTGCTGGATGTCTGGAACAAGCAGGACGCTGCGTCAGCGGCCGGCGTGGCCGGCGCAGCACAAGGCATCGTCTTGTCCGCGAAGACGGGTCTCGGCATCGAGGCCTTGCGCGAGCAATTGTTGGCCATGGCAGGCTGGCAGTCGGTGCCCGAGGGTGTTTATCTGGCGCGGGCGCGCCATGTGCAGGCACTCGGCCGGGTCGAAACCCACCTTGCGCTGGCCTCAAGCCACTTGGCGGCCCAGGCCCAGTTGCTCGATCTGCTGGCTGAGGAGTTGCGTCTCGCGCAGAACGCGCTCAACGAAATCACCGGCGAATTTGGCGCCGACGACCTGCTGGGAGTCATCTTTTCGCGCTTCTGCATCGGCAAATAGCGACAGCCGCAACGAAAAACGTAAAGAGTTGTAGCCGAAACCTGTGGCCTTCGCGGATACTTCGGCACTGATGCGGGGGTTGAGAAAAGCATGTCCATCCAGAACCTGAGCCGCGCCATCGCGGACAACAACAGCAACGACGCCTTTGCGTTGACGCTCAACGTACAGCAATGGGAAACGCTGGCGGGCTACCTGCAGCCCATCGACACCGGCGTTGGCGACGTTCTCATCGAGCAAGGCACGCACGATCGTTCGGTGTACTTTCTTGAAACCGGTGCAATCAGCGTGCATCGTGTCAGCAGCAAAGAGCAGATGAAGCTGGCCGTGCTCATGCCGGGCGCCGTGGTGGGCGAAGGTTCTTTCTTCTCGCGCGAGCCGCATTCGGCCAACGTGGTGGTCACCGGCGCGGGCCGGGTCTGGCGGCTCACGGCAATCCGTTTTGCGGAAATGTCGAATCGCCAGCCCAACCTGGCCCTCGAAATTGCCATGGGGCTCGGCGCGGTAATCGCCAAGCGCATGGCGCACCGGTCCAAGCGCGTCGCGGTCACCTGAACATCTATCGGGTCAGTTCCGCAATCCAGGCCCAGACGGCTCTTCGCAGCCAGTTTTTTCGAAATCGTTTCCCTAGAAGTCAGTCGTCATGGCCTTGATCTGTCCGGTGTGCAGCGCGGAGAACCGCGAGGGCGCTAATTTCTGCAGGAGTTGCGGCGGCAAGCTGGCACCCGCACCATCCACACCGCCTGCGCCGATGGCGCCGCCACCAGCCCCGGAAGGCCGCTCCGAGCGCGAATGGGCCGCTACGGCGCCCGCACAACTGCGTGCACCCACCATTCCTGGCGGGCTTTTCGACGCCAACTTGCCGCTTGCTTCGCAACCGCCGTACGCAAATGCGGCAGCAGAGCCGGCTGACGAAAAGACGGTCATCGTCGGGGCGGGCCGCTCGAAACGGCCGTCCTCGCCGCCGCGCGAACCCCGGGTCAAAAAAGCCTCCAGGCCAAGGACGCCGCGACCCGCAGCCGCCGAGGCGCAGAAACCGCCACGTTTGCGCGGAATGCTGCTTTGGCTGGTATTGCTGGCGGTGGGCCTGCTCATGATCGTTGCCGGCTGGCACGGCTACGGAAAGGGCAAGCCGGCCGAGCAGGCTGAAGCTGCGGCGCCGGTTGCGCCTGTTGCGCCACCCGCCCCGCCGGCCATTGCGCCGACCGCGGCGCCCGAAGCCCCGCCTGCACCCGAGCCCCAGCCTGCCGAGCCACCGGCTGCTGCAGACGCTACACCTGCTGCCGCGGTCACGGCTACCCCTGCGGCCACAAACTCAAAGCCGTCTTCCGCCGCCTCCAAGCTGCGCAAGCCGGCGCCAGCAGCAACCCCGCAACCCGGTGCGCCCGAAACCGCACCGACAGCCGCCCCCGCGCCCGCGCCACAACCAGCAGCCACTGGACCGGCCGATCCGATGTCCATCTGCGGCGACCGCAATTTCATCGCGAAGGCCCAGTGCATGGCCGCGCAATGCCTCAAGCCCGAGTTCAAGCCGCACGCGCAATGCGAAGCGGTGCGCCGCCAGCAGCGGATCGAAGAAGAAAAGCGCAATCCCACGCTGGTGAACTGAGCGCATTCCAGGGCAGGGGCCGCCCTGCTGCCGAGTTGCCCGGTCAGCCTTTTTGCAGGCGCTCGATGGCAACGGCCAATGCGGCAGGTTTGCCCGACAGCACCAGGGTGTCCCCGTCGGTCAGTACTGTGTCGTCGCTTGGCACATGCGGCTGCCCGTCATGCCGGCGCAGGCCGGCGACGCGCACACCCAACGTTTCCAGTGCCATTCGCGCCAGCGTCTGGCCGACGGCCCGTGTCCCGGGCGTGAGCGTGAAGGTGTTGAGCCGCTCATGGTCGAGCTCGTCCGCGTTGTCGTCGTCGGCACCGTGAAAGTAGCCGCGCAGCAGGTTGTAGCGCGCATCTCGCTGGTCCTGCACCACGCGGATCACGCGGCGCATCGGTACACCGACCAGCGCCAGCGCATGGCTTGCGAGCATCAGCGAACCCTCGATGGCTTCGGGCACCACCTCGGTGGCGCCGGCTGCCTGCAGCTTTTCCAGGTCGTGGTCGTCCTGCGTGCGCACGATCACCGGCACCTGGGGCGCATGAGCGCGTGTGTTGGCCAGCACCTTCATGGCGCCGGGCACATCGAGATAAGTCACGACCACGGCGCTGGCGCGGGCGAGGCCGGCCGCCATCAGGGCCTGCAGCCGTGCGGCGTCGCCGAACACCACCGAATCGCCGGCCGCGGCGGCCTGGCGCACCCGGTCGGGGTCGAGGTCGAGCGCCATGTACGGAATGCCCTCACGCTCCAGGATGCGCGCCAGGTTCTGGCCGCAGCGCCCGTAGCCGCAGATGATCACGTGCTTGGCAGTGTTGATGGTCTTGCGCGCGATGGACGTCATCTGGAGCGACTGCTGGAGCCAGTCGCTTGCCACCAGCTTGCGCACGATGGCGTTGGTGTACATCACGATGAAAGGCGTGGCCAGCATCGACAGAACCATCGACGCCAGCACCGGATTGGCCAGCCACGGCGGCAGCAGGCTGCGCTCCTGCGCGAGCGTCAGCAGCACAAAGCCGAATTCGCCGGCCTGCGCCAGATACAGGCCGGTGCGCAACGACACACCCGATGTGGCGCCAAGCACCCGCGCCAGCACCGTGACCAGAACCAGCTTGAAACCCAGCGGCACCAGCAGCAGCACACCCACCAGCGCCCAGCGTTCCACCACGATGTGCCAGTCGAGCGACATGCCCACCGTGATGAAGAAGAGCCCCAGCAGCACATCGTGGAACGGGCGGATGTCGGTTTCCACCTGGTGCTTGTATTCGGTCTCGGAAACCAGCATGCCGGCAATGAAGGCCCCCAGCGCCAGGCTCAGTCCGGCCAGTTCGGTGAGCCAGGCCAGGCCGAGCGTGATCAGCAGCACGTTCAGGATGAAGAGCTCTTCGCTGCGCCGCCGCGCCACGAGCGTGAGCCACCAGCGCATGACCCGCGGGCCACCATAAAGCAGCACGCCGATCAGCAAGACCGCCTTCACCATCGCGAAGCCGATTGCCTTGGCCAGTGCCTCGGGCGGCGCGCCAAGAGCCGGAATCAGCACCAGCAGCGGCACCACGGCCAAATCCTGGAAGAGCAGCACGCCCATCACCCGCTTGCCGTGCTCGCTTTCCAGTTCGAGCCTTTCGGCCATCAGCTTGACCACGATGGCGGTGCTGCTCATGGTGAGTGCGCCCGAAAGTGCCAGTGCCGTTTGCCAGCCAAGCCGCCAGGCCGGCGGCAGTTGCGAGGCTATCAAGAGCGCGCCGGCGGTGGCGAGGGTCATCGTCAGCAACACCTGGAGCAGGCCGAGCCCGAACACATGCTTGCGCATGGCGCGCAGCTTGGGCAGGCTGAACTCCAGCCCGATGACGAACATCAGGAATACCACGCCAAATTCACCCAGGTGGCGAATGCCTTCGGAGTTCTGCGCCAATGCCAGCGCATGAGGGCCGATCAGCACGCCGGCCGACAGATAGCCGAGCATTGGCGGCAGCTTCAGCGAGCGGCAGACCACAACGCCGATGACCGCGGCAAGCAAATACAACAGCGTGAGATCGAACGAAGACATGGCTGGATGCTAGAGCAATGTCCATGCCCCGCGCGCGCCGCTTTCAGCCGATAACGGCAGATGCCGGGCGCCCCGTAAAATCCGCCGATGAGTTCAGCTCCCCTGCCCCCCGTGGTCGACGCCGACGCAATACTCGCGCGGGCCCGTGCCACCTTCGACATCGAGTCCGATGCCGTACTCGGCCTCAAGTCGCGCGTGGGCCCGAGCTTCGTCGAGGCCGTGCGCAAGGTGCTCGAAGTGCGCGGGCGCGTGGTCGTCATGGGCATGGGCAAGAGCGGCCACGTCGGCCGCAAGATTGCCGCCACCCTCGCCTCCACCGGCACGCCGGCCATGTTCGTCCACCCGGCCGAGGCCAGCCACGGCGATCTCGGCATGATCAAGTCGGTCGACCTGGTGCTGGCCATCTCCAACAGCGGCGAGGTCGACGAGCTCACCGTGATCCTGCCCGTGGTCAAGCGCCAGGGCGTGCCCCTCATTGCAATGACAGGCCGCACCGATTCCACCCTGGCGCGCCATGCCGACATCGTGATCGATGCCGGCGTTGCCAAGGAAGCCTGCCCGCTCAACCTGGCCCCCACCGCAAGCACTACCGCCCAGATGGCGATGGGCGATGCCTTGGCGGTGGCGCTGCTCGATGCGCGCGGCTTCGGCTCCGAAGACTTCGCGCGCTCGCACCCGGGCGGTGCGCTCGGCCGCAAGCTGCTCACCCACGTGAGCGACGTGATGCGCTCGGGCGACGACGTGCCGCGCGTCGCACCCACCGCAACGCTCAGCGAATTGATGCGCGAGATGAGCTCCAAGGGCCTGGGCGCCACGGCCGTGGTCGACGTCGACGGCCGTGCCATTGGCATCTTTACCGATGGCGATTTGCGCCGGCAGGTCGAGACCGGCGGCGACCTGCGCGGCCTTACCGCCGCCGACGTAATGCACCCCGGGCCGCGCACGCTGCGCTCCGAGGCGCTGGCGGTCGAGGCAGCCGAGCTGATGGAAGAACACCGCATTACCAGCGTGCTCATCGTCGACCCCGCAGGGCATTTGATCGGCGCGCTCAGCATCAACGACCTGATGCGCGCGAAGGTCATCTGATGCCGCTCGAATTCCAGGCCGAAACCTTGCTGGCCGCGCAGGATGTGCGAATGGCCTTTTTCGACATCGATGGCGTGCTGACCGACGGCGGCGTTTACTTCACCGAGCACGGCGAAACGCTCAAGCGCTTCAGCATCCTCGACGGCTACGGGCTCAAGCTGCTTCGCGTGGCGGGCATTACGCCGGCAGTAATTACCGGGCGCGACTCCAAGCCGTTGCGCGTGCGGCTCGAGGCGCTCGGCATACAGCATGTGCGCTACGGCACTGAAGACAAGCTGCCCGCGGCCGAAGCCATGCTGGAGCAGCTGGGCTTCGGTTGGCACCAGGCCGCGGCCATCGGTGACGACTGGCCCGACTTGCCGGTGCTGGCGCGCGTCGGTTTTGCCGCGGCGCCCGCCAACGCGCACGTGGAAGTGCGCGACGCCGTCAACTACGTGACCCGTGCGCGCGGCGGCGAGGGTGCCGCGCGCGAGTTCTGCGATTTGCTGCTCACGGCTTGCGGCCAGTACAGGCGCCTGCTCGATGCAGCGCGAGGCCCCACGCAATGAACCGCGCCTGGAACCTGCTGCGCAACGCGGTTGACCGCGCCACCATCTACCTGCCCATCATCCTGACGGCAGCCGTGGCGCTCGGCACCTATTGGCTGGTGCGCAACGCGCCCAAGCTGCTCGAGCCCACCGCCAAGGCCGCACCCACGCACGAGCCCGACTATTTCATGCGCGGCTTCGTCATCAAGAACTACCTGCCCAACGGCGACCTGCGCAGCGAACTCCACGGCAAGGAAGGCCGGCACTACCCCGACACCGACACCACCGAGGTCGACGACGTGCGCGTTCGCTCCGTCTCGCCGCAGGGCTACACCACGCACGCCACGGCCAACCGGGGGCTCTCGAATTCCGACGGCAGCGAGATCCAGCTGTTCGGCAATGCGGTCGTCATCCGCGATCCGGTGGTCAATCCCAATGGCAAGGGCACGCCGCGGCTCGAGTTTCGCGGTGACTTTCTCCATGCCTTTCTCGACACCGAACGCGTGACTTCGAACAAGCCTGTCACGCTCATTCGCGGTACCGACCAGTTCACCGCGGACAACCTCGACTACGACAACCTGAGCGGGGTCGCCAACCTGACCGGCCGGGTGCGCGGCGTTCTGATTCCGTCGGCGGCCGCTCCAGGCGGCAAGCCGCGCTAAAGCAAAAAATTACCGGAAGCCCCTCGCACCCCATGAGTACGTCCCCGCTAGTCTTCATTACCGGTGCATCGAGCGGCATCGGCCAGGCTCTGGCCGCCAGCTTCTATGACGCCGGCTACCGGCTGGCACTCGTGGCGCGGCGCACCGCAGAGATCGAATCATGGGCGACCGCCCGCAACCTGGATCTGGCGCGCTACCAGGTCTATAGCGCGGACGTGGCGCAGACGGACAGCATCGTGGCCGCCGGGGCCGCCTGTATCGAGCGCCAGGGCCTGCCCGATGTGGTGATTGCCAACGCCGGCATCAGCGTGGGCATCGACACGACCGAGCGGGAAGACATCGACGTGATGGCGCGAACCTTTGCCACCAACAACGTGGGCCTGATGGCCACCTTCCACCCTTTTGTTGCGGCAATGCGGCAGCGCGGCAGCGGCCGGCTCGTTGGCATCGGGAGCGTCGCGGCCATTCGCGGCCTGCCCGGACATGGCGCTTATTGCGCCAGCAAGGCGGGCGTGGTCGCTTACTGCGAGAGCTTGCGCGGCGAGCTGCACAAAAGCGGCGTCAAGGTTGTCACCATCTGCCCGGGCTACATCGACACGCCGCTCACCCAGGGGAACCGATACGGCATGCCCTTTCTCATGAAGGCAGAAGACTTTGCGGAACAGGCGCTCGCCGCCATTCAGGCTGGTACCAGCTACCGCGTGATTCCGTGGCAGATGGGTGTCATTTCCAAGCTCATGCGCATGCTGCCGAACGCCCTGCTCGACCGCGCCGTGCAAGGGCGGGGCCGCAAGAAGCGCAGCGGCGAAAGCTGATTTTTTTCGCCGCACGCCGGCCTGCAGCAAAGCCAACAAAAAAGGCTCCCGAGGCGCCTTTTTTTGTGCCCGGAATGCAGGGCTCAGTAGCCGCTGTTTCCGCCGCCGTAGCCGCCGCCACCGCCGGAGCGGCCACCGCCGCCGCCACGCGGACCGGCGCCGTAGGGGCTGCGGAAACCACCGTCGCCACCACCACCGCCGCCGCCACTGCGGCCACCACCGCCATAGCCGCCACCGCCGGAACGGCCACCACCGCCGCTGCGATCGCCGCCGCCACCGTAGCCACCACCGCCGCTGCGATCGCCACCGCCACCGTAGCCACCACCACCGCCGCCGTAGCCACCGCCACCACCGCCGCCATAACCACCACCGCCGCCGCCGTAGCCGCCACCACCGCTGCGCGGGGGACGTGCTTCCATGGGACGTGCTTCATTGACGACGACGCTGCGGCCGCCCAGCGGCTGGCCGTTCATGCCGTTGATTGCTGCCTGGGCTTCCGCGTCGCTGCCCATTTCGACAAAGCCGAAGCCCTTCGAGCGGCCCGTGTCGCGTTCCATCATGACCTTTGCACTGGTCACCGAGCCGAATTGTCCGAAAGCCTGTTCGAGATCACCGTCGCGCACCGAGTAAGGCAGGTTGCCGACATACAGTTTGTTGCCCATCAAGGGACTCCTATAAACACAAAGCAAGAAAAGCGATGGAGTCCCGAAAGCATCACTCAACCAAGAGCTGTCGAGTCGCGCGAAACTGACCGATCACCGAACTGCCGCCCCGGCAAAATGAAGAGGGAGGCTCGTGCATTATGGGTGAAATACACAAAATGCAAGCAGGAATTTGCTGCTTCCTGTAGGACCGCTAAAAATTAAAAGAAGCTAGCGCCCGCTTACAACTCGGGGCAAAAGGGCTGCAAACAGCGCAGGTAGAATGCGCTCCGTCATTGGGGAGTAGCCGCCTTCCAACACGAGAAGGGCCCGCGTCAACAGACTTGTCCTGCCCCACAGGACATGGCGCGTGCAGTGATTCACCTGGCGAGACCTTTGACCGTGCAACTTCGGGAATATGGCCGAAGGTGTTGCACGGTCAATTGCGTCCTTCGGCCCAAGGAACCCCTGCTCTCATGGAAGCTTTTCTCGTTGCAACCGGTGTGGTCGCGCTCGCCGAAATGGGCGACAAGACCCAGTTGCTGGCCCTCTTGCTTGCCGCCCGCTTCAGAAAACCCTGGCCGATCGTGCTCGGGATCTTCGTTGCCACCGTCGTCAACCATGCCCTGGCCGGTGCCGTCGGCAACTACATCACCCATTGGCTCGGCCCCGAAGTCCTGCGCTGGATTCTTGGCGGCTCGTTCATTGCCATGGCTGCCTGGATGCTGATTCCGGACAAGCTCGACGAAGACGACGCGCCCGCAGCCTCGCACTACGGCGTTTTTGGCACCACGCTCATTGCATTCTTCCTGGCCGAGATGGGCGACAAGACCCAGATCGCCACCGTCATGCTCGCCGCCCGGTTTACCGAGGCCTACGCCTGGGTCGTTGCGGGCACCACGCTGGGCATGATGCTGGCCAATGCGCCGGTCGTCTGGCTGGGCGACAAGATCGTGAAGCGGGTGCCGATCACGCTCGTGCACGGCATATCGGCGGCCATCTTCCTTGTGCTTGGCATCGTGATGATCGTCGGCTGGTAATGCGGCGCGGCGATATACTGCCGTCTGCGCCGATTTGCTTCAGCTTGCGGGCGCTTTATAAATTCAGCTAAAGACAGTCAGTTGGCGAACAACCCGGCTCGTTTTTGGCGAGGCCGGGTTTTTTCATAGATGTCGTCAACTTCTTTGGTCGTTTCTGCGCAGTCGATGCAGTTCGCGGGCCCGCTGGCCTTGCGCAGCGGCGCCTCGCTCGGCAGCTACACGCTCGCCTACGAAACCTACGGCACCCTGAACGCCGAGCGCAGCAACGCGGTGCTGGTGTGCCATGCGCTGAATGCGTCGCACCACGTGGCCGGCGTCTACGAAGGCCAGGCCAGGTCCGAAGGCTGGTGGGACAACATGGTGGGGCCCGGCAAGCCGGTCGACACCAACCGCTTCTTCGTGATTGGCGTAAACAACCTCGGCTCCTGCTTCGGCTCGACCGGGCCGATGCACACCAACCCGGGCACCGGGCGCATCTACGGCGCGGACTTTCCGGTGGTCACGGTCGAAGACTGGGTCGACGCGCAGGCCGCACTGCTCGACGCGCTCGGCATTCGCACGCTTGCGGCCGTGATGGGCGGCAGCCTGGGCGGTATGCAGGCGCTGTCGTGGACGCTGCAGTACCCGGACCGCGTGCGCCACGCCGTCGTGGTGGCCAGTGCGCCCAACCTCACGGCCGAGAACATCGCCTTCAACGAAGTGGCGCGCCGCGCTATCGTTACCGACCCCGACTTTCATGGCGGCCATTTCTACGAGCACGGCGTCGTGCCCAAGCGGGGCCTGCGCATTGCGCGAATGATCGGCCACATTACCTACCTGAGCGACGACGTCATGAACGAGAAGTTCGGACGCATCCTGCGCAGCGCGGTCGAAGGCGAGGCGGCGGCGCTCGACTACCGCTATTCCACGCAGGAAATCGAGTTCCAGATCGAAAGCTACCTGCGCTACCAGGGCGACAAGTTCAGCGAGTACTTCGACGCCAACACCTATCTCCTGATCACGCGCGCACTCGACTACTTCGACCCCGCGCGTGCGCACGGCGGCAACCTCAGCGCGGCGCTTGCTAAAGCCACCGCCAAGTTCCTGCTCGTTAGCTTCAAGACCGACTGGCGGTTTTCGCCCGCGCGCAGCCGCGAACTGGTGAAAGCGCTGCTCGACAACCGGCGCAACGTGAGCTACGCCGAAATCGACGCGCCCCACGGGCACGACGCCTTCCTGCTCGACGACGTGCGATACATGGGCGTGGTGCGGTCTTACTTCGAGCGCGTGGCGCATGAGATCCAGGCCGAAGGGAGTGCTGCCCAATGAGCGACATCGAAACCCAGCGCCTCATCGCGAACCTTGTGCCCGAAGGCGCCCGCGTGCTCGACCTCGGCTGCGGCGACGGCGCCCTGCTCGACATGCTGCAGCGCGAGCGCGGTTGCACCGGCTACGGTGTGGAAATTGCCGACGGCAACGTGCTGCAGTGCATTCGCCGCGGCGTCGACGTGATCCAGCTGAACCTCGACGAAGGCCTTGCGGTGTTCGACGACGCCACGTTCGACGTGGTGCTGCAGATCGACACGCTGCAGCATTTGCGCAATGCCGAGGTCATGTTGCGCGAAACCGCGCGCGTGGGCCGCATCGGCATCGTCGCCTTTCCAAACTTTGCCCACTGGCCGAATCGCATCAGCATTGCGCGGGGCCGCATGCCCGTGACGCGCCGCCTGCCCTACCAGTGGTACGACACGCCCAACATCCGGGTCGGCACCTTCAAGGACTTCGAGGTGCTGGCGCAAAAAAACAGCCTGCGCGTGCTCGATGCATTCGGTGTGCAGGAAGGCCGCAGCGTGCGCTGGTTGCCCAACGCGCGCGCGGGCACGGCGGTGTTCAAGTTCGAGCGGGAGCGCTGAGCGCTTTCGCATCCTCGCAAACCCGGAACAGGGCGCGCTCATGAGCTTCACGCTCTCGCATCCGGCGCACAGCGAACTGCTGGTCAAGAAAAGCCGCTTCATCGGTTGCGTGCAACCGGTGGCCGACCGCGCCGCTGCGCTCGCCATCGTGACGGCGCTGCGCAGCGAACACCCTGCCGCCGCGCATGTGTGCTGGGCGCTCATGGCCGGCGGCCAGTCGGCGGCCAACGACGACGGCGAACCGGGCGGCACCGCCGGACGGCCGATGCTCGAGGTGCTGCGGCACCAACAACTCGAAGGCGTGCTCGCCACCGTGGTGCGGTATTTCGGCGGCATCAAGCTCGGTGCGGGCGGACTCGTGCGGGCCTATACCGATGCGGTTGCGCAGGCTTGTGTCGGTGCAACGCTGGTTCCGCTGGTGCGCCAGCGGCAGCTGCAATGCACCGTGCCCTATGCGCTGGAAGGGCTCGTGCGGCGCGAGATCGCAGCCGTGAGCGGCGCTTCACTTGTAGAAGTGCGGCATGGCAATGCGGTGGACTTTACGTTCACGCTGCCCGGGCCCGACGCCAACGCCTTCATCGCCCGCCTCGACGATGCTGCGCAAGGGCGCGCCGTCTGGCCGCAGGCGTAATCCGCCGCGCAGGAACCGCGGGCGCCGGGGGCGGCGTCATCGCCAGCACGCCGCGCGGCGCGAGCACCACGGGTGCCTCTTCGTCGCCAGGGCCGCGGCGCGCCATCTCGGCGGTGACGATGCCCGTTGGCACCGCCAGCACACCCCAGCCGAGCAGCATCATCACCGAAGCGATCGCGCGGCCGAGATCGGTCTTGGGCACCAGGTCGCCGAAGCCCACCGTGGCCATGGTCGATATTGCCCAGTAGATTGCCACCGGAATGCTGGTGAAGCCGTGCACCGGCCCTTCGACCACGTACATCAGCGTGCCCATTACCAGCACCACCAGCATCACGAAGCCGACGAACACCGTGATCTTCCGGCGGCTCGCGGCCACGGCCGACACCAGCGCGCGGTACTCCACCGAGTAGCGCGACAGCTTGAAGATGCGAAACACGCGCAGCAGCCGCAACACGCGCACATCGATGAGATAGGCGAGCTCGGGCGCGAACGCCACCAGGTAGGTCGGAAGCAACGCAAGCAGGTCGATCACGCCGTAGAAGCTCAACGCATAACGCATCGGCTTGTTCACGCAGGCGAGCCGCGCGATGTATTCGAGCGTGAAGAGAATGGTGAACCCCCACTCGAACGCATTGAACAGCGGCCGCCACTGCTCGCGAATCGACTGCACGCTGTCGAGAATGACCACCAGCACACTGGTCACGATGACGGCGATCAGTGCAAGGTCGAACAGCAGCCCGGCACGCGTATCGGCCTCGAAGATCACCGTGAACAGCCGGCGCCGCCATCCGCTTGCCGGCTTGTCGAACCGCGCATCGATCGTCGAGGAGATAGCCAGGTTCCGGGAAGCGGGAGCGGTGTTCGATCGGGTCATCTTGCGTGCAAGGAGGTCGCGAAAAGGGGCATTGTCCGACGCCAGGTGGATTTATTCAGTTACGTTTATTGCGCAATGAAGTGCCGCAGGCCATGGACTGGTTCTTACGATAGCCCCTTTGTTGAGGAGCTCCCCATTGGCTACACAGTCCCCATTTTTCGGCAAGCGTGATCGTGACACCGACTCGTTGACCTCCCGCCCCGCGCCGCTGGTGGGCTCGGGTACCAATCTCTCTGGTTCGCCCGTCAATCCTTCTTCCCTTACCGCACAGCAAGGCGGCCTGGCACCGGCAGCAGCCCCTGCCGCCAAGGAAGGCGGCAGCAAGCTCACCGTCGGCCCGAACATCAAGCTCAAGGGCGTCGAGATCACCGATTGCGACACGCTCGTGGTTGAAGGCCTGGTCGAGGCCACCATGGACTCGCGCCTGATGCAGATCGCCGAACAGGGCGAATTCAAGGGCTCGGCCGAAATAGACATCGCTGAAATCCGCGGCATTTTCGACGGCAGCCTCACGGTGCGCGAAAAGCTGGTGATCCATTCGACCGGCAAGGTCACCGGCAAGATCCGCTACGGCAAGATCGTGATCGAAGAAGGCGGCCAGCTTTCGGGCGAAATCAGCTTCGGCGCCAAGCAGTCGCTGCAAGCGGCCGCTTGATCCGTTTCCAGCTTCCAGCTTCCAGCTTCCAGCTTCCAGCTTCCAGCTCTCAGGCCGCCTCTTCGGGCGGCTTCCAACCCAGGCGCTCCAGCAAGGCACCGGCCGCGGCCGGTGCTTTTTCTTTGGCGCCATTGATGAAGTACACGAACACGTCGCGCTTCTTGGGCGACTCGGCCCACTGCTGCGCGCGTTCGGCCCAGCTGTCGAGCGCTTTGGGCGCATAGCCGGCCTTCAGTTTGGCGTCGGCCATCATGAGCCGCGCATAGGCAAAGTCGCCCTCGGGCTCTTCGAACGACGGAAACTTGTCCGCGTCGGTGAACACGGTCGACACCTTGTACTTCTTCGCGAGCGCCCGGTAGGCGGGCGTGATGAAGCTTTCGTGCCGCACGTCCATTACGTGGCGCAGCGCGCGGCTGCCCTCCTTCGTGGGTAGCAGCTCCAGAAAGGCCTCGAAATCCTCCGCATCGAATTGCTTGGTGGGCATGAACTGCCAGACGATCGGACCGAGCTTGTCGCCCAGCTCGCTCACCCCGCTGTCGATGAAGCGCTTGATCGAGTCTTCCGCGGTGGCAAGCACCTTGCGGTTGGTCGAAAAGCGCGAGGCCTTCATCGAGAACATGAAGTCGTCTGGCACCTCGTCATGCCACTTGCGAAAAGTCTCCGGCTTGAAGGTGCTGTAGTAGGTGCCGTTGATCTCGATGGCACTCACCTTGCGGCTGGCATACCGCAGCTCTTTTGCGTGCGCGAGCCCCTTGGGGTAGAAATTGTCCCGCCATGGCTCATAGGTCCAGCCGCCGATGCCGACCTTGATGTTCGCCTGGGTCCGAGTCGATGTTGCCTTGCTCACATTGCCCTCCGGGTTGAGATCGCAGCACTCTACGCGGGGTCGCGCCGAGGCGCAAAATGCGTTTTTTCGTCACCCCCCCGCGGAGAACCCACCGATGAACGCCCCCCTGCACCGCGAAATGCCCGCCGGAACGCTCGATGCCGAGCGCGCCCTCTCCGATGTCACCGCCCAATGGGACGGCGACATCGTCAAGCAACTCACCGACTACATCGCCATTCCTGCCAAGTCGCCCGGCTTCGACAAGGACTGGTCGGCCAACGGCTACCTGGAAACCGTGCTGCGCAACGCGGCGGCATGGGTCGAGGCGCAGAAGGTCGAGGGCCTGAAGCTGGAGATCGTGCGCCTGCCGGGCCGCACGCCGGTGCTGTTCTTCGAAGTGCCGGCCACCGGCACCGACATGGGCGAAACCGTGCTGATGTACGGCCACCTCGACAAGCAACCCGAGTTCACCGGCTGGCGCAACGACCTCGGCCCCTGGACGCCCAAGTACGAAAACGGCCTGCTCTACGGCCGCGGCGGCGCGGACGACGGCTACGCGGTCTACGCGAGCGTGGCGGCGCTGCAGGCGCTCAAGAACCAGGGCGCGGCGCACCCGCGAATCGTCGGGATCATTGAAACCTGCGAGGAAAGCGGCTCCTACGACCTGCTGCCGTACGTCGATGCGCTGCGTCCGCGGCTGGGCAATGTCGAACTGGTGATCTGCCTCGATTCCGGCGCCGGCAACTACGACCAGTTGTGGCTCACCACGTCGCTGCGCGGCATGGCCAGCGGCACGCTCAAGGTCGAAGTGCTGACCGAGGGCATTCACTCCGGCGACGCATCGGGCCTGGTGCCGTCGAGCTTCCGCATCATGCGGCAGGTGCTGGACCGCCTTGAAGACAGCGCCACCGGCCGCCTGCTGCCGGCCAGCTTCCATTGCGAAGTGCCGGCCGACCGGCTGGCGCAGGCCAGGGCTACCGCCGCCATCCTTGGCGAAGAGGTCTACAAGCGCTTTCCGTGGGCGCACTACGACTGCGGCGGCTCGACCGTCTTCGCGCTGCCGACCACCACCGACCCCGTGGAAGCGCTGCTCAACCGCACCTGGAAGCCCACGCTATCGGTTACCGGGGCCGAAGGATTTCCTGCATTGAAAGACGCGGGCAACGTGCTGCGCCCCTACACCGCATTCAAGCTCTCGCTACGCCTGCCGCCGCTCGTCGATGCGGCCGAGGCAGTGCAGAAGCTGAAAGCCCTGCTCGAGGACAACGCGCCCTACCAGGCCCGGGTCACCTTCGAGAGCGGCGGCGGCGCCACCGGCTGGAACGCGCCGACGATCACGCCATGGTTCGAAGACGCGCTCAACAAGGCCTCGCAGGCGCACTTCGGCGCTTCGTGCGGCTATATCGGCCAAGGCGGCACCATTCCGCTCATGAACATGCTGAGCGCCGGCTTCCCCAAGGCGCAGATGATGGTCTGCGGCGTGCTCGGCCCCAAGAGCAATGCGCACGGCCCCAACGAGTTCCTGCATGTGCCCTATGCCAAGAAACTGACCGCCGCCGTGGCCGAAGTGATTGCGGCGTTGCCCGCCGCGCATCGCGCCGCCGCAGCGGATCCGGCTGCTGCTTGATCGGTATCGCGCCGCAGCAGCTCCTGCTGCGGCGCGTTTCAGCGTCACGCCCGCTTGAAGCGGCGCGTCAGGCGTTTGCGGCTGCCTTGCGCCGCCGGGTCTGCGCAAGCCACAGCAGCCGGCGCCCGTGAGCACCACAGGTACCAGCGAGCCGTAGTTCAACAGCTGCCAGCCTTGTGTCGTCACCAGCACGCCCGAGGCGAACGAAGTGATCGCCACTGTCGCAAACACGCAGAAATTGAGCGCGCCCTGCGCCCTGTCGCGTTCTTCTGCCGTGTAGGCCGTGAGCGAAAGCGTGGTGCTGCCGGTAAAGAGGAAGTTCCAGCCCACGCCCAAGAGGCAAAGCGCCACGAGAAAGTGCTGCAGCTCCACGCCCGACAGCGCCACCGCAATGCAGCAGAAGTTGAGCAGCAGCCCCACGCCCATGACGGGCAGCGCGCCGAAGCGGCGGATCAGGTGGCCGGTAAAGAAGCCCGGCGCGAACATGCCGATCACGTGCCATTCGAGCACCAGCGCGGCATCGGAGAAAGGCAGGCTGCAGATCTGCATGGCAATCGGCGTGGCCGCCATCAGCAGGTTCATCACGCCAAAACCCAGCGCGCCCGATGCTGCCGCCACAATGAAGACCGGCTGCCGCATGATCTCCCGCAAGGTTCGCCCGCCGAGCGCCTGCTCGCGCGTGAGCGGGGCTGGAAACTCGATGAACCGCATGATCACCATCGACAGCACCGCGACGCCCGCCAAGGCAATGTAGGCACCCGCGAACGGCACGGCGAACACTTCGCGCGTGGCTGCCGCCAGATTGGGCCCGGCCACTGCGCCGATCAATCCGCCGGCCATGACCAGCGACACGGCCTTTTCGCGCCACGCCGGGGCCGCAAGTTCGGCGGCTGCAAAGCGGTAGAGGCCGGCATTGGCGTTGTAGTAGCCAGCCACCAGCGTGGCAAAGCACAGCAGCCAGAAGTTCTTCGAAACGGCGGCGAATGCGCACAGCAAGGCCGACCCGAACCCGACGACCAAGGCGATCTGGAAGGATCGGCGCCGGCCGAAGCGCTGCTGCGTGCGTGCCACCAGCCCAGTGGTGAGCGCGCCGCCCACCACGTAGCCCATGATCGGCAGGGTGGCCATCCAGCCGCGCGGCGCAATGCTCAAGCCGACAAGGCCGTTGATGGCAATGAACGTGACGTTGTTGGTCAGGAACAAGCCCTGGCAAATGGCAAGCAGCCAGAGGTTGCGGTTCATGGAAAGGAGCTCGAAGCAGGTTGCGGCATGAAGGCTGAGGTTCTACGTGATTCGCCACGCATGCGCCAGTCGAAATGCGGGCAAAAAAAAGCGCCCTCGCGGGCGCCTGAACTTCAATGAGCAATTTTGCTTACGGCTGCTTGTTCTGCAGCAGGCCGCTGAGCGAGCCCAAGAGGTCGTTGGGGGTGTCGAGGCCTTGCTCGGGCACCTTGCCATGCGGCGTGAGTTGATCGATGAGGGCCGGCAACATGGTGACCAGCATCGGCAGCAGCGTTTGTGCATTGATGCCGAGCTTGGATGCAATGTTGGCGATGGTGTCGCTGCCCAGCGCGTCTTGCAGCTGGCCGCCCGAGACCGGCTTGTTTTCTCCCTTGCCGATCCACGAGCCGATCACGTCGCCCATGCCGGCCTGCTCGAACTTGGAGACCAGCCCTCCCAAGCCACCTTGTCCGCCGTTATTGGCGAGCAGGCCACCCAGCGCGCCAGCAAGGCCGCCCAGGTCTCCCAGGCCGCCGCCTTGCTGTTGGTGCTGCTGCTGGGCAGCGCCTCCCAGCACCTGGCCGAGTACCGAATCGAGCAATCCCATGGCGTTTCCTTGGTGTGTGACAGAACTGCTGGCATTGTCCCAGCGCTATCGGCCACGGTCGAAAGAGGCGGTCCACTTTCGACCGCACTGCGTGACAAATTACTTGGTGCGCGCCGCGCGTTTCGGCAGCAAGGCCGGGCTCACCCCTTGCACGCCGATCAGCCCCAGCACTGTCACGAGCGAATTCTGCGCGCCTTTCCACGCATCTGTCACGTCGATCGACTCGCTCAGGGCATGAAAGCCGGTGGACTTGCCCCCGCCGCCGATGATGATGGCGGGAATGCCGTACGACATGGGCACGTTGGCGTCGGTGCTGCCGCCGCGCAGCAACGTCTTGTGGCCGAAGGCGGTGTTCGAGCGGACGGCTGCTTCCACCATCACCGAATCCGAGGGCGTGCGGCCACCGGGGCGGTCGCCGATCAACTTGTTGCTGGCACTCAGAGTGGTCACGTTCCAGCGCTTGTTCTCCTCGGCCACGGCTTCGTCGATGGCGGCGAGGATTTTCTTCTCGGTTTCGAGCAGCGAGGCCATGTCGTCCGAGCGAATGTCGATGGCCATGCGCGCGTCGGGCGCAATGGTGTTCACCGACGTGCCGCCGCCCACGGTGCCGACCGTGAAGGTGGTTTTCGGAAAGCTCGGCGTGCGCACCTCGGCAATCTTGGCGATGGCACGGCCCATGCCGTGGATGGCGCTGGGCACCTGGCCAAAAGCCCCGAAGCTGTGGCCGCCCGGACCCTTGAACGTGACTTCATAACGGTGGCTCGCGGTGCCCAGCACCAGCACGTTGCCGTCTGGCGAAGGCTCCAGTCCCACCATTCCGTCGATGTCGAGGTGGTCGCGGAAGATCGCCTTCATGCCGCGCAGGTTGCCCAGTTCTTCCTCGCCGACATTGCCGACGAACAGCAGGTCGCCTACGGTCTGCACCTTGTTGTCGTTGAGCACCTTGAGCCACGACAGCAGCACCGACAGGCCGCGCGTGTCGTCGGCGATGCCGGGCGCGTGCAGTTTGCCGTCACGCTCCTTCACCTTCACGTCGGTGCCGGCGGGAAACACGGTGTCGAGGTGCGCCGAAACCAGCAGCTTGGGCCCGTTGCCGGTGCCCTTGCGCAGGCCGACCACGTTACCTTCGGCGTCGATCTTGGCGTCGGTGAGGCCAAGTGCCTTCATGCGCGCCAGGAAGGCCTCGGCACGCTTCTGCTCCTTGAAGGGAGGCGCCTCGATCTCCGTCAGCATCTTCAAGTCTTCGACCGAGCGCTCGTGGTCGGCCTTGACTGCGTCGAGCAGCTTCTGGATTGCGGGTGCGGCCGTCAACTGGGCAAAGGCCTTGTCCACCTCCGGAGCGACTTGCGCGGGCGTCGGGGCTACGGCGGTGTTCTGGGCTTGCGCGCCCTGGGCTGCGACCAACATGGCCAGCACAAGGGGAGCGAGGGGTGCAAATCGGAGCGCGCATGGCGAGCGGAGCATGGCGTGAAGATCCTTCTCTTGTCTTGACGAAAGGGGTTGAGCAAGCATTGTTCCGCAACTTGCGCCCGCGGCCGCCTAGCCCGCGGTCAGCGACACCAGCGCGGCGAGCGCTGCCGTTTCGGCGCGCAGCACGCGCGGGCCGAGCGTGACCGGAGCAAAGCCGGACGCAAGCGCTTCCTGCTCTTCGGCGCCGCTCAAGCCGCCCTCGGGGCCGCTCAGCACCAGCACGCTGCGGTCGGCCGGAGCGGATGCGATGGTGTCGGCAAGACGGCGCGTTCCTTCGGCCAAGCTCAGGATGAGGCGCAGAGCTCCCTCGCCCGCCGTCGAATCGATCCATGCCGATGGGCTCGAGAAAGACCGCACCGGATGAATCACCGGTACGCGGTTGCGGCCGCACTGCTCGCAAGCGGCAATGGCAATAGCCTCCCAGTGCGCTCTTTTCTTCTCGGCGCGTTCGCCCGAAAGGCGCAGCACGCCGTGGGCGGTGGCCAGGGGCTGAATGCTTGCAACGCCAAGCTCGGTGGCCTTTTCGACCAGCCAGTCCATGCGTTCGTTGGCTGGCATGCCAACCGCGAGATGCACCGCGCGCACGGCCTCGCGCTCCGCCGGCGCATGGGCGCCGACCGTGACCGAAACGTCGCTGCGCCCCATGCGCTCGACAACCGCGGTGTATTCGCCGCCCGAGCCATTGAACAGCGTCAGCGCATCGCCGGGCTGCATCCGCAGCACTTGCACATGGCGCGCGGCGCCGGGCGGCAACGCCAGCGTGGCGCCGGAGGCCAGCGGCACCGGGCAGTGAAAGCGGGGCATCTAGACCCGGCCGTAGGCAAAGCCCGTAACGGCCGAACTGCCTTCGACTTCGTCGATCACGCGCAGCAGCGGAGTCAGTTCCATATAGCGGCTGGCCGTGGAGCGGATGTAGGCAATGAAACGCGGCGTGTCCGCAAGGTAACGCGGCTTGCCGTCTCGCAGCGTAAGGCGGGCGAAGATGCCGGCGACCTTGAGGTGGCGCTGCAAGCCCATCCATTCCACCGAGCGGTAGAAGGCGCCGAAATCAGGGTCGACCGGCAGCTTGGCCTTGCGAGCGGCCTCCCAGTAGCGAATCGTGATGTCGAGCACGAACTCTTCCTCCCAGCTCAGGAAGGCGTCGCGCATCAGGCTCGCGATGTCGTAGGTGATCGGGCCGTAAACCGCATCCTGGAAGTCGAGCACGCCGAGGTCGGCCCCGCCACGGACCATCAGGTTGCGGGGCATGAAGTCGCGGTGGACGTAGACACTTGGCGAGGCCAGATTGCTCTCGACAATGAGCTTGAAGCTGCGCTCCAGCCGCTCCTTGAGCTTGCCTTCGACGGCAATCCCGCGATGGCGGCCGATGTACCACTCGGGAAAAAGCGCCAGCTCGCGTTCCAGCAAAGCCCTGTCGTAAGGCGGCAGCACATCCGGCCTGGAAGCCAGCTGCCAGCGGATCAGCGCGTCGATCGCCTGGTCGTAGAGCGGACGGCTCGCATCGGGCCTGGCCGGATCGATCACGTCGAGCATGGTCTGGTGACCCAGATCGTCGAGCAGCAGAAAGCCGTTGGGCCGGTCCCATTCGAGCACCCGTGGCGCTGTCACGCCGGCCTCGGCCATCAGGCGGGCGACGTGCACGAACGGTTCGCTGTTTTCCTTGTCGGGTGGTGCATCCATCACGATGCGGGTGCCGGGGGCTTGCGTGGTGTCGACACGGAAGTAGCGCCTGAAGCTTGCGTCCGCCGAGGCAAGCCGCACGCTGCCGGGCAGCAGGTGGTGCGCGGCGGCAATGCCGGCCAGCCAGCCTTCGAACACTGCGGCGCGCTGCGGATCGGCCCACAGGATGGGGTTGGCAGGGGATGCGGGCTCGGTGGCCGGGGACGGGGGTGCTGTCATGGATAATCGATTCTACAAATCCGCCTGGCGCGGCAACTCCTGCGGTCCCCTGGTCGAACAGAGTTGCCGCGGGCTCCTGCAACCTGCCGGCCTGCCGCGCCGTCCTCCCGACGATCCTTCGTTCCTGACCGATGCCTACGATCCAAAGCTCCCACGTTTGGCACCTTGTGCACTCGCAGCCCTCCTCGGGGAGACTGCGGTCCTTCTCCGGAACGACGCGGCGGGAGGCTTGATGAGCCGACGTGCTGCCGCCCCGCGGCGTTCCGGCCCGCCGCTGCCCTTGGCGTTGTTGTCGCTCGCGCTGCTGCATGCACACGGCGCCTCCGCGCAGCCGGCGGGCGGCCTCGACGGCCCGCTCGTGCTCAAGCGCACGCCTCAACTCACCGAAACCCTGCCGCCCGCCGAGCGCGGCCAGTTGCCCAGCCTGATTACCGGCGACCGCCTCTCGGGGCGCCAGGATCTCGAAACCGTGGTCGAAGGCAACGCCACCCTGCGGCGCGGCGAAGTGGCCATCACCGCCGACAGGCTCGAGTACTACCAGCCAGACGACCGCGCCAAGGCGCGCGGCAACGTGCGCGTCAACCAGGCCGGCAACGTGTACGAAGGCCCCGAACTCGAACTCAAGCTGGAGACCTTCGAAGGCTTCTTCAACAACGTTCGCTACAGCTTTCTGGCCACCGGCGGGCACGGCGAGGCCCAGCGCATCGATTTTGTCGACAGCAGCGTGTCCGTGGCCCGCCGCGCCACCTACACCACCTGCCGCCGCGAAGACTACCCTGGCTGGATGCCGGCATGGCTCTTGACTGCCGCAACCATGACCACCGACACCGAAGAAAACGTCGGCGTGGCCACGGATGCGCGGCTGAGCTTCATGGGCATCAGCACGCCGCCGCTTCCGAGCGTGAGCTTCCCGCTGTCGAGCGAACGCAAGAGCGGCCTGCTGCCGCCCACGATCGGCGTCGACAACACCAACGGCATCGAGATTTCGCAGCCGTACTACTGGAACATCGCACCCAACCGGGACGCCACCTTCACGCCCACGCTGATGAGCAAGCGCGGGCTCAACCTGGGCTCGGAATTCCGCTACCTCGAGAAGGGGTACGACGGCGCCATTCGCCTCGACTTCATGGGCAGCGACCGCCTGGTGGGCCAGCGCTACAACGAGTTGCGCACCAGCCAGCTTCAGCAGTTGGCCAATGGAGAAATCCAGGCCAAGGACCTGACTGCCGCACCCAACAGCACCAAGCGCTGGGGTATCTGGGCCAGCCACCACCAGGAATTCAATGCCAAGGCGCTGGGCCTGGACTCGCTGACGGCCAACATCAACATCAACCGGGTCAGCGACAACGATTACTGGCGGGACTTCACGCGGACCCCCACGCTGGCACAGCGGCAGCTGCCCAACGAAGCGGCGCTCAACTGGGCCAAGGACGACTGGAGCGGCATTCTGCGCACCACGCGCTACCAGACGCTGCAATACGCCGCGTCGCCCATCGTGCCGTCTTATGACCGCATGCCGCAGATCACGGCCAACTATAGAAAGTACGACTGGCACGGCTTCGACGTGGGGCTGAACCTCGACTACACGCGCTTCCGCGTCAACAGCATCCTGAACGGCCAGCCCGGCTACGACTTCAACCAGCAGTCGCAACCCGACGGGGACCGCGCCTTTGCGCAGGCAACCATCAGCCGCCCTTTCATCACGCCAAGCTCGTTCATCATTCCGAAGCTGCAGCTGCACGCGACTTCGTACAGCTACTACGTGCCGCAGGCGGACATTCCGAAGCTCACCGTCAACGGAATCACCTACGTGAACGGCGTGCCCTACAACCCGAATTCGCTGTACTACCTTCCGACTTCGAGCACCCGCACGGTCCCCACCTTCAGCCTCGACAGCGGCCTTATCTTCGAGCGCGACGCGAACTACTTTGGCCGCGCCTTCCGCCAGACGCTGGAACCGCGCGCCTACTACGTCTATACGCCGTACCGCAACCAGAGCATGCTGCCGAACTACGATTCGGCCGCCAACGATTTCAGCTTTGCGACCATCTATACCGAGAACGCTTTCTCGGGCAACGATCGCATTTCCGATACCAACACCCTCACGCTTGGCGTGACGTCCCGGCTGATCGACCCCGACACGGGCGTCGAAGCGGCGCGGTTCGGCATTGCGCAGCGGCTGCGCTTCAGCGACCAGAAGGTCACGCTGCCGGGCGGCGTGCCGGTAACCGATCGTGCGAGCGACCTGCTGGTGGGTGCCCAGATCAACTGGACGCCCAAGTGGAGCCTGGACACCGTCGTGCAATACAACCCCGACACGCAAAGATCCACGCGTTCGGCCATCAGTGCGCGCTACAACCCCGAGCCGTATCACAACCTCAGCGCCGCGTTCCGCTACCAGGCGCCCAGCACCCCGGCCGCCACCGACGGCAACAAGTCGATCGACGTGGGCTGGCAGTGGCCGCTCAACGACCTGTGGGGCGACAAGGGCAAGGACCTCGGCCCGGGCAAGGGCCAGGGCGGCGGCCGCTGGTATGCAGTGGGCCGGCTCAACTACAGCCTGCAGGACAAGAAGCTCACGGACGGCGTGCTCGGCTTCGAGTACGACGGTTGCTGCTGGATCGGCCGCGTGGTGCTGCAGCGCGTGACCACCGGACAGGTCACGGCCAACACCCGCATCATGTTCCAGCTCGAATTTGTCGGATTTTCCAGCATCGGATCGAGTCCCATGCAGGCCCTGCGGCAAAACATCCAGCGCTATCAGCCCCTGCGCGAGCCCACCGAGGCGCCGAGCCGCTTCACCAATTACGACTGAGACGATTGAGCAACGCCATGAAACACATCCGTTCCATCATTACCCTGAGCTGCCTTGCGGCGCTGGCTGCAACGTCGGGCGCGCAGGGCCTGCGTCCCAGCGGCGGCGGCGGCATCACGGACATCATGCGCGCGGGGCCGCGCCTTGCGCCCCCGGTGCAGCGCAGTGCGCCTCCCGCCGCGGCGCCCGTGCAGCGTTCGGCTGAATACATTGTTGCCCTGGTCAATTCCGAGCCCATCACCAACACCGAGGTCCAGACCCGCGTCATGCGCCTCGTGCGCGAAAATCCCGAGGCCGAACGCCTGCCGCGTGCCGAGCTCACGCGCCTCGTGCTCGAGCGCCTGATTTCCGAGCGAGCCCAGCTCCAGTTGGCGAAGGAAAACGGCATCAAGGTGGACGACGTGGCGATCGACCAGGCCGAACAGACCGTGGCGCGCCAGAACGAACTCAGCGTTGAAGAACTGCGCCGCCGCGTGGTCGCCGAAGGCATCACTGCACGCCAGTTCCGCAACGACCTGCGCGACCAGCTGCTGCTCACGCGCCTGCGCGACCGCGAAGTCGAATCGAAGGTCAAGATCAGCGATTCCGAGGCCGACGAATACCTGCGCGACCAGCGCAACTCGCCCACCAAGGACGCCGCCCTGCAGAACATCAACCTTGCGCAGCTGCTCGTGGCCGTGCCCGAGAACGCCACCAGCGCACAGGTCGCTACGCTGCAGCAAAAGGCGCAGGGCCTTGCGCAGCGCGCCCGTTCGGGCGAAGACTTTGCCAAGCTGGTGCAGGAAAACTCCGATTCGCCCGACCGCGCCAACGGCGGCGCCATCGGCATGCGCAGCGCCGACCGTTATCCGACGCTGTTCGTCGAAGCCATCCAGTCGACGCCGGTCAACGGCATTGCGGGGCCCATCCGTTCTGGTGCGGGCTTTCATGTGCTGAAGGTGCTGGCCAAGGCCCAATTGGGCGCCATGGATGCAACCGTTACGCAAACCCAGGTGCGCCACATCCTGCTGCTCAACGATCCCAAGCGCACAACGGCGCAAGCGGTTGCACAGCTGGCGGAATTCAAGCGCCGCCTGCAAGCCGGCTCGGCCGACTTTGCAGGCCTGGCGCGCGACAACTCGCAAGACGCCAGCGCCAAAGAGGGCGGCGACCTCGGTTGGTCGCGCCCCGGCCAGTTCGTGCCTGAATTCGAAGAAGCCATGGACCGCCTCGCGCCCGGCCAGATCAGCGACCCGGTGGTGTCCCGCTTTGGCGTTCACCTGATCCAGGTCGTCGGCCGCCGTGAATCCAAGCTCACCCAATCCGAGCAGCGCGAAGCCGCACGCGCCGTACTGCGCGAGCAGCGGGTCGAGGAAGCTTTCACCACCTGGGTGCAGGAAGTGCGCGCGCGCGCCTACGTCGAATACCGCGAGCCGCCGCAGTCCTGATGGCACACATCGCCAGGAAGCGGTTCGGGCAGCACTTCCTGTCCGACGGAGGCATCATCGATGCGATCGTGCACGAGATCGCGCCGCAGCCCGGCGACGCCATGGTCGAGATCGGCCCGGGGCTCGCGGCGCTCACGCAGCCGCTGGTCGAACGGCTCGGGCGCCTCACGGTGGTCGAGCTCGACCGCGACCTGGCCAAGCGGCTGCGGGACCACCCGCAGCTGGACGTCATCGAATCAGACGTGCTCAAGGTCGATTTTGGCGAGCTGGCCGCGCGCTTCCCGACGCCGCTGCGCGTGGTCGGCAACCTGCCCTACAACATCTCGACGCCCATTCTTTTCCATCTGCTGGGCTTCGCGCACCTGATTGCCGACCAGCATTTCATGCTGCAGAAGGAAGTGATCGACCGCATGGTCGCCAAGCCTGCTACTTCTGACTACAGCCGCCTGAGCGTGATGTTGCAGTGGCGCTATGAGATGGAAAACGTGCTGTTCGTGCCGCCGGAAAGTTTTGATCCGCCGCCTCGCGTCGACAGCGCCGTGGTGCGCATGGTGCCGCTGGCCCAGCCGCCGGCCGTCAATGCCGCACGCCTTGCAGAAATCGTGCAGGTCGCGTTCAGCCAGCGCCGCAAGATCATGCGGCATACGTTGGGCAAGTGGCTCGAGGAGCACGGCTTTGCCGGCGAATTCGATGCCCAGCGAAGGGCCGAAGAAGTGCCCGTGGCCGAATACGTGGCCTTGGCACAGGCCGTGCCTCCCGAGATCAAATAAAAAAAGCCCGTCGAAACGGGCTTTTTATTGCGGGTGGAGCGAGTCCTATGCTGCTGCGAGCCAGTAGCCCGCGTTGAAGGGGCTGCTCATGCGCAATGCGAGCGGCGAAACGTCGACCAGTTTGTCGGTCGGCATTTTTTCGCCTTCCGGCTCCGTGCCGGTTGCCGCTGCAGCTGTGCCGCCATTGATTTCGATGCCATCGAGTGCTGCGCCGTTCGGCTGAGCCTCGTTCGCCCGTTCTGCTTGGCTGGTGTGTGCAGAACGGGCTACAGAAAAGAATAGAAGCACCGGAACGGGACTTTTCGGTCTCCCCAGTAGTCGGAGGCGTCGCGGAAGATGTCGAGCAGTTGCTCGCGGGCTTCCTTGTCGAACTTGGCGTTGGCCGGGATCTGCTCGAGCACGATGACAAAACCGGGCTGCGGGCCCGATTTATGCAACGGGTCGGTCATGCAGTCGTACAGCGCGTCGAAATTCTTGCCGAAGTGCGCCGGAAAGGTGAACTGCTGCGCGATGAGGTCGAGAACGTCCTGCTTGGTCTGGGCGTTGCCCAGGTTGGCGTACAGGAAGTGCTGGCCGGCTGCGTTGGCGGCTTCCTGCAGGTCGTTCACGCGGAACGCACGAATCGATTGCACGATGTTCGGGCGTACGGCACGAAGGGATAAGGTCATCTCCGCTGGTCTTTCCATAGTCATCATCATTTCTTCGGGGCGCTTCGGGGCGCCGCTCAAATCGTTGTCATCGCTCATGGTGCAATCCGTCTGAAACTCGCGTAGTGGTCTGCCGTATACCAGCAGGCCTCGGGTGTGGTGCGCTGTTCACCGCCGCAGACAATGCGCCGTGCACCGCGATCGCGCGAGCCGGGTGTTGCCACCGTGTACTCGCGGTAGTGACCGCGCCGCGCTGGCGGCAAAAGACGCTCGCGATTGCCAAATACCGTGCCGTCCTTTTCGTATCGGAAGGGGCCGCCACTCAGAATGGCTTCGTAGGTTCGCTGGCCCTGTACCGGCAATTCGGACAGTGCGATCGATTCCTGGGCGGGCTTTCCGGTGCCGAACCACTCGCGGCGGGCCTCGGCCCCCGTCGCCAACGCCACCAGCACAAAGCCGGTGAGCGCAAACTTAGTGACAGAGGACGTGATCGAGGCGTAAGCCGCCATGGGGCACCACAAGAAAAGAGCGGGGTTCCGAATTGCAGGAAACCATGGGGTTAACCCGCAAATTCAAGCCCGCGAGTGTGCACCACGCTGGCGAAAATAGCAAGTGACTGCCCAAAGTTTGAGCAGTGGGAGAGAGCGGAGAGTGGCGCCCTAAGTGGGTGACCACTCTCGCCAAATGACCTATCGCTCTGCGTTTGCGTCAGCGACTGTCAAGGCTGTCATGTTCACGATGCGCCGAACAGTTGCGCTGGCCGTGAGAATATGCACAGGTTTGGCGGCGCCGAGCAACACCGGGCCGATTGCGATATTTCCGCCTGCCGCAGTCTTGAGCAGGTTGTAAGAAATATTGGCTGCATCGATGTTTGGGAAAACCAACAGGTTGGCGTCTCCCGCCAGAGCGCTGTGCGGCATGACGATCGCGCGCTGCTTGCTGTCGAGCGCCACGTCGCCGTGCATTTCGCCGTCCACTTCGAGCCAGGGCGCTTGAACGCGCAGCAGGTCGAGCGTCTTGCGCATCTTGACCGCGCTGGGCTCGTTGCTGGTGCCAAAGTTGGAATGCGACAGCAAAGCGGCCTTGGGCTTGAGGCCGAACCGCATCATCTCCTCGGCGGCCATGGTCGTGATTTCGGCCAGTTCCTCGGGCGAGGGGTCGTAGTTGACGTGGGTGTCGACCAGGAACACCTGCCGGTCGGGCAGCAGCAGGCCATTCATGCAGGCGTACACCGGCACGTCCTGCGGGGTGCTTTCGCAGCCGCCCGGGCGCTTGCCGATCACCTGGTCGATGTAGTGCAGGTGGATCAGCGTGGTACCCCAGGTACCGCAGATCATGCCGTCGACCTCGTCCTTGTGCAGCAGCATGGCGCCGATCAGCGTCAGGCGGCGGCGCATTTCGATCTTGGCGGTTTGCACCGTCTGGCCCTTGCGCTCCGTCATGCGGTGGTAGGTCTGCCAGAAGTCGCGGTAGCGGTGGTCCTGCTCGACGTTGACGATGTCGTAGTCGAGCTCTTCCTTCAGGCGCAGGCCGAACTTCTCGATGCGCTGCGCAATGATGGCCGGACGGCCGATCAGCGTGGGGCGTGCAATGCCTTCGTCCACCACGATCTGCGCGGCGCGCAGAACGCGCTCTTCCTCGCCCTCGCAGTACGCCACGCGCTTCTTCTGCGCCCGCTTGGCGGCGTCGAAGATCGGCTTCATGGTGGTGCCCGAGGCGTAGACGAAGCTCTGCAGGCGATCGCGGTACGCGTCCATGTCCTTGATGGGACGCGTGGCCACGCCGCTTTCTGCCGCGGCCTTGGCCACCGCCGGAGCAATCTTCATCATCAAGCGAGGATCGAACGGCTTCGGAATGAGGTATTCAGGGCCAAAAGACAGCTTTTCGCCGACGTAGGCGGCAGCTACGCGCTCGCTCTGCTCGGCCTGGGCCAGGTCGGCAATGGCGTGCACCGCAGCAATTTCCATCTCGTCGGTGATGGTGGTGGCGCCCGAGTCGAGTGCGCCGCGGAAGATGTACGGAAAGCACAGGACGTTATTGACCTGGTTCGGATAGTCGGTGCGGCCCGTGGCCATGATCACGTCAGGGCGCACCGCATGGGCGTCTTCAGGCGAGATTTCGGGGTTCGGGTTGGCCAGCGCAAAGATCACCGGCCTGGGTGCCATCTTGGCCACCATGGCGGGCTTGAGCACGCCGCCTGCAGAGAGGCCCAGGAACACGTCGGCGCCTTCGATCACCTCGGCCAGCGTACGCGCCGTGGTTTTCTGCATGTACTGGCGCTTGTCGTCGTCCATGAGCTCTTCGCGGCCTTCGTAGACCACGCCGGCCAGGTCGGTCACGAACACGTTCTCGCGCTTCAGGCCCACCTTGAGCAGCAGGTTCAGGCACGCCAGCGCCGCGGCGCCTGCGCCGGAGGTCACCAGCTTGACCTGGGTGATGTCCTTGCCCGCCACCTTCAGGCCGTTGAGCATGGCCGCCGCCACCGTAATGGCCGTGCCGTGTTGGTCGTCATGGAACACCGGGATCTTCATGCGCTTGCGCAGCTCGCGCTCGACGTAGAAGCAATCGGGGGCCTTGATGTCTTCGAGGTTGATGGCGCCGAAAGTCGGCTCCAGCGCTGCAATCACCTCGACCAGCTTGGCCGGGTCTTTTTCGTCGATCTCGATGTCGAACACGTCGACGCCGGCGAACTTCTTGAAAAGCACGCCCTTGCCTTCCATCACCGGCTTGGCCGCCAGCGGGCCGATGTCGCCCAGGCCCAGCACCGCGGTACCGTTGGTGATTACCGCCACCAGGTTGCCGCGCGCCGTGTATTTGAAGGCGTTGGCCGGGTCCTTGACGATTTCCTCGCAGGGCGCGGCAACGCCGGGCGAATAGGCCAGCGACAGGTCGCGCTGGTTCACCATCTGCTTGGTCGCGGCGATGGCAATCTTGCCCGGCACCGGAAGCTCGTGATATTCGAGGGCTGCGCGACGCAACTCGGCGCGCTTGTCTTCGGGCGTAGGGGTCGATGAGTTCGTCGAATCGGACATGTGCCGTTGCTCCTGGTGGCGCTTCTTCTGGGGGCGCCGATTGTAGACCTCGGCCCATCGAGCCATATGCCACATGGCAAGGCACAAGGCATGCCGAAAGCAACACGGCCTGTCAAGGCGATGTGGCAATATGCGCAGTCTGTAAAAAAATTCGACGAGGAGCAGCCATGGCCCTGATGGATTTCATCAAGAAACAGTTCATCGACATCATCCAGTGGACCGAGACTGGCGATGGCACGCTCGCCTGGCGTTTCCCAATGGCGGAGATGGAAATCCAGAACGGCGCCTCGCTCACCGTGCGCGAGTCGCAAGTGGCCGTTTTCGTCAACGAGGGTCAGGTGGCCGACGTGTTCGGCCCCGGCATGTACAAGCTCACGACGCAGACGCTGCCCGTGCTTACGTACCTCAAGAACTGGGACAAGCTCTTCGAATCCCCCTTCAAGAGCGACGTGTACTTCTTCAGCACGCGCCAGCAGGTTGACCAGAAGTGGGGCACGCCGCAGCCCATCACCATTCGCGACAAGGATTTCGGCGCCGTGCGCCTGCGCGCCTTCGGCAACTATTCGTTCCGCATCGGCGACGCAAAGCTCTTTCACACCGAAATTTCCGGCACGCGCGACATCTACAGCGTGGCCGACCTCGACGGCCAGCTGCGCGGCCTGGTGTTGCAGAACATCAGCAACGCCATTGCCTCCAGCGGCGTGCCCTTTCTCGACCTGGCGGCCAACCAGATCCAGTTTGCGCAGGCGCTTGCCGCCCAGTTGGTGCCCGAGTTCGAGAAGATCGGCATCAAGCTCGAGAACATCACGGTCCAGAACGTCTCGCTGCCCGAAGAGCTGCAGAAGATCCTCGACCAGAAGATCGGCATGGGCATGGTCGGCAACGACATGGGCAAGTTCATGCAGTACCAGACGGCGCAGGCCATTCCCAAGTTTGCCGAGGGTGCTGGCAACGGCGGCGGCATCGCGGGCGACGCCATGGGTCTTGGCGCCGGCGTGGCGCTTGGCCAGGTGCTGGCGCAAAACCTTGCGCAGGGCCTGAGCCCCAATGCAGCAGCCCAGGCCGCGGCAACGCAGCAGCAGCCGGCGGTTGCCGTGGTGAGCCCCAACGACGTCATGACCACGCTGGAGAAACTCGGCGAACTCAAGGCCAAGGGCATCCTCACGCAGGAAGAGTTCGACGCCAAGAAGGCGGAACTGCTCAAGAAGCTGGTCTAAGCACCGGCAATGGCTGAGCAACCAGGCGCCCAGCGCGCCTACCGTGCGCCCTGCCCCGGCTGCGGCGCACCGGTCGAATTCCGTTCCGCGCAATCGACGCATGCGGTGTGCCCGTACTGCCAGAGCACGGTCGTGCGCCAGGGCGACACGCTCGCGCGCATCGGCAAGATGGCCGAGCTGTTCGACGATTTCAGCCCGCTGCAGCTGTTTGCGGCGGGCCGCATCCAGGGCAAGCCGTTCACCATCGTCGGGCGGCTGCAATACAGCAACCCCGGCGGTCGCTGGACCGAATGGATTGCCGCACTCGACGGCGACCGCACCGGCATCCTCAGCGAGGACAACGGCGCCTATGTCTTTGCGCTGCCCTTCGAGCTGCAGCGCGACGCGCCGCCGCCAACCGACCTGCGCGTGGGCGCGACAAGCGCGTTCAACGGCCAGAGCTACACCGTTTCGTCGAACGAACAGGTGGCGCTGCTTTCCGCCCAGGGCGAGCTGTCGCATCTGCCGGAACTGGGCCGTTCGTTCCCCATGGTCGAACTGCGCAGCGGCAACGGGCTGGTGCTCAGCCTCGACTACAGCACGCACCCGCCCAGCGCGTACCTGGGCCGCTCGGTACAGCTCGAAGACCTGCAGCTCACCGGTCTGCGCGACGAGTCCGCCAAGGACGAAAAAGGCCGCGCCTTCAACTGCCCCAATTGCGGTGCGCCCGTTACCGTCAACCTGGCCGACAGCAAGAGCATTACCTGCGGCTCGTGCAACAGCATCATCGACCTGTCGCACGGCATCGGCGGGGAGCTGAGGCACGCCGAGCAGAACGAACCCGTTCGTCCGCTCATCGCCATCGGCAGCGTGGGCCAGCTGCAGGGTGCGCAGTGGCAGGTGGTGGGCTTCCAGCACCGCATGGGCACGGAGCCCGGCGACGACGAGCATTTCGGCTGGAGCGAGTACCTGCTTTACAACAAGAAGCGCGGCTTCAGCTTCCTGGTCGACGCCGAAGACGGCTGGAGCATGGTCAAGCCGACCACCGGCGCGCCCGTCATGGCCGAGAACGGCAGCAGCGCCACCTATCTCGGCAAACGCTACACCCAGCAATACGCCTACAACGCCGAAACCACCTACGTGGCGGGCGAGTTCTACTGGCAGGTCGAGCGCGGGCAGAAAACGTTCAATCGCGACTTCGCCAGCGGCAACTCGCTGCTGTCGATGGAGCGCTCGGCCAACGAGCTGACCTGGTCTTCGGGCAGCAAGCTCGACAGCGGCGCGGTGTCCGCGGCGTTCAAGCTCGACGACAAGAAGGACATGTTCGTGCGCGGCGACGCATTGCCCGTCAGCGCTGCATCGGGCCTGGGCTGCGGCACGATCATCCTCATCGCGATCATCGTCATCGTTCTGCTCATCATCCTGAGCACCTGCAGCAGCTCGTCGAGCGGGTCGCGCAGTTCGGGCGGCTCGTACGGCGGCTACTCGAGCGGAGGCGGCCACAAATGAAGAACGCAACCAGGTTCGCGTCGATGACACTCACTACTACTGCTACTACGACTGGAGGTCCCCATGGGATTTGAATGGCTGAAACCGGGCGTGGTCCTCGGATCGCTCGTGTATGCGCTGCTCGGCGTGCTGATCTTCTGGCTTTGCTTCTTAATCATCGACAAGCTCACGCCCTATGACCTGTGGGGCGAGATCGTCGAGAAGCAGAACGTCGCGCTGGGGCTGGTGGTCGCGGCGATGAGCCTGGGCATCTGCGTCATCGTGGCGGCGGCAATTCATTAGCGCTTCGTTGGCTTCCGTGGATGCTCCTGCCAGCCCGGCGCGGCCGGCCAAGGGGCCGCAGCCCGTTGAAATTGCGCTGCTCGCCAGCGTGTTCGTGGTGGCCGCCTGCGGCCTCGTCTACGAACTGACCGCCGCAGCGCTGAGCTCCTACCTGCTAGGCGATTCGGTGCTGCAGTTCAGCACCATCATCGGCACCTACCTGTTCGCCATGGGCGTCGGCTCGTGGCTCTCGCGCTATTTCGAGCGGCAACTGCCCGCGCACTTCCTTCGCATCGAGCTGCTCGTCGCGCTCGTCGGCGGCGCGCTGCCGGCCATTCTGTTCCTGGCGAATGCCTATGTACCCGGCGCGTTCCGCCTGCTGCTCTACGGCCTTGTGATGGTGGTGGGCACCCTGGTGGGGCTCGAGATACCGCTTGTGATGCGCATCCTGAAGCGCAACATCCAGCTCAAGAACCTCGTGTCGCAGGTGCTCACCTTCGACTATCTTGGCGCGCTGGCGGTGTCGGTCGCCTTTCCGCTCATCCTGGTGCCGCAGCTCGGCATGATCCGCACGGGGCTCCTGTTCGGCTTCATGAACGCGGCCGTGGCCGTGTGGGCGCTATGGCTGTTTCGCCACGAACTGCGCCGCATGGGTGCGCATGCGCTGGCCTGCTTTCTTGCGCTGGCTGCGCTGATCGGCGCCTTTGTGTGGGCCGACCACATCACCACCCTGGCCGAAGACAAGTTCTACCAGGACCGCATCGTGTTCAGCGCCACTTCGCCTTACCAGCGCATCGTGGTCACGCGCGGGCAACTCGGCCACCGTCTTTTCCTGAACGGCAACCTGCAGTTTGCGGAGCGCGACGAATACCGCTACCACGAGGCGCTCGTTCATCCGGCAATGGCCGCCCATGGCGCACCGAAGAAAGTCGCGGTGCTCGGCGGTGGCGACGGCATGGCGGTGCGCGAGATTCTGAAATACCCCTCGGTCGAATCGGTCACGCTGGTGGAGCTCGACCCGAACATGACCCGGCTCTTCACCGATCATGAAACGCTGGCGGCACTCAACGGGCATTCGCTGTCTTCACCCAAGGTGAAGGTCGTCAATACCGATGCCTTCCAGTGGCTGCAGCAGCCAGGAGACATGTTCGACGTCATCGTGGTGGACTTTCCCGACCCCACCAACTTTGCCATTGGCAAGCTCTACACCAACAGCTTCTATTCGCTGCTCGAAAAGCGTCTTTCCGCAAGCGGCTACGCGGTCATCCAGACCACCTCTCCGCTGGTGGCGCGCAAGAGCTACTGGACCGTCGCAACGACCATCGAATCGGTCGGGCTGAAGGCCACGCCGTATCACGCGCACGTGCCGAGCTTTGGCGAGTGGGGCTACATCATCGCCAGCCGCCGCCCGTACCGCATGCCCGATGCGCTGCCTTCCGGCCTGCGCTTCCTGGCACCGTCCACGCTACCACTGATGTTCGACTTTCCGCTCGACATGGCGCGCGTGCCCGCGGAGGTCAATCGCCTGTCGAACCAGACCCTTGTCACCACCTACGAGCAGGAGTGGGGCAAGGTCATGGCGCACTAGCCCCGGCATGCAGCGGCGCGATTTTCTGGGCGTGGCAGGTGCGGCAGGCGCATTGGCGCTCGCCGGCTGCGAGGCGCCGCAGCCAACCATCGAAGGCGGCTTCACCGGCATCGACATGGCGCGAGGCCACGCGATGCGGGATGGCGCGCTCAAGAGCCAGACCCCCGCAACCGTAAAGCGCGCCCGCGTGGTCATCGCCGGAGGTGGAGTCGCGGGTCTTGCGGCTGCGCGCGCCTTGCGGCTTTCAGGCATCGAAGACTTCGCCCTGCTCGAACTCGAAGACACCGCTGGAGGCAACTCGCGCGGCGGCACGGTCAACGGCATTGCGTGCCCGCTAGGCGCACATTACCTGCCGGTGCCCGACGACAACGCCCGCGAAGTGCAAGACCTGCTCGAAGAGCTGGGCCTGCGCCGCCGCGTGTCGGGCCGCTGGGAATATGACGAGCGCCATCTTTGCCACAGCCCCCAGGAGCGCCTGTTCTTTCGCGGCGAGTGGCAAGACGGCCTCTTGCCCGTTCATGACGTTGGTGAAAGCACCCATGCCCAGTACCGCAAGTTCGCGCAGCGAATCGAGGCACTGCAGCACGCCGAGCATTTCGCTATTCCCACGCTCAAGGTGGCGGTATCCGCCGAGCTGCTCGCGCTCGACGCCGTTCCGTTCGAACGCTGGCTCGACAGCGAAGGCTTCAGCGATCCGCAGCTTCGGTGGTACCTCGACTACTGCTGCCGCGACGACTACGGCGCCGGCATTGCCCATGTTTCAGCCTGGGCCGGCATCCATTACTTTGCCAGCCGGCACGGGTTTCATGCGCCGGGTTCATCGGGCACCGGGGCCGACTCGAATCCCGAGCGCGACGGCGTACTCACCTGGCCTGAGGGCAACGGCTGGCTCACGAAACGGCTTGCAGAGCCCCTCGGTCACCGGCTGCACGCCGGTCAGGTCGTCACGCGAATCGCCGATTTGCGGGGCGGAATAGAGGTCGATGCATGGGACGCTCAAGCTAAATCTCTGGTGCGCTGGCAGGCCGAGCGCTGCATCGTCGCACTGCCGGTGTTCATTGCCGCCCGCATCGTCGAGAACGCGCCAGAGGTGCTGCGCAACGCCGCCACGCACACGCGCTATGCGCCGTGGCTGGTCGCCAACGTGCACCTGAGCGGCCCGTTTGCCGACCGCCCCGGCGCCGCGCCGAGCTGGGACAACGTGGTCTATGGCACGCGGGGCCTGGGCTACGTCGATGCGCGCCACCAGACGCTCGACCCCACGCCGCGCGGCACCGTCATCAGCTGGTATCGCCCTCTTGGCCCCAGCCGCTACGACGCGCCCGACGGCCGCCGTGTGCTGCAGGAGCGCCCCTGGAGCGGCTGGCGTGACGATCTGCTTGCCGAACTCTCGGTGCCACACCCAGACCTGCCGCGGCTGGCAACCCGCGTCGAGATCACCCGCTATGGGCACGCCATGGCCATTCCCACACCGGGCTTGCTGGCACGGCTGGGGCCCGCGCACCGCGGCCCCATTGCTGCCGGCCGGCTCTCCTTTGCGCATGCGGACTGGTCGGGCTATTCGATTTTCGAAGAAGCCTTCACGCGCGGGCATGTTGCGGGCATGGGCGTCGCGTAAAGATCTTTGTCGCGGTCGCTGCGTTCTGCGCAGTGGCGAACAAGCCCCCGCTCCAGTTCTGAGCGCCGCATGTCATGGCCGCGTCACGCGGCGTCGGCATGGTCTCGCGTTTCGACTGAAACCTCTCTCTGCTTGCTCCCATGACGCGCATCGCTTCCCTCTCCTTCATCGCCCTTGCCGCCGCATTCGTTTGCGGCAACGCCGCCGCACAAACCGCCTTTCCCGCCACGCTCGCTGGCCATGCCGTTCTACCCGCGCAGAGCTTCGTGGGCGCGCCCAAGGATGCGCCGGCAGATCTGCAAGTCAGCGGCAAATTCACCTCGGGCAGGCGCGTCGAGGCGCTGGGCACGGTTGAAGGTCTCTCGGGTGGACGCGGCACCGGCGTGTCGGTCCCCTTCAAGGGCCAGCCGCTGCAGGGCCACTCGGGCATCAAGAAGATGGACGACGGCTCGTTCTGGATCATCACCGACAACGGCGCCGGTGCCAAGGCTAACTCGCCCGACTTCATGCTCTACCTGAACCACTACAAGGTGGACTTCAAGAGCGGCAAGTTCAACCGCCTCGAAACCGTCTTTCTGCACGACCCCGACAAGAAGGTGCCCTTTCGCATCGTTCACGAAGGCACGAAGCAGCGCTACCTGACGGGCTCCGACTTCGACCCCGAGAGTTTCCAGTTCGCGGGTGGCGCGATGTGGATCGGCGATGAGTTCGGCCCTTTCCTGATCAAGGCCGACCTCAAGGGCAAGGTGCTCGCGGTGTTCGATACGCTTGTCGATGGCAAGGCCGTGCGCTCGCCGGACCATCCCGCGGTGACGACGCCGGGCGCACCTGGCGGCGCGGTCGATTTCCAGATCAAGCGCTCCAAGGGCTTCGAGGGCATGGCGGCGTCGAAAGACGGCAGCAAGCTCTATGCGCTGCTCGAAGGCCCGGTGTGGAACGCCGATGCGAAGGACTACGAGAAGCAGGACGGCAAGGAAGCGCTGCGCGTGCTGGAGTTCGACGTGGCCTCGGAAAAGTGGACCGGCCGCCACTGGAAGTACGCACTCGAAACCAACGGCAATGCCATCGGCGACTTCAACATGATCGACGGCACCACGGGCCTCATCATCGAACGCGACAACGGCGAAGGCACCAGTGACAAGGCCTGCCCTGAAGGGCAGAAGCGGACCGACTGCTTCCACGACATCGCCAGGTTCAAGCGCGTCTACAAGGTCGAATTGAACGATGCCAACGTAGGCGGCGCAGTGCGCAAGATCGGCTACATCGACCTGCTGAACATTGCCGATCCGGCCGGACTCGCGCGCAAGCCGCTCAACGACGGTGTGCTCAAGTTTCCGTTCTTCACCATTGAGAACGTCGATGTCGTCGACCCCACCCACATCGTGGTCGGCAACGACAACAACCTGCCGTTTTCCAGCAGCCGCGAGCCGAACAGGGCGGACGACAACGAACTGGTGCTGCTCGAAGCGGGCGCGTTGCTGCAGGCGAAGTAGCCGGGGTCTGCCAGGGTCTCGATAATCGGGCGCATGTCGCCCGAACTGCTTCCTGCCATTGCCGCTTTTGCACGCGTTGCGCATCACGCCAGCTTCACGCGGGCGGCGGAAGAGCTGGGCGTATCGCCTTCGGCCCTGTCGCAGACCCTGCGCACGCTTGAGCGGCGGCTCGGCGTGCGCCTGCTCGATCGCACCACGCGCCGCGTGGGCGTGACCGAACTGGGCCAGCAACTTCTGAAGGGTGCGCAGCCGGCGCTTGCCGCGCTCGCGCAAACGGTTGAAGGCATCAACGAGGCGCGAGACAAGCCGGCCGGCCTGCTGCGCCTGAACGTTGCGCGCGCGTCGGCCGAGCTACTGCTGTATCCCCACCTGGGGGACTTTGCCGAAGCCTTTCCGGACATCACGCTGGAGCTGGTCTGCGACAACCGCATGGTCGATCTGGTCGAAGGCGGTTTCGATGCGGGCATCCGGCTTGGAGAAAGCCTGGCGCAAGACGTGGTGGCGTTGCCGGTGGGCGGACCGCAGCGCATGGTGACCGTTGCGTCGCCGCGCTACCTTGCAGAACGCCAGTTGCCGAAGACGCCCGAAGACCTGCGCGAGCACCAGTGCATGAACTACCGCCTGACCACCGGCGGCCTTTATCGGTGGGAGTACGCGCAGGACGGCCGCGTGCTCGACATCGAGGTGGCCGGTCCGCTGATCAGCAACGACGGCGACGTGCTGCTGGCGGCAGCGCGCAACGGCGCCGGCATTGCAGTGGCGTTCGAGGGCTCCGTGCGCGGCGATATCGAAAACGGCGGGCTTGTGCCGCTACTGGAGCCCTGGTGGCCGACCTTTCCGGGCTTTTACCTCTATCACCCGAGCTCCGCGCAAATACCGCGCAAGCTGCGGGTGTTCATCGACTTCCTGCAGGCGCGGCATGAGCCGCCGCCGGTTTCCCAGCGGGCGGTCAAGCTCGCATCAGTGCCTCGATCTCGTCCGCCTTCACCGGCACGCCGCGCGAAATAAGCTCGCATCCGGTGGCCGTGACGATTGCATCGTCTTCTATGCGAATGCCGATGTTGTGGAACTGCTCGGGCACGCCCTCGCCGGGCCGCACGTAGATGCCGGGCTCCAGCGTCAGCACCATGCCGGGCTGCAGGATGCGGCTCGGCCGGTTCTTGATGACTTCGTTCGACAGCGGATCTTTCCGTTCGCTCACTTCGCCCACCTGCGCGGGCTCGACGTAGCTGCCGCAGTCGTGCACGTCCATGCCCAGCCAGTGGCCGGTGCGGTGCATGTAGAACTGGAAGTACGCGCGGCTGTCGATCACGTCGTCCACGCTTCCCACCTTGTTTCCGTCGAGCAGGCCCAGGTCGAGCATGCCCTGCGCGAGCACCTTCACCGCCGCATCGTGGGGGTCGTTGAAACGGCTGCCGGCCTTGGTGGCCGCGGCCGATGCGTCCTGGCTTGCAAGCACCAGGTCGTACAGCGCGCGTTGCGGGCCGCTGAACTTGCCATTGGCCGGAAAGGTGCGCGTGATGTCGCTGGCGTAGCCGTCGAGCTCGCAGCCCGCGTCGATGAGCACCAGCTCGCCGCTTCGAACCGGGGCTGCGTCGGCGCGGTAGTGCAGCACGCAGGCGTTGGCGCCCGCCGCCACGATGGAGCCGTAGGCAGGGTACTGCGAGCCGCCCAGGCGGAACTCGTGCAGCAGCTCGGCATCGAGGTGGTATTCGCGCACGTCCTTGCCGTCGCGCAGCATGCGGGCCGAAAGCTGCATCGCGCGAATATGGGCCCTGGCGCTGATCTGCGCAGCGCGCCGCATGATGTCCTGTTCGTGTGCGTCCTTGACCAGGCGCATTTCATCGAGCGGGCCGCACAGGTCGTGCTGCTCCTGCGGGCACAGCGCGCCGTAGCGCACGCGCGCGCGCACCGATTGCAGCCAGCCGTCGATACGGGTTTCGAGCCCCTTGTGGGTAGCAAACGGAAACCACACGGTCGACCTGTTCTCGAGCAGCTTCGGCAGCTTTGCGTCGAGGTCGTTGACCGAGAAGGCCTCGTTCACGCCAAGCGCCTCAGGGGCTGCGTCGGGGCCCAGGCGGTAGCCGTCCCAGATTTCGCGTTCCAGGTCTTTGGGGGCACAGAACAGCGTGCTTCGGCCATCGCCCGCCAGCACCAGCCAGGCGTTCGGCTCGGTGAAGCCCGTCAGGTAGTAGAAGTAGCTGTCGTGCCTAAACAGGAAGTCGCTGTCGCGGTTGCGCTGCCGCTCGGGCGCCGTCGGCACGATGGCGATGCCGTCCTTGCCCAGTTGCGAGGCGAGGCGCGCGCGGCGCTCGGCGTAGATCTTGTTGTCTTCTGAGGTCATCTTGGCGTGTTCAGTTGAAGAAGCCGTTCGGGCGTTCCCACATCGGTCCAGGGGCCGGCGTAGAGCTCGGCGCTCGCGAGTTCATTGTCCATCGCGGCGCGCAAGATAGGTGCCAGGGGGGCTTTGAGGCCCGCCGGGTTGCCGGCGGGAATATTGCAGTAGGGCGCCGCAAAGAGCGCAGCGCGGTACAGGCCGATGGTCGAGAAGGTGTATTTCTCCGCCGCCGAGTTGAGCGCGAGTCCCTCGGTCGAAAGCCCGAAATCGCCCTTCGGGTTGTGCGCCGGGTTGGGCACGAGCCACAGGTGTGCGAGCTTGCCGCTGGCCGCAAAGCGCTCCACCGAAGCCTGTGTAAAGGCGAAGTCCGGTGCAAACACGTCGCCCGCCGCCACCCAGAAAATATCGCCCAGCCGCGGCAGAGCGCGCACGATGCCGCCGGCCGTTTCCAGCGCGCCGCCAAAGTCGCGGCCCTCGTCGGAATATGAAATTGATAGCGCGCCCTGCCTGCCAATTTGCGGCTCGGCACCGAAGCGGCTCGAAATCTGCTCGCCGAGCCAGTCGGTGTTGACCACCAGTTCGGTGAATCCGCCGGCCGCCAGGGCTTCCATGGGCCATTGCATCAGCGGCTTGCCGCGCACTTCGAGCAGCGGCTTGGGCGTGGTGTCGGTCAGCGGCCGCATGCGCTCGCCGCGTCCGGCCGCGAGGATCATGGCTCGCACCGGGGAAGGCGCCGGCTTCAAGCGGCCACCTGGGCAACCTGGCCGCGTACGAGTTCGTTGCGCTCGCTGCGGCCTGGCTGGAAGAGCGCGACCAGGCATTCCATCAAGGCATGCGCCTTGGCCGAATGGTCACCGCCAAAGTTGCACACGTACACGTCGAGTGTGGCGCCGCGCTGCTCTGGCCAGGTGTGGATGCACAGGTGCGATTCGGCCAGCAGCACCGTGGCCGTGACGCCGCCCGGCCCCTGCGGCGTGGCCGGAAACCCGTGCACCAGCTTGCCCACCGGCTGCAGCCCCGCGGCGGTTACGGCCTTCAGGCAGACGGCGCCGAGCGCCTCCTTGTCGGTGAGCCATTGCATCGCGCATTGGCAGTCGTGGAGATCGGCGGTGAGGTGCAGCCCATGCATGGGTGGCAACTCTAGCAGTCCGGCTGTCGCCAAAGAACATCAGTGGGGTGTTCAGGCCGTATTGGAGCGGGTCGGAGCGAGCCCGGTAAAATCGCGGGTTCCCCCCAATCCACATTCCCCGAAAGTCCACCGCCCATGGCAAACCAAGCCCTGATGGCCAACGCGATTCGCGCGCTGGCCATGGATGCCGTCCAACAAGCTAACTCCGGACATCCGGGCGCACCGATGGGCATGGCCGACATGGCCGTCGCACTCTGGGGCGAACACCTGCGCTACAACCCGGCCAACCCGCACTGGTTCGACCGCGACCGCTTCGTGCTCTCGAACGGCCATGCCTCGATGCTGCTGTACGCGGTGCTGCACCTCACCGGCTACGACTTGCCCATCGGCGAGCTCAAGAACTTCCGCCAGCTGCACAGCAAGACCGCAGGCCATCCTGAAGTCGACGTGACCCCCGGCGTGGAAACCACCACCGGCCCGCTGGGCCAGGGCATCACCAACGCCGTGGGCTTCGCATTGGCCGAGAAGCTGCTCGCCGCCGAGTTCAACCGCAAGAACCACGACATCGTCGACCACCACACCTACGCCTTCCTGGGCGACGGTTGCATGATGGAAGGCATCAGCCACGAAGCCTGCGCGCTGGCCGGCGCATGGCACCTGAACAAGCTGATCGCGCTGTACGACGACAACGGCATCAGCATCGACGGCCAGGTCAAGCCCTGGTTCATCGACAACACCGAAGAACGCTTCAAGGCCTACGGCTGGAATGTCATCGGCCCGATCGACGGCAACGACGCCAAGGATGTGTCCAAGGCCATTGCCAAGGCCAAGAAGGAAGATTCGAAGCCCACCCTCATCATCTGCAAGACGCAAATCGGCAAGGGCAGCCCGAACCGCGCCAACACCGCCAAGGCGCACGGCGAGCCGCTGGGCGCCGATGAGATCACCCTCACCCGCGCCGCGCTGAACTGGCCGTACCCTGCCTTCGAAGTGCCGCAGGAAGCCTACGCCGACTGGGACCACAAGGCCGACGGCGCCAAGGCCGAAGCCGCCTGGAACGACAAGTTTGCCGCCTACGCCGAGGCTTATCCCGGCTTGGCCGCCGAGTTCACCCGCCGCATGAAGGGCGAGCTGCCCAGGAACTTCCACCAGGTGGCGTTCGACACCGTGGTGGCTGCCCACACCAAGGGCGAAACCGTTGCCAGCCGCAAGGCCAGCCAGCTCGCGCTCGAGGCCTTTACCGCCGCCCTGCCCGAAATGCTCGGCGGCAGCGCCGACCTCACCGGCTCCAACCTCACCAACACCAAGAGCACCGCGGCCTTGCGCTTCGATGCAAAGACCGGTGCCGTGGTCATGGGCCAGCCGCAGCAGCCCGCCCAGGGCGCCGAAGACGAGCCCAAGCCCGACAGCACCGCCGACAAGGCCGAGCCGCCCCACGGCGTGATCGGCCGCCACATCAACTACGGCGTGCGCGAGTTCGGCATGGCGGCCATCATGAACGGCGTGGCGCTGCACGGCGGCTTCATTCCTTACGGCGGCACCTTCCTCACCTTCAGCGACTACAGCCGCAACGCCATCCGCATGGCCGCGCTCATGAAGCGCCGCGTGGTGCATGTGTTCACGCACGACTCCATCGGCCTGGGCGAAGACGGCCCCACGCACCAGTCGATCGAGCACGCCGCGTCGCTGCGCCTCATTCCCAACCTGGACGTCTGGCGTCCGGGCGACACGGCTGAAACGGCCGTGGCCTGGGCCGTGGCGCTGCAGAACCAGTCGCGCCCCACCGCGCTGCTGCTCAGCCGCCAGAACATCGCCTATGCGCCCAAGGGCGACCTCGGCGACATCAGCCGCGGTGCGTACGTGCTGTCGGAGCCCGAGGCCGTCGGCCTGAAGAGCAAGAAGACCGCCGCGGTCATCATTGCCACCGGCTCTGAAGTGCAATTGGCCCTTGCCGCGCAGAAATTGCTGGCCGAGAAGAAAATTGCCGTGCGCGTGGTGTCGATGCCCTCGACCACAACCTTCGACCGCCAGGACGTGGCCTACAAGAAGAGCGTGTTGCCCAAGAAGCTGCCGCGCATCGCCGTCGAAATGGGCTGCACCGGCGGCTGGTGGAAATACGGCTGCGCGGCCGTCGTGGGCATCGACAGCTACGGCGAGTCGGCACCCGCGCCGGCGCTGTTCAAGCATTTCGGTTTCACGGCAGAGAACGTTGCCGCCACCGTCGAAGCCGCCCTGCGCGACTGAGCCGGCAGCAAGGCGTTTCTTCTTTCCGTCAGATCACAAGTTTTTCAACCTTAGGAGCAAATCAGATGGCTATCAAACTCGGTATCAACGGCTTCGGTCGCATCGGCCGCAACGTGCTGCGCGCCGCGGTGCAGAACTTCAAGAACGACATCGAGATCGTCGCCATCAACGACCTGCTCGAGCCCGACTACCTGGCCTACATGCTCCAGTACGACTCGGTGCACGGCCGCTTCAAGGGCGAAGTCACGGTTGAAGGCAACATGCTGATCGTCAACGGCAAGAAGATCCGCCTCACGCAAGAGCGCGACCCGTCGCAGCTGAAGTGGAACGAAGTCGGCGCCGACATCGTGCTTGAGTCGACCGGCCTCTTCCTCACCAAGGAAACCTGCCAGAAGCACCTCGACGCGGGCGCCAAGAAGGTCATCATGTCGGCTCCGTCGAAAGACGACACCCCCATGTTCGTCTACGGCGTGAACGACAAGAAGTATGCCGGCGAAGCCATTGTCAGCAACGCCAGCTGCACCACCAACTGCCTGGCGCCGCTCGCCAAGGTGCTGAACGACAAGTGGGGCATCAAGCGCGGCCTGATGACCACCGTGCACGCTGCCACCGCCACGCAGAAGACCGTCGACGGCCCGAGCAACAAGGACTGGCGCGGCGGCCGCGGCATTCTGGAAAACATCATTCCCTCGAGCACCGGCGCCGCCAAGGCGGTGGGCGTGGTGATTCCCGAGCTCAACAAGAAGCTCACCGGCATGAGCTTCCGCGTGCCGACCTCCGACGTGTCGGTGGTCGACCTCACGGTCGAGCTCGAGAAGGAAGCCACGTACAAGGAAATCTGCGCCGAGATGAAGTCGCAGAGCGAAGGCGCGCTCAAGGGCGTGTTGGGCTACACCGAAGACAAGGTGGTTGCCACCGACTTCCGCGGCGACCCCCGCACCTCGATCTTCGACGCAGAAGCCGGCATTGCGCTGGACGGCACCTTCGTGAAGCTCGTGAGCTGGTACGACAACGAATGGGGCTACTCGAACAAGTGCCTCGAAATGGTGAAGGTCGTCTCTAAGTAAGGCTTCGTGGCTTCAATAAAAAAAGCGCCCCTCGGGGCGCTTTTTTTCTGGGGCCTGATGACCGAACCGCTCAGCGCAACTTGTCGTTTTTGGCGATCTCGCTGCTGAGTTCGATGGCCACTTTGGTCGCAGCGCGCTTGGCGGAAAGGCCGAACTCGCCCTTGAACTCGCTGAACTCCGCTTCGCCTCGGCCCGAAGCCTTGACGCGGGTGATCTCGGCGCCTGAAGGATCGGTTACGACGCACGACACCTCGGTCGTGAAGTATGTGGGCGGCCAGGTGAAAGGCGACGGCGAGCCCGAGTCGGTCTTGATTTCGGGAGTGAACACGAGGGAGGCGCCCGACGCTTGGACAGCACCGACGTCCGTACTGGACTTGAGGACAACCACGTCCTGGTAGACCGCGCGTAGCGCATCGCGGATCGACTTCTCCAGATCTCGGTATGGGTAGTAGCTGATCCGGTCGCCGCCGCCGCCTGGCGTCACTGCCTGCAGGGCCCTTTGCGCGTCGGTCATGGTGTAGGCCACCTTTTTCTGGATCAGGTTTGCGTCCATGCGCGGCGGCGAGGTGTCGGTGCCAACGTTAATAGGATGCGCGCAGCCTGCAAGCACGGCCACGACAGCGAACGCCGTGGCGGCGCGAAGGATTCTGGAAACGATAGACATGAAATTTCTTCTCCGGGTTCTGTTTTCTAGGAAGCAAGGGCGGTAGCAAACTGCGGATCGGCATAGACCTGCCGCAGCAGCGCGCGGACGAGATCTGAGTAGGCGGCCTGTCCTGCCGGGATGGCCACGATGCCTGCGAAGCTCGATTCGAAGCTGGTGTTCGCTTTGTAGGTTTTCTTGAGGCGCTGCACGCCCTCGCGCGTGACTTCCACCTGTACCTCCATCACACCGGTTCCGGTGACGATGTTCCCGACGCTGATCTCGTTGTTGAGGATGCGTGCGTCGATTCGCGTGCGCGATTTTGCGTCGTACGCCGATACTTCCTTCAGGTCGCTGACTAGTGCGTCTTCGAGGTACTTGGCGAACGTGCCGCTAGGAGAAACCAGCCGCGCGCCGCGCAGTGAAAGATTGTTCACCGGGTCGTTCGGATCGGTCGGCTCCACTTTCACTACCGCCACTGCGGCCGGCTTGCTCGCCTTGAGGCGGTCAAGGGCTTCATAGTCCGCCGCATAGGGCGGGGCCTTCAATTGCGCGCAACCTGTGGCCAGAATGGCCAAGGCGCAGAAGGCAAATCTATACATGCGAGTTACTGTCACGTTCCCCCCCTCTATGGGTATTTTGGAGACGAAACGGTAACACAGTGATACGGTTTAGAGGCGGTATTACGTCACACAGATTGCGCTGCTGGCGATCGCATCAACTCACTTAGCGCAGCTTCTCGCTCCGCCGGATTTCGCTGCTGAGCTGCGAAGTCATCTGCCTCGCTGCGCGTCGGGCGGCCAACCCGTAGTCGCCATTGAACTCGCCGAAATCGGCCGTACCGTTGCCCACCGCGCGTACGCGCGCGACCTCCGCGCCTGCGGCATTGCTCACCACGCAACTCACTTCAGCGGTGAACGACGTGGGCGGCCAGGTCACCCATGAAGACGAACTCGAATCGGTCTTGATCTGGGGCGTGAAAACCAGCGACACGCCCGCCGCTTCGTTGGCTTTTACGTCACCCGCTGTGCGCAGCACGATCACGTCGCGGTACACGGCGCGCAGTGCATCGCGAACCGACTTTTCAAGATCGCGATAAGGGTAGTAGCTCACGCGGTCGCCGGCGCCACCGGGGCTCGTCACCTGCACGTCGCGCTGGGCATCGGTCATCACGTAGGCGACCTTTTTCGGGACCAGGTGGGCCGTCGACCGTGGCGGTGCGGTCTCGGTGATCATGGTGATCGGATGGGAGCAGGCGGCGAGCAAGGCCGCGAACGCCCCGGCAGCGCACGTGCGTGCAGCCGAAGAAGAAAAAGCAGACGGCATGGTGCGCCTCTCTTCGGCACTACGGCGCAATGGCCGCGATGAATTGCGGGTCGGCATATACCTGCCGCAACAACGCGCGCACCAGCCTCGGGTAGGCGGCCTGCCCGGCGGGCACGGCCACGATGTTCGCGTAGCTCGAATCGAAGGCAATTTCGCCGCGGTAAGTTTTACGCAGCCGCTGCGCGGCGGCGCGTGTGACCACCACCTCTACGTCCATGCGGCCTGTTCCGTTGATCACGCCAAGGTCAAGTTCATTGGCCAGGATTCGCGCCGCGATGCGGGTCGGAGCCTTGGGGTCGTAGGCCGATATCTCGCCCAGGTCGCGCACCAGCGCGTCTTCCAGGTATTGCGCGAAGGTGCCGCTGGGTGAAAGCAGTTTCGCGCGGCGCAGGCTCAGGCTGTTGATGTTGTCGCTGGGGTCGGTCGGCTGCACTTTCGCCACAGCCACCATGCCGGGGCGTGTGGCTTCGAGCCGGTCGAGCGCCTCGTAGTCGGCTGCATAGGGCGGCGCGGCGAGTTGCGCGCAACCGGCCAGCAGCACGGCCGTGGCTGTTGCACCGAGCCTGGTGGTGAAAGCGCGCAAGCGCCAGCCGCGCGGCCTGAAGAAGATCGCCATGCAGTGAATCCCTCCTCGGGGTGCTGATCCCGGCGCGAGGGTAGCAGGCATTGCCCGGCGCGCGAAGGGCTGCGGCCGGGCCTCTCAGGCCGGTTCGAGCACGTGGATCAGCTTGCTCTCGACCAGCGCCTTGGTCTTCTCGCCATGGGCTTTCATGTGCGGCGCAACGGCGTGCGCCTGCAGGTGGGCCAGGGTTTCCCACTTTTCGATCACCACGAAAGTGTCGGGCCCGAAACTGGCTTTCGATGTCGGCACGCCTTGCGCATCGACGGTGGCGCCGTATTCGATGCAACCTTCTTCGGCCAGCACGGCCGCGCGGTTGGCCGCAAAGGCTTCGAGCAACTGGGCGCGCTGGCCAGGCTTGGCGGTAATGACAGCGACTACGTGGATCATTGGAATGAGCTCCGGTGTTGTGACGGTGATGGAATGGCGAGCGTCGAATCTAAAAGATCCGATGCTTTGGTGTCGGTCCCGCGCGAGACCCGACGCGCCCCCCTATCATCGCGCGCATGTTCTTTCCCCTGCCCCGCACCGCCACTGCACCTTTCTGCCCTTCCGAAGTCAAAGGCAGCGTGGCGGTCCCGCAGGACCTGCCGTTCGGCAAGAAGCTGCTGCGCTACGCAGGCCCCGGGCTGCTGGTGTCGGTCGGCTACATGGACCCGGGCAACTGGGCCACCGACATCGAGGCGGGCTCGCGCTTTGGCTACGGCCTGCTCTTCGTTGTGCTGCTCGCGAGCCTGGCGGCCATGCTGCTGCAAACGCTGTGCGTGCGGCTCGGCCTGGTGGCGCAGAAAGACCTTGCGCGGGCTTGCCGCGAACATTACTCGCCGCGCATCAGCCGCTTTCTGTGGCTGGGCGCGGAGCTCTCCATCGTCGCGTGCGACCTGGCCGAAGTGCTGGGCAGTGCGCTCGCATTGCATCTGCTGTTCGGCGTGTCGATTCCGGTCGGCATCGCGATCACGGCGTTCGACACGCTGCTTGTGCTGGGGTTGCAGGGCGCCGGCTTCCGGCGCGTCGAAGCCATCGTGCTTGGGCTGGTAGGCACCATCGCAGGCTGTTTCGTGGTGGAGCTTGCGATGTCGCAGCCCAACTGGTTCGGCGTGGCAATGGGCTTTGCGCCGAGCTTCGAGCGGCTGCAGCAGCCGGGTGCGCTGTACCTTGCAATCGGCGTGGTCGGCGCCACGGTCATGCCGCACAACCTATATCTGCATTCGTCCATTGTGCAGACCCGGCTTGTCGCCAACAGCGATGCGGCGCGACGCGAGGCGGTGCGGTTCTGCACCTTCGATGCGGTGTTTTCGCTTTCACTTGCGCTGCTGATCAATGCAGCCATCATGGTGCTTGCGGCCAGCGCCTTTCACAGCACGGGCCATGTGGAGGTAACGGAGATCGACGAGGCCTACCGGCTCATCGAACCCATCGTGGGCAGTACGCTTGCGGCCACGCTGTTCGGCATTGCGCTGCTGGCTTCGGGCCAGAGCTCGACTTTCACCGGCACCATTGCGGGCCAGATCATCATGGAAGGTTTTCTGGACCTGAAGATTCCCTGCTGGCAGCGCCGCCTCATTACGCGTGCGCTCGCCCTGGGCCCTGCGTTCCTGGGCGTCTGGTGGTTTGGCGACGGCGGCGTGGGCAAGATGCTCGTGCTGAGCCAGGTGGTACTCAGCTTTCAGCTGCCGTTCGCAATGTGGCCGCTGATCCGCTTCACGAGCAGCCGTGCGCTGATGGGCGCCTTCGCCAATGGCACGGTCATCAAGCTGCTGGCGTGGGGGTTGTTCGGCGTGATCAGCGCGGCCAACGTGTGGCTCGTGGCCTCCACGATTCGCGGCGGTTTGTAGAAGGGCTCGCCGGCACCAGGCCGGAAGGCCGCGCCTCAGCGGTCGGCCGCGTCTTTCCAGAGGTGCACCAGTGCCTCCGGTGCATCGCTCTCGGGCACCTCGAAGCTGACTGAACCCGCATGCGTGGTAGCGCTTTCCACAACCACTTCCACGCGGTAGAAGCGCTGGTCGCCGCCCGGCGAACCGGGTCCGTTGCGCTGCCCCGCGTGTGGCGCGGCGCTTTGCAGGGCCTCGCCGATCTGCTGGCGCAGTTCTTCGCTGCAGTTGCCCAATTGATAGCTGCGCGGCTGCGAAAGGCCCGGCAGGTAGGCGACGCCGCCTTCGCGCGTAACCCGCACGACCGAAGCCTGGTCCAGAGGCGGAAGCTGAATCATGATGGTGTGACCCCCACGGTGTTCCATGCGGCGCCAACGGCCTTGTGCGCCGCGCTGCCGGCGCCGAAGCGCTTGGCCGCATTCTCCACGCTCAGTTGCGCAAAGGCCAGAAAGTCGGCGTCCTGGCGCAGCCGCCGGTCGCACACGGTGTCGTACCAGACGCGGCCGGCCGTCTCCCATGCCGGGCCTTGAATGGCTGTGGCGGCAAGGTAGAAGGCGCGGTTCGGAATGCCGGAATTGATGTGCACGCCGCCATTGTCCTGCCGCGTCACGACCAGGTCTTTCATGTGGGCAGGCTGCGGGTCTTTGCCAAGCACCGGGTCGTCATAAGCGGTGCCCGGCTCGGCCATCGAGCGCAGTGCGCGCGCCTCCACCCTGGCGGTAAAAAGCCCCGCGCCGACGAGCCAGTCGGCCTGCTGCGCCGTCTGCTTCAGCAAGTGCTGCTTCACCAGCACGCCGAACACGTCGCAGATCGATTCGTTCAGCGCGCCCGACTGCCCCTGATACACCAGGCCAGACTCGTGGTCGATGACTCCGTGCGTCAGCTCGTGGCCAATGATGTCCACAGCGATGGTGAAGCGGTTCATCACCTCACCGTCGCCATCGCCGAACACCATCTGCTTGCCGTTCCAGAAGGCGTTGTCATAGTCGTTGCTGTAGTGCACGCTGCCCGTCAGCGGCATGCCGGCCCCGTCGATCGAATCGCGCTCGTAGATGTCATGGTAGAGCCGGTAGGTGGCACCCAGGTAGTCGTAGGCCTCGTCGGCCGCAATGTCGTTGACGGGTGCCTGCCCTTCGGCGCGCACCAGCTTGCCGGGCAGGTTCATGGTGTGCTCGGCATCGTGAATTGCGCGCTGCGGCGAGTTGCGCCGCACATAGGCCGGCGGGCGGCCCGAAGACACGCCATGCGCGGCCACCGCCTCGCGAAGGCCGCGGTGCTCGCGGTCGATCATCAGCGTCTGTGCCGCCCGCGCGCTGGCATGGGCGCTCGCCCGCTCCGCCAGCCGGTCGAGCAGATACGGCGGTACGAAACCAGGCGGCAAAAGATGCGGCGACTGAAGCGGCATTGAACAACTCCCCTGCGCAGTTGAAGGCAACAAAAAAGAAGGTATCAGAAGCTGCAAAACATGGATCACTTCGTTACTTCTCGTGTCACGGAAGCCCGCGCTTCAGGCCATACGATTGCTAGCTCCAGATCTACTGCCGCCTTGTCCATGTTCATCGTCACTCTCACCTACATTCGTCCGCTTGAAGAGCTCGATGCATTGATGGATGGGCACATGACCTGGCTACGAAAGCACTACGCAAGCGGCCTCTTCGTGGCCTCGGGTCGCCAGGTGCCGCGCAAGGGCGGCGTGATCCTCGCGCGTTCGGGTGACCGGGCCGCGCTCGACGCGGTGCTGGCGCGCGACCCGTTCGTTCAAAGCGGCGTGGCAAGCACGCACGTGATCGAGTTCGTGCCCAGCATGACCGCGCCAGCGGTCGAGCTGCTTAAGACTTTTTGATTCGTCGCCGGGGCAGCTCGCCCTTCTTCAGGCCTTCGGCTTTTCTTCGCGTCCATCCGGGTGTCGCGCAAAACGTGCCGCATCGCGGTCATGCACCGGCGCCGGATCGGCCCAGGGCCAGCCACCAAATTGTGTGCGGCGGTAGTCCGCTAGGGTCTGGCTGATCTCTGCCTGCGTGTTCATCACGAAGGGGCCGTATTGCACCACCGGCTCCGCGATGGGACGGCCTTGCAGCAGCAGGAATTCGCTCGCTTCGCCGTTGCCGTTGACCAGCTCCACCGCCGCATCGGCGCGCAACTCGATGGCGGCCGGGCCTTCGATGCGCTGTCCCGCAATGTGCGCTACGGCACCCTTGAAGAAGTACAGCATGCGACGCGTGCCCTCGCCCGCTGCAGCAGGCAGCGTCCACTGCGCACCGGGCGTCATTTTCAACGTCCAGATCGCGACGTCGGCGCTGGCTTGCGCGGCCCATGAATCGGGCGGCGGTGCAAGCGGTGCGATTGGCTCTGGTGCGTTGCCGTTGCCTGCCGCATCGCCGAAGCGGCCTGCTATCACGGCAACCTCTGTGCGGCCGCCCTTCGCATCGTCGGACGAGAAGCGCGGAATCGCTTCCGACCAGAACATCGTGAAGTGCGGCTCGGCCATCTTGCTCCTGGCCGGCAGGTTGAGCCAGATCTGGAACAGCTCCAGCGGGTTCGGCGCGTTTGTGTCGAGCAGCGGAAACATTTCCGAATGCACGATGCCCTTGCCGGCCGTGAGCCACTGCACGTCGCCGCCGCCAAAGCGCGCGGTAGCGCCCAGCGAATCGGAATGGTCGACCAGCCCCTTGCGCACGATGGTCACCGTCTCGAAGCCGCGATGCGGATGCGATGGAAAGCCCGGCACCGTTTCGCCGTGGTACATGCTCCAGCCGTCCTTGCGGCTGAAGTCCTGGCCGATCTGGCGGCCCGCCAGCGCAGCCTCGGGCCCCATCTGCGCGTTGGCCTTGGGATAGGCGTCGTCGTGATAGACGCAAAACAAGAACGGATCGATCGTCTGCCACGGAAAGCCGAGCGCGCTCACCTGCAGCACGGGGCTGCGGTTTTCTTCATTGCTGTTGTTGTTGCTGGACACCTCGATATTCCTTTGCGTTGATTGCGCCGCCGGACTCACGGCGACATTGTTCTTCGGAATATCGGGGCGAACGTGCTTCAAGGAAGGTGCCTTCCGTGCAACAGTGAAGAGCGCATATGGAACGATGGGCATCGTTCTGGTTCTCTTTGGCGGCGCGGAATCACGGATTCTGATGCGAGACTTCGGCGTTCGGGTCCATGTAGCTCAGTTCCCACAGATGGCCGTCGAGGTCCTGGAAGCCGTGGCCGTACATGAAGCCGTAGTCTTGCGGCGCGCGCGGCACCGTGCCGCCCGCGGCCACCGCCTTGGCCACCAACTCGTCGACCTCTGCGCGGCTCTCGCACGAAAGGCACAGCAGCACTTCGGTGCTCTTGCTCGTGTCCGTGATGCTCTTGTCCGTAAAGGTCTTGAAGAAGTCTTCGACCAGCAGCATCGCGTGGATGCTGCCTTCGTTAATCACCATGCACGCGGCGTTGGCGTCGGTGAATTGTTCGTTGAAGGTGTAGCCCAGCGCGGCAAAGAACGCCTTCGATTTTTCCAGGTTCTTGACGGGGAGGTTCACGAAGATCTGCTTGGTGGCCATGGTTGTCTTCCTATGTCGATGAAGAGTGGATCGGATGCTTGCCGACGTGTTGTGTACGCCGTCCACAAAAGATATCAAAGAAAATGTACGGCGTCCACATATTTTTTCGGCGCGAGGTTTTTGTGGCCTTTAGCGCCCAACCCGGGGTGGCGCGGCACGCAAAAGAGCGGGCATCATGGCTCTCATGGAAATCGAGTTCAAGTTTCATATTCCCGCTGGGCAACTGAAGGCGGTCGAGGCCGCCATGCGGCGCGGCACCGTGGTGAGCACCCGCCTGCAAGCGCGCTACTTCGACACCACCGACCAGGCGCTGGCCGCGCAAGGCATCGTGCTGCGGCTGCGCAAAGAGGGGCGGCGCTGGGTGCAGACCGTCAAGGCAACCGGTGACAACGCCTTGCACCGGCTCGAACACAACGTCGATCTTGGCGCCGCCGCGAAGAGCTCAGCGCCCGCTATCGATCCGCAGCGCCATCACGGCACGCCAGTGGGCGAGCGGCTCGCGAAGGTGCTGGCGCAGAGCGGTGCACCGCTGGTCGAGCGCCAATCGACCGACATCGTGCGGCTCACGCGCGACGTGCGCACCACGGGCGCGAACGCTGCCGTGGTTGAACTGGCGCTCGACGTTGGCAAGGTCGTCGCCCATGCAGGCACGCCCGAGCAGCGCGAGTCACCCGTGTGCGAACTGGAACTCGAACTCAAGCGAGGCGATGTGCAAGGCCTCGTCGCGCTCGCGCGCCGATGGTCGCAGCAGCACGGCTTGTGGTTCAGCACCGTTTCCAAAGCGGAGCGCGGCGCCCGCCTGCTGGCAAAGCTCGAGGTCGTGCCGGCCATCAAGGCCGAGCCGCCCCGCTTCGCCGATGAAAAAGACAACCAGCTCGACGGCCGCACCATCCAGCAAGCCGTGGTCGCGGCGTGCCTCGCCCAGATGCTGCCCAACGCCAGCGAGATCGCGGCGGGCAGCACCGACGAAGAACAGATTCACCAGTTGCGCATTGGCATCCGCCGGCTGCGCACTGCCCTGCGCGAACTTGCGGGGCTCGATGCGAGCGCGGGTTCTTTCGCGGCGGCCGACTGGGAGCCGCCACTCGTCGAAGCCTTTCGGGCGCTCGGCACACTGCGCGACCGGGAGCAGGTCGTGAAGCTGGCGCAACCGCAGTTGCGCGGTGCGGGCGCGCCGGAGTTCGATCCGCTGGCTGGCGACGAAGCAGCTGCTGGTGCGCAATCACCCGGCGACGTGGTGCGCGCGCCGGCATTCCAATCGGTGCTCGTTTCGCTCATCGGCTTTACCGCCACGGCGGGTGCGGGCGCGGAGAACGTCCAAGAAAACGGGCCACAAGAACCGGCACCGTTGCATGCCGGCGACGCACGCCGCTTCTTGCGAAAGCGCCTGCAGCATTTACACAAACAGGTTGTCCGCGACGGAGCGCGCTTCGAGTCGCTGTCGACTGAAGACAAGCACCGCACCCGCAAGCGGCTCAAGCGCCTGCGCTACCTGGCCGAGTTCGTTGCGCCGCTCTTCGCCGATGCGGACGACGGAAAAAACTCAACCGCCGCGCGCTACCTGAAGCGGCTGCGGCCCGCGCAAGACGCGCTGGGGGAGTTCAATGACGAAGCGGTGGCCCTCAAGCTCTACCTGGAGGCCGCCGTGCGCGATGCGCGTGCATGGTTCGGCGTCGGCTGGTACAGCGCGCGCCATGCCGCCGGCGCTAAGGCGTGCCGCAAGGCGCTGGGCAAGATCGAGAAAGCGCCGCGCTTCTGGGCGAAGAAGTAGCAGGCGCGGCGCTGAAAAGCCGAAACGAACGGCTGCTAATCAGTGGAGGTGCCCGTGCGCCCCATGCACGTGCCGATGTTCGATTTCCACCGGCAACGCCGCGCGCACGTCCGTCACCTGCAGGCTGAACTTCAGCGCCTTGCCTGCCCATGGATGGTTGCCGTCGAGCAGCACCACCGGGCCCTTGATCTTCATCACGGTAAAGAGGTGCTCGCGCCCGTCGTCGAGCCGCCCTTGCAGCTGTCCGCCCACCTTCACGCCCGGCGGAAAGTCGGCCTTGGGAATGCTGCGCACCAGCGATTCGTCGCGCAGGCCGAAGGCGTCTTCGGGCGCGAGGTTCAGCGTGGTCTGGTAGCCCTTTTCCTTGCCATCGAGCGCTTCCTCGATCTTGGGCAGCGTGTTCTCGTACCCGCCATGCAGGTAGGCCATTGGCTCGGGGCTGGCTTCGATGAGCTTGCCCTGGGCGTCGGCGACCTTGTACTTGAGGGTGACGACGGTGTCTTTTTCGATTTTCATGCAGGCATTTTCTGTGGAAATCGACAGGCCCGTAGGGGCTAGGTCTTCGCCAGGCGCAGCATCTCCGGCAACGCCTCCCCCGCGCTCAGCTTTTCCACCACCATCCCCACAAACGCCGAAACCGCTGGCGGCAGGTGCTTGCGGCTCGTATAGAGCACGCTCAGCCCCTGCCCCGTTCGCTGGTACTGCGGCAGAACCGGCACCAGCCGTCCAGCCTTGATGTCCATCTGCGCCATGGTCGGCGGCAGCAGCGCCACGCCGAGCCCGGCGAGCGCGGCTTTGCGCAATGCCTGGGCGGTGTTGCCGCTGAAACGGCCTGCCACCTGCACCTCTTCTTCCGCGCCGTCAGGGCCGGTCAGGCGCCAGACGGTGCGGCCGCTGGGATGGGGCGAGGTGACGCAGTCGTGGCCAGCCAGGTCTTGCAGCGTGGCGGGCGCGCCGCGCGCGGCAATGTAGGCCGGGCTGGCCACCATGCCGTCGGTTCGGGCGCTCATGAGCTTGCGGGCGACATAGCCTGAATCGGGCAATGTGCCACCGCGGAATGCGATGTCTATCTGCTCGGCAATCAGGTCGGCCTTTGCGTCGCTGAGCACGAAGTCGACACGCACCCGCGGGTGCGCAGCCAGAAAGTCGGCGACCCATTCCATGGGAAAAAAGTCGAAAAAATCGGCTGTGGCCGCCACGCGGATCAAGCCGCTGGGCTCACGGCTGCCGGTAATCAATTCTTGCCCAGCCTCGACCAGCCCGTCGACAGCGCCCGCACAGCGCTCGTGAAACGCCTCGCCCGCACTTGTAAGGGTGAGCTTGCGAGTGGAGCGCTGCATCAGCCGCGTGCCCAGTTGCGCCTCCAGTTGCTGGATGCGTCGGCTCACCGTATTAGGCGGCAGGCCCAGCTTGCGCGCCGCCCCGGCAAAGCTGCCATGGCGCACCACCTGCACAAACATGGCGATGTCGTTGAGGTCGAGCATGGCAGCGATTCCTTCTTTTGGTGGATGAGTGCAATCCGATTCTGCCGTCTAGTCGATCAATGGATGCGACCCTAACCTTGTGCCCATGACCACGCAACAACAAACACCACGCATCGGAATCATCATCGGCTCGACCCGCGAAGGCCGTTTCGGCGAAAAGCCGGCGCAATGGATCTACGAACTTGCCAGCCAGCGCGCCGATCTGTCGTTTGAACTGATCGACCTGCGCGACCATCCGCTGCCCTTCTTCAACGAGGCGGGCGCGCCGGCCTGGGGCCCGGTAAAGAACGAAGCAGCCCAGCGCTGGGCCGCCAGGCTCGATACGCTGGACGGCCTGATCGTCGTCACGCCCGAATACAACCACGGCCCGAGCGCGGTGCTGAAGAACGCGTTCGACTGGGCCTACAAGGAATTCATCCGCAAGCCGATCGGGTTCGTGGGCTATGGCGGCGTGGGTGCCGCGCGTGCGGTAGAGCAGCTGCGGCTCGTCGCTGTCGAGATGCAGATGGCGCCGGTGCGCAATGCGGTGCACATCGGCATGGTCGAGTTTCTCGGCATCTGGCAGCAAGGCAAGGCTTTCGAGGACTTTCCACACCTGGCGCAGGCCGCCACCGGCATGCTCGACGACCTTGCCTGGTGGACCAAGGCGCTGAAGACCGCAAGGGAGGCCGCATGACCGCCGCTACCGCCACCCTCCCCGCCGCCACCGAAGCCCGCGCCATCGTCTACCGCACGCTGGGTTCGCAGCATGGGCCGATCATCCGGCTGATGAGCCCGGGCGACCTGGGCGAGTTTCTCAAGCCGTTCGTGTTTCTCGATCTCTTCGGTTTCGACACGGCGGGCGGCCGCAAAGGCTTCGGCATGCATCCTCACTCGGGCATTGCCACGCTCACCTGGCTGATCGAAGGCGACACGCTGTACGAAGACACGACCGGCGAAAAGGGCGTGCTGCCTGCCGGCGGCGTCGAATGGATGCGCGCCGGCAACGGCGTGTGGCACGACGGCGAGCCCGCGCCCGACACCAGGCGCGTGCAGGGCTTCCAGCTCTGGGTGGCCCTGCCGGCATCTGAAGAAAACGCACCGGCCCAAAGCATCTACCTGGCGCCTTCGCAGGTGCCGGTCGAGGGCCCGGCGCGCGTGCTGCTCGGCCGCTACGGTGCGGCGCAAAGCCCCATTCCGGCACCGGCGCCGATGAACTACCTGGCTGTGCAGCTGAAAGACGGCGAGCGCTGGCGCTACACGCCGCCCGCAGGCCACACGGTGGGCTGGGTCGCGGTCAGCGCGGGCCGGCTCGACGCGGGCACCGGCGGCGAACCCATCGGCACGGGAGAGCTGGCGGTGTTCGAAGAATCCGGCGCGGCCATCGACTTCGTGGGACGTGGCGACACGTCCTTCGTTCTGGGCTCGGCTGTGAAGCATCCGCACGAGCTGGTGATGGGCCATTACTCGGTGCACACGAGCAAGGCCACGCTGGAGCAGGGCGAGGCCGAGATCCGCCGCATTGGCGCGCGGCTGCGGCAAGAGGGCCGGCTCGCCTGAGCCTGTGTCTTTGCGCCCGGTGGACAGCTGCGCCAGAATCGTTCGCTTCGAACGATTCCGCCGCGGCTTCCACCTTCATGAACATCGTCGACTCCTTCGCCAACAACGTCTCCCGCTTCGTCGACATCCGACGCGACATTCACGCCCACCCTGAACTCGGCTTCGAAGAGCACCGCACCTCCGAGAAGGTGGCGGGCCTGCTCGCCGAATGGGGCATCGAAGTGCACCGCGGCATTGCCGGCACCGGCCTTGTGGGCGTGCTGCGCAAGGGCACCAGCTCGCGCACCATCGGCCTGCGCGCCGACATGGACGCGCTGCCGCTGCACGAGGCGAACGAGTTCGCCCACAAGTCCACCCACGCCGGCCGCATGCACGCATGCGGACACGATGGGCACACCACCATGCTGCTGGCCGCGGCCTGGCATCTGTCGCAGCAAGGCCCGGACGACTTCGACGGCACGGTGCATTTCATCTTTCAGCCCGCAGAAGAAATGGGCAAGGCCGGCGCCAAGAAGATGATCCAGGACGGCCTGTTCGACCGCTTCCCGTGCGACGGGGTCTTTGCGCTGCACAACTTTCCGGTCGGCGACGTGGGCCGCTTTGCGCTCAACGAAGGCGCGCTGATGGCATCGAGCAATACCTACAAGATCACCATGCGTGGGCGCGGCACGCATGCATCGATGCCGCACACGGGCATCGACCCGGTGGCAGCGGTGGTCACGCTCGCGCAGCAGCTGCAGACCATCGTGCCGCGCACCATTCCAAGCACCGAGCGCGCACTGCTCGCGGTAACGCAGCTGCAGGGCGCCGATGCGCCCAACGTGATTCCCGACGTGGCCACGGTCGGCGGCACCATCCGCACCTTCTCCATCGATGCCATCGACAAGATCGAGGCGCGCCTGCGCGAGGTGGCCGCCGGCGTGGCTGCCGCGCACGGCTGCACGGCCGAGGTTTTCTTCAACCGCTCTTCGCCGCCGGTGGTCAACCACGCGGCCGAGGCGCGCTTTGCCGCGGGTGTGATGCGCGAAGTGGTGGGTGAAGACATGGTTACCGACAACTTCCCCGCCGTGATGGGCGCCGAAGACTTTGCGCACATGCTGCTCGCGCGGCCCGGCTGCTACGCCTTTCTGGGCAATGGCGACGGGGACCACCGGCTCGACGGCCACGGGCCCGGCCCTTGCATCATTCACAACACCTCGTTCGACTTCAACGACGAGATCATCCCGATCGGCGCCAGCTATTTCGTGAAGCTGGTACAGCGCTGGTTGCCGTCGGGTGCCTGAAGTTTTTAATTGCCACTCAATGATGATGAAAGCAGCCACTCCGATGACCCCGACCTTGTTCACCCGACGTTCGCTGGCTGCAGTTGCCGCCGCTGCGGCCCTTGTTGGCGCCTTCGCACCCGTGCAGGCGCAGCAGCAACAGCAGCAGCGCGTGATTCACATCGTTGTGCCTTTTGGCACCGGCGCGGTGCAAGACACGGTGGCCCGGGCGTTCAACGCGGAGCTGGGCGCGGCGCTGAATGCCAGCGCCATCGTCGAGAACCGTGCGGGTGCGGGCGGCACGGTGGGCGCGGCGGCGGTGGCCAAGTCGGCGGCGGACGGCAACACACTGCTGCTCGCGGCGGCAAGCCACAACATTGCGGGCTTTTTGTACAGCAAGCTCTCGTACGACCCGCTGAAGGATTTCGTGGGCGTGGCAAATATCGGCAACGCAGGCTACGTGCTGGCGGTGGCAAGCGGCCTGAATGTGTCGAGCACGGCGGACTTCATCAAGGAGGTGAAGGCGAACCCGGGCAAGTACAACTATGCCTCGGCGGGCAACGGCAGTGCCACGCACCTGGCAATGGCGTCGTTCCTTGCCAAGGCGGGGCTCGACATGACGCACATTCCAACCAAGTCCACGGGCGAGGCGGTGAACGAGGTGCTCGCGGGGCGGGTGCAGGCGGTCATTTCGTCGAGCATCGGCGTGATGGGTTTCCAGGCCGACCCGCGCATGAAGCTGCTCGCTTCCACGGGCAAGGCGCGCAGCCCCTTCCTGCCGAGCTTGCCGACTGTGGCGGAGAGCGGCCTGCCGGGCTATGCGTTCGATTCATGGATTGGCCTGCTCGCGCCCGCGGGCACTCCCAAGGCAGAGGTCGAGCGCCTCAATGCCGCCACCAACAAGGTGCTGGCAGATCCGGCAATACAGGAGCGCTTCAAGCGCCTGGGTGTCGAGCCACGCACGCAGAACGCTGAAGAGTTTCAGAAGCTGTTGCGTGCTGACTGGGATGCGATGGGAGCGGTGGTGAAGGCTTCCGGGGCGAAGATCGATTAAAGGCAATTACAAGCTCTGCCTTGTTTTGCGAGATTACAAGGTAGGGCGAGTTTTATTGAAAAATAAGCCAAAACTTATATATTGACAAAATAAGCCAGGGCCGATATCTTGCTTGCAAGATGGACTACCCCCTCCGCTTCGTTGATCAGCTACGGCCCCACCTGCAGGCGCTACGGAAAAAGCGTGGCCTGACACAGGCGCAAGCCGGTGCGCTCGTCGGTGTCAGCCAGGCGCGAATAGCGGAGATCGAAGCCAACCCCGGGGCTGTCAGCCTCGAGCAGCTGACAAAGCTCCTGTCGACATTGGGGGCGAGCTTTTTCTTGCGGGAAGAAACGCCTTCGGGCGGCGTCCAGTATGCGATGGAGAAGCCCCCGAAAAGGTATGAGCCGCCGCCAGACACAGCCGTAAACCTTCCGGCAGGACCATGGACGACCAAAACGATGAGCGATGGCTCCGTGCTGGTCGCGCTGTCTCCCGGCGAGCTTGGCGCTCCGGCGCTCCAATCGACCGCGCCGGGCACATTGCTCCGGCAGCTTCAAGCCCTGAACCCGGGCAAGGACGTCAAGCCGACATCGCGCCGCAGCTTCGCCATCCGGCCGAAGAATGGCTCTTGGTAATGCAGGCGCTGAATGCGTGGATGAACGGCGAACTGGTCGGCACCTGGCTTGTCGACCGAGATTCCCACACCTTCCGGTATCACCCGCGGTGGCTTGAGTCGCCGCGGCAGCGATCGCTGTCGCTGTCGATTCCGATCAACAGCACGCTCGAAGTCCGAGGCGACGTGGTCAGGAGCTACTTCGACAATCTGCTGCCGGACAGCATCGCGGTCCGGATGCGCCTGGGCCATCGATTCAAGCTCAAGGACATCGGCACCTTCGACCTGCTCGAGGCCATTGGGCGCGACTGTGTCGGTGCCGTGCAACTGCTGCCCGAAGGTGCCGAGCCCCAGGGCTGGAACGCCATGAACTGCGAACCTCTCGTCGACGACGAAGTTGCCGAACTGCTGAGAACGGTTCCGTCCGACGACACGCCTGAAAGCATGCGCGACGAAGACCTGTTTCGCATCTCTCTTGCCGGCGCCCAGGAGAAGACCGCCCTGACCCGCTGGAAAGGTGCCTGGTGCCGCCCGCACGGTGCCACGCCCACCACGCACATCATCAAGCTGCCGCTCGGGCTCATTGGCGGTTCACGGCGCGTGGACGCATCCGACTCGGTGCAGAACGAATGGATTTGCGCGCAGATCGTCGAAGCGCTCGGCCTGCCTGTGGCGCCTACATCCATTGCGACCTTCGAGGGCCAGGCGGTTTTGGTGGTGGAGCGTTTCGATCGCGAGTGGATGGACGGCGGCACATGGATCGCGCGCCTTCCCCAAGAAGACTTTTGCCAGGCCATGGGGTTGCCATCGTCCAGGAAGTACGAGCAGGACGCAGGCCCCGGCATGCCCAATTGCCTGCAACTCCTGCAAGGAAGCCGGAGTGCCGACGACCGCACCCGGTTTCTCCTGACCCAGCTGGCCTTCTTTCTGCTGGCCGCAACCGACGGCCACGCCAAGAACTTTTCGGTCCGCCTGTACCAGGGCGACGTCTATGACATGACGCCGCTCTACGACATCATTTCGATGTGGCCTTATTTCGGCGCAGGGCCCAACCAGTTCCAGCCGCGCAAGGCCGGTCTGGCCATGGCGGTGCGTTCCAAGAACAAGCACTACGTTTTCCACACCATCCAGGCGCGCCATTGGCATCAGCTGGCAATGAAGAACGGCGGCATCGACGTATGGAACGCCATGCTCGGCATGGTGGAGTCGCTGGATGAGGTGTTGGGAGAAGTAGAGGCTCTGCTGCCGGCCGATTTCCCTGCGCGGACATGGGATGCCATTTCGCGGGGCATGCGAAGCGAAGCCGAGCGCTTTCGCTCGGGCCTTGCCGAAATCGGCAGCGCCGGCGCGCTTCGCGCCGGATAAGCCCCAGCCAGCAAACCGTGGACCAGCGGGCCGCTCCAGGGCCGTGGCAGAGCAGAAATGTCTTGACGATATATTGTTAATATATTTAAAGTGAGCCTGATTTCCACCGTACACCTCAGGAGCACCATCTGTGACCAATCCCCGCTGGCAAGGCATCTTCCCCGCCATCACCACCAAGTTCCACGCCGACGAGAGCATCGATGCCGAAGGCACGGCCCGCCACATCGACTTCCAGATCCGCAACGGCATCCACGGCCTGGTGACCTGCGGCTCGCTGGGCGAGGCGAG
>NZ_JAVDUZ010000011.1:0-278070 GCF_031456585.1 Variovorax sp. 3319
CGTTCCGCCTGGCCGGCGGGCATGTGGATGCAGGGGCCTACGAGTACCGGCTGCATGCGGGGGATGCCTCGGGGGCGGGGGAGAACTGGTATTTGCGGTCGACCACCACGGTCGTTCCTCCGGGCGACGGCGGCACCACGCCCACGGACGGCGGCGGCTCTGCCGCACCGAGTGGCGAAGACCCTGCCGCGCCCGGCCCCGTACCCGGCTTGATCGTGCCCACCTACCGCGCAGAGGCCTCGCTCTACGCGGCGCTGCCGAGCCAGTTGCGCCAGGGAAACCTCGCGATGATCGGTGACCTGCACAAGCGCATAGGCGACGACGATGCGAAGGTTACCGACGCAACTCAGGCAAGCCCGACCGGCCCGGAGCGCCGCGCCTGGGCTCGCGTGCTTTCTACCGACATCGACATCCGCCAGGGCAGCGGCACCGTTTCGCCATCGAGCAAGGGCCGCCTGAGCGGCTTCCAGGCCGGCACCGACTTGATGGCCACGGCCAACTGGCGCGCCGGGCTCTACGTAGGCCAGCTCGACGGCGACGCACGCGTCAGCGGCTTTGCGAGCGGCCTGCAGAACCAGCAAGTGGGCCGCAACGACTTGCGCAGCCAGTACTTCGGCATCTATGGCACGTACACCAGCAACGGCGGCTTCTATGCCGATGCGGTGGTGCAGTCGGGCCGCCACCGCTACACGGTGGAGCCGGCATTGGGCTTGGGCGTCGAAGGCAAGGGCCGCAGCTTGCTGGGGTCCATCGAAGTGGGGCAGTCTTTTCCGCTGGGAGCCAGCGGCTGGAGCGTCGAGCCGCAACTGCAGCTGGTGCACCAGCAACTCGACCTGGACAACTCGGCCATTCCCGGCGCAATCGTTCAGCCGGACGCAGACAGCGGCTGGATCGTGCGCGCGGGCGTGCGGGTGAAGGGCACGGTTGCCACCGGTCTCGGCACGCTGCAGCCATACGGGCGCTTCAATGTCTACAGGAGCTCGGGCGGCGCGGACATCGCGCGCTTCGCCAACGGCGCAACCCGCACCGACATCGCATCGCCCACCGGCGGCACGAGCACGGAACTCGCAGGCGGCTTCACCCTGGCGCTGGGCGGCAGGACGAGCGTGTACGGCGAAGTCGGCAAGCTCTGGGCCTCGGGCGGCGACGCGCGGGTGAAGAGCGCAATCAACGCATCGGTGGGCGTTCGCGTGAAGTGGTGAAGTGGTGAAGGGGCGGGTCGCGCGGCACCGCAGCGCGCGCCGCAGCGGATTCCTGAATCCGACTGCGCCAGCACAGCGACGCGGTGTCTACCTACAACAAGGCCTGCATGAACGAGCCACCTTCGGCGTGCAGGCGGGCGACGGCACGCCTGGCATCCAACATCGACTTTGATTGGGGCCCGGCAAATGCCCACCACGAACAAGCTCAAGCAACTACTCCGCCTTTGCAAGGAGGCGGTCATGGCCTGGGTCGACGACTTCGCACCCAGCATGGGCGCGGCGATCTCGTACTACACGATGTTCTCGCTGGCGCCGTTGCTCGTGATCGTCATTGCAGTGGCGGGCGCACTCTTCGGCACCGAGGCCGTGCAGGGCCAGATTGCCGCGCAACTGTCGGGATTGATCGGGCAGGAGGGCGCCGAGGCGGTACAGGCCCTGGTCAAGAGCGCCAATGAACCGTCTCGCGGATTGATTGCCGGAACCATCAGCGTGGTGGTGCTGATCGTCGGCGCCACCACCGTGTTTGCCGAACTGCAAAGCGCACTCGACCGCATCTGGCATGTGCCAGAGCGTGCAAAGCCGAGCGGCGTGTGGGGCATTCTGCGCGCCCGGGTGCTTTCGTTCGGCCTTATTCTCGGGCTCGCCTTCTTGCTGATGGTGTCGCTGGTCGTCAGTGCCGTGCTGGCGGCAATGGGCAGCTGGAGCAGCGGGCTCTTTCCGGGGTGGGAGGTTTTGCTGCAGGTGCTCAATGCGCTGGTAACGCTGGGCATTCTTACGCTGCTGTTCGCCATGATCTTCAAGTTCATGCCGAGCACGCCCATTGCATGGCCGGACGTGTGGATCGGTGCGGCGGTAACCGCCGTTCTCTTCGAGATAGGCAAGGTGCTCATCGGCCTGTATCTCGGAAAAAGCAGTGTCAGCGAATCTTTTGCAGCGGCTGGCTCGCTGGTGGTCTTGCTGGCCTGGGTGTATTACGCCGCGCAGATATTCTTGCTGGGCGCGGAGTTCACCAAGGTCTACGCCAACGCCCACGGCTCGGTGGCCGCAACCAAGGCGCAGGCCGCGACCGAAGCCGCGGCAAAGCAGGCAACGCTGGGCACCGACGCCGTTGCAGCGGGGCCGCATGGCAATGGCACCGAAGAGATCGAGGCCGTCCAAAAGATCGAAGATGCGCAACGAAAACTGGAAGCGCGAACCCGCAAGGCCACTGCCAGGCTCATACAGCAGGCGGTCGGCCTTTTTGCAATCAGCGTAACGACCACGCTGCTCGCGCGCCGGCGCAAGCAGCGCCATCGCCGCGCGGCGCGCATGCAACGGGAACTCCGCCGCACCGGGCATGGCCAAGGCTGGTGACGCGGCAGTTGCCGGCCGAAGCCGTGCTCAATTGGCGCGCGTCAGCCCAAAGAACGAATCGAGTATGTGAAAGTGATCGTCGTGGAACTGGTCTTCCAGGCTGGCCAGTTTTGCAATGGGCACCCACTCGGCGGATGACGCGTCGTCGCCGGCCGTCAGCTCCGGCGGACGACGCGGGCCCAGGTCGAACCAGTGCGCATGGGTAATGACGCGGCCCTTCTGGCTGCGGTCCGGGTTGTCGAACACCTGCACCGCCTTGAACGCGCCCCGGATGTCGCTGTCGAGCAGGCGCAAGCCGGTTTCCTCGTCGAGTTCGCGCAGGGCCGACTGCCAGACCGTTTCTCGCGGCTCGAGATAGCCGCCCGGCACCGCAAGCATGCCCTTGCCCGGCGAGCGGCCGCGCCGGATCAGCAGCACCTGGTCGCCGCACTGAACCACCGTGTCGACCGTCACAAAGATGACAGGGTAGGGCGTGCCCGCCCACATGACCTTGTCCTGGCGCAGGCTCTCCCATTCCTGCGCCAGCACGGCGTAGTGCGGCAGGCTTGCCCAGGCGCGCAGAAACTGCAGCGTGCTCGCAGGCGCCTGGCTCACCAACGCGGCCAGCGCCGGCTCCAGCGACCCATCGGCCGCCGCTCCAAAGTACGCATCGCGCAAGGCGCTGGCATGGATGTCGCCCTGTAAACCGGTGTCGTCGAGCGTCCATTGCGGAAAGTCGCGAAGGTAAACGCTGGTCGCGTCCTTCAGGTGGCCCACCAGCACCACCGACGGTTGGCCGGGATACATCTGCGCCACGCCCTGCTTCACGGCAGCCACCCAGCGTGCCTGGTCGTAATAGTCGCGCACGGGCAAGAACTTCAGCCGCTCGCGCTCTGCTTGCGGCAGGGCGAGGCGAATCATTTCCGCGCGCTCTTCCCACGTGAAAGGATTGCGCGGCGTGCGGGCCTGGAAAGAGGAGCCCAACACCACCACGCACTCGGGCGCCGCGGCGAGCGCGCGCCGCAGCAGCGCGAGCTGCGCGTTGTGGAAGATCTGGAATCGCCCGATGTAGACGGCGACGTCGTGGGCCTGGGGTGTGGCTGGTAGTTGGTTTGTCATTGGGGTTCTCAAGACAGTTTGGCTGCAATCGGCATCTGGCGTCCGGAGCCGAAGGCCCGCGCCCGTACCCGGACGATGGGCGGCGATTGCCGCCGCTTGTATTCATTGCGCGCGACCATGCCGCGAATGCGCTCCACAAGCGCTTCGCCGGAAGGTTGCGCCCGCAGCGTGCCGACGAATTCGCGCGCCTCCTGGTACTCGCGCTGCGCGAGCCGAGGGCCTTCGATCAGCAGCTTGAGGATCTGGTCGAGCACGGGATAGGGCGGCAGGCTGTCGACATCCCTTTGCCCGGGCGCCAGCTCGGCAGAGGGCTCCTTGTCGATGATGCCTTGCGGAATGATCTCGCGGCCCGCGGTTTCGTTCAAGTGCCGGGAGAGTGCGAACACTTCGGTCTTGTAGAGATCGCCGATGAGCCCCAGCCCGCCGTTGGTGTCGCCATAAAGCGTGCAATAGCCGACCGAGATCTCGGACTTGTTGCCCGTGGTCAGCAGCAGGTGGCCGAAGCTGTTGGAGTGCTCCATGAGAATGGTGCCGCGCACCCGCGCCTGAAGATTCTCCAGGGCCACGCCGCGCAGTTCGCTGCCCAGGGACGATTCGAAACCTTGCTTGAACTGCGACACGATGCCCGCAATGGCGTGGTGCTTCAAGGGTATGCCAAGGTTGCGGCAGAGGGCTTCGGAGTCGCTGACCGACCCCTCCGATGAAAAGCTCGACGGCATGGTGATGCCGACGACGTTATCAGCGCCAAGCGCTTCGACTGCCAATGCCAGGGTCAGCGCCGAATCGATGCCGCCCGATGAGCCCACGACAGCCTGGCTGAAGCCGCAGCGGCGCGCATAGTCGCGCAGGCCCAGCACGATCTGCTGGCGGTAGAACTCCAGGGCGGGCAAGCCCTCTGATGCCACCGCGGGCGGGGCCTTGCCGGCCGCCGTGAGAAAACGGCCGTTGTCGAAGCACAGCGTGCTCACGTCCTCTGCGAAGCGCCGCGCTTCGTACACCACGCCGGCCTCCGGTTCGACGGCGAACGACGCCCCGTCGTACACCAGCTGGTCGTGGCCGCCCACCTGGTTGACGTAGAGAATCGGCAAGCCGTTGCGGCGGCTGGCCGCGCTGAAAATCTGATGCCGCTGTTCGCGCTTGCCGATGTTCGACGGGCTTGCGTTGATCGACACCACCAGGTCGGGCGCCGCATCGCGCATGCGCTCGAACGGATTCACGAGGTAGTCCTGCCCCTCGTCGTTCCAGCCGTCTTCGCAGATCAACAGGCCCACTTGTGCATCGCGAATGCGGAGCACGCGCGCCACATCGGGCCCCGGTTCGAAGTGCCGGCGCTCGTCGAAGATGTTGTAGGTGGGCAGCAGCTGCTTGGCGTATTCGAGCAGCACTTCGCCCCCGCGGATCACGCGCAGCACGTTGCGCAGCTTCTTGCCTGCGCCTTCGCGCCGTGCCGGCAACCCCACGGCCCAGTGCAGCGCAGGCATCTGGCGCGATGCGGAAAGAAGCTCCTGAAAGGCGGCCTCCACGCGGTCCATGAAGCCTTCTTCCTCCAGCAGGTCGGCCGGGTAGTAGGCGGTGAGCGACATTTCGGAAAACACGACCAGGTCGGCCTCGTCGGCTGCAGCCTTGCGCGCGGCCTCGATCATTCGCGCAGCGTTGCCCGCAAGGTCGCCAATGGTGTAGTTGAGTTGCGCAGCGGTGATTCGGAGCATGGCTTTCAGCTTTCGATGTGAAAGACCTGGCGCAGGTACGCCAGGAAGGTCTCGTCTTCGCACAGCGTCTTGCCGGGGCTGTCGGACAGCTTTGCAACCGGTTGCCCGTTGCAGCCGGTGAGCTTCATCACGATGTTCAGCGGCACAAGGCCTACGTCGTTGGTAAGGTTGGTGCCTATGCCGAAGCCAGTCTGGGTGCGGTCGGCAAAGGTGCGGTACAGGCGGATGGCCGTCTGCAGATCGAGCCCGTCGGAGAACACCAGCCGCTTGGTGTGCGCATCGATGCGCAGCCGCGCGTAGTGCGCCAGCGCCTTTTCGCCCCAGACGACCGGGTCGCCGGAGTCATGACGAAGGCCGTCGAACAGCTTGGCAAAGTACAGGTCGAAGTCGGCAAGAAAAGCATCCATGCCCACCACGTCGGTCAGCGCCACACCCAGGTCGCCGCGGTACTCCTGCACCCAGCCTTCGAGGGCGGCATTCTGAAAGTCGCGAAGCCGCACGCCCAGCGCCTGGTAGGTCTGCAGGTATTCGTGGGCCATGGTGCCGATGGGCACCAGGTCCAGTTCCTTCGCCAGCAGCACGTTGGAGGTGCCCTTGAAGTACATCGGCACTTCGCGCTTGAGCGTGGTGACGACCTCCCGCTGCCAGTCGCGCGAAAAGCGGCGGCGCACGCCGAAGTCGAAAAACTCGAAAGGGTGCCGGGCCGTCGGCTCTTGTGCAAAGCCGCGCAGCAGCTCGATCTTGGCCTGCAGGCGCTTGCGGCCTTCGGCCAGCGCGGCGTCCGCGTCGAAACGGCGGAAGTACAGCTCGTTGACCATGGCAAGCACGAAGATCTCGAAAGCCATGGTGTGCACCTGGGGCCCCACCGCCCGGATGTGCAGTGAGTCGCCCTCGACCGTGGCCGAGATGAATTCGCGCTGGAAGCTGAAGATGCGCAGAAAGTCGACGAAGTCGCTCTTGATGTAGCGCAGGCCGCCAAGGTAGGCAAGTTCGCCGGGCGCAAAGCGCAGCGTGCAGAGATGGTCGAGCTGCTCGTTGACGTCGGAAAGCAATTCGGCCAGCGGATAGGCCGGCTGGTTGCGGCAAACGAAGGTGTACTCGGCCTGCGTTTGCGGGTTGCTGTGCAGCATGGCCTGCCACATGGTGAACTTGTACAGGTCGGTGTCCAGCAGGCTGCGGATGATGGGTTGCATGGTGCGGTCCTTCAGGTATTGGCGGTCAGTCTGGAAAGCACTTCGGCGCTCGTAAGAAGCTGGGCACCGCGGCTTCCCATGTCTTGCAGGAACGCCTGGTGCTGCGCCTCGAAGCCGGTCACCGGGCTCATGCAATCGGTAACGAGCACCAGCTTGGCGGGCTTGCCCGAAGGCAGGTTGGCGGCAATGTGCTCGGTGGTGGCCTTTACGCAATGGCTGCTGGCTTCGCCTGCAATCACGATCAGGTCGGCGCGGTCGAGCGACGCCACCAGCGGCATGTTGAGCAGGGTGGCGGGGTCGTCCTCATCCGGCACTTCGGCCTGGATGGCGCTGTAGTGTTCGGTCCAGGGGTTGCTGCCCTTGTTGACCTTTTCCACCACGCGCAGCTGTGCGTCTTCCCACGTGTTGTAGGCGGCCTTGACTGCGGCATGCACGTTGTGGCCCCAACTGCCGATCTCGCAATGCACCGGCCACACCATCAGGGTGTAGCGGCCGCGGCGCTCGAGCTCGCCGATATAGGCCAGCGCCCGCGGCAGGGCAGCGGGGTCGCGCGGGTGGTAGTCGCCGGCATTCACCTGGGCCGCGGTAATGGACGTGAAAGGCGGCACATCGGCACCATCGCGCGTTTGCCAGAACGTGGGGTGCGCAATGTCGAACCTGTGGTGCGAATCCAGGGTAATCGTGATGCCGCCGATGCCCTGGGAACCTTCGCGGATGAGTCGGGCCACGCGCAGCATGTCGGCGTGCGCCCCCGCCACCGGCAGCGCCGGCTGCAATTGCGCACCTGTGGCAGCGTCGGCCGGAAGCCAGCTGGCCGGAAGGTCGCAAAAGTCGTTCTGCGGATCGATCAGGAGAAATTGGATGTTCTGCTTCATGGTTTTCTCTATTGAGTTGTACTGTGCAACTATATGGGTTGCATAGTACAACTTACTCGAAGGATGTCAAGCACCAGGCTCCGCGGAGTCGCGCGGGCTGAAGGTGCGGGGGAAGAGGGCTGCCTGCGACCGGTCGCGCAGCCGGTAGCCCATGGCCGGCCGGCCGAAGGTGCCTTCCACCGTGCCGGCTTCTTCCATGAAGCCGGCGTCGAGCATGCGCTTGCGAAAAGCGCTTTTGTCGACCGGGCGGCCCAGCACCACTTCGTAGGTGTGCTGCAGCTGCGGAAGGGTGAAGGGTTCGCCCAGCAGAAAGGCGGGCAGCGAGGTGTATTCGACCTTGCTGCGCAGGCGGGCAATGGCCGCTTCGAGGATTTCGGCGTGGTCGAAGGCCAGGCGCTTGCGGCTGGCCGCAGTCGCATCTACCCATTCGACCTGCGCAGCGTTCGCTCCTTTTTCGAGCACCAGGTCCTGGCTCGGCACCAGCGCAAAGAACGCGTGCGTGGTCGACCAGCCCCGCGGGTCGCGGCTTGCGCCGCCCCAACTGCCCAGTTGCTCCAGGTACGGCGCAGAAACGCCGGTTTTTTCTTGCAGCTTGCGCAAGGCGCAGTCGAGCAGGCTGGCGTCCTTGGCCACGTCGATGAACCCTCCCGGCAGGGCCCAGCGTCCGGGAAACGGTTCGTGGGCATCGCTGGGGCGGCGCATCAGGACGACCTTCAATTCATCTTCCAGCACGGTGAAGATGACGACGTCGACAGTGACCAGCGGCCTGGGGAATTTCAAATCGGCCTGTGTGTTGGAAGATTTCAAGACAGGGCCTCCTTTCCGAAAGAGGTTGTACTGTACAACTCCATTGGGGCGGTCGTCAGGGCGGGTTAACCTCCGCGGTCTATGGATTCCCTGATCGCCGCCTCTGCGCGGGCGCTTGCCGCGGGCGACGCGCTCGGCGCGCTCAAGCGGGTTGCCTTGCGCGACGACCCGCCTGCGTTGGCCCTGCGCGGCATTGCCATGGCGCAGCTTGGCGAACACCCGCGCGCACGCGAGCTTCTTCGGCGAGCAGCCCGCGGTTTTGGCGCGCACGAAGAACTGGCGCGCGCCCGCTGCGTTGTCGCCGAGGCCGAGGTGGCGCTGGCCATGCGCGACCTTGGCGGATCGCCGCGGTCGCTTGCGGCAGCGGCCTCCACGCTCGAGGCGCATGCGGACCATGGCAATGCGCTGCAGGCGCGGCTGATTGCAGCGCGCAAATTCCTGCTGCTCGGCCGGCTCGACGAAGCGGCGGCCACGCTGGCCCCGCTCGATGCGCGCGGGTTGCCGGCATCGCTGGCAGCGGTTGCCGCGCTCACCGCGGCAGAGTTGGCGCTGCGATCGCTGCGCACCGGTGCGGCGCAAGCCGCGCTCGCTCGCGCGCACGAGGCGGCCGAGCGCGCGCGTGTGCCGGCGCTGCTGGCCGAGGTGGTGGAGGCGCGGGCTGCGCTCGACCGTCCCGCCGCGCGGCGGCGCTCCGCCGGTGGCGAAGAGACGCTGCGCCTGCACGAGGTGGAGGCACTGCTGGCATCTGACGCGCTGGTGGTCGATGCATGCCGCCGCGGGGTGGGCGCCGGCGATGCATGGCGGCCGCTGGCGCGGCGACCGGTGCTGTTCGCACTGGCGCGCGCCCTGGCCGAAGCGTGGCCCGGCGACATCGATCGCGAATCGCTGATTGCCTATGCGTTCAACACCCGCCACCCCGACGAGACACTCCGGGCGCGGCTGCGGGTCGAGGTCGGCCGGCTGCGCGCACTCGTTGCACCGCTGGCGGGCATCGAGGCGACGGCGCGGGGATTCGTGCTCAAGCCGCACGGCGGGCGCGAGGTTGCCGTGCTGGCGCCGCCCATCGACGGCGACCAGGCGTCGCTGCTCGCGCTGCTCTCCGACGGGGCGGCGTGGTCGACCTCGGCGCTGGCGCTGGCATTGGGGGCGAGCCAGCGCACTGTGCAGCGCGCGCTCGCCGAGCTGGAGTCCGAGGGCCGTGTGCGCGCGATCGGGCGGGCGAGGGCCCAGCGCTGGCTCTCGCCGCCGCTGACCGGATTCACGACGATCTTGTTACTCCCCGCCGCGCTGCCGATTGAATAGAGTTGCCTCCAAGGCCCCGGCGCGGGGCGTAAACAAGGAGCAGCAATGAGCAGTAGCAGCAGCAAGGCAGGCAAGGACCAGGCCTCCATCACGGCGAGTGCAGCCGAAATCGTTCGCGAGTACGGGCCCCTGGCCGGCGAGGCGAGCGTGGGCGGCGTTACCCACGACGGCCAGCGCGTCTGGGCCGCCACGCGCGACGGCCTGATTGCCTTCGACCCGGTGAGCGGCGAGACGACGCGCACCCTGGCCTGCGCCGGAGACGCAGGCACCGCCTTCGACGGCACGTACCTGTATCAGATCACCGAGGCGCGCATCGACAAGATCGATCCCGTGACGGGCACGGTGGTGGCTTCGATTCCCGCGCCCGGCAAAGGCAGCGACTCGGGGCTCACCTGGGCCGAGGGCAGCCTGTGGGTGGGCCAGTACCGCGACCGCAAGATCTGCCAGATCGATCCGGCCACGGGCGCCGTGCTCCGCACCATCGAGTCCAACCGCTTCGTTACCGGCGTGACCTGGGTCGACGGCGAGCTGTGGCACGGCACCTGGGAGGGCGACGAAAGCGACCTCCGCCGCATCAACCCCGAAAGCGGCGCCGTGCTCGAACGGCTCGAAATGCCGCGCGGCACGGGGGTGAGCGGGCTCGAATCCGACGGGGGAGACCTCTTCTATTGCGGCGGCGGAGACAGCGGAAAGGTCCGCGCCGTGCGGCGCCCCAAGGCGGCCACCAGGGCGTGAGCACATCCGTTCGCCCAAACGATTCATCGAGCCAAGGAACACATCGCCATGAACACCACCGTTGCCGCAACAAACATTGCCAACCACCCCGTCGTTGCCAAGGACCGTTGGCTTGCCCAGCGCAAGGCGCTGCTGGCGCGTGAAAAGGAACTGACCCACCTGCGCGACCAGATCGCCCGCGAGCGCCGCGCCTTGCCGTGGACGCGCGTCGAGAAGAACTACACCTTCGACACGCCCGACGGCCCCCGCGCCCTGGCCGACCTGTTCGAAGGTCGGCGCCAGTTGCTGGTGCAGCATTTCATGCTCGGCCCCGATTGGGAGCAGGGATGCCCGAGCTGCTCCTACATGGCCGACCATGTCGACGGAATGAAGGTGCACCTGGAAAACCGCGACGTCACGCTGCTGGCCGTGTCACGCGCGCCGCTCGGGCAGATCGAGCGGTTCCGCCGGCGCATGGGGTGGCAGTTCAAGTGGGTGTCGGCGTACGGCAGCGATTTCAACTACGACTTCGGCGTGAGCTTCACCTCGGAACAATGGGCCGAAGGCAAGGGCGAGGTCTACTACAACTACAGCGTGCGGCCGTTTCCAGCCGAGGAGGCACCCGGCATCAGCGTGTTCTACAAGAACGATGCGGGCGAGGTCTTTCACACCTATTCGACGTACGAGCGTGGCGTCGAAGTGATGATGGGCACCTACAACCTGCTCGATCTCACCCCCAAGGGCCGCGACGAGCACAACGCGGTCTACACCATGGACTGGGTGCGCCACCACGACCGCTACGAGCCGGCGCCGGCCACAAAGCCCGCAGCCCATGCCTGCTGCCATCCGTCGAACTGACGGGCAACCCGGCTGAACGCGAGGGCATGCCGTGGAAAGCCTTTGGCCCTGGCTGGTGGTGGCGGGTGTCGGCGCCATTCACGGGCTGAACCCTGCAACCGGCTGGATGTGGGCCGCAGCCTGGGGCGTGCGGTCGAAAGACCGGCGCCAGGCGCTGCGGGCCCTGGTGCCCATCGCGGTCGGGCACGCCGCATCGGTTGCTCTGGTGGCCGCGGCGGTGGCGTTCGGCATGTCGATGGACCGGCTGGCGATGCAGGTGGCGGCGGGCTCGCTGGTCGTCGTATTTGCAGTGCTGCATTTTTCGGGCCGCACACCAAAGGCGGTGCGCGCGCCTGCGGGGCATGCAGGCCTGGCGCTCTGGTCTTTCATGATGGCTACCGCGCACGGCGCCGGGTTGATGCTGGTGCCTGCGCTCATTCCCCTCTGCATGGGCGGGACTGCCGTACAGGAGGCGGGCGCATCGGGTTCGCTGATGCTGGCGCTTGCGGCGGTCGGCGTTCACACGGCGGCAATGCTCGCTGTTACCGGGCTGGTCGCCAGCGGCGTGTGCCGCGGGTTGAAACTCATACTTTCGAACTCCTGAGGCGCGGCGAAACGAGCAAGAAGGTACAGACTCGCGCATCTGGTTGCATATTGCCGCGCCGTGACAGCTGGTTGCAAGCTTGGCTCAGTGTTTTCCTCAGAGAACGATGGCTCGAAACTCGCTAGAGTGAAGGCGGCCGTTCAGGCTTTTGCTTCGCACACATCAAGGAAAATTTCATGAGCAAGAAAGTTGCATATGTCACCGGAGGCATGGGTGGCATCGGAACTGCCATCTGCCAGCGCCTTTTCAAAGACGGCTTCACTGTCGTCGCAGGCTGCGGCCCCACGCGCGACCATGCCAAATGGCTGGCCGAGCAAAAGGCCCTGGGCTTCGAGTTCCACGCGTCGGTCGGCAATGTCGGCGACTGGCAATCCACGGTCGAGGCGTTTTCTGCCGCAAAGGCAGCGCACGGTGCCATTGACGTGCTCGTCAACAACGCCGGCATCACGCGGGACCGCATGTTCCTGAAGATGACGCCGGAAGACTGGAGCGCGGTCATCGAAACCAACCTCAACAGCATGTTCAACGTCACCAAGCAGGTGGTGGGCGACATGGTCGAAAAAGGCTGGGGCCGCATCATCAACATCAGCTCGGTGAACGGCGCCAAGGGCCAGGCGGGGCAAACCAACTACTCGGCGGCCAAGGCCGGCATGCACGGCTTCACGATGGCGCTGGCGCAAGAGCTTGCAAGCAAGGGTGTCACGGTCAATACCGTGAGCCCGGGCTACATCGGCACCGACATGGTGAAAGCCATTCGCCAGGAAGTGCTCGACAAGATCGTGGCCACCATCCCGGTCAAGCGCCTGGGCGAGCCAAGTGAAATTGCCTCCATCATCTCGTGGCTTGCCACGGACGAGGGCGGCTACTCCACCGGGGCCGACTTCTCGGTCAACGGCGGGCTTCACATGCACTGATCATGCTGACCGCAACCTGATCGAAAAACCCGCTTCGGCGGGTTTTTTCGTTTTCGGCGATGTGGCTTCTACGAATGGAAAGCGGCAAAAAGGGTCATAAAGTTTTGCACCCCCTGGAGGCATGACATGGCAGACACAACAATCACATCAACCAAGAAACCCCCTCTCTACCGCTCCCTTTATGTGCAGGTGATCACGGCGGTGATCATCGGCGTGCTGCTCGGGCATTTCTATCCCGCCATCGGCGAGTCGATGAAGCCGCTCGGCGACGGCTTCATCAAGCTCATCAAGATGATCATTGCGCCGATCATCTTCTGCACGGTGGTGGTGGGCATTGCCGGCATGGAAGACATGAAGAAGGTCGGCAAGACCGGCGGCCTGGCGCTGCTGTACTTCGAGATCGTGAGCAGCGTTGCGCTCGTGGTGGGCCTGCTGCTGGTCAACGTGCTCAAGCCCGGCGCGGGCATGAACATCGACCCGACCACGCTCGACACCAAGTCGATTGCCTCGTACACCGGTCCCGGCAAGATGACCGGCACGGTCGACTTTCTGCTCAACGTGATTCCCACCACGGTGGTCGACGCCTTTGCCAAGGGCGAGATCCTGCAGGTGCTGCTCATTGCGGTGCTGTTCGGCTTTGCGCTGCACCGCTTCGGCGGTCGTGGCACGCTGGTGTTCGACGTGATCGAGAAGGGCTCGCACGTGCTCTTCGTGATCGTCGGCTACATCATGAAGCTCGCACCCATCGGCGCCTTTGGTGCCATGGCCTTCACCATCGGCAAGTACGGCCTGGGCAGCCTGTTCTCGCTCGGCAAGCTGATGGGTACGTTCTACCTCACCTGCCTGCTGTTCATCTTTGTGGTGCTGGGGCTCATTGCGCGCTTCCACGGCTTCAGCATCTGGAAGTTCATCAAGTACATCAAGGAAGAACTGCTGATCGTGCTGGGCACCTCGTCGTCCGAATCGGTGCTGCCGCGCATGATGGAGAAGATGGAAAACCTGGGCGCCAACAAGGCTTGCGTGGGCCTGGTCATTCCTACCGGCTATTCGTTCAACCTGGACGGCACTTCCATCTACCTGACCATGGCGGCGGTGTTCATTGCGCAGGCCACCAACACGCCGATGACGCTGACGCAGGAGATCACGCTGCTGGCCGTGCTGCTGCTGACGTCCAAGGGCGCGGCGGGCGTTACCGGAAGCGGCTTCATCGTGCTGGCCGCCACGCTGTCGGCCGTGGGCCATGTGCCGGTGGCCGGCCTGGCGCTCATCCTGGGCATCGACCGCTTCATGTCCGAGGCGCGCGCGCTGACCAACCTCATCGGCAACGGCGTAGCCACCATCGTGGTGGCCAAGTGGACCAACGAGCTCGACACCGACCGGCTGCGAGCCGGCCTCAACAACGAGAGCTGGGTCGAGTCGCAAGAGCCTGAAGTGCTCGAAGGCGCGCGCGTCAGCAAGATGGCCGACTGATCGCGGCCAAGAGCCGATGAAGGCCCGGCGAAAGGCCTGCTGAAGCAAAAGGCCGTGCATCGCTCCTGCAAAATGGAGCGATGCCCCACAGCGTTTCACTCATCAACACCATCGCCGCCGGCCTGGGGCTGGCGCTCGTGTTCGGCTTTTTTGCGGTGCGCCTGCGGCTGCCCGCGCTGGTCGGCTACCTGCTGGCGGGTGTGATCATCGGGCCCTTCACGCCTGGCTTCGTGGCCGATGCCGGCATTGCAGCGCAGCTGGCCGAAATTGGCGTGATGCTGCTGATGTTCGGCGTGGGCCTGCATTTTTCGCTCGACGACCTGCTGGCGGTGCGCAAGATCGCATTGCCGGGCGCGTTGGCGCAAATTGCCGTGGCTACGCTGCTAGGCGGCGCGCTGGCAATCTGGTGGGGCTGGAGCTGGGGCGAGGCGCTGGTCTTCGGGCTGGCGCTGTCGGTGGCAAGCACCGTGGTGCTGCTGCGGGCGCTCGAAAGCTTGGGCATTCTCGATTCGTTCACCGGCCGCATCGCCGTCGGCTGGCTGGTGGTCGAAGACCTGGCCATGGTGCTGGTCCTGGTGCTGATGCCGCCGCTCGCGGGAGCGCTGGGCGGCCATGCGACCGGTGTTGCCGGTGCCGCCGATGCCGCCGACCCGCTGTGGCAGACGCTCGGGGTCACGCTGCTGCAGGTGGGCGGCTTCGTGGCGCTCATGCTCGTGGTCGGAAGGCGGGCCTTTCCGTGGATTCTCTGGCAGGTAACGCGAACCGGCTCGCGCGAGCTGTTCACGCTGTGCGTGATTGCTGCGGCGGTCAGCATCGCGTTCGCATCTGCGGCGCTGTTCGGCGTGTCGTTTGCGCTGGGCGCGTTCTTCGCGGGCATGGTCATGCGCGAGTCGGAATTCAGCCACCGCGCGGCACAGGAATCGCTGCCGCTGCGAGACGCCTTCGCGGTGCTGTTCTTCGTGTCGGTGGGCATGCTGTTCGACCCCTCGGTGCTCATCGAGCGCCCGCTGCAGGTGCTGGCGGTGGTAGCCGTGATCGTGCTGGGCAAGTCGCTTGCGGCTTGTGCCCTGGTGCTGGCGTTTCGCTACCCCTTGGGCACCGCGCTCACGGTGAGCGCCAGCCTGGCCCAGATCGGGGAGTTCTCGTTCATCCTCGCGGGGCTTGGCGTGTCGCTCGGCGTGTTGCCGGCCGAGGGGCAGAGCCTCATCCTGGCGGGCGCGTTGATTTCCATCGCCACCAATCCGCTGTGGTTCAGCCTTATCACGCCATTGCAAAAATGGCTGCACGCCCGCATGCCGCTGGCGCGCGGCGTCGAGTCGCGAGACCATCCGTTGGCCGAACTGCCGACCACGACCGAGGCCAGGTACCTCTCACGGCAGGTTGTGCTAGTGGGCTACGGCCGCGTCGGGCGTCGCATCGCGGCCGAACTGGAGGCCAACGACATTCCCTACGTGGTGGCCGAGCAGAATCGCGAACTCGTCGAAAAACTGCGCGAAGCCGGCGTTGCGGCGGTGTGGGGCGACGCAGCCGAACCCGCGGTACTGATCCAGGCGCACATTGCGCGAGCCCGGGTGCTGGTGGTTGCAACGCCCGACGCCCTCAACGTGCGCCAGATGATGGAAACCGCGCGCACGCTCAACCCCGCAATCGAGACCGTGATTCGCAGCCACAACGAAGACGAAGCCCGGCTGCTGACCCAGCAGACGACGGCGACCGTCTTTCTTGGCGAACACGAACTCGCGCAAGCCATGGCTCGCGACGTGGTTCGGCGGGCCGCAGCTGCGGCCTGACCCCTCGGTGCAGGCGCCTTAGAGGTCTTCGATGACCAGCGTGCGATAGCGTTGCGCGATCGAATAGGGCACTGCGCGCACCGCGTCCATCACCCGGTTCGCCGCTTCTTCGTTCTTGGTCTTGACCAGCAGGGCCGTGTGGCCTTCGCGCGCCAGCTTGGTATAGGCACGAACGGTGGCGGCGTCGGTGCCGGCCGAAGGCAGCGGGTCGTCCGACTCCTTCACTGTCGGCGTGATCTCGTTCAACACCGTCTCAGGGGGAATCAGATAGATCTCGTCGCCGCTCACACCCTTTTGAAGCAGCTCATGGCCGATGCGGTTTGCATCTTCGGCGCTCGGAAACATCACGATCGAGTAGCCGGTCGGATAAAAAGCGCCACCGATGGTCGCTCGCATATTGGGTTCTAGGACGAAATTCTTCATGGTGCTGCCTCCTGGTGATGCAGTTCTGCAGTTCTTTGCTTGCCCACCACGCTAGGCCTCCGGCTGGCCAGGTTCTGTAGGCCTGCTCCCTATATTTCCGCAGGTTGGCACGGCAAACCAGGCGCAATGCCCGCGCAAGCTCCTGTACACTGGCTGCCTCATGTCTTGCCGCTTCTTCCCCACTGCCGATTGCGTCGCCTCCATGGCCCGCATGATGCCGCCTGCGTTTGCGCGGGCGAATGGGGCATTGGTTGCACGAATGATTACCACCATTACCACCGCGGCCACCTGAGCACGCGCAGGTGGCCGTTTCGGCAGCCACCTGGTGTATCGCTCTTCTCCCCGAATGATTGAAACCCAGCTCTGGCAGCTGGGTTTTTGTTTTTTCATCCGGAGATTTCCATGTACCGCGATCCAGTCCAGTCACTCGAACCCTTGCCCAGCCGCAGCGCGGCCATCCACGCCCTGCGCGTCGGCATGATCGGCATTGGCACCGTCGGCTCTGGCACCTTTCGCGTGCTGGCACGCAACCAGGCTGAAATTGCAGGCCGCGCCGGACGGCCGATCGAGGTGGTGATGGTCGCTGCGCGCAACCTGGCGCGGGCCGCCGGTGTCGTGGGCACGGGCGTCGCGCTCACGGACGACCCGATGCGCGTTGCCACCCATCCTGATGTGGATGTGGTGGTCGAAGTGGCGGGCGGTACCGGCCCCGCACGCGACTGGGTGCTGGCGGCCATTGCGCACGGCAAGCATGTGGTCACCGCCAACAAGGCCCTGCTGGCCGTGCACGGCGCCGAAATTTTTGCGGCCGCCCGGCAGCATGGCGTGGCCGTGGCCTATGAAGGCGCCGTGGCGGTGAGCATTCCCATCGTCAAGGCACTGCGCGAAGGCCTTACGGCCAACCGCATCGAGTGGGTGGCCGGCATCATCAACGGCACCACCAACTTCATCCTGAGCAAGATGCGCGACGAGGGCCTGGACTTTGCCGCCGCGCTCGCACAAGCCCAGGCGCTGGGCTACGCCGAGGCCGACCCGGCCTTCGACGTCGAGGGCATCGACGCCGCGCACAAGCTCACGCTGCTGGCCTCCAACGCATTCGGCACCCAGGTGCGCTTCGACGACGTGCAGGTGGAAGGCATCACCGCCCTGCAGCGGGTGGACGTGGCCTGCGCCGAACAGCTGGGCTACCGCATCAAGCTGCTGGGCGTGGCGCGGCGGCGGAAAGAGGGCGTGGAGCTGCGCGTCCAGCCTGCGCTGGTGCCGGATTCGCACCTCATGGCGCATGTGAACGGGTCGATGAACGGCATCATGGTCAAGGGCGATGCCGCCGGCGTGACGATGTACTACGGTGCGGGGGCAGGATCCGAGCAGACCGCATCAGCCGTGATTGCCGATCTGGTCGATGTGGCCCGGCTGCCCGGCACCAGCGCCGCGCAACGCGTGCCGCACCTGGGTTTTCATGCCCACGCAATGACGACGCTGCCGGTGGTTGCCCGAGCCGATGTGTGTTCGTCGTACTACCTGCGAGTGCCCGTGCATGCCGCGAGCGCCATCGAGGCGGTGGCGAGCTGGGCTGCAGGCCACCAGTTGCCTGTGCGGCAACTATCGCTCGGTGCGCAGCAGCCAGGCGCCGGCCCACAGGTGCTGGTGCTGACGCAGCCGGTGCGCCAGGCGGTGGTGGACTTGGCCGTCAACGTGCTCCAGGGGCATCCGGCTGTGGCGGACGCGGTAACGGTGTTGCGGGTGGAGGAACTGGCCTGAGGCCTTTTCTTCCAACTGAGACAGAATGCGCCCGGACGCGGGCGCCTGCACCGCACATGCAACCGGAGCTGCAATGAATGTCGATTGGCTAGCCAACCCCCGAGAACTTGAAGGGAGCCGCGCGTGAGGCGCTGGCTCCTGGCCATTGCGATCGCCTGGGCATCCCACGCCCTCGCTCAACCGGCCGAACACGCGAAGCCGGTGGAGGGCGCGTCTTGCGAGGCGGAAGAAGCCGCACTGGAGCGCGAGATGGACCTGGCCCGCTCACGGGGCCAGATGCTGCGCCGGCGCCAGCTTGCCGAAACCCTGGCGGCGCTGCACACGCGCTGCCACGGGGCGGAGCCTCAGCAGAGCCGCGCGGCCCGCATCGACAAGCTCGAGCACGAAATCCGCACGCTCCGCTCGGAGCTGGAGCGCGCCGAAGAGCAGCTGCGCGACCTGCGAAACGAGCGCCCCTGACGGGCTGCCTCGGCCCGCACCAGGCTGAAGACTAAAGCCGCGGCAGCTGCATACGCACGCGCCGCGCCGCTTCTTCCTCGCGCGCATCGTCCACCTCGCGCAGCACATTGCCCAGGTCGACTGGGCCGGTATCGCGCACGTGGGTGCCGCTCAACACCGTTTCAACACGCAGCAGGCCGCGCTCGTAAAGGTGCCAGATTTCGTCGCCGTAGCGCGTCGCCAATAGCTCAGGCGCAAACTGGCCGAAGAAGTTGCGCAGGTTCTCCACGTCGCGCAGCAGCATTCGCCTGGCGTGGTTGTTGCCCGCCGCGTCCACCGCCTGCGGCAGGTCGATGACCACCGGGCCGTCGGCCGACAGCAGCACATTGAACTCCGACAAGTCGCCGTGCACGACGCCCGCGCACAGCATGCGCACCACCTCTTTCAGCAGGCTGCCGTGGTGCCGCAATGCCTCTTCGGGTGTGAAGGCCACGTCGTTCAGGCGCGGCGCCGCATCGCCGTTGGCGTCGGTCACCAGCTCCATCAGCAGCACGCCTTCAAGAAAGTTGTAGGGCACCGGCACGCGCACGCCTGCCGCAGCAAGGCGGTAGAGCGCATCGACCTCGGCGCTTTGCCAGATGGCCTCGGTCACCTGGCGGCCGAAGCGGGTGCCCTTGGCCATGGCGCGCGTCTCGCGCGAATTGCGCACGCGGCGGTTCTCGGTGTAGTCGACGGCCTGGCGAAAGCTGCGCTTGTCGGCTTCCTTGTAGACCTTGGCGCAACGTGTCTCGTCGCCGCAGCGCACCACGTACACCATGGCTTCCTTGCCGCTCATCAGCTGGCGTACCACGGTGTCGATCAGGCCTTCGTCGACCAGCGACTGCAGTCGTGGCGGTGCTTTCATTGCTATTGCTCCCTCGGGGCCAGCGGTCGGATCGTGAGGAAGGCCCTCAGGCTTTCCGGGCCGATCTGGTAGACCGCATCATGCCTGTGCGGCGCTCCGCAGGGCAAAGGCGGGGCAAAGGTCGACCCAGGCTGCAGGCGCATGCAACGAAAATCGCAAGATGAACCACAAGAGCAAGCTCGCCGTTTTTCTTCTCGCATGCGCAATCAGCCTCGGCGCCCAGGCGCAGGAGTGGCCTGCCAGGCCCGTTCGCGTGATCGTTCCCGCGCCGCCCGGGAGCTCGCTCGACCTGATCGCCCGCACGCTGGCAGACCGGCTGCGAACGATATGGAAGCAGCCCGTCGTCATCGAGACCAAGCCCGGCGCGGGCGGCCTGATCGGAATGGACGCAGTGGCCAAGGCGCCGCACGACGGCTACACGCTGGGCATCGGCTTCAACGGACCGATTGCGTTCGGCCCCTACATGTACAGCCGCATGCCCTATGCGCCCGCGCACGATCTGGTGCCGGTCGTTCTCACCACCTCGCAACCCAACGTGCTGGCGGTGCAGGCCGACAATCCCGCAAACACGTTGCCGGAGTTCGTGGCGTGGGCAAAGAAGCAGGGCAACGGGTTCAGCTATGCGTCGGTAGGGGCGGGCAGTTCGTCGCATCTCACGATGGAGCTGTTTCGCAGCGCCGCGGGTATCCAGGCGGTGCACGTGCCTTACGCGGGCTCGCCGCCAGCGGGGCTTTCGGTGGCCGCTGGCGACACGCAGGCGCTCTTCACCGTCGCGCCTGCGCTGCTGCCGCTCATCCAAGGCAAGCGCATCAAGCTGCTTGCAGTTACCAGCGCCAAGCGGTCCGAACTCATGAAAGACCTGCCCACGGTCGCCGAGTCCGGCTACCCGGGCTTCGAGGCGCTGGCCTGGAACGGCCTGTTCACGGCCACCGGCACACCGCCGGAGGTGGTTCGCCGAATCAACGCCGACGTGAACGCCGTGCTGCAAGAGCCGGCCGTGCGCGAGCTGTTGTCGAGCCAGGGGCTCGTGGCGGGCGGCGGCTCGACGGAAGAGTTCAGGTCGTTTATCGACAGCGAGGGCCGCAAGTGGGGCGCCATCATCCGCAAGGTGGGCATCCGGCTGGAGCAATGATCCGGAATTTGGATCAATTGATCTGAATTTTCGATTTTACGGATGGCGATGGGCTGCCTACAGTCCGCCTCGATGAACGCCACTGCATCGCCCCCACTGCTGATCGGCTGCGCGGCCGGCTTTTCCGGCGATCGCACCGATGCGGCCGGCCCGGTGGTCGATACGCTGATCGCCCGGCTGCAAGGCGGCCCCCCGGGGCAGCGCGCTTTCCTGATCTTCGAAACGCTGGCCGAGCGCACGCTCGCGTTGGCCCAACTGCGCCGCCAGGGCAACCCCGATGCGGGCTACGAACCCTTGCTCGACGCCATGCTGCGGCCCGTGCTGGCGCGATGCCTGGCGCACGGCATTCGCATCGTGAGCAACTTTGGCGCGGCCAACCCGCGCGCCGCGGCACGCCATATTGCGCGCATGGCGCGCGAGTTGGGAGCCGTCGCACCGCGCATTGCGGTGGTGGAGGGCGACGACCTCTCCGGCACTGCGCATCGCCCGTTGCTGCACGAGGCACTCGGCGCCCAGATGGAGGGCCTTCGCATCGTGAGCGCCAACGCCTACATTGGGGCCGAGCCCATTGCCGCAGCGCTCGACGCGGGTGCGCAGATCGTTGTGTGCGGCCGTGTGGCCGACCCGTCTCTTGCGGTAGGTCCGGCGATGTCGCACTTTGGCTGGCGTGCCGACGACTGGCACCGCCTGGGCCGCGCCACCATGGCCGGCCACTTGCTCGAATGCGGCGCGCAGGTCTGCGGCGGCTACTTTGCCGACCCCGGCTACAAGGACGTGCCGGGGCTCGAAGAAGTGGGCTTTCCTATCGCAGAGATCGATGCCGACGGCCATTGCACCATCGGCAAGGCCGACGGCACCGGCGGGCTCGTGAGCGAGGCCACGGTGAAAGAGCAACTGCTGTACGAGGTGCACGACCCGAGCGCCTACCTCACGCCCGACGTGGTGGCCGACATTTCCGAAGCAGAGGTCAACCAGCTGCCGGGCGCCGCAAATCGCGTGGCGCTTTCGGGCGTGCGTGGCCATGCACGGCCAAGCCACTACAAGGTGAATGTGTGCCACGAAGGTGGCTGGCTTGCAGAGGGCGAAATTTCCTATGCAGGCCCGCGAGCCGAGGCGCGTGCGCGCCTTGCGGCGGACGTGCTGCGCAAGCGGCTCGGCGGCCTCGCGCTGCGTGTGGACCTGATCGGTGCACTGAGCATTCTTGGCGACGACGGCGGCCGCATGCTCGCGGACACCTCCGACACCGGCCTGCGCGACGTGCGGCTGCGCGTTGCGGCCGCGCATGCGGACCGCACGCAGGCAGAGCGGCTTACGCGCGAAGTCATGGCGCTGTACACCTGTGGGCCCGCGGGCGGGGGCGGCGTGCGCACTGCGATCACGCCGCGGCTCAACACCTTGTCGTGCCTGCTGCCGCGCGAAGCGGTGCCGGTGCGTTTTGAACTGCTTGGCGCGGAGGCACTGGCATGAGCACCGCGACCGACACCATCGAAGTGCCGCTCTATCGCGCAGCCCACGGCCGCACGGGCGACAAGGGCGACCGCTCCAACATCAGCGTGATCGCCTGGCATCCCGATCTTTACCCGTTGCTGGCCGAGCAGCTCACGCCGGAAAGCGTAGCCGCCCGGTTTCGCCATCGCGCGCCTGCGCGGGTGCAGCGCTTCTTGCTGCCCAGGCTGCATGCGATGAACTTCGTGCTCGATGCGGTGCTCGACGGCGGCGTCAACGATGCGCTGAACCTCGATGCGCACGGCAAGGCGCTTTCGTTCCTGCTGCTGGACATGCCCATTCGCGTGCCACGCCCGCTTGTGCCGCTGCTGGCGGGGCAATAGCGGCAATCCGATTCTTTTTCCTCACCCGTCCATCCGGAGACAAAACAATGAAACGACGTTCCCTGACTCTTTCGGCCGCCGCACTGGCCCTGGCGCCGCTGCTTGGCCATGCGCAGCAGGCCTTTCCAGAAAAGCCCATCACCTTCGTGGTGCCCTTCGCGGCCGGCACGGCCACCGACCAGATTGCACGTGCGCTGGGCAACAGCATCACGGCCGAAACGAAGCAGCCCGTCGTCATCGACAACAAGGCCGGCGCCAGTGGCTTCATCGCCTCGCAGCAGGTGGCCAAGGCTGCGGCCGACGGCTACACGGTGCTGATCACCACCAACACCACGCACGCAGCCAACGAGCACCTCTTCAAGAAGCTGCCATATGACCCGGTGAAAGACTTTGCGCCCATCGCTGCGCTGGGCAAGGGCGGGCAGATCATGGTGGTGAACCCTTCGTTCCCGGCCAAGAGCGTGGCCGAGTTCGTGGCGCTCGCCAAGAAGGAGCCCGGCAAGTACAGCTTTGGCAGCGGCAGCTCGTCGAGCCGCATGGCCGGCGAGCTGCTGCAGCAAATGGCCGACATCAAGCTGCTGCACGTGCCCTACAAGAGCAATACGCTGGCCGTAACCGACCTGCTGGGTGGACAGATCCACATGATGATCACAGACGCGGCCACGGGCCTGCCGCAGGTCAAGGGCGGCAAGCTGCGCGCACTGGGTGTTTCCAGCGCAGCGCGTTCGCCGCTTGCGCCCGATGTGCCCACCATTTCCGAGGCCGGCGTGAAGGGCTACGAGATGGGCTACTGGTTTGCAGCCTACGCGCCTGCAAAGACGCCGCCCGCCGTGGTCAAGCGGCTTAACGAACTGCTGGTGAATGCGGCGAAGAGCGCGTCGGCCAAGACGGCTTTCTATGAGCCCACCGGCACAGAGGTGTTCACCACCTCGCCGGCAGAGCTTGCCAAGTTCCAGACGGCGGAGTCGCAGAAGTGGGGCCGCATCGTGAAGGCGGCCGGCATCGAAGCCGAGTAACCAGGGGAGGGTAGCGGCGCCGCCCCGGTGGTGTCGCTGCTAGCGTACGTTCTCGTTCTTCCTAGGTGCGGTGTGCACCGCAAAGCCCGATTCGCCCGGCGCGATTTCGTCGCGCAGCGTGAGTGCGGGAATGTCGTAGTCGCCAAAGTTCTGCGGGCGAAACGGAATCGGCTCCGTCGTCCACAGCGTGTCGAGGCGCTGCCCGAGCTCTTCGGTAATTTTTGAGTACGCGAGCGCATCGACCTTGCCGGTGCGGTAGACCACATAGGGCGGCAGCACGTCGAACCCCGGGTAGTACAGCACCCCATGGTGAATGGGAAAGAGCAGGTCTTCCATCGGCCCGTTGATGCCGCGGGCACTGTAGTGCGAAGCCCAGCCGCCGGTGGTAACCACCAGCATCGCTCGCTTGCCGCTCATCACGCCCTGGCCGAAGCGGTCGCCCCAATGCGTGTCGGAGTGCTCCCCCACGCCATAGGCAAAGCCATAGGCGTAGACCCGGTCGATCCAGCCCTTGAGGATGGCCGGCATCGTGTACCACCACATCGGAAACTGAAAGATCACGGCGTCGGCCCAAAGCAGCTTGGCCTGTTCGGCGGCGACGTCGTCTCGCTGGGTGCCGGCCTCGAATGCGCGCAATGAATCGGTCACCGGATCGAAGTGGGCACCGGGCTCGATGTGCGAGAAGTCGTCCGCGTCGAGTGTGGCTTTCCATTGCATTGCGTAGAGGTCGGACACGCGCACTTCGTGACCGGATTGAATGAGGCGCTCCACCATGAATTGCTTGAGCGATCCGTTGAGGGAGCGGGGCTCGGGGTGTGCATGAACAAGAAGAATTTTCACGGCTGCATGTGCGTTGAATGACGATGCATGCAGGTTAAGGAAAGCCGAGCTATATTGGAAATGAATATTCAGAATTCCGGGAATAGTGTTGAACAATTTCAGCCGGCTCGACCTCAACCTTCTGCTCACGCTCGACGTGCTGCTGGCAGAGCGCAGCGTTACCCGCGCCGCCCAGCGGCTCAACCTTTCGCAGCCTTCGGTAAGCGTGCAGCTTGCCAAGCTGCGCGAGGTGTTCGCCGATCCGTTGCTGGTGCCCGCGCAACGCGGCATGCGGCCCACCGCACGCGCGGACGAATTGCGCGGGCCGCTGCGCGAAGCGCTCGAGTCGTTGGGCCGTGCGGTGGCGCCTGCCAGGCCTTTCGATCCGGTCGAGGCCACCACCACGTGGCGCGTGGCAGCCGCCGACTACGCCGAGTCGGCCATTCTTCTGCCGGTGCTCGCCGGACTGCGCACCGCCGCGCCAAACACCCGCCTGGCCGTTGTGGAGGCAGTGCCCTCGCGCATGGCCCGGCAGCTGGAGCAGGGAGAGATCGACCTGTTCTTTCATACCAGCGTGGGCGCGCCGCCGGGGCTGCACCGGCGGGTGCTGTTCAACGAGCGCTATGTGCTTGCCGGCCGTGCCGGCCATCCGCGCCTGAAGCGGCGGCCCACGCTGGCGCAGTTCTGCGCACTGGAGCATGTGGTGGTGTCGCTTGCCGGTGGCGGCTTTGCCGGCCCCACGGACGATGCGCTAGCCAAAAAGGGCCTTGCACGGCGCGTGGTGCTGTCGGTGCCGCACTTCCTCTTCATGATGTCGGTGCTGGCCGGCACCGACATGGTCGCAATGCTGCCCGAGCGGTTGGCGCGCGGCGCGCCGGGGCTGCGCGTGGTGGAGGCACCGCTGGAGGTGCCGGGCTACGAAATGGCCATGCTCTGGCATGAGCGCCGGCATCGCGATGCCGGGCACCGCTGGTTGCGGGAGCGGATTGCCGAAAGCCTGTAAACGGCAACCGCTCGCAAGACAAAACTACTCCCGCAGGATTTTCTCCATCGCCTTGCCTTTGGCGAGCTCATCGATCAGCTTGTCCAGCTGCCGGATCTTCTGCATGAGCGGATCGTCGATCTCTTCGACGCGAACGCCGCACACCACGCCCTTGATGAGCGAGCTGTTCGGATGAATGGCAGGGGCCTGCGCGAAGAAGGTTTCGAAGTTGTTCGCCTGTTCGATCTGCCGCTGCAGCCCGGGCATGTCATAGCCCGTCAGCCAGCAAATGATTCGATCGACTTCTTCTTTCGTCCGGCCCTTGCGTTCGGCCTTTTGAACATACAAGGGGTAGACCTTGGCAAAGGCCATCGTAAAAAACGACTGCCGGGGCGCCATTGCTTTTCTCAACCCGGAATATCGGGCTCGACCAACTGTGCCAGCGCAACAAGGGACTCCTGCCAGCCCAGGTAGCACATCTCGGCGGGAATCACTTCGGGAATGCCTTCCTGCACGACAGACATTTCAGTGCCGCAAGAAACGCGCGTCAGCGTGACGGTGGTCTTCATGGTGCCCGGCAGGTTGGGGTCGTCGAACGCGGCATCGTAGGCAATGCGCTCCCCAGGCACCAGCTCGAGGTATTTGCCGCCGAACGAGTGGCTGTGGCCGGTGCCAAAGTTGGTGAACGACATGCGCCAGGCGCCGCCGACCACCGGCTCCATGCCATGTACCTTGCCGGTAAAACCGAACGGCGGCAGCCAGCGCTCGAAGGCCGCGGGCTCGGTAAAGGCGCGGTAGAGCCGCTCTGGCGGGGTGCGCAGCACACGGTGCAGGCGGACGGTGTTGGTAGCCATGGATGTGTTCTCCTGAAGTGCAAAGAAGATGCTCCGTCGCCGATGGTACTGATCCGTGCGGCTGTTGCGCAGTCAGATCACAGGCACGCTCGTTTCCTTCAGCACCCGCAGCACAAAGTGCGACTTGCTGTGGCGTATGCCCGGAATCTTGTAGAGCTTTTCGCGAAGCAGCCGCTCGTAGTCTCGCGTGTCGCGCACGGCAATGCGAATGTAGTAGTCGTAGTCGCCAGACACGAGGTAGGCCTCCCGGATCTCGGGAATGGTGGCGAGCGTTCGGCCGAAGTCGTACAGCGTTTCGTCGGTGTGGCTCTCGAGCGTGACCTGCACGATGACGGAGTCGTGGTAGCCGAGCTTGGCCGGGTCGACGTCGATGGTGTAGCGCTTGATCACGCCCGTGGCCTCGAGCTTCTTGATGCGCGTCCAGCAGCTGGTGGGCGACAGGCCGACCTCGTTGCCTATTTCCTGCAACGTCTTGCGCGAGTCGAGCAGCAGCACGCGCAGGATCGCCAGATCGGTCTTGTCGAAAGATCCTTCTTCGTTGTTGCCTGTTTGACGATTGGTTTTCATGAATTAAGCCAAATGAACCAAAAGAAAGAAGCAAATTCTGCATCAAAGCCTGAAGAATCGACGGCATGCGACTGCTCGACCTTCCTTCCGCTTCATCTCCACCCCTGCAGCCCGGCCCGGTGCCACGCGTGCGCAACGGCGCCGAGGCGCTGCTCGATGCGCTGGTCGAGTGCGGCGTAGACACGCTTTTTGGCTACCCCGGCGGCGCTGCGCTGCCGCTGTACGACGCGCTTCATGGCGAACCGCGGCTGCGCCATGTGCTGGTGCGGCACGAGCAGGCGGCGGTGCATGCGGCAGAAGGCTATGCGCGCACCACGGGGCGCGTGGGCGTGGTGCTCGTCACTTCAGGGCCGGGCGTGGGCAACACCATCAGCGGCCTGCTCGACGCTATCAGCGACTCGGTTCCGCTGCTGTGCATCAGCGGCCAGGTGGCAACCGGCGTGATCGGCACGCAGGCCTTCCAGGAGAGCGATGCGCTCGGCATGTCCCGCCCCGTAACCAAGTGGAACCAGCAGGTGCGCAATGCCGACGATATGCCGGGGCTGGTGCGGCGCGCGCTCGAAATTGCTGCATCGGGGAGGCCGGGGCCGGTGCTGCTCGATGTGCCCAAGGATGTTCAGCTTGCACGGCTGGGCCATGGCACCACACCCGCGCCGATGCGTGCGCTGCGCACGGGGAGGGCTGCACTGCCGCCCCGCGCCATGCTGCAGCGCGCGGCCGACCTGATTTCGACGGCGCGCCGACCGGTGCTCTATGGCGGCGGTGGGTTGATCAATTCGGGCCCTGCCGCGTGCGAAGCCTTCGCACAGCTGGTGCACCGGCTGCACGCGCCTTGCACGCTCACGCTCATGGGGCTTGGCGCCTTTCCTGCGTCCGACCCGAAGTTCATCGGCATGCTGGGCATGCACGGCATGCTCGAGGCCAATCTTGCAATGCATGAGGCCGACCTGGTGGTGTGCGTAGGTGCGCGCTTCGACGACCGCGTAACCGGCAAACTCGACGAGTTTTGCCCGCATGCACGCAAGATCCATATCGACATCGACCCCGGCAGCATCAACAAGGTGGTGAAGGTCGACGTGCCCATGGTGGGCGACTGCGGCGCCATCGTCGATGCGTTGCTTGTCATGCTGCCGGCTGAAAGCTTTGCGCCCGAACGGCTCGCGCCATGGTGGCAGCGCATAGAACGCTGGCGTGCGCAAGATTGCCTTGGCTTCGAGCAGCGCGGCGATGCAATCTTGCCGCAGCAGCTGATGGCGTCGCTGCAGCAAGCCATTGGCGGGCGCAATGCCATCGTGTCGACCGACGTGGGCCAGCACCAGATGTGGGCTGCGCAGTATTTGCGCTTCGAGCAGCCGCGCCGCTGGCTCACATCGGGCGGCGCCGGCACCATGGGCTACGGGTTGCCGGCGGCCATTGGCGCGCAGGTGACGCACCCCGAGGCGCTGGTTGTTTGCGTGAGCGGCGATGCCTCGGTGCTCATGAACATCCAGGAGCTTTCAACCGCCGTGCAGCACCGCACGCCGGTAAAGCTGGTGCTGTGCAACAACGGCTACATGGGCATGGTGCGCCAGTGGCAAGAGCTCAACCACGGCAACCGGCTGAGCCACAGCTGGAACGAGGCGCTGCCCGACTTCGTGGCGCTGGCCAAGGCGTTCGGCTGGGGTGCGCGCCGGGTGTCGGAGCCGGCCGAGCTTGAGGCCGCGCTGGCCGAATGCCTGCAGAGCGATGGGCCTTTCTTTCTCGACGTGCAGGTTGCGCCGCAGGAGAACTGCTTTCCGATGATGCCGGCGGGGCACGGGCACCACCGCGTCATGCTCGCAAAAGACCGCTGGTTCGAGGAGCCCCGCCATCTTCAGGAGTGGCCGTCCACCCGCATCTGAAAGAGAAAGTACGGTGGAATGCACGCGCCCCGGCCTTCGGGCTGGCCTTCTGCCTGCGCGCAGATGAAGTCGTCGCGGCAGGGCTGCTGCGCCGAGCAGCTGCGCAGGTTGCCGGGCCGCGTGTGCTTGCCCAGGCATTCCCCAAACGGCCGGTTCGCAGCCAGGCACTGGTTGAAGTCGCTGAGGATGGCGATGCCGCCGCAGGTGCCGTTCTTGTCGTTTGCATTGCACGGGCCCGAACACATGCCGCCCGGAAAACCGACCGAGGTTTTTTCGCAGACGGAGAGGGCGCCTTCGCAGGCGATGCGCGGCAGTTTCTCTGCGCGGTCGAGCCATGGGTTGGCCGACTGCGTGATGCGAGCGGGCTCGCAGCTTGCACCGACAGGGGCTTCTTTCATGGCGCCGTTCACTTCGCCGGTCATCGCGCCGTTCACCGCGCTGTTGCCGTCGTCCGGCTCGGCCAGCGGGCGGAACGGATCGGGCTGCGGTGTTGAAAGCGCCGCATGCACATAGCGGCCGCGTCGCAAGAGTTCGTCTTGCAGATGCGGCGAGTGCGGCAGCGCGAGCGCATTGCCCGCGGTGAAGGTGCGCGATACCCCGCGCCGGTCGATGCCCAGCAAATGAAAGCCCGCAACCGCACGGCTCTGGTGGCAGCCCGCGCAGCTGAGATCGTCGAGCCGGCGCAGCACCGCTTGCGGCGACTGGAGCGTGCGGCTCGCGGGCACGGCCTGCCACTCGCTGGCTGAAAAGACCTGTGCGAACGGGCGGTTTGCCAGCCGCTCCAAGCCGCGCGGCGCAACCGAGACCGCTTCGGTCGCCAGGAACTTGTCTGGCAGTTGCAGCGTGGCGTCGTCCAGCGCGCGCATGGCCGCGGGCTGCTGCAGCCACTGCCGCAGTTCGTTGCGCAACGGGGCGTTGGCCTTCAGCCGCGCGACGTCGGGCGTGTTTTCGAGCGGGGCCGGTTCGAAGCGTTGTGCGCGTTCGTTCCAGCGAAAGGCGCGCAGCATGTATTCCGCGTGGCCGCCAAGATCGGGCCGCACGGCGGAGGGCCAGCGCACGCTCTGCAGGTTGGTGGTGACCTGCGCAATGCGTGCGGGCGCCAGGCGTTGCGGTGCCAGCGGGCCGTCTGCCGATACCAGCCAGCGGCCCAGCGCTTCGTCCGTCATCGAAGGCTGTGGCGGTTGCCAGCGCCGCGCGGTAGCGGCGCAACTGCCGCTTGCATCGGGCGCATCGCCGCGCAGCTCGACGTTGACGGTCATCGGCAGGCGAGACTGCATTGCGGGCGTGCGGTAGGCAAGCCGGTAAACAAGCCGCGTCTCACCGCAGGCGCCGTGCTGGAAAGGCCTGCGGTCCATGCGGTTGGCAACGCCAACGAGTTCGAAAAACGCATTGGGGCTTGCAAGCCAGCGTGCATCGAACAGCCGATGCGGGTAGCGCGAAATGCCGACGCCGGCCTGCCTGTCGCTGCGCTGGATGCGCGCGAGGCTTTCGCCCAGCGGGCGCGCAATGGATTGCCAGGCCGGCAAATGCATCAACACATGGTTGGCCGCAATGCCATCGGGCGAAGCAGCCGCCTCGCCGAACCAGTGCGAAAAGCCGGCACCGGATTTTTCGGCGGCCTGCAACGCGGCTGGTGAAGTGACCAGGAGCAGCGGCTCGGCCGCCTGCGCAGTGCAGGTGGTGAAGGCGAGGGCGAGGGCCAATGCGGCCGAGGCGAGGAACCCGAAGCCCGTGAATCCAGCAAGCATTGAGGACTTAGTTCGCATTTTTTAGTTGGTTTATCGAGGCGTGCGCATTTTTATATATAGACGGTGCGCGATTTTTACGGACTGGCGCCAGCGTCATCTTTAGATTCTCAGGTCAGGTTGGAATTTTGTTAACGCATGCGAAAGGCGCATGCCTCCCGTCCAAATCCAACCCAAATGCTTTCGCCATCAGAAAGCGATTGATTGTGAGAATTAATATGCAAATTGCCGTTTTAGATCCAACCCTTCGATCCAGAGAACTTGCCCGGCGCGCCATCTGCAGGCTGGGCCATGTGCCCGTTACCTTTGAAAGCCTGGACCAACTGCGCCAGCATGGCGAACAGGTCTCGGGCTTTGGCGTGCTGCTGGTCGCCTGCCCAAGAGACCCGGCCGTGTTTCAGCCGCTCATCGCCGAAGTGCGTGGGCTCCTGGGGCACCAGGTGCCCCTCATTCTCGTTGTGTCCAAGAGCCAGTTCCGCGTGATATCGGTTCTGCATGCCGATGCTTTTTCTGCCGTGGAGCATGCGCCTGCTACGTTCGAAGACACCTACCGGCTTCTCGAATCCGATCTGCTGCGCCGCCGCATGCCCATTGCGCCGCGAGTGCTCAGGTGGCAGGGCTACCGCTTCATCATGGACGAGGGCGTCGCCGAGTTGGACGGCGAGCCCGTCAAGCTGCGGCCCCGCGAGTTCGACCTTGGGTTCGCAGGCCACCGGCGGCGACGGCGAAACGATTGCCATCGGCGCAAGAACGAAGGCCCCGCAGTTCCGCAGCTTGGGCATCGGCGCCCGCGCGCAGGCGAATGCGGTGCAGAGCATTGCGATTGGTGCGCTGGCGCAGTCCGACGGCACGGATGCGATTGCGCTGGGCAGCGGAGCAAAAGCCTCGGGTGCCAACAGCATCAGCATTGGCACCGGCAACCAGGTCACTGGAGCGCGCTCAGGTGCCATCGGCGACCCCAGCTTCATCAGCGCCGATGACAGCTATGCCATCGGCAACAACAACGCCATTGCCGTGGGGGCCAACCAGAGCTTTGTGCTCGGCAACAACGTCAGCGTTACCAACTCCAACAACGTGGTCCTCGGCAACAACAGCGCCGACAAGGCCGCCGTGCAGGTCAATAGCGCCTCCATTCCGGGTGTGGTTGCCACACTCAATGCGGACGGCACCACCAGCTACACCGCCGGCCCTGCCATTACCTATAGCGGCTTTGCGGGCACCGCGGTTGGCGTGGTCAGCGTGGGCGCAGTGGGCGCCGAGCGACAGATCGTCAATGTGGCGCCTGGTGCCATCACCGCCACCAGCACCGATGCGATCAACGGCAGCCAGCTGTACTCGGTGACCAGTGCGGTCAACGCCATCAGCGGCAGCATCACCAACATCGTCAACAACGCGCAAACGCATTACTACAGCGTGAACGACGGCGGCACGCAGCAGGGCAACTATGCCAACGATGGCGCCACCGGCGCCAATTCGCTGGCCGCGGGTGCGGGTGCCAGTTCCGCGGGTGTCAATGCTGTAGCGGTTGGCCGCTCGGCCACCGCCAGTGCCGCCAACAGCGTGGCCGTGGGCTCCAACGCCAACGCCTCTGTTGCCAACAGCGTGGCCCTGGGCAACGACTCGACCACCGCCGCGGCAACGCCCACATCGAGCGTGACCCTCCTGGGCACCACCTACAACTTTGCGGGCACGGCTCCGGTGGGAGTGGTGAGCGTGGGCAGTGCGGGTGCCGAGCGGCAGATCACCAATGTGGCGGCGGGCCAGATCAGCGCCACCAGCACGGACGCGATCAACGGCAGCCAGCTCTACGCGACGAATCTGGCCATCAACAACATTACGACCGGCGGCACCGGCATCAAGTACTTCCACGCCAACTCGGCCGCGGCCGATTCGCAGGCCGTAGGTGCCGAAAGCGTGGCCATCGGGCCGCAGGCCGTGTCGCAAGGCGCGGGCTCGATTGCGGTGGGCAACGGCTCGGTGGCCACGGCCGCCAACGGCGTGGCGCTGGGCGCGGGGGCCACGGCCGACCGCGCTGGCATGGCGGGCGGCAAGGAGCTGTTCTCCAATGAGGTGGTCGGTTCCACGCAAGGCGCGGTGTCGGTGGGCAGCGCGGGCAACGAACGGCAGATCACCAACGTGGCGGGCGGTACGCAAGCCACCGACGCCGTGAACGTGCGCCAGTTGCAGTCGGTGAAGGCCGGCAGCGTGCAGTACGACACCAACGTCGACGGTACGACCAACTACAACAACGTGACCCTCGGCAACAACACGGGCCCGACGACCATTCACAACGTGGCGCCCGGCGTGGCCGGCACCGACGCGGCCAACGTGAATCAGGTGAACCAGGCGGCGGCGGCATCCACCGCCTACACCGATTCGCGCGTCAACCAGCTGCGCGGCGACATCAAGGCAACGGCAAAGGACGCGAGCGCCGGCACGGCGGGCGCCATGGCCATGGCGGGCATGCCGCAGGCCTATCTCCCGGGCAAGAGCATGTTGTCCGCTGGCGTGGGCAGCTACGGCGGCCAGGGCGCGGTGGCAATCGGCATGTCCAAGCTGTCGGACAACGGCCGCTGGGTCGTCAAGTTTGCCGGCTCGGCCGATTCGCGCGGCAAGGTCGGCATGTCGGCCGGCGCGGGCTTCCATTGGTAAGCCGACCCGCACAACAAACAGAAATCACAAGATCATCATCATGAAAACGAATTTTCATCGCTTCTCGGCCGTCGCAGTGGGGGCTGCGGCCCTGCTGGTGCTCCAGGCCTGCGGTACATCCACCGTGAGCAAGGGCATTTCCGACGAAGGCAAGGCCACCGAAGTGGTCTTCCCCGACATGGACAAGGACGCCTGGCTGAAGGAGGGCACGTTCCCCAACCTGGCCAATCTGCGCACTGTGGCCCCGGGCGTTACCAAAGACCAGCTGTACGACCTGATCGGCCGCCCGCACTTTCGCGAAGGCATGGCGGGCCCGCGCGAGTGGGACTACATCTTTCACTTTCGCAAGCCCGGCGTCGGTGTAACCACCTGCCAGTACAAGGCGATCTTCGACAAGGACTACAAGGCGCAAACCTTCCATTGGCTCCCGGCCGGTTGTGGCGACGTGCTGGCGGTGGCGCAGCCGCAGCCGGCACCCGCGGCTGCACCGGTGCCGCCCCCAGTGCGCAAGGTCACCCTCGGCGCCGACGGCCTGTTCCGCTTCGATGGCGGCGGCGCTGCCGACCTGATGCCTGAAGGCCGGCGCAAGGTCGAGGCGCTTGCGAAGGACATCAAGGGCAACGTCAGGTCGCTGAGCGCAATTCGCGTCACGGGCCACACGGACCGCCTGGGCAGCGACTCGTACAACGATGCGCTCTCCCAACAACGGGCCAACACGGTACGCGACCTGCTGGTGCAGCAAGGAATCGACGGCAGGTTGGTTCGCACGCAGGGCATGGGCAAGCGCCAGCCGGTGGCCGAGTGCCCGGGCGCGCACAAGACGCCAGAACTGGTGAGCTGCCTGCAGCCCAACAGGCGCGTGGACATCGAGGTTTCCGGAGAACAGTAAACCGTGAAGCACGACGATGACCAAGGCTGTCGAATTGCCATCGTCGATTCAGCCGCCAAAACGAGAGAGCGCCTGCGTCGTGCGGCTCGAAGGCTAGGGTATCTGCCCGTCACTTTCGAGAGCACGGCCGAACTGCTGCATGAGTGCGGCAGTTCGGGTGCGATGTTCAGGGCGGTGCTGCTGGTGTGCCCGAAAGGGCCCCAGTTGGCGAAGTCGGTCATTGCGCAGTTGCGCAACTGGTTCGGAACCCATATGCCGATGGTCTTGTGCACAACCAAGCGCCAGGTTCCGTTTGTGGCGGGACTGGACGGGGCATCTTCCGACGCCGTGGCGATAACTCCCACCACCTTTCAGGGTGCCTACAGCCTGCTGGAGTCGTTCTCTTTTCAGCACGGTTTCTTCGTGCCGGACCCCGTGCTCGAGTGTGGCGCCTACCGCCTCTTTCTTGCCTCGGGAAAGGTCGAGGTTGCCGGCAACGAGGTGAAGCTCGCGCCCATCGAGCTCGACCTTGCCGTAGAGCTCTTTCGCAACATCGACAGGCAACTCAATCGCGAGTGGCTTCGGGCGATGGTTTGGGAAAAAGGCTTTACCGAGCAATCCAGATCGCTCGACACCAGCATGTCGGGCGTCCGGCACAAGCTCGGCCTGCACACGGGCGAGCACGGGTTAAGGCTGCATTCGATACGCGGAACCGGCTACCAGTTAAGCGGCGCCGCCTGGGCGCTCTAGCAATCGGCGGATGCAGTTTGCACCACGCATTAAACAGGAAAGCAATATGCTGAAAGTTGTAGAGAGGTTCAGTCGTGCAATGGATCTGCCGATCCTTGTTGGAGAAGACTGCAAATACATTCCGGTGATTGCTGCCTTCCGGTGCATGCCGAGCGAGGACATCGACAACTGGCTCGTTGCCGACGGAAAGCCGCGAAGCGACCGCGACCTGGCCGCCGAAATCCTGCTCGAGGTGAAGGGCGTGCCCAGTGCCGATGGAATGCTTCCGGGGCGGCACTACAGCGTGCTCGAAGTTCTTGAGCTTGGACGCGCAGCGGCGCTGGTAATGTCGATGTTCCTGGCAGAGCTACCCCGACCTGCACAGGCTCAAAAAATCTAGGAATAAGTTCGGATTGCAAATCGTGAAAGTGGGCTCACAATGCTGCTAGGCCCACGCCATCATGGATGCAAAAGCTCCCGCCGTCCTGCGCATTGACACCGATGCCGTGCCAGCGCGCGACAAATTTGCGTTCTGGGCCGAAGAAATGGGCGCCAAGCGCGGCTTTGTAACTTACGACAGCCCCGAGCGCGACACCTTCCATCAAGAACTTTCAGTCGTCGATCTGAACGGCGTTGTCTTCATGCGTACTCGAGGAAGCCCCCTCGAGATCTACCGCACGCTACCCGCGCAAATCCAGAACGCGGACGAGTACCCTTTTCACCTTTTGCTCAAGCTGAACAACGGCTTCAGCACCAGCGAGCAGCAAGGCCGAAGCGCGACCATCGGCATCAACGACATGTTGATCATCGACTCGAATGAAGCCATGCGGCTGTGCTCGCACCACGGTACCGATGCGTGGATCATCGGCCTCTCGCGAGCGCTCGTGAAGCGATGGCTGCCGGACGCGCGGAATGCTTCGGCCGTTGTGCTCAGGGGCGACAACGGCTGGACCCGCATGCTGGCAAGCTACCTGCGCGCCATGAGCCTGGAGCATTTGAAGGGCATCACCAGCCCGTTCGAGCGCGAAATGCTTGGCGAGCATGTGTTGTCGATGCTGTCGATGGCGCTCGCGCAAAACAAGCTTGTGCATGACCCCGAATGGGTGTCGGCGCGCGACCGCGCACTGCACTCGCGCATGCGGCTATGGATACGCGACCACTATGCCGATCCGGAGATCAGCGCAGCCAAGCTGGCCGCAGACACCAATGTTTCGGTGCGCTATGTGCACAAGGCTTTTGCAAGCGCCGGACAAGGCACAACCTTTCTGGACGCAGTGCGGCACGAGCGCATGGCAGCCGCCATGCGCATGCTGCGAACCTCCAGGTTCTCGAGCACGCACATCTCGCAAATTGCCTATAGCTGCGGCTTTACGGATCCTGCCTACTTCGGGCTGGTGTTTCGCAAGTACCACGGGTTTGCGCCTGGTGCATTCGCAAAGATGCATTGTCCGGACCAAGACCCAGAGGAGTAATGCGTACAGAAGAGTGTGCGTAATTTCCGGCTTCGAGAACCTTTGTGTCTCTCGCCTTTCCTCATCCAGGTCATGCCTTGGGTAAGGTCGATGGAAGGCAGCAATGTCGTTGCTCTATTCCTCGAAAGCCATCTTAATGTTCGATTCACTTATCAAAGAAGTTGCCACCCGTTTGCATTTGAACGAAGAGCGGGCGCTCCCCGTTGTTCAACTGGTTCTCGCATACATCACCAACAAGGAGGCGGGTGGAGTAACCGGCTTTGTCCAGAAGTTCAAGGACGCAGGTCTCGGTTCGATCATTCAATCCTGGGTAGGTAGCGACGCGGCGCACGCTCACGAAATCTCTGAAGGGCAGGTTCAGCAGGTGCTCGGTGGCCCCACCGGGCTGCTGCGTTTGCTGACCTCCAGGTTTGGCTTCAACAGCCAGGTCGGTTCTTCGATGCTTGCGTTCCTGATGCCACGGCTGATCGGCAGCCTTGCGACGAACGGCAGCCTGCCAAGCGTCGTGCCCTCCGAAATTGCCAGCTTCGTTGGCGATGCCAGGAACTGGCTCACCGCCACTGCAGGCGGCGCCATCGGTTACTCGACCCAAGCCACGAAAGCAGTCTCCGCAAAACCCACCGGCAATAGCCTGATGAAGTGGCTGCCGGTCTTGCTGCTGGCGGGCGTGGTGGTTTTTCTTCTGAGCTATTGCGGCAAGAAGCCCGTGATCGTCCAGGCATCGCCCAGCGCCGCCGCGGCCGCGACGAACACAACCGGCGTTGCAGCCGCGAGTGATTCAACCCCGGCTTTCCCAACTGGCGCCGGAGTGCTGCTGGCAATGATCGACGGAACGCCTGCGTTGAAGGTCTACTTCGAAAACGGAAAGGACGGTGTCTCGCCCGAATTCGCGGAGCGTGCAAAGCCTCTGGCCGACTACCTCAAGGAGCACAGCGAGGTAAAGGCTGCGATCTCCGGCTACAACGACGCAACGGGCGATGCCGTAATCAACGCCGAGTTGTCCAAGAGGCGTGCCCAGGCTGTCGCCGATGCGCTGAAGGCCCTTGGCGCACCCGAGTCGAGCATGGTGCTCGAAAAGCCCCTGAATCCGATTGGCACGGGCGACACCAACGCTGAATCGCGCCGTGTGGAAGTGATCTTGCGCAAGTAGGTTCCAGGCCGGCCATGGGGCGTGACACATTGTCACGCTCCTGGAACATCGGCGGCGCGGGGCGCGCGCAAAGCAAGGGCGCCGCCCTGTGGGCGCATGGGCGGAACGGCCCTTGCTATGACAAGCGGGTCCATGACCTTGTCCCGCCGCCCAAACCCGCCCATGACCTCCGCCGACTTTGCCGTTGCTCCGCGGCATGACCTGAGTCTTCGCAAGGTGAGCGTGAGTGCTCCCGGGCGCCTGCACCTCGGTTTTCTCGATCCCTCCGGTTCATTGGGGCGTTCATTCGGCAGCCTCGGGGTGGTCATCGACGGCTTCACCACAGAAGTCGAACTTGCGGCGTCCGAGCTGGACCGGCTCACAGGCGATACGCCGGCCGCCCAGGCAGAACTCGAACGGGCCGCAGCCCACCTCGAACGGCTCAGGCAGCGCAGCGGGCGCCGTGCGCCGCTCTCGTTGAGGCTGCGCCAGGTGTTGCCGGCGCACGCGGGCTTTGGGTCGGGCACGCAGCTGGCGTCGGCCATAGGGCGCGCCTTTGCCGAGTGGCACGGCCTCGACCTGGATACGGTAACGCTGGCGCATTGGCTCGGACGCGGGTTGCGCTCGGGCATTGGAATCGCGGGCTTCGATATCGGCGGCCTGCTGCTCGACGGCGGCCCCGGACCCGATGGCTTGCCTGCGCCGCTCCTGTCGCGCATTGCTTTTCCACCAGAGTGGCGCATCGTCGTCGTGCAAGACCCCGGGCATTGCGGCCTTTCGGGCGGCGAAGAGAAAAAAGCCATTGCGGCCTTGCCGCCGCTCCCGCAGGCGGCCGCAGCAGAAATTTGCCACCAGGTGTTGATGCGCGTCTTGCCCGCCGCCGCAACTGCGGAGTTTGCGCCGTTTGCCGCGGGCATCAACCGCATGCAGCAATTGCTGGGCGAGCACTTTGCGCCAGCGCAGGGCGGCGTCTTCACCAGCGCAGCCGTCGCGCGGCTGATGCAATGGTTTGCAGATGCAAGCCGGGCGGGCGGCGCTGCCATCGGCCAAAGCTCGTGGGGGCCGACCGGCTTTGCCATCGTGCCCTCGGAAGCACAGGCACAGCTGCTTGTGGATGCCGCGCGGGCCTCCGGGCGCGCGGGGCCGCAACTCGAACTGCACATTGTCTCGGGCCGCAACAGCGGCGCCGTGGTGCAGGACCGCATTGCGCAGCCGCGCGCCTGTTGAATTCAACGCACCGTCATTCCCCCCCCCACACACACCAACACCAGGCAGGCCCACATGGAACGTCCCCGCATTCTTCACATGTTCACCCCCGGCGCGCAGATGAGCCCGTTCGACATCAACATGGCGGCGGACGCGGGCTACCAGATCATCGTGCCTTACTGCGGCGTGGCCCTCGACCGCATCACGGGGCTGACGCAGGACACCATTTTTTCGCGTGGCCCCAAGGGTGTTGCGCGCACAGGCATCTTCATTGGCGGGCGCGACGCCCAGTTGGCCGCCGACATGCTCGAACGCGCAAGAACCTCGATGGTCAAGCCCTTCGTCGTCTCGCTCATGGCCGACCCGAGCGGCGCCTACACCACCGCGGCGGCCATGGTGGCGTGTGTCGAGGCTGCGTTGAAGCGCCACCATGCCCAGGGCCTCGAAGGCCAGCGCGTGGTGATCCTCGGCGGTACGGGCCCGGTGGGGCGCGTGGCCGGCGTCATTGCAGCGCAAGCCGGCGCCGATGTGTACCTGTCCAGCCGCAACGGCATCGACGCGGCGCAAGAAGCCGCGGACGAAACGGGTAGCCGCTTCGGCGTGAAGCTGCACGGCCTTTCAGGAGGCGACCCCGATGCCGTGCGCCGTTCCATCGCCGATGCCGATGTTCTGCTGGCCTGCGCCGCCGCAGGGGTGCAGGTGGTGTCGAGCGAGGCGCTCGCTGCCGCAACGCGGCTTAAGGTTGCAGCCGACGTGAACGCGGTGCCTCCCGAAGGCATTGCCGGTGTCGGTGTGATGGACGACGCCAAGCCGCTGGCGGGCACGCAAGCGGTGGGCATCGGCGCGCTTGCCGTGGGCAACGTCAAGTACCAGACGCAGCATCGGCTGCTGGTGCAGATGTGCGAGGCCGAGAAAGCGCAGGTGCTGAGCTTTGCCGAGGCGTTTGCGGTGGCCCGCGCGTTCCTGGTGGAGCAGGCCGAGAAGGCCGAGAAGGCCGGCAAGTCGTCTTGACGAGCGAACTCGGCCGCGAAATGCAGACCATCGCCGTCGCAGCCATCTCCGCACGCGCCATGGCAGAGACTGCCGCGAGCGACGGCTTCAACGTGGTCGCGCTTGACCTGTTCGGCGATGCCGACACGCGCCGTGCTGCATCGCGCTGGTTGCCAATCGGCACGCCGGGCACCTTGCGCATCGACACGGCAAGCACGTTGGCCGCGTTGCGCAAGCTGGCCGCAGAACGCGAGAGCGGCGAACCCGTGGTGGGCTGGATTGCAGGCAGTGGTTTCGAAGGCGAGCCAGGCTTGCTGGAGCAGGGTGCGGCCGTGCTGCCGCTGATCGGCACTGCGCCCGGGGCAGTGCGCCGCCTGCGCGATCCGGCTGCGTTCTTCGGCTTTCTCACGGCGCGCGTCATCGCTTACCCGCAGGTGCTGCTCGAGCCTCCCGATGACCCGACCGGGTGGTTGATAAAAGACGCGCACGGCTGCGGCGGATGGCATGTTCGCCACGCGCCCCGGTCGGTGGAAGAGCCGCTGTCTTCGCACCACTATTTTCAGCGCGAGATGCCGGGTGTGCCGATGTCCGCGACCTTCATTGCCAACGGACATGAGGTTCAGGTGCTCGGCTTCAATGAAATGACCGTGCGGCGTTTTGGCGCGCGGCCTTTCGTGTTCTGCGGTGCTGTCGGGCCGGTGCCTGTGCCCGAGAACATTGCGATGCGCGTGACCGGGGTCGCCCGTGCGTTGACCGCGGAGTTTGAATTGCGCGGCCTGTGCAGCCTCGACTTCATGCGCGACGGCGACGCCATCGGCGTGCTCGAAGTCAATCCGCGTCCGCCAGCCAGCATGAGCCTTTACCGCCGCCAGGAGGGCGCAGCTGGCTTGATGCAGGCACACCTGCGCGCCTGCCTCCATGGTGAGTTGCCTGCCGTGCTCCCCCCAATGCAACACGTGGAAGGTATCGAGATTGTCTTTGCCCGGCGGCCGATGCAACTCGACGCGGCCGCGGCGCGGCTGCTCGCGCAATGGCCGGGCATCCACGACATTCCCGCCGCCGGCCAGCGCTTCGATATCGACGACCCCTTGTGCACCCTTACCGCGAGCGGCACCGGCGCGAACGAGGTGCGCGCCCGCCTCGGCGAGGGCCGGGAGAGCTTGCTGCAATCACTGGAGATATTGGCATGAGCAACACACCACCGCCGGGCGCCGCCGAGGGCGGCCTGAGCGTCAACCTGATGGCGCGGCCCATGGTCGAACGCCTGCTGCACGACGCCGATGCGCTCGGCCTGCAAGTGCGCCGCGACGAGAGCGGCGTGCACATCGTCGATGCCGGCATTGCGGCGCCGGGCACGGTCGAGGCCGGCTTGCGCATCGGTGAAATCTGCATGGGCGGTCTCGGGCATGTCGGCCTGCGCAGCGGCAGCCACGCAGAAGGCTGGCCCACATGGCTGGACGTGCGCAGCTCGCAGCCCGTGCTGGCATGCCTCGGCAGCCAGTACGCCGGATGGAGCCTTTCGGCAACCAAGGAAGAAACCGGCGGCAAGAAGTTCTTTTCGCTCGGCTCCGGCCCGGCACGCGCGCTCGCGGTAAAAGAAAAACTCTTTGCCGAACTGAACTACCGCGACCACGCCAACTGCGGCGTGCTGGTGCTCGAGGTCGACCGCCCGCCGCCGAGAATCGTCATCGACAAACTGCTGCGTGATTGCAACCTGGCTGCGGAAGCACTCACGTTGATTCTCACGCCCACCACGAGCCTTGCAGGCACCACGCAGGTGGTAGCGCGGGTACTCGAGGTGGCATTGCACAAGTCGCACGAACTGGGTTTTGCGCTTGCCAACATCGTCGATGGGGCGGGCACCGCGCCGCTGCCTTCGCCCACTGCCGATGGCGTCGAGGCGATGGGGCGCACCAACGATTCCATTCTTTACGGCGGCCGCGTGCACCTCACGGTTCGTGGCGAGGACCAGGCTGCACGCGAGTTGGCCCGCGCATTGCCTTCTCGCAACTCGCGCGACCACGGCCGTTCGTTCGCACACATCTTCAAGGAGGTCGAGTACGACTTCTACAAGATCGACGGCGCGTTGTTCGCACCCGCCGAAGTGTGGGTGAGCAACATCGACAGCGGCAACACATGGCACGGCGGTGCACCCGATATGGCACTGCTGCAGCGCCTGTGGCTGCAGGAAGCATGAGGGTGGCCCGATGACCACGCGCATTGCCATCATGACGGACGAGATCGGCTGGCACACCCGCCAGCTGCAAGCCGCCTTGCGCGCACGCGGTGCGGTCGGCCGCTGCGTCGATCTTGCCGACTGCAGCATCGACACCACCGCCGCCTGGCACGGCCTTGTCGTTCCCGGCTATGGCCGCGAGCTGCCAGACGCTGTGCTGGTGCGGGGCATTGCCGGCGGGAGCTTCGAGCAGGTGACCAAGCGCCTGGGCGTGCTGCATGCGCTGCGCGAGCTGGGCGTGCCGGTCTACAACGATGCGCGTGCCATCGAGCGTTCGGTCGACAAGTCGATGACCAGCCTGCTGCTGCATGCCGCGCGTATTCCCGCGCCAGCCACATGGGCCACAGAATCCGCCGCGCAGGCAAGGCGCATTGCCATGCGCGAAACGGCCGCGGGACACGCGCTTGTGCTCAAGCCCTTGTTCGGTTCCCAGGGCAAAGACCTGCAGCTTGTGGGCGAGGTAGACGGCGTGCACCACCCCATGCCCGACATCGACAAGCGTTATGCGGGCCTCGCGTATCTGCAGCGCTTCGTTCCGCCGCTGGGCTCGCCCGGCTTCGACTGGCGCGTGCTCGTTGTGGGCGGGCGCGCCGTCACCGCGATGCGGCGCGTCAGCACGCACTGGGTTCACAACGTGGCCCAAGGCGCACGCTGCGAGCCGGCTGACCTGGAGCCCGCACTTGCCCAAATGGCCGAAGGCGCGGCGTATGCGCTCGACATGGACTATGCGGGCGTAGACCTCATCGCCGCCGCCAGCGGGCCGAAGATCCAGGTGCTGGAGGTGAACGGCGTGGCCGCCTGGCAGGGGCTGCAGCGGGTCACCGGGTTCAACATCGCCCGCGCCATCGTCGACGACCTGCTCGATCGCAAGATGGCGCAGACCCGCAGCCGCGCGCAAGATAGCCTGCCCCCGGAGCGCCGCGCCTGATGAACGCCCGGCAGGCGGCCATCGAACGCGCGCGCACCTGCTTTCTGCGCGCCTGCTGGCTCGATGTTGCAGTGCGCAAACCGGGCAACGTCAGCCGTGATTCGCCGGGCCACCGCATGCAGGCCTCGATGTTCATCGATAGTGCCAAAGCTGCGGCGGGCCCGCTGTTCGCGCCTGGGCTGCGTGTAGGCGAACGCATCGAATCCGCTGTAGAGGCCACTTGGGCGGTGGCGGGGAGCAACACCAACCTCGGCATTCTGTTGCTGTGCGCACCCGTTGCGCTGGCTGTGGAGCAGAACCCCGCCGCGGCAACGCCGGCTGCGCTGCGAGCCGCCGTGGAGTCGGTGCTGGCCACCCTCGACATCGACGATGCCCGCGCGGCCTACCGGGCCATCGCGCGCGCCCACCCGGGCGGCCTGGGAAGCGCGCCGGAAGAAGACGTGCACGACGCTCCCACAGTGGACTTGCGCGCAGCCATGGCACTTGCGGCCGACCGCGACCTGATCGCGCGCCAGTACCGCGACGGCTTCGCGGACCTGTTCGCGCTGGCGTTCCAGGTGCCGGTGTACCAGGCCGGTCCGGGCAACCCGCCGGCCGATGTCGAAGCGCCCCCGGACCCAGCCACTGTGGCTTCTGTCCAACGGCTCTACCTGGCCTGCCTGGGCGCATTTCCCGATTCACACATTGTTCGAAAACACGGCTGGCGCGTGGCACAGACTGTCATGGCGGCGGCGCAGGCCTGGCGCGAGCGTGCCGGCGAAGGGGCAGCGCTCGATGCAGACCCGGAGTTTGCAGCGTGGGACGTTTCGCTCAAGGCTGCGGGCGTCAACCCGGGGACCAGCGCCGATTTCACCGTGGCGGCGCTGCTGCTATCGGGCTGGATCCGGTCGTGCGCGGCGCCCGCCCGCAGCCCATCGGGTGGATGGCACGGATCGTGATAACCATGGCATTGCGCTGGTCGTTCTGACCGGTGTCGTAATGACCCTAACCACCTTGGACCTCTAAGAGGAGACCCGAAACCATGGCAAAAATAGATCGACTGATGGTGGGCGAATCGCTCGTCGGCGACGGCAACGAAGTAGCCCATATCGACCTGATCATCGGACCGCGCGGAAGCGCCGCCGAGACCGCCTTCGCCAACGCGTTGACGAACAACAAGGACGGCTTCACCTCGCTGCTCGCAGTGGTGGCGCCCAACCTGCTGACCAAGCCGGCCACCGTGATGTTCAACAAAGTGACCATCAAGGGCGCCAAACAGGCGGTGCAGATGTTCGGTCCGGCGCAGCGCGCGGTGGCCCTGGCGGTGGCCGACAGCGTCGAGGACGGCACCATTCCCATGGCCGAGGCGGACAACCTGTTCATCTGCGTCGGTGTGTTCATCCACTGGCTTGCCGACGACGACAAGAAGATCCAGGACTACAACTATCAGGCTACGCGCGAAGCCATTCAACGCGCTGTGGCAGGCTCGCCGACAGCGGCCGAAGTGGTCGACAAGAAGGGCACCACGGCGCACCCGTTCGCCGCGCACCTTTGAAGACCTGAAAGAAAGAAGCCGACGCGTGAACCGGGTCGGCTTCGTTTTTGTTGCCCGGCCCGGGCCGGTCCGGCTCAACGTTTGGCAGGCACCATGCCGCTGGCAAGAAACTTCAACACTGTTGCACTGTGGGTCGGCTTGAAGGCGCGGTGTGTTGCGGCATGGCGTTCGATCTGCACGCCCACCGCCTGGACATCGTCGAACTTGCGCGGCTTCACAACCTTGACCCGCACCCAGCTGGCATTGAACTCGTCGATGAGTATGTCGGCGATGGCCTCTGCAAAGGCCTCCAGCAGCTGCAGGCGGTGTTCCGCCATCAGGCGCAGCAGCCGCTCGCGGACCACGCCGTAGTCGATGGTGTCGCCAATGCGGTCTGTGTCGCAGGCGCGTGCGCGGAGCAGGCCGGCGTGCACGTCTATCACCAGCGGCTGCGCATGATGCAGCTCCGATTCATGAATGCCGATGACCGTATTGCCGTGAAAGCCCTCGATGAAGATCAGGTCCATGGGCGCTGCACCCGCAGGTGCGGGGGTGTCGGAAGGGCTCAGGCTGGTGATCAAGCGATGTCTCCGGTGGATTCGAATGTGTTTGAAAGTGTGTCTGCAGGCGGGCCGATGCCCCCGTGCAGGATTCATCAACGCAAAATGCAGGCCAGAGAGCGGATCCACTCCGGCGTACCTTTCACTGCTTGGTGTTTCACCCGGTGTGCGGCAAGTCGGCAAGTACAACAATGGACCGACCAAGGAGACACGATGGAACGCGCTGGAGACATCCAATGACATTGACGCTGCGACAGGGCGACAGGCACGCCGACCGAGTGCTCGACGTGGTCAGGCGGGGCTTTCACGAAGAGGGCAACGACCTGGTCACCCGCTCCTGGAGCCGTTGCCTCAACCAGTACCAGCTCGATCCGGGCCGTCCGCGCGAACCGGTAGTCATTGCGTCTTCGGCCCTGCAGAGCAGGCGCAACCAGCATGCAGACGTCATCGAATGCGCACGCTACGAGATGACCACGCTCTACCAGCAGTTGGCAGATGCGGAGTCTGCCGTGGTGCTGACCGATACCGACGGCGTCATCGTGCACATGGTGTCGTCGCCCGAGTTTGCCGCCGAGGCCGAGCCCATGGGGCTGCGCGCAGGCGGCATGTGGGGCGAGGCCGAAGCCGGTACCAACGGCATGGGCACCTGCCTTGCGGCCGCGCACCCTATCTCCGTGCGGCGCGAAGAACATTTCTTCAGCCAGTTCACCCAGCTCACGTGTTCGGCGGTGCCGGTGTTCGATCCGTCCGGCGAGATCATTGCCGTGCTCGACGTGACCAGCCGCTCCAGCCTCATGCAGCAGCACGTGCTCGTGCTGCTTGGCATGACCGCACGCATGATCGAGAACCGGCTCATCGACAAGCGCTTCTCCAATGCGCACCCGCTGCACTTCCACAGCCGGCCGGAGTTCGTCTACACGCTGCATGAGGGCAAGCTCGCAGTTGGCGACGACGGGCGCATTCTTGCGGCCAACCGCAGCGCGCTCTTTCAGCTTGGCGTGCAGACGATGGACGAGATCCGCACGCAGCGCATCGACGACCTGTTCCAGACCTCGCTCGAAGACATCGTGCAGCGCAGTCTTTCTTCTTCATTCCATCCGGTGGTGGCGTACAGGGCCAACGCGGCGCTGCGCTTCTTTGCGGTGGCGCGGCGACCGGCATCCGACGCGGCCACACCGGCGCGCGCGCGTGCAGCCGGTGCAATAGCCGCGCCCATGGCTATCGAAGCGGGTGCCGAGGCCTTTCGTGCGCCTTTGCGAACCGTTGCACCACGCACCCCGGGCATTCGCACCTTCAAGGATGCGCGGCTCGTTGCCCACCTGGACACCGCGCGGCGCGTGGTCGCACGCCGCACGCCTGTGCTGCTGTGCGGCGAAACGGGCTCGGGCAAAGAGGTTTTTGCGCGCGCCATCCACGAGACCAGCCCGCATGCCGATGGTGCTTTCGTCGCCGTCAACTGCGCAAGCCTGCCCGAGACGCTGATCGAATCGGAGCTCTTCGGCTACAAGGCCGGCGCCTTCACCGGTGCGCAGCGCAGCGGCCGGCGCGGCAAGATTCTGCAAGCCGACGGCGGCACGCTGTTTCTCGACGAAATTGCCGACATGCCGCTGGAGTTGCAGGCCCGCCTGCTGCGCGTGCTCGACGAGCGGCAGGTAACGCCGCTGGGCACTGAAGAAACGCATCCGGTCGACTTTCAGCTCGTGAGCGCAAGCCACCAGCACTTGCCAAGCCTGGTGCGAGAAGGGCGCTTTCGCGAAGACCTGTATTACCGGCTCGCGGGCATCGAGCTCGACCTGCCTGCGCTGCGCGACCGCACCGACAAGCGCGAGCTGATCCACGACGTGCTGAAGGACGAGGGCGGCAGCGATTGCAGGCTTGGCGAAGACGCCGAGCGCGCGCTCATGGCGTATCCGTGGCCCGGCAACCTGCGCCAGTTGCGCCACGTGCTGCGCAGCGCGGCCGCACTCGCCGACGGCAAGACCATCACGCGCGAGCACCTGCCTTCGCTGGCTGCAAGGCCAGTGCCTTCGTCCGCTTCGGTCTACGCATTGCCCGCGGCTGCCGAGCCGGCAGAGGCACAAGGCGAAGCGGCGGCTTGCGATGCAGCCCCGGCCGTCAAACTGAATCCGATCCAGGCCAACGAGCGGCAAGTGCTGCTGCAAATGCTCGAGCAGCATCGCTGGAACGTGAGCAACGTGGCCAAGGCGCTCGATGTCAGCCGCAACACCTTGTACCGAAAACTCCACAAGCTTCACATCGAGATCTCTCCACCCGATTGAGCCCGCGGGCTTGCCACACATGATGAACGGAGGGGAACAGGGTAGGGGCAGCATCGATCCGCGCGGCGCCAGCCTTGCAACGGACGACGACGAGCTGCCGTTGCCCGCCTCGCCGCCGCGCTCGCGGCTGGCCTGGTGCATTACCGGCTCGGGCCACTTTCTCGAGGAATCGCTGGCGCTTGCAGAGCGGTTGCCTTCGGTAGACCTGTTTCTTTCCGCCGCGGCAGAAGAAGTGCTGCCCATCTACAAGCTGCACATCGAGGCGCTGAAGTCGCGCTTTCGGGTGTTCCGCGACAAGACGGCCAGCGGCGTGCCCGTGGGCATGCTCTACGACGACATCTATCACACCGTGGTGGTGGCGCCAGCCACCAGCAACACGGTGGCCAAGTGCGCATTCGGCATCAGCGACTCGCTGCCGACCAACATGTTTGCCCAGGCCGGCAAGCTCGGCATTCCTGGCATCGTGTTTGCATGCGACACAGAACCGGTGGTGGTGACCAAGTCTCCGCATGACTGGGTCACGCTGCGTCCAAGGCGCATCGAACTGGACAACGTGGAGCGGCTGCGCGGCATCGATTTTTGCCAGGTGGTCTCGTCGCCGGCCGAACTTGAAGCCGTGCTCGATGCACGCATGAAGGAACTCTCTCTCGCATGGAACACATCGTCTTCCTGACCGGGCGCCTCGCCCAAGCCAGCCTCACGCGGGTGCTGGCCGGCATAGAGGCGGCACCGTTCACATGGGAAGTGCGGGAGATCGGGTTGCAGGTTGCGGCGCTGATGACGGCCGACATGATCCGCCGCCGTGTTGCGGCACCGGTGGTGACCGAGGCGGAAGGCGAGGGCGCCGCCGCGCGCCGCGCCGACCGCATCATGGTGCCGGGCCGCTGCCGCGGCGACGTCGAGGCCCTGAGCCAATACTTCGGCGTGCCGGTGGAGCGCGGGCCGCAAGAGCTGAAGGACTTGCCGCGCCATTTCAACCGCAGTGCGCGCGCCGTCGACCTGACCGAATACGAGGTCGCGATCTTTGCCGAGATCGTCGATGCGCCGCGGCTCACGGTGGCGCAGATCGTCGACCGGGCCCGGCAGCTTGCGGCCGACGGTGCCAACGTGATCGACCTGGGCTGCCTGCCCGAGACGCGCTTCGACCACCTGGCTGAAAGCGTGCAGGCGCTGAAGGCCGCGGGCTTTCAGGTGAGCGTCGATTCGAGCGACCCTAAAGAGCTGCTGCTGGGCGGCAAGGCGGGTGCCGACTATCTGCTGAGCCTGACGCTCGACACGCTGTGGATTGCCGACGAAGTGGCTGCAACCCCGGTGCTGATACCGCGCGTGCCGGCTGACGAACAATCGCTGTACGAAGCGGTGGCGCAAATGCAGCAGCGTGGCCGGGCATTTCTCGCCGATTCGATTCTCGACCCCATACCCTTCGGCCTGACAGCATCCATCGTGCGCTACCACCGGCTGCGCGAGCGCTTTCCGGATGTGCCGATCATGCTTGGCGTGGGCAACGTTACCGAGCTCACCGAGGCCGACACCAGCGGCATCAACGCGGTGCTGTTCGGCATTGCCGCCGAGCTGGACGTGGCGGCGGTGCTGACCACGCAGGTGAGCCAGCATGCGCGCCGCGCGGTCAGCGAGGCCGACTGGGCGCGCCGCATCATGCACGCCGCGGCGCGCAACGCCACGCTGCCCAAGGGCATGAGCGATGCATTGATGACGGTGCATGCCAAGCATCCGTTCCCCGATACGCCCGAAGAAATCGGCGAGATCGCCTCGCAGGTGCGCGACCCCAACTTTCGCGTGCAGATTTCGCCGCTGGGCCTGCACGTGTACAACCGCGACGGCTTGCGGCTGGGGCAGGGCGCCTTCGAGCTCTGGCCGCAACTCAAGCTGCAGGACGACGCCGATCATGCCTTCTACATGGGCGTGGAGCTCGCGCGCGCCGAGATCGCATGGCAGCTCGGCAAGCGCTATGTGCAAGACCAGCCGCTCGACTGGGGTTGCGCCGCGCCGCGGCCCACCGAAGACCTTGCCCGCTGGTGCGCGCCGGGTACCACCATGAAGGCATCGAGGAACAACGCGCAAGAGCCCGGTGCCGTAAGCACGGCCGCCGCGCCGTCACCCACATGAACGACCAGATCTTCGAAGCCGTGGTTACCACCGTTGCGCCCGGCGGCAAGCCGCATGTGGCGCCAATGGGCATCCGCTACCGCGAAGACGGCATCCTGCTGATGCCGTTCAAGCCATCGACCACGCACGACAACATCGTGTCCACCGGCCATGCGGTGCTCAACATCGTGTGCGACACGCGCGTGTTTGCAGGCTGCGTCACCGGCCGCAAGGTTTGGCCCATGCTGCCGGCCGAGCGCATCGAAGGCGTGCGGCTGGCCGCGGCGCTGCGGCACGTAGAGCTTGAACTGGCCGAGCAACGCGACGACGTGCAGCGGCCCGTGCTGCGCATGGTGGCCGTGCACGAGGCCACCCATGCGCCTTTTGTCGGCTTCAATCGCGCGCAGGCCGCGGTGATCGAAGGCGCCGTGCTGGTCAGCCGCCTGCACATGCTGCCCCCGGAGAAAGTGGAAACCGAAATGAACTACCTGCAGATTGCAATCGACAAGACCGCCGGCCCTGAAGAACACGAGGCCTGGCAGTGGCTGCGCGCCGCCGTCGCGCGGCACCGCAACGGCACGCCGGAGCGCGCATCGTGACCCGCATGCTGGTGAGCGTCCGCAGCGTGGATGAAGCCTTGACCGCCGCGCGGGGCGGAGCGGACTTCATCGACCTGAAGGAGCCGAACGACGGCGCGCTCGGCGGCTTGCCCGTTGCAACCATCGGCGCCGTCGTGCATGCGCTGCGTGCGCACGGCATCGGCTTGCCCGTGAGCGCGACGATTGGCGACCTGCCCATGCATGCGCTGGAGGGCATCCTGGCGCAGGTCGAAGCGGTGGGCGCTTGCGGTGTCGACTATGTAAAGGTCGGCATAGAGCGCGGCCCCGAGGCGCTTGCGGTGCTCGATGCGCTCTCTGCCTGCGAGTGGGCCGTGGTGCCGGTCTTCATTGCCGACCACGGCCTTGACGCCGCGTTGGTCGCGCATGCCTGCAGGTTGGGTTTTCCGGCGCTCATGGCAGATACAGCCGACAAGCTGACCGGCAGCCTGTTCGATGCGGTGCCGACGGCAGACCTGCGCGCTTTTGTTGCCCAGGTGCGCGCCTCGGGCCGGCTCGTCGGCCTGGCGGGCGCACTGCGCATGGCGCATGTTCCTTTGCTGCAATCGCTGGCGCCCGATTTCGCGGGATTTCGAAGTGCTGTTTGCGTTGCCGACCGAAAGGCCGCACTGTGCCCGGAGCGGCTTGCAGCGCTGGCTGCGTCGCTGCATGCAGAGGCTGCGGAGGCCGCAGCGGCCTGAGCGTTCAACCTGGCCGGCCTTGCCCGCCTGCAGCTTCAGCGCGGAACGAACGTGGCTTCGCCCAGCAGCAGCGCCCGCATGGTCTCCAGCTGGTTCTTGTGAAGGAGCGTGATCGGAAACGCGGCGTCTCCGGACCGGTCGGCAAACTGCTGGTCGACCACGCCCGCCTCGCCCAGCTCGTCCAGCGTCATCTGCGGATCGATGGCGCAAGACTTGATCAACACCAGCTGCTCGGCATTCAAGTGCTTTGCGAGGTCGAGCGCAATGGTGTCCGAAGTGGCCTCCCAGCCGGTGCGCGAGTCGGGCTTGTCGCGCCGCAGTTCAAGCGGCAACCACAGTGCCGTTTTTCCGCGCCTGAGCAGTTCGGGGATTTCGGTCTTGCGTGTAGCGAGTTGCAGCGCCGGGTTCAGCGCGTGCAGCTGATACGCCGTCTGCGCCATGGCCAGCACCGCCATGTTGTGGGCGGCCAGGTCGTTGAACTGCCAATGCGCCTGCACGCGCCGCACTTCATCGGCAAAGGTGCCGCCGCCGCAGACCACGGTCACCCGTCCGCCGCCGATCTGCGTGAGCAGATCGAGCCACTGCGGCAGCACCGGGTCGGAGCAAAGGCTGCCGCCGATCTTGACGACCCACATCAGTCGTGCTCCCTTTCGAACAGTGCCGCCACTGCAACACTGGGTGCGCACACCTGAGCCCATGCGCCGGTGCCCTCGGCGGCACTGCGCGACACGTTGGCCACGTCGCCGCCGTAAGAAGCAAAGCGGTGCGGCGCGGATGCGGATGTTGCCGCTGCTGCCGCAAGGTCTGGCACCAGGAACGCACCGCAGCCTGCGCTCACGATCACGGCTTCGCGCGAGAGCGAATGCGCAGCCAATACGCGGCGCAGCTGCGAACCGATGGCCTCGACCTGCGCCGCGCGCCAGGCGCGCGCCAGTGCGAGCCATTCATCGGCGGAGGCATCGCGCTCGTCCAGGCCCACCATGCGCGCAAGGCGCTGGCGCGTGGCGGGCAGGCTCTTGGCTGCGTTGTCGGCACTCGGGTACAGGTCGTGCGCCGCATCCAGCTCACCGCACAGGCGGTAGACGTCGGCGGTGGTGGCAAAGAATTCGTTCATCACGTGGCTTGCGCGCCCGCGCCATTCGATGCGCTGCGTCAGCGCGCACACCGGCGTGCGCACCACGCCGTGGTAGGCAAGTTCGCCGCTCACCAGGCGCTCGGCATCGGTGCGGCTGGTGGAGAGCACGCGCTGGTTGCCGAAGGCGATCAGATCGGTGGTGGTGCTGCCGATGTCGACCAGCACGCCCTGCGAAAACACCAGCGCCGCATGCCGCGCGGTGGCAAGCCAGTTGGCCGAGGCAATGTGCTCCCAATGCCGTGTGACTTGCGCGGGGGTGCACCAGCCGGCGTCTCCGGCAAAGAAATGCAAGGCGCCGGGCCCTGAAGGAAGCGCTGCCGCCAGCGCAGCCGCAATGCCTCGTACGCCGGATTCGCGGTAGGGGAACAGGTCGACCATTTCGCCCGTCATGGTCACGGCATGCCGTGCCGCGTCCAGCGCCGGCCAGCGCGCCCGGGCGGCCTGCAGCGCACGCGCCAGGTGGTCCAGGCCTTGCCAGAGCGGGCAACCCCATTGCGCCACGTCGACCACCTCGCCGCCTTGCAGCAGGCACGCCTTCACGTGCGCACCGCCTATGTCCCACCCGATGGTGATTCGTTCAGGCGACGGCACGTGCAAGTTCCCGTTGCTGGGCTTCGCCGCGGAAGCGGCCTGCCAACAGTTCGGCCGCAAGGTTGCGGCCCAGTGCGGCCGAGAGCCCGACATAGGCGCAGGTGACCCGCGGGTTCACCTCGATCACCACCGCCCCGTGCCGCGGGTGCCACACCAGGTCGATGCCCGCGAACCCGCGCAGCCCGGGAATGGCGCGCGCCACCTGCATGGCCAGTGCGGCCAGCGGCTGCCAGCGCGGGTCGCTCCGGCCGAGCGCATCGACGCTCACGCCGTCGAATGACAGGCTTCCGTGTGCATCGATTGAAATGCACTGGCGGTTGATGCTCAGCATTTCGGCATTTTGCTCCGTGCAAAGCAGCGAGAGGCTCAGGGCTTCGCCCTCTATCCAGGGCTCCAGCGTCAGGGTTGCGCCGGCGTGCGTGCGCCGGGCCTGGTCTTCGAGCGCGTTCGCATGGCGGGTGTGCACGTGGGTGGCCACGCCGCCGGCGCCATCGTCGGGCTTGACCACCCAGCGTTCTATTTCAGGTGCATGGGCAAACGCCAGCGGTGTTGGCACGCCGTGTGCAGCAAGGTGCGCGAGCGTGGCCTTCTTGCCTGCAGTCAGTTCGATGGCGCCTGCGCTGCAGCCCAGCCATCGTGCATTGCCCACTGTGCGCTGAAAGCTCGCCAGCAGCCCGTCCGTCTCGGGCGCGACCAGCCACACCACGTCGTGCAACACGCTTTGACGCGCCACAAAGTCGAAAGCCGATTCATTGGCAAGCGGCCGCAGCGGCATGGCGCCGGCGGGCAGGGTGTTCCCCGGTTCGCAGGCTGCCGCCGAGACCGAACAATCGGCCACGCGCATCAGGTCGGCCACCATGGCGTCGCGCATCGAAAGACCGAGCGGCAGCAACTCATCGGCGGCGGCGTCGTCGCCGTAGTCGCTCCAGCCGCCGCCGCTGAGATACTCGTAGACAAATACGCGTGTCGTCATTTCATCATCCACTTTCCGGGTACGTTCCCCATCGCTTGCCAATGACTTCCGAACTGAACCTGATTCCCGTTGTCGACCTGCTGCAGGGCCAGGTGGTGAGGGCGGTGCGCGGCGACCGCAAGTCGTACCGGCCGATCGTCTCGGCGCTGTGCGCCAGCAGCGACCCGGTGACGGTGGCCCGCATCCTTTGCGACCACTGCGCGGCGCGGCAGTTGTACGTGGCCGACCTCGATGCACTGCAGGGCGGCGCGGTGCAGATTGCCGTACTTGCCGACATGCTGGAGGCGCTGCCGCACATCGAACTCTGGCTCGACGCGGGCCTGGCAGATGCCGCGGCCGGCGAGGCGCTGCAGAAGCAACTGGGGGCCTTTGCCTCGCGCATCGTGCTTGTGTTCGGCAGCGAATCGCTGCGTTCGCGCGAAGCCCTCGAGCGCTGTTTCGAAAACGCCGACGGCAATGCCGGAGCGGGTGCGCCGGGCGCCGCACTGTCGCTGGACCGCCGCGACGGCCAGCGGCTCGACCATGCCGGCTGCTGGGACGCAGTCGACCTGTGGCCGCGCCGGCTGATCGTGATGACGCTCGAGCGAGTCGGCTCCGGCGCGGGGCCCGACCTGGAAACCCTGCAAGAGGTGCGGCGGCTCGCCCCCGCCGCCATGGTCATTGGCGCCGGCGGAATCCGCAGCCCCGAAGACCTGGCGCTTGCCAGTGCCGCCGGTGCCGACGCCTGGCTGGTCGCCAGCGCGTTGCATGACCTGCAGTTGCCGCGCGTGCGCCGCTGATCCGGCGGATCCGGCGCAACGGGGGTGGGTGAGGCATGCCATCAACCCGCCGCACACACGAACCGTGCCATATGGGCAGGCGCTTGCATGTACTGCCGATGGCCTCTGCCGGCACGCATTGACCGCCAAAAGCGCAACACTGTGTCTCAAACCCGTGTGTCATGAGGCAGTTGGAATAGCCGGCCCGCCAAGGCAGCGCCAAGCGCGCCCGCCCCGGCGCTGAATGGCACATGGCTTGCGTAGTTGCCAGCCCATGAGCGAACTCGACCCCGCCGCCGCGCAGCCCGGCCGTCCACCGTGGACTTGCCCGTTCTGCCCCCTTTTGTGCGATACCTTCAGCGTCGACGTCGGCCCGCCCGGTACGCCGCTGAAGCTCGTCGGCAGCGATTGCCCGCGGGCGAACGCCGCGCTGGCTGCGTTCGACGGCGCGCCCGTCGCTTTGCAGCCACAGGTCGATGGGCGCGACTGCGACCTCGACACCGCCATTGCCGCGGCTGCCTCGCTGCTCGCGGCCAGCCATCAACCCCTGTTCGGCGGCCTTGGAACCGAAGTGGCAGGCGCCCGCGCGCTGTATGCATTGGCCTGCGAAACCGGCGCCATCTGCGACCCGGCGCAGGGGCAGGCCATGATGCATGGGCTGCGCGCGCTGCAAGACCGCGGCGGCTTTACCACCACGCTGGCGGAAGTGAGAACGCGGGCCGAGCTGATCGTCTGCATGACCGGCGACCCCACGGCCCGGTATCCCGAATTCTTTCGCCGATGCGGCGTGGGCGAGAGGGACGACCTGCTCACCGAAATGCTGCCTGCGTCAGGCGATATGTTCGACACAGCAGGCCTGCTCGCAGCCTTGGTGGCGGGCCGCGTCTCGGCAGGTGACGCGCGTGTGCCGGCCGAGTTGGCAGCCTTGTCGGCCCGCTTGCAGGCGTCGCGGTACTCGGTGCTGGTGTACGAGCCCGGCCGCCTGCCGGCGCAGGGTGCGTTGATTGTCGAGGCCATCCAGCGCATCGTCGCCACGCTCAACCGCACCACGCGCGCGGCGTCGCTGTCGCTTGGCGGCGGTGACGGCGCCGCCACCGTCAACCAGGTGTTTGCGTGGCTTTCCGGCCTGCCGCTGCGCTCGCGCGCGGGGCCCGCGGGCCTGGAGCATGAGCCGCTGTGCTTCGATGCCAGCCGCCTGCTGGCCGACGACGCTGTCGACATGCTGCTGTGGGTGTCGAGCTATGGCCCCGAGCCCGCGCCGCCCGGGGCAGGGATGCCGCGCATCGTGCTCGGGCACCCTGCCATGCGGCCACAGGGTGAAGAGGCGAATGCGCGCAAACAGGTGTTCATTCCCGTTTCGACTCCCGGCATCGGCACCGGCGGCCACCTGTTTCGCACCGACGGCTCGGTGCTGCTGCCGCTGCGGCCGTTGTACGAAGACGGCCTCCCGGGCGTGGACGAGGTCGTCCGGCGCCTGACGCAGGCCGTGAAGGCGCTGAAGCGGGAGCGGGCGCAATGACGACGCTGCGCCTGCGGGGCGGCCGCGTGATCGACCCCGCGAACAGCTGCGACCAGGTGCGCGACCTGTACGTGCGCGACGGCCGCATGGTGGACCTTGCGCCGCACGAGGCCACGACCGAACACATCGAAGACATGGACATCAGCGGCTGCATCGTGATGGCGGGCGGCATCGACATGCACACCCACATCGGCGGCGGCAAGGTCAACCTTGCGCGCATGCTGTTGCCCGAAGACCATCGCGACAATGCCAACCCGCTCGCGTTGCCGGACAACCTGCTGGAGCTTGCGTCTTGCGGCGGCTGCGCGCCCGGCACGCTGGCCACCGGCTACCGCTATGTGGAGATGGGCTACACGGCGGCCTTCGAGCCGGCCATGATGGCATGCAACGCACGCCACACGCACATGGAAATGGGCGACACGCCCATCCTCGACCATGGCGCGTATGTGATGCTCGGCAACGACGAACTCTTCTTGCGCATGCTGGCCGAGCGCTGGGATTTCGAGCGCATTCGCGACTACGCCGGCTGGACCATCAACGCCAGCAAGGCCATGGGCGTGAAGGTAGTGAACCCCGGCGGTATTTCGGCCTTCAAGTTCAACCAGCGCAAGCTCGATGTGGACGAAAACCATGTGCACTGGCAGGTGACCCCGCGGCAGGTGGTGCACACGCTGGCACGCGCGCTGCGCGAGCTTGGCGTGCCGCATCCGCTGCACATTCACGGCAGCAACCTGGGGGTGGCGGGCAACATCCAGTCGACGCTCGACACCATTGCTGCTTTGGACGGCTTGCCCGGGCACCTGACGCACATCCAGTTCCACGCCTACGGCACAGAGGGGCCGAAGAAGTTTTCATCGGCCGCGCTGCAGCTTGCCGAGGTGGTGAACGCCAACAAGAACGTGAGCATCGACGTCGGCCAGATCATGTTCGGCCAGACCGTGACGGCCTCGGGCGACACCATGCGCCAGCATGCGCAATCGAGCCTGGCCGATCCGCGCAAGTGGATTGGCGCCGACATCGAATGCGAAGCCGGCTGCGGCGTGGTGCCATTCCGCTACCGCGAGCAGAGCTATGTGAACGCGCTGCAGTGGGTCATCGGGCTCGAGATTTTCTTGCTGGTCGACGACCCGTGGCGCGTGGTGCTGACCACCGACCATCCCAACGGCGGGCCGTTTACCAGCTATCCGCACCTGATTCGCCTGCTGATGGACCGCAGCTTTCGCGAAGAGCAATTGGCCAAGCTGCACCCGGAGGTGGCGGCGCAGGCCGCGCTGCGTTCGATCACGCGCGAGCTGTCGCTCTACGAAATTGCCATCATGACCCGCGCCGGCCCGGCGCGACTGCTCGGCCTGCGCGACCGCGGCCACCTGGGCGCGGGCGCCGCAGCCGACATTGCGGTGTACCGCGAGAACGAAAACCGCGAGGCCATGTTCGCGACGCCCGAATACGTGTTCAAGGACGGCGTGCTGGTCTCGCGCGCCGGGCGCATTACCGCAGTGCCCACAGGCGGCACGCACTTCGTGGCGCCTGAGTACGACCGCGGCATCGAGCAGCGGCTGCGCCGGCATCTGGCGGCGCACGGCTCGGTCAACTTCGACCACATTGCCATCGGCCACGACGAGCTTTGCCGCTGCTGCAACGGTGGGCGCCTGCTGCCTGCGGAGTGCTTCCAGGAGGCATCGTCATGAAGAAGGCGTGCGCGGCATGACCGGCTCTTCATCCGTGCAGCGCAACGGCGTCGTCATCGACCAGACCTTCGCAGAGGCTTTTCCGATGAAGGCGACGCGCATCGTCATCACGGCACACACGCTCGAGTGGGCGCACCATGCGGCGGTATCGGCCACGGGCTTTGCCACCTCTGTCATCGCGTGCGGCTGCGAGGCCGGCATCGAGCGCGAGCTTGGCCCGCACGAAACACCCGACGGCCGGCCGGGGGTCAACGTGCTGATCTTCTCCATGTCGGGCAAGGAGCTTGGCAAGCAGCTGGAGCGCCGTGTCGGCCAGTGCGTGCTGACCTGTCCGACCACGGCGGTGTTTGCCGGCCTGCCGCGCACGGCCGGCGGCGACGTGGCGGCGCTCGGCAAGAACCTGCGCTTCTTCGGCGACGGCTGGCAGATTTCGAAAGTGATCGACGGTGTGCGCTACTGGCGCGTGCCCGTGATGGACGGCGAGTTCGTGGCGCAGGAAGACACCCCCGTGGTCAAGGCCGTGGGCGGCGGCAACCTGCTGCTGCTTGCGCGCGATACCGATGGGGCGCTGGCGGCAGCCGAGGCCGCTGTGGCTGCGATGAAGCGGCTGCCGAACGTGGTCATGCCGTTTCCGGGCGGCGTGGTGCGCTCGGGCTCCAAGGTTGGCAGCCGCTACGCAAACCTGAACGCATCGACCAACGATGCCTTCTGCCCCAGCCTTGTCGGGCTGGTGCCTCACAGCGAACTCGCAGGCAATGGGGCCGCGTCTACGCCGGAGATCGGCTGCGTGATGGAGATCGTGATCGACGGCCTGACCGAGGCCGACGTGGCAGCAGCCATGCGCGTGGGCATGGAGGCCGCCATCGGCGTTGGCCCTGCCGGTGGCCTGCTGCGAATTTCGGCGGGCAACTACGGCGGCAAGCTGGGCCCGTTTCACTTTCATCTGCACAAGCTGCTCGGCGTGGGAGATGCGGCATGAGCGGCTGGAATTTAAGGCTGCGGCAAGTGCCCGCATTGCGGGTGGATCTGCGCGGCGTCACCCCGCAAGCGTTGGCACAGCTATCGGCCGCCCAAGTCGAACAACTGCGCGTAGGCCATGGCAACGAGATGATCGCGCTGGCAGAGCTTTTCGATGTTGCGCCAGGCAAGGAGGAGGGCACGCTTCGCTTCGAAGGCGACCTGGGCCGCTTCGATCGCATCGGATGGCAGATGGATGCCGGCCGCATCGGCGTCGACGGGCATGCCGGCCACTATGCAGGCGGCTGCATGCGCGGCGGTGAGCTACGCGTCGAAGGCCGCGCCGGCCTGTTGGCCGCCTGCGAAATGGCGGGAGGCAGCATCGACGTGAAGGGCGACGTGGGCGACTTTGCCGCGAGCACCTTGCCCGGCAGCATGGACGGCATGCGCGGCGGCACCCTGGTGGTTCATGGCAACGCGGGCGAGCGCTTTGGCGACCGCATGCGCCGCGGCACTGCGCTGGTTCATGGCGGGGTGGGCGCCTTTCTGGGCTCGCGCATGGTGGCCGGCACGATTGCCGTGGGCGGCAGTGTCGGTGCGCATGCGGGCTATGGCATGCGGCGCGGCAGCATCGTTTTTGCCGAGGCGGGGGCCGTCCTGCCCGAAGGCACGCGAACGGCGCCCACCTTCGTGCCCAACCGCGCTGCAACGCCGGTCTTCTGGGCGCTGCTGGCACGCGACCTTGCGCAGCACGGCGGGCTCTTCAGCGGCTTGCCAACGCGGCGTATCGAGCGGCACCTGGGCGACCTTTCGGCAGACGGCAAGGGCGAGCTCATCGTCTGCCTGTGATCCGCCTCTTCAAGTTTCTTCAAGAACCCTTCCCCTGAGTCCTCCATCCATATGACACACCCTTATATTTTTCATGCCGGCGAAGCCACCGTTCTTGCCAGGGAAGGGCAGTTCACCGACGCCATGCCCGAGATCCTGATTGGCGCGACCGACGGCCCGGTGGGCCATGCCTTCGCGGGCATGATGGCGCAGAGCAAGGGCCACACCGCGATGTTCGCGATTCGCGCCTGCAACCAGCTCGTGCGGCCCGCAACCATCATGGTGCCCAAGGTCACGCTGAAGGATTCGGCCAACATCGACCTGTTTGGCGGCGTGGTGCAAAGCGCAACCGCCGACGCCGTGGTCGACTGCCTGATCGATGGCATCATTCCCAGGGGCCTTGCCGACACGCTGTGCATCATCAGCCTGGTGTGGATCGATCCGCGCTGCGCCAAGGACCAGAACCTCGACAAAAAAGACATGTACCGCACCAACTACGAAGCCACCAAGCTCGCCATCCGGCGCGCGCTGGCCAATGAGCCGTCGGTCGACGAACTGATTGCCAACCGCCACCGCATCAGGCACGACATGGACGACTGGAGCTGACCTTGCCCGCCTTCGCGCTTCTCGACGACTGCGGCTCCACGGCCGAGCGGCCCACCAGCCGGCTTTACACCGGGTTCGCTCGCGAACACCGCTGCGCCGATGCGGCCCGGCTCGACGAAGTGTGGGCGCAAGTCGATGCCGATTTGCGGCGAGGCTTGCATGCGGTGCTGCTGGCCGACTACGAATGGGGCGCCAAGCTGCTGCAAGCCGGGCAGGCGCGGCTGGCACCCCACGATGCTTCGGCATTGCGCGTGCTGATGTTCCGCGAATGCGCCAGGCTCTCGACGGGCGAGGCGGGTGCCTGGCTGGCCAGGCTCGAACAGCGCGAAGCCGGTGAACCGCATGCACCCGGCCAGCCGCAGCCCGCGGGCGTGATGGATCTGCACTCCAGCATCGACGAAGCTGCCTTTACCGACGCCATCGCGCGCATTCATGAGGCCATTGCCGCGGGCGAGACCTACCAGGTCAACTTTACCTACCGGCTGCATGGCCGAAGCTATGGTTCGCCCGTTGCACTGTACCGGCGCCTGCGCGAGCGGCAGCCCGTGGCCTACGGCGCGCTGATCGCCTTGCCCGAGGGCACCGGCACGGCCGCCGGGAGCGATGCAACGCACGTGCTCTCGTGCTCGCCCGAACTCTTCCTGCGCCATGACTCGGGCGTGCTCACAGCCCGCCCCATGAAAGGCACCGCCGCGCGTGCCGATGCACCCGAAGGCGACAGCGAAATGGCGCGCCTGCTTTCGGTCGACACCAAGAACCGCGCCGAGAACGTGATGATCGTCGACCTGCTGCGCAACGACATCGGCCGCGTGGCGGAGGTCGGCTCGGTCAAGGTGCCCACGCTCTTTGCCGTCGAGCCCTATGCCACGGTGTTCCAGATGACATCGACCGTGCAGGCAAAGCTGCGCGCAAACGTCGGCATGCCCGATCTGCTGCGCGCGGTGTTTCCGTGCGGCTCCATCACCGGCGCGCCAAAGCACCGCACCATGGAATGGATTGCACAGCTGGAGAGCACGCCCCGCGGCCTTTACTGCGGTGCCATCGGCTGGATCGATGCGCCCGCTGAAGGTGCGCTGGTCGGCGACTTCTGCCTGTCGGTGGCCATTCGCACCCTGACGCTGGGCGAGGAAGCCGAGGGCCTGCGGCCGCTGCGCCTGGGCGTCGGCGCGGGCATCGTGCAGGACAGCGTTGCAGCCGACGAGTTCGAGGAGTGTTTGCTCAAGGCGCGCTTTCTTACCGCGCTCGACCCGGGCTTCGAGCTCTTCGAAACCATGCTGGTCACGCCGGGCGAAGGCATCCGCTACCTCGACCGGCATCTGGGCCGGCTGGCGGGCAGCGCACGCGCGCTGGGTTTCAGGTTCAGCCGCGATGCCGCAATGGAAGCACTGCAAAGTGCATTGCCCGCGCTTTCGGCCGATCAGCCTTCACGCCTGCGCCTTGCGCTTGCGCATGGCGGGCGCATCGGCATTACGCATTCGCCCTTGCCGCCTTTGCCTCCCGGTGCGGTAAAGCTCGTCATCGCCGAAGGGCGCCTGCCCAATGCCAACCCGCTGGGCGCCTTCAAGACCACCGTGCGCCAGCACTACGACGCCGGCGTGCGCGCCGCCGAACGCGCGGGCGCCTTCGACAGCCTGTTCTTCACCGAGGACGGGCGGCTTGTCGAAGGCGGGCGAAGCACGCTCTTCGCACGCATCGACGGGCGCTGGTGGACGCCGCCCGTTGCGGACGGTGCACTGCCCGGTGTGATGCGCGGCGTACTCATCGAAGACTCCATCTGGGAGGCCGCGGAACGCAGCCTGTACCTGCAAGACCTGCAGGCGGCGCAGAAGCTCGTGGTGTGCAACGCCTTGCGCGGCGTGTTGCCGGCGCAGTTGCTCACGCAGTCTCAGTTGCAGCCACACGAGGTTTCGGCGGCCTGACGCGGCAGGGCGGCTGGCAGCCCCGCTCCCATGCACGCATGCAATGAAACTGGCGCTCTTCGACCTCGATCACACGCTCATTCCGTTCGATAGCGGCATGGCCTGGACGCGCTTCCTGGTAGCGCGCGGCGTGCTGCCGGCGGATGCTGAGACGGTGTACCTCGGCTATTGCCAGCAGTACGTGGACGGCACGCTCGACATTCGCGAACTGCACCGCGTGAGCGTTGCGCCGCTGGCGAGCTTCGGCATGGCAACGCTTCGAAAGTGGGCGGCCGAATTCGAGGCCGAGATCGAGCCGCGGGTGCCCGGCCAGATGCGCGCGCTGGTGCGAAAGCATCAGGAGGCCGGCCACCTCTGCGCCATCGTGACAGCCACCACCCGCTTCATTGCCGAGCCCTTCGGCCGGGTGTTCGGCGTTGCCGACGTGCTGGCCACGCGCTCGCTCGTGATCGACGACACGCTCGACGGCGGAATCGACGGCGACCCGTGCTTCGGCGTTCACAAGCTGGCGCATGTGAACGAATGGCTTGCGCTGCGCGGCACACGGCTCGACGCGCTGGAGCAGTCGTGGTTCTATTCCGATTCGGCGAGCGATCTGCCGTTGCTGGAGGCTGTTTCAGACCCGGTGGTGGTGGCACCGGACGGGCGCCTGCGTGCAAGGGCCGTGCAGAGCGGCTGGCCGGTTATCGAGCGCAGCTGACGAGCCGAGCTAAACCTGGATCAACCCCCACCGTAGCGCCACCCACGTCAGCTCCGCCTGATTGGTCGCCCCGAGCTTCTGCTTTACCCGGTACAGGTGCGAACCCACCGTGCTGAGCGAAAGGTTCAGCGTGCTCGCAATCTGCGCCACCGTCATGCCGCGCGCAAGCTGGATAAAAACCGAAAACTCGCGTTCGCTGAGCAGGTCTGCGGGGTTGGCCTCGCCCTCTATCTGCGCGGTGGCCAGCGCCTGGGCGGTGTTCGCGTCGATGTAGCGCTCGCCGCGCGCCACGGCCTTGACGGCCGCAATCAGCGCTTCGGGCGCGCTGCGCTTGGCCAGGTAGCCCAGGGCACCCGCGCGCAGCACGCGGCGGGGATGAATCGTGTCCTCGTGCGCCGACAGGGCAAGCACGCGGGCCTTCGGGTCGTGCGCCAGCAGGCGGCGCAAGGCTTCGAGGCCGCCCATGCCGGGCATCGAAAGGTCCATCACCACCAGGTCGGGCCGCACCTGCGGGTAGTCCTGGCAGGCCTGCTCGCCGGTGTCGGCTTCGGCGGCCACTTCTATCTGCGCGTCGGCCAGCAGCATGCGAAAGCCCATGCGCACCAGCGCATGGTCGTCCACCAGCATCACTCGAATCGGCTTGGCCGCCTGAACTGCCTGCGTCATGTGTTCGTGTTCTCCGCTTCGCCTGCCCGCATGGGCAGCCGCACTGTCAATCGGGCGCCGCTGGGCACGGCCGGTTCAAGCCGCAGTTCGCCGCCCAGGCTGTCGATGCGCTCTGCGAGCCACCGCAGGCCATAGTGCCCTGTGCTGGTTTCCCTTGCGGCCTCAGGGCCGGGCAGGCCGCGGCCGTCGTCGGTGAGCGCGAGCTCTACCGATTGTTCGTCGCCCCGCAGGGCCAGCACAATGCGGTGCGCCTCCCCGTGGCGCAGGGCGTTGGTAATGCCTTCCTGTGCGGCGCGGTACAGCACCAGCGCGGTGTCGGTGTCGAGCCGGAGCCGGTCCAGTTCAAGCTCCAGGCTCCATTCGACCTGCACGTTGCCATGGCTGTTGCGCGTGCGCTCCACCAGGTCTTCGAGCGCGGCCACCAGGCCGAACTTGTCGAGCACCAGGGGCGTGAGGCGGGGGATCATGCCGTGCATGGCGGTGTAGAGCCGGCCCGATTCTTCGGCAATCAGGCGCGCCGCCTGCTCGGCCTGCGGATCGAGCGCCTGCACGCGCTGGGCGATCGACAAAGCCATGCTGCGCATGGCGGTGACAGATTGCCCCAGCTCATCGTGAAGCTCGCGCGCGATAAGGCGGCGCTCCTGCTCGATCTTCTGGTCGACCCAGCGGCCGAGCTCGCGGCTTTCGGAAAGGCGGCTTTCGGCCCGCACGGCGCGCCGCTCGGTTTCGATGTGCTGCTGCAGCATGCCGACCATGCGGTTGAACGCAGCGCCGATGGCCGCGGCCTCGGTGCCGGGCAGGGCGCGCAGCGCAACATCGAAGCGCCCGCTCTCCAGCTGGTTGAGGGCATGCACGATGTCTGCAAATGGCCGGGTCGCGCGGCCCACGAGCCAGAACACGCCCGCGTTGACGACCGCCAGCAGCCCGAGCGCGCTGAGCATCAGCAGCACGAAGTCGTCCCACGCATCGAGCACCGCACGCGATGCGTTCGAAAGCACCATCAGCCGCCCGCCCGGAAACGCGATGGAGAGTTGCGAGGGCGGCGGCGAGACCAGGCCCGCAAACCAGTCCGGCGCATCGCGCCCGGCCTTATAGACCGACGTCGGCGAGCTGTACAAAACTCGGTCTTCGTTGTCGAGCAGCGTGATGTCGTTCGACCGCACGCGCCCCACGCCCTGCAAAAAAGACAGCATGGCCGGCGTGCCCTGCGCCGCGTAGAGCCAGGCAGTGCGGTTGAGCAACTGCGCCGCCACGCGATTGGCGGCCACCACTTCTTCGTGCACCGATTCGCGCATGGCGCGCACCTGCAGCGCAAGCATGGCCGCAACGAACAGCAGCGTGAGCAGGCTGACGATGAGGTTGATCTTCAGGCGCAGCGTCATGGCATGGGCTCGCTGCCGAAGTGGCCGTGCGCCGCATAGCTGTCGAGTGCGGCGATCATGGCCGATGCCATTGCCGGATGCGAAGGGTCATGGCCCGCGCCATTTACCCACCTGAGCTGGCTGTGCGCGATGCGCTCGTGAACCGCCTGTGCGCCTTCGGGCCGGCAGATGCGGTCGTCGCGCGAGTGCAGCAACAGCGTGGGCACTTCGGGGAGCACGTCAAGCCGGTCGAGAAGGGGAGGCGAATCGAGCCAGCAGCGATGCAGCAGGTAGTGGCTCTGCACGCGGTAGCGGTCTACGAGCGCGTCGAGCGTCTCGCGGTCGGGTTGCGGTTCGGCGCTCGACAGGGGTTGACCGCCAGCCAGCGTTCTCTCCCACTGCCACCAGGCGAAGGCAAGCTGGCGGGGCAGGTCCGCGTCGCTTCCGGTAACGGGCTCCTGAAGGCCTTGTGCCAGATACGCCAGCATGTCATGGCCATGATCTGCGGGCACCGCCGATGCGAACCGCGCCCATGCGTCAGGCGCACGGGCCGCGGTGTCCTGAAAGAAATCTTCAATGTCCCTGGCCTGCGGCAGGAAGACCGCGCGCAGCAGCAAGGCCGCCACTGCCTGAGGCTCGAACGCCGCATGCGCGAGCGCCAGCGTGGCGCCCCACGAACCACCGACAACCAGCCAGCGTGGCGCTTCGAGCCGCTCGCGCACAAGGCGCAAATCATCGAGCAGATGCTTGGTGCGGTTGTTCGCCGTCGCACCGCGCGGCCGGCTCCGGCCGGCGCCGCGCTGGTCGATGCCGATCACGCGGTAGCGTGCAGGGTCGAAGAAGCGGCGCAGCAGCGGCGAAGTGCCCGAGCCAGGCCCGCCATGCAGCACCACGGCGCAGATGCCCGTCGGATCACCACTTTCTTCTACATGCAGCACGTGCCCGTGCGGCACCTCGATTGCGTGGGTGCGCCAGGGCTGGGTTTCTGGGTACAGGCCGGTAGAAAGCACGAGGGCCATGGTACGCGGTGGCCCCATTGCCGCTATTCATGAAAATCATGAAGTCCCATTCATGATTTCACGGCTAGGTGGCGGCGCTGCATCGGTTCAATATGCGTTCTGGAGCACTCGAAGTTCCCGCAGCCGCCAGGTGGCGCTGTGCAACCTTTTCAGGAGACTCTATGAAATGGGAAACCCCGACGGCAACTGATCTTCGCTTCGGCTTCGAGATCACGATGTACGTCAGCGCACGCTGATTGCGCGCTTCTTCGCAACCCGTCCCGGCACGCCAGGGCGGGTTGTTTCGAACCCCTTCTTTCTTATTCGATGCGCATTACCGTTCTGGGCTCGGCCGCGGGCGGCGGCTTTCCGCAATGGAACTGCAACTGCCCCAACTGCGCAGGTGTGCGCGCAGGCACTGTGCGCGCCAAGCCGCGAACGCAGTCGTCTATTTTTGTGCGGCCTGACGATGGTGAAGACGGCGTGCTGTTCAACGCATCGCCCGACATCCTCGAGCAGATCCGCAGCAGCCCCGTGCTGCAACCGGCACGGGCAATGCGCGACACCGCCATTGCCGGCGTTGTGCTGATCGACGGACAGGTCGACCATGCCACGGGCCTCTTCATGCTGCGCGAGCGCGGCACGCCGCTGCCGCTTTGGTGCACCGACCCTGTCGCCGAAGACCTGAGTCAGGGTAATCCCGTGCTGCGCGTGCTGTCGCACTATTGCGGCGTGGCGCGCCACCCGATTGCGCTCGACGGCAATGCCTTCGAAGTGCCGGGTGTGCCCGGCCTGAGTTTTCGAGCGATGGCGCTCACCGGCAAGGCCGCGCCGTATTCGCCGCATCGCGAACAGCAAGTGCCGGGCGACAACATCGGCGTGACCCTGTTAGACCGGAAGAGCGGCAAGAGCCTGTTCTACGCCCCGGGCCTGGGTGCGATCACGCCGCCCGTGTTCGACGCCATGGCAACGGCCGATGCGGTGATGGTCGACGGCACCTTCTGGACCGACGACGAAATGGTTCGCCTGGGCATCAGCGGCAAGCGCGCACGCGAAATCGGCCACCTGCCGCAGTCGGGCGAAGGCGGAATGATCGAGTGGCTCACGCGGCTGCCGGCGGCCACGCGGCGCATGCTGATTCACATCAACAACACCAACCCCATCCTCGACGAAGACTCCAACGAGCACGCCCAGCTGCGGCGCGCGGGCATCGAGCCCTGCGAGGACGGGATGACGATTCAACTCTGAAGCCAAGCGCCAGCTCACCACCACCATGCACGCCGACAGAATCCAGGACCCGCTTCGACCGGCCACGGGCGGCGAAAAGAACGCGCCGGCATGGGCGCGCGACGAATTCGAAGCCAGGCTGCGCGAGCGCGGCCGCAGCTATCACATTCACCATCCGTTCAACGTCATGCTCAATAGCGGCCGGGCCACGCCGGAGCAGATCCGCGGCTGGGTGGCCAACCGTTTCTACTACCAGATAGCAATCCCCATCAAGGACGGCGCAGTGATCTCAAACTGCCCCGATCCCGAGGTGCGCCGCGGCTGGGTGCAGCGCATTCTCGACCACGACGGTTTCGAGCTTGGCGGTATCAAGGACGAAGGCGGTATCGAAGCGTGGCTGCGGCTGGCCGAAGCGGTGGGGCTTTCGCGCGAAGAAGTGCTCGACCTGCGCCACGTGGTGCCGGCCATGCGCTTTGCCGTCGACGCCTACGTGAACTTTGCGCGCCGTGCGCCGTGGCAAGAGGCGGTGTGCTCGTCGCTCACCGAACTCTTCGCGCCCGAGATCCACAAGCAGCGCCTGGCCACCTGGCCCGAGCACTATGGCTGGATAGAGCCCGCGGGCCTGACCTACTTTCGCAACCGCGTGAGCCAGGCACGACGCGACGTGGAGCAGGGCCTGGCCATCACGCTCGACCACTTCGACACCCGCGCACTGCAAGAGCGTGCGCTGGAGGTGCTGCAGTTCAAGCTCGACATTCTGTGGGCCATGAACGACGCCATGGCAACGCGATACGGTGTGACGGGCGCATGAACGGCATGACCAACAACACCGCGCTCAACGCCGAAAGCAAACCCCGCATAGGCCCCGGCTTTCGCCTGCAATGGGAGCCGGCGCAAGAGTGCCATGTGCTGCTGTACCCCGAAGGCATGGTGCGTCTGAACGGCAGCGCCGGCGAGATCATGAGGCGCTGCGACGGCGAGCGCAGCGTGGCGCAGATCGTGGCCGACCTGGAACAGGCCTTCGACACCACCGGGCTCGAATCCGAGGTGCGCGGCTTCGTCGAAATGGCGGCGCAGCAGAACTGGCTGCGCTGGGAGCCCGCATGACCCATGCGGCACCCCGCCCCGGACCGCCGCTCTGGCTGCTGGCCGAGCTGACCTACCGCTGCCCGCTGCATTGCGTCTTCTGCTTCAACCCGGTCGACTTTGCCCGGCAGGAGGACGAGCTCGGCACCGAAGACTGGCTGCGCGTGTTGCGCGAAGGCCGCGAGCTTGGCGCGGTGCAGTGCGGGCTTTCAGGCGGCGAGCCGCTGCTGCGCGACGACCTCGAAATCATCATTGCCGAGGCCGCACGCCTGGGCTACTACACCAACCTGCTGACCTCTGGCGTCGGCCTTACCGCGCAGCGCGCCGCCGCGCTCAAGGCCGCAGGGCTGGACCACGTGCAGCTGTCGTTCCAGGATTCGACGCGCGAGATGAACGACTTTCTCTCGCACACCAAGACCTTCGAGCTGAAGAACCGGGTGGCGAAGATCATCAAGGACCAGGGCTGGCCGATGGTACTGAATGTGGTGATCCACCGCATGAACATCGACCACATCGACCGGATCATTGAAATGGCGCACGAAATGGGCGCCGAGTACCTGGAGCTTGCCAACACGCAGTACTACTCGTGGGCCTTCGTCAACCGCGACCAGTTGCTGCCCACGCATGAGCAGCTTCGCCATGCCGAAGAAGTCACCGATGCGTGGCGCAAGCGGCTGGGCGAGCGCATGCGCATCTTCTTCGTGGCGCCCGACTATCACGAGGGCAAGGCCAAGAAGTGCGTCAACGGCTGGGGCAGCATGTTTCTTACCGTGGCGCCCGACGGCACCGCGTTGCCGTGCCACACCGCCAGGATGCTGCCGGGCCTGGAGTTTCCGAACGTGAAGGCGCAGGGCCTTCGCGAGATCTGGTTCGACTCCGAAGGCTTCAACCGCTATCGCGGCACGGGTTGGATGAAGGAGCCCTGCGCAAGCTGCGACCAGCGCGAGCAAGACCTGGGCGGCTGCCGCTGCCAGGCGTACCTGCTCGCGCAGGATGCGGCGGCGGCCGACCCCGTGTGCGCAAAGAGCCCGGACCACCATCGCGTGGTCGAGGCAGTGGAGCACGCCGCCGCACGCGACCCCGCGGCGCCGGTGGAGCATCCGCTGGTGTTTCGCGATCCGGTCAATTCGCGCCGGCTTTCGGCAGCACTCGTCACGCCGGGCGAGTGAGGCCGCGCGGCTGGGCGCCGCCGGCCGCCTTGGTCTCCCGCCTCTTCGGTGGCCGCTCCCGCAGCCGGCCGAAATCGGGCGCAAAGCGCCATGCGAGCAGCAGCAGCGCGAGCAGTGCGGGAATCCAACGCAGGTCGGTTTCCGTCGGCACCTGTTGCGCGTAGCGGCTGTCGAGCATGGCGGTCATCAGCGCATCGGGCTTGTTCAGGCGCCGGTAGTTCACGCCCACCAATTCGGCCAGCGAGCGCAGGTGGTCTTGCCGCAGTTCCGAAAGATGCTCGTGGTTCAGCGTGCCGCCCATGGCCGAGCCTTGCACCACCTCGTCGGCCCGCCAGTAGCCCGCGGGTTCGCCATTGCTGCCGGTCTTGGGAATAGGCACCGGCACATCGCCTCCCACGCCGATGAGCCAGCCCTTCACATCGCCGGGCTTGATGTCTGTCATCGGCGGCGTTTCGTTGATGCGCAGCGGCGGCGACTCCTGTCCGTCGCTGATGAAGACGAAGCTCGTATCAGGCCCGATGCTGCGGGCCCCGCGCACTGCCCAGGTCACGCCCTTGCTCACGTTGCTCGCATTGGCCCAGCGCATGCGCCCGTCGATGCGCTCCAGCGAGGCCAGCAGTTCTTCGTAGTGGCTGCAGACCTCGACCGGCGTGAGGATCACCACCGAGCGGTAATCCGCAAAAACGCTCCAGCCCACCCTGGAGCCACAGGGCAGCGCACCCAGCACGTCACGCATGGCCGCACGCGCCAGCGTGAGCCGGCTCACGGCGGCCTGGTTGAGCTCCACGTCTTCCACGTTCATGCTCTGGGTGATGTCGAAGCTCACTTGCCAGTTGAACACCGGGCGCTGCAGCTGCACCCGCGGCGGCCAGACGGCAAGCGCCAGCAGCACAAGCGCGAGCAGCAGCGGCCCGTTGCCGGTGCTGCCGCCGAAGCGGCGTGAGGCGGACAGCCATCCGGAAGCCGGCAGCCGCAGCCTCACGGCAAATCTCCGGCGACAAAGCCCGGCACCCGCACCCGCCGCTGCTCATGCGCCGGTTGCTGCTCGGCTGAAAAGGCTTCCTGGTCCTCGGGCGCCAGGCGCAGCGCGCGCTCCAGGTTGTAGCGTGCGTCCCAGTCTTGCGGCGCAGCGCGCAGCAGGTCGCGCAGGCGCTGCTTGCCCAGTTCGAAAAGGGGCAGGGCACCCGCCTCCTGCGCCATGCCCTGGCGCAGGTACATGTTGCCAAGGTTGAACATTGCCTGCTGCGCAACGGGGTCGCGCTCGCCGCCCTGGATGAGTGCGGCGTAACCCTTGAGCGCGGCATCGTGCGCACCGGCCTTCGAAAGCGCCAGCGCCTGTGCCAGTTGCAGCTCGCGCGGCGCCGAAACGGGCGCGGGCGCCGCGTCTCTGCCCACCGGGGCGGTGGCGATGCGGGTGATCTCGGCGTTCAGGCCTGCCGTCTGGCGCAGGCGCAATCCGCGCTCCATTGCAACGCCAACACAGCAGAGGCTCAACACGCCGAAAACCAGGTGAACGGTACGCCGCTTCATGCGTTCTTTCGCCAGCTTTGCAGCTGTACCGCCCGGCAAGCGAGCAGGCCCGCGCAGCACAGCATGGCCGCAACGTAGAAGGCTGCGCCGTGGTCGCGCCGCGGCACGCGCTCATGAATGGTCAGCGGAAAATTCTGCTGGCGGTCGATCTCGGCCATGGCAGCCGCCATGGCATTGGAATCGTCCACCTGGTAAAGCCGGTAGGGCGTGCCCAGCGTCTTGAAGAACTGGTGCAGCGCCAGCTCTTCGCCCAGGCCGTAGGCCGAGGCCGATTCGGTGTTGAGGTTGGGCGAGTTCGGTCCGCTGCGCACATAAATCCAGTACAGGCCGATCTTCTCGCGCGCAAGGCCCGCATTCACGCGCTGGCGCGTCGCCTCATCGAGCTGCGCTCCGCCGTCCGAAACGATCAGGATCACGCGGCTTCCGGAATAGCTGCGGCCCTCGAACTCTTCGATCGCCGCCAGCAGCGCGGCGCCCATGCGCGTTTCGGGCAGGCCGCGGCCGATGGCGGTGGCGGCGAGTGCGGCCTGCACGGTGTCTGTTTTCTGCGTGAACGGCACCGCAACTATGGGCACCGTGCTGAAGGTCATGAAGGCGAACCGGTTGTCGGGCCGCTTGGCGACGAATTCGCTCAGCAGGTCTCGCACGACCTTGGCCTTGGGCTCCTGCGACATGCGGCCTGCCGTCTGCAGGCCGTTGGTGTGCACCGTCGCATCCATGCTGCTGCTGCGGTCCATGAGAATGAGTACCTCCGCGCCGCGGCCGGCACGCTCCACCACCGCACCCGACTGCCCCGGCCCCGCAAGGCCGAGCACGGTAAATGCCATGGCGCCCACCGCGAACGCGCGCCACAAAAAGCCGACGAGGCGGCCGATGCGATCCGACGGCAGCCAGGCCAGATACGAAAAGCCCAGTGTGTCGCTGCGCCTGCGCAGCAGTGGCAGCAGCGCGAGCGGCAGCAGAGCGAGCATCCAGGGCTGGGCAAGGTCGAATCGCATGGGGCGTGCGGGTGTCAGTGCCGGTGGCGCTTTTCTGCGTTGCGCAGCGCACGGCAGAGCGGCTTGAGCGGATAGGCGGCGCGGGTCTGCGCCGATGCGGCCGCGGCGCTCTCGGCAAAGAAGAAGCGGCGCGTTGATTCACGATAAAAATCTTCGAGGCGCGGCTGCAGCGGCTGCAGGTAGGGCGCCGCCGCAAGCAACTGCGGCAGGCTGGCGCCGTGCACCACGCGGCCGGCACTCCGGTTGAGCGCGCGGTGCACCGCACGCCACGCTTCAGGGCTGGCGGGGTCGCCAATTCGCTTCAGCTCGCGCCAGGCGCTTGCAAACGGAAGCTGCTGTGCTTCGCGCCTGTTGCGCCATGCCCACCAGCCGAGCCACGCTGCCACCACCGCCACGAGCGCAAGAAGCGAGAGCTTCAGTTGCTGCTCGACGGCGTAGGTAGAAAGGGCAGCCACCGGCCGATCGGGCCGCAGCGGTTGCAAATCGCCTTGCGCCTGCACTTCGAGCGGAGTGATCGGCCCGATGCTCACCGGCCACGCGGGCACCGCCAGTGCGTCGCCCGACGCGGTCGCAATGTCGAGCGCGGGCAGCGAAATGGCGGTGAGCGTACGCGGCGCATTGATGACCTGGTAGTCGACGGCCAGCCAGCGCCGCCCTTCGGCATCGGTTTCGATGCGCGAGGGCCTTCGCTCCAGCCAGAGGTCGATGCGTGCGGTGCCGGGCAGCGCGCCTGGCTGCACCGGCCGGCCGGCCTGCTCCAGCAGCACGCGTTGCGTGACGATGTCGCCGATCACGTGCCCGAAGGCGCGCGGCTGCTCGACGGTGGCAACTGCTGCGGCGCTCGTTCCGCCCGCAGCCATGGCCAGCACCAGGACGGCCGCGCGGAGCCGGTTCATGCGGTCGTCTCCATGAAGTACCGCGTGAGCGCCTCGGCGTCGAAACGGCCGTTCAGGTGAAAAGGCGGCATGCCGTGCGCGTTGAACAAGGCGGTGAGTTCGGCACGCCGCCTTGCGACCGATTCGCGCCAACGCGTGCGCAGCGATTCGCGCATCCACAGGCTGCGCCGCACGCCGGTTTCGGCATCGCTCAGTGCAACCAGTGCGCGGGCATCGGGCGGTTCCATTTCCGCCGGGTCCCACACCACCAGCGGCACGACGCAAGCCGGCGCGAACTGCGCAAGCAGCTCGCCGAGCGCATCTGTCGACCAATGAAAGTCGGACGCCAGAAACACCAGCCCGCCGCGGCCCACCAGGCGCTCGGTGGCGCGCCGCAGGCCTGACAGTGCCCAGTCGTCGGTGGGCGGTGCGCCGGGCGTTGCACGGCACTCGCGCAGCATTCGCGCCATCAAGCTGCCGTTGCCGCGGCTGTGGCGCGCGGGCACAAAAAGATCTTCGCGCTCGCGCTGGTCGAAAGCCAGCAGGCCGACCGTGTCGCCGGCGCGAAACGCGCTGTAGCCCAGCGCCTCCACCAGGTCGGCCACCACGTCGATCTTGCGCCGCTCGGCGCCAAAGTGCATGGAGGCCGACACATCCACCACCACGTGCACGGGAATGGCCACCCGAAGGCGATGGATGCGCACCAGCCAGTCGCCGCGGCCGTCGCGCACGCTGGCGCGCAAGTCGATGCGGCGCGGATCGGGGTGGTCGAACAACCGGCGGTGCGCCGCAAACTCCTGCCCGCTGCCCTGGCTCAGCCCGCGCTGCGCACCCGGACGCCAGCCGCCGAAACGGCGCGGCAGCTGGTAGTGGAATTCGTCGACGCGATCCATGGCGGACTCGGTATGTGGTGGGGCGTTCAGGGCGCCGCGATCTTGTCCATGATCTGCGTTACCAGCGCTTCCGACAGCTCCGCGCGGCGCAGCTCGTACACGGGCGTAAAGAACACCCGGTGCCCGAGCACCGAAGGCAGCACCGCGGCAAGATCGGCCGGCTCCAGGTGCGAGCGCCCTTCGAGCCAGGCCACCGTGCGCGCCGCACGCAGCAGCGCACTCATGCCGCGAGGGCTGGCGCCGGCAAGAATCAGCCGGTCCATGTCCACGTTGTCGAGCCGGATGCCGAACTTCTGCGGCGCCTCGGTGGCCTCCCACACATCGAGCACATAGCGCTCGATGGTCTCGCTGGCGCGCACGCTGTGCTGCACTTCTGCGGCAATGGCGTTGAGCCGGTCCCACGGCAGGATGGCCGGCGCTACCTTGTCGATTAGGCTTTCGGTGTCGTGGTAGGCCGTGTCGAACACCAGCGCCTGGCGGATGGCGCGGTCGCCCGGCTTGGGCATGTTCAGTTCGAACATGAAGCGGTCGCGCGCAGCCGAGGCCAGCTCGAAGGTTTCTTCGCGCTCGACCTTGTTGCGGTCGGCAAACACCGTCATGTGCGGAAAGCTGTATTCGCGGTCGAAGGCCGACACCGTGCGCTCGGCCATGGCGCGCAGCAGCAGCGACTGCACTTGCGGCCGGGCGCGGTTGATCTCGTTGAAGAAGAAGGTGACCAGCCTCTCGCCGTGCCGCAGCAAGGGCCCTGGGTCGATGCGCGGGCGCCCCTGCGCATCGACATAGGTGTGATAGACCAGGTCGCCCGGCATCAGGTCGACCGTGCCCTCCACGCGCTCGAAGTCGCCGCCGATGGCCCGCGAAAAAGCGCGCAGCACCGTCGTCTTGCCCACGCCCACGTCGCCCTCGAGCAGCACGTGGCCGCGCGCGAACAGCGCCACGTTGATGAGGCGAATCGTCTCGGTCTGCCCGATCACCGCCTTGGCGACTTCGCTCTCCACGCGCAGCGCAAGGCGCCGCCAGTCTTCGAGTTGTTCCTGCGTGCCCATGGTGTGTGCTTGAAGGAGGCCCCGGGGGAGCTACTTCGACTCCATCATCTTCTTGAGGTTGGCGAGCCCGCCGCGGTAGACGCCGGTTACGGCCTTGATGGCGGCTTCGTCGTTCTTGTCCGGCGGCGGATCGTTGTTGGGATAGCCGCGGTAGAAGGCGCCGCGCCACTCGACGACGGATTTGCCGCCGTCTGCCACCACCGAAAGGGTGGAGGTGTAGTTGGTGACGGGCAGGGCGCCGCCGTCCTTTGCGCGGTAGCTGTATTTTTTCTGCGCGTCGTCGTAGCTTTCGATCGTTTCGATCAGCGTGCCGCCGTCCTTGAGCTTGACGGTGCGAACCGATCCTTCGGCATTGCCCTTGTCCGCGGGGCTGTCGGCCACGGCCGGGTGCCAGTCTTTCAGCGCATTGAAGTTCTTTATCTTTGCCCACACCGCATCGGCCGGCGCCTCGATGGTGACTTTTTCGCTCACCTTCTGGCGTGTCGGCCCGTGGGCCAGGCCCGGCGCCGATGCGGAAAGCAGAGCGGATGCAAGAAGAACGGAAACTGTTCGTCGGCTGAAGGGATGAGTCGGCATGGAAACGTCCGTGATGAAGAACTTGGGAAGGGTCGGTCGAGAAAAATTCAGTGCTCCACGGGGGCGCCGATGAAGGCGCCGAAGCCTCGGCTGTTCTGCCCCGTGGCAATGGTCTTGAGCTTTTGTCCGGTTGCAGCGTCGAGCACCTGCACGTTGTCGTCCATCCAGTTGACGACATACACGCGGTCGCCGTGCGCGGCAATGCCTTCGGGGTAGCCGAAGCCGGGCAGGGTGCGCAGCACCTTGAGCGAAGCGGCGTCGATCACGCTCACGGTGTCTTCGTGCTGGTTGGTCACGTACAGCAGCGTGCCGCCTTGTGCAAGCGCCGCGCCGTAGGGCGCCTTGCCCACCTTCACCGTTGCAACCACTGTGGGCCGCCGAATGTCGCGCACGTCGACTACCGAAAGGTCGTTGCTCTGCACATTGAGCGCATAGAGGCGGGAGCGAGGTGCGTCGTAGAGCAGCGCAAACGGATGGCTGCCGACGCGCACGCGCGCCAGCACCCGCTGCGAGCGGGCATCGAGAACGGCCACGCTGTCGTCGTCGCGCTCCGCCACAAAGACGGTGGTGCCGTCCGGATGCGCGGCCACGCCCGCCGGCGCACGCCCGACGGCAATGGAGCCAAGTGGCTTGGCGGCGCCCGTCGCCAGTGCGTCGAACACCAGCAGCCGGCTGCTGTACCAGTCGGCCACGTACAGGTGCTTGCCATCGCCGGAAATGTCGATGCCCACCGGCCCGTCTCCGGCGGCCAGTGTGTTCACCACCTGCTGCCGGCGCATGTCGATGACCGAGATCGTCTTGCTGTCGGGGTTGGAGACGAAGACCCGACCCGCGCGGCTGGACGCCACCACGCCCGCGGGCGACCGGCCCACGGGCACGGTAGCCACCACTTGCTGCAATGCAAGGTCGATCACCGACACGTCGTGGCTGCCCTGGTTGGTGATGTACGCAAAAGGCGCGGCCACGGCCGAGCTGCAGCAGAGCACCATTGCCGCAACCCCGGTTCGCACAGGTGCCGCGTAACCCGTCATCGCCATGTGCCCGGGTCGTTGCGGCTCAGCGCGCGGTGGGAGGGCCGATGAAGCAGCCCTTGTTCACCTTGGCCTGCAGCGCCTTGTAGCGCTTGATGTCGGCCTGCAGCTTTTCAGAGTCGCGAATGTAGCCGCCGCGTTCGCCGCCGATGGTGGTGGCCTTGGCCGCAGTGCTCAGGTCCACGTATTCAGAGTACCTGACTTCCCTAGCCATGGCGTCGACCGCGCAGGAGCATTTGCTCGTCATCTCGAACTTGCCCGCGTCCGGATGCGCGCCAATGCATTCCTGCACATACAGCACGCGGTCGATGGTGGGAAAGTCGTTGGCATGCTGCGGGGCGCCATGTACAGCCATGGGCAGGCCCAGGAGACAAAGCATGCGTAGTATTTTTTTCATGGCGTTCGCTGGAATTTCAAAGCAGGGCAGTGCTAGCGCGCCGGCGCCCTGGCTCCGTCGATGAGCAGTTCCTCGACAACGAGGGGCTGGGCCGCGGCGCTTTCGCCCGGTATGTAGGTGCGAATGCCGTAGATGCCGCCCGGCACCGCATCGGACAAGGTGAAGCGATAGGTCTTTGTCGCAAACTTTTCGTACTTGGGCCGGTTCGGGTCGTCCAGGAACGGGCTGAATGCAATCTCCTTGCCCTTGACCGTGCGGCCCTGGTAGCGCAAAGAGACGTCGCGGACCTCGGCGTCCTGGTAGATCGCCATGCGGATGCGCTTTCGAAAGTGGTTCTCCGAGCCGCGGGTGAGGCGCTTCATCTCGCGCACGTCATGCTCCAGAAAATAGAGGATGACGGGGTTGCCCTCGGCAGCGGGCACGTCGGGCACCGCAAGCTTGCGCGCGCCGCTCAGGAACACGCCCTTTGCGTCGCAGCAGCTGCCGTTGGGCTTGGCAATGAGTGCCACGGTCACGTTGTCGGTAAAGGCTTCCTCGAAGCTGCCGTCCTTGCCAAAGGTGTAGCGCAGCAGCATGGGCGCCTGCAGGCCCTGCAGCTGCGGCGTCATGAACAGCAGCCGCTCGGCGGCCGAGAAGTCGCGCTTGTCGGCCTCGGCATGCGACGCCGGGGGCGCACCGAGCAGGGCGCAGAGCAGGGCACAGGCAGAAGAAGAACGAAGCGAAAAAACAGTGGCGAAGCGCATGGATGGAAAAACCGGTCAGTTGTTGGGCGCTCCGAACGATGCGTCGACCAGCGGAACGCCGTACTCCTTCAGGATGGCCTGGATCTCGGGCCCCTTCGATTCGATCAGCCCCTCGATCTGCTGCTTCCATTCGCGTTCGCCATAACGCACGCCCATGGCCATCTGGTAGTCGAGCCGCAAGCCTTTTTCAGACTTGAGCGGCACCACGACAAGCGCCGGCGTCTTGACACGCCGCGCAAAGAAGCCGGCAATCGGCCCCCACACCACCACCGCGTCGAGCTTGCCTTCGGCCAGGTCCTTCTCGACGATCTCGCCGGGGTACTGGGCGGGGTCGGCGCTCATCAGCTTGTAGGGAATGCCTTGCTCGAGCAGGCCGTGCCGGTTGAGCCACTGCGAAGCCGGCGAACGGTCGTAGATGCCGATGCGCAGCGACTTGAGCTTGGCCGGATCGAGCTTCAGGAAGTCTTCGGCCGAAGCCACGTTGTCCATGCCCTTGCCCTTGGGAAAGACCAGCGCATAGGTCGAGCGGTAGTAGGGCTTGGTGACCGAGACTTCGTCGAGCCCGACGGGCACGCCCATCACGATGTCGCAAGGGTAGTCTTGCCCCGGCAGCTTGAAGCGCAGCGTGTTGCGAAAGAAGGCCAGGCGCTGCGGAAACGAGTAGTACACAACCGGCAAGCCGAGCGTCTTGCCGAACAGCTCGGCAATGCGGTTCTCGATGCCTTCGCCCTTGGTGTTGGAGAAGGGCATGTTGTTGGGGTCCTGGCAAACGCGAAACTCCTTGCGCGGGGGAGCCTCCTGGGCCTGGGCGGAAAGCGGGCCGCAGCAGAACGCCGCGCCGGCAAGGCCCATCAGGCCCAATATGCCCATCCGCAGGCGATGAGCACCGGCCGAAAGGGGTTTGTTGGCAGCATGCTGCCGCGCGGTCATTTGTTTTCTTCCACTCGGGCGCGCGTGATTGCGCCGTCGGACCGGCCCTTCAGGTAGGCATAGAGCTGGTTGATGTTTTCCATCACCGCGGGGTTGTTGCCGAAGCTCTGCATGCCCTTCTCCAGCCGTCCGTCGCGAACGGTCTTGATGAAGTCTTCCTTCTTCATTGTCTTCAGGCTGTTGATCAGCGACGGGCCGACCATGCCCTCCTGGTTGGGGCCGTGGCAGCGGTCGCAGGCCGCGGAGCGCCAGGTACGGAAACCCTTCATGGTTTCAGGGTCCACCTTGTAGCCGTCGGTTACCTTGTAGGGCGCGGGGTCGGGCGCGGCGGCTACGGCCAGCGTGCAGGCGACGCCGGCAAGCAATACGAGGGAAGGCAGCAACGTTGACTTACTACGAAATTTCATGGCTCCAGGGTCTCCGGTATCTTTGAAGGTACGGGGGAGAGCCCTCCAGCGAGTGCTCTCCCTGTCCGCATGTTGCGTCTATCTATCTCTCGACGCCTTGGTAATAACCTCAGTCACTTGAATTGAACTTCAGTTGCTTCAATTGCTCGGCAGCGCAAACACGGTGAGCGAGCCGCCAAGTTCGGTGTACTGGGCGAGCTCCTTGTAGCCGCCCACGGCGCCGAGGCCTTCGGTGCTCTTCTCGGGGTCGATGCCCGCAGCCATGCCGATGCCGGCCCAGCCGCCAATGCCCGAGAACACGCCGATGTATTGCTTGCCCTTGTGCTCATAGGTAAACACGTTGCCGATGATCCCGGACGGCGTCTTGAACTTGAAGAGTTCCTTGTTGATGTCCTTGGCATCCACGCACTTCAGGTAGCCCTCGAGCGTGCCGTAGCAGGAGATTCCGCCGGCGGTGTTGAGCGAACCGCTCCACACCGAGAACTTCTCGGCCTTGGTCTGCACGATCTTGCCGGTGCCAGCGTCCCAGGCGATGAAGTTGCCCATGCCGCCGTGGCTGCCCGGCGTGGGGTACATCGACAGCGTGGCGCCCACATACGGCTGGCCCGCGGTGTACTCGACCTTGAACGGCTCGTAGTCCATGCAGACGTGGTTCGTCGGCACGTAGAAGAGCTTGGTGTTGGGGTCGTACGAGGCGGGTTGCTGGTCCTTGCTGCCCAGTGCTGCCGGGCAAACGCCCTTGGTGTTGACGTCGGCGCCGTTCTGCGCGGTCGAATACTTGGCAACCACCTGCGGGCGGCCGGTCTTCATGTCGACGTGCGTGGCCCAGTTCACCTTGGGGTCGTACTTTTCGGCCACCAGCAGCGCGCCGGTCACGCGGTCGAGCGTGTAGGCAAAGCCGTTGCGGTCGAAGTGCACCAGCGCCTTGGTGGGCTTGCCCTTCACGTTGATGTCCGCCAGGATCATCTCGTTGATGCCGTCGAAGTCCCATTCGTCGTACGGCGTCATCTGGTAGACCCAGTTGACCTTGCCCGTGTCGACGTCGCGCGACCAGATGCTCATCGACCACTTGTTGTCGCCGGGGCGCTGCGCCGGGTTCCAGGTCGACGGGTTTCCGGTGCCGTAGTAAACGGCATTGGTCGCCTTGTCGTAGCTGTACCAGCCCCAGGTGGTGCCGCCGCCGATCTTCCACTGGTCGCCCTTCCAGGTCTTCAGCGAAGAGTCCTTGCCCACGGGGGCCATCTTGCCGTCGGTCCAGGTCATGGTCTTGGCCGGGTCCATCAGCATTTCTTCATCGGGGCCCGTGCTGAAGCCCTTCCAGGCCAGCTTGCCGTCCTTGATGTTGTAGGCAGCCAGGTAGCCGCGCACGCCGAACTCGCCGCCGCTGATGCCGGTGATCACCTTGTCCTTGAAGACGTGGGGCGCGTTGGTGTTGGTGGCGCCAACCTTCGGATCGCCGTTCTTCACCGTCCACACCACCTTGCCGGTCTTGCTGTCCAGTGCTACCAGGGTGGTGTCGGCCTGTTGCAGGAAGACCTTTCCTTCGGCGTAGGCAAGCCCGCGGTTCACCGTGTCGCAGCACATCACCGCGATCACTGACTGATCCTGCTTGGGTTCGTACTTCCACAGGATCTTCTGGGTTTCGACGTCGATCGCGAACACCTTGTTCGGGAACGGCGAGTGCAGGTACATCGTGCCGTCGACCACCAGGGGCGAGCCCTCGTGACCGCGCAGCACGCCGGTGGAGAACGTCCACGCGACCTGCATCTTTCCCACGTTGCTCTTGGAGATCTGGTTCAACTTGCTGTAGCGCTGGTTGAACATATCGCCCGCTTGCGTGGCCCAGTTCTTGGAGTTGGCGATGTTTTTCTCTACATCGGCATTGGCTAGCGCCAAAGCCGGAAGAGCCAACATCGCGACGCCGATATGCCGTACGAGACGGCCGGCGATCTGCCTGGAAAACTTCATAAATGTCTCCTCACATTTCAGTGGGTTTCGAACACGATCTGGCAGCAGCCCGCGGATCTTTCGATCGCTTTGGCGAATGCTGCGGTCCGCAACATCCATGCCTGCCGTTTTCAACCGTTGTCACGCCATGGCGCATTGCGTGTGCGATGCAACGGCCCGCGGCGCCACTCGCAGGAGCGCAGCGCGGCACCGCGCCCTTGCTGCTTGCAGCGGTGTGCCGCAATGGAACGCTTACCTAGGGAAATCCCGGGCGTTCGAAAGCATTGCGCAGCGCAGCACGACACGCGTGTGGTTGCCTGCGCGCGAAATGCGCATCCAAATTTGACGCAAAGTGTCTCGTGCGAAGTACGCATGCCGCCCCTGATGAGCCGCGCCGGCGGCCTGCGCAGGCAAATGAGTAGGGACTCATCACAGTGAAAACCCTTGCCGGCCAGAGGCACAGAATTTGCGGATCGAATGGCAAACGGCAAATAACATTGAAGCCCGAACAGCTCGACAAATCACACCGCCCTACATGCTGCGAACCATCGACTTAACCAAGCGCTATGGCACGCGCACGGCGCTGCGGTCGTTGTCGCTGCAGCTGGCTGCGGGCCAGTTCGTGGCATTGCTCGGGCCCAATGGCGCGGGCAAGTCGACGCTGTTCCAGGTGTTGACGGGCATGTTTGCCGCCGACGAAGGCGAGGTCGAGGTTGCCGGCCATTCGCTGCGCCGCTCGGCCACTGCTGCACTGCGGCACATCGGCGTGGTGTTCCAGCAGATGTCGCTCGACCTGGACCTGAGCATCCGGCGCAACCTGCTGTTCCAGGCCGACCTGCACGGCCTGCCGCGGCGGCTGGCCGAAGAGCGCATTGCCGCGGCCTGCGAGCGCCTGAACATCGACGCAGACCTGAACCGCAAGGTGCGCGAACTCTCGGGCGGCAACCGCCGCAAGGTGGAGCTTGCACGCGCGGGCCTGCACCGGCCGGCGGTGCTGCTGATGGACGAAGCCACCGTGGGGCTCGACCCCAAGTCGCGGCAAGACCTGCTGGCCGCGCTGCGGGCCGACGTGCGCGAGCGCGGCGTGTGCGTGCTGTGGGCCACGCACCGGGTCGAAGAAGCCGAAGAGGCCGACCGGGTGCTCGTGCTGCACAAGGGTTCACTGCTGGCGGACGGCACGCCCGCAGAGGTGAGCCAGCTGCTCGGCGGCGCCACGCTGGAGGCAGGCTTCATTGCGCGCACCGCCTGAATACAAAGAGAAGAATTCGAGTCAAGAAAAATGGAGACATCGCATGCGGCAACCTTCTTTCCTTTCGCTTCGTCGCGCGTCCGTTCTAACTGCCTGCCGCCATAGCACTTTCGTTGCCGCACTTGCGCTCCTGCTGGCCGGCGGGGGCAACGCCGCGCTGGCGCAGGGCACCGCCTATGTGTCGAGCGAAAAAGACAGCGCGCTGACGATGATCGACCTGGCAACGCTGGCCGTGAAGGGCACCATTGCCACCTGCAAGCGCGCGCGCCACATTCAACTGACGCCCGAGCGGCAGATCATGGTGGCCTGCACCGACTCCAACCAGGCCGACCTGATCGACCCCGCAACCGGCAAGTCGGTGCGCCGCATTCCACTGGGCGACGAGCCCGAGGCCTTCGACCTTTCGCCGGACGGCAAGGTCATTTATGTGTCGAACGAAGACGCGGGCGAGGCCAGCTTCATCGATGCGGCCAGCGGCAAGAAGCTGCGCTCCGTCAAGGTGGGTGCCGAGCCCGAAGGCGTAAAGGTGAGCGCCGACGGAAAGACCTTGTATGTGACCTCTGAAGTGGCAAGCCTGGTGCACGTGATCGACACTGCCGGCGGCAAGGTCGTCAAGAACATCCGCGTGGGCAAGCGCCCGCGGCGCATGGCCATCACGCCCGACGGAAAAGAGCTGTGGGTCACCAACGAGCTCGGCGCCAGCGTCAGCATTGTCTCGACCGCCACCAACGAGGTGATCGACACGCTCAAGTTCGAAGTGAAGGGCGCGCGCGCCGAGGACATCACGCCCGTGGGCATCCAGATGACGAGCGACGGCAAGCGTGCCTTCGTGGGCCTCGGCCGCGCCAACCACGTGGCCTTTGTCGACGTGGCCAGCCGCAAGGTCGGCTCGCTGGTGCTGGTGGGCAAGCGGGCCTGGAACGTCACGCTCGACAAGGCGCAGGCGCGGCTCTATGTGGTCAACGGCCTGAGCGACGACGTGACCGTGGTCGACGTGGCCGGTGCCAAGGCAGTGAAGAGCGTTCCGGTAGGGCGCGTGCCCTATGGGCTCGTGATCGTCGAATGAGGATGCGCGCAAAGGCATGGTGGTCCGTGGGCGCCTGCTTGTGGGCCGCTGCACTCGTGCCGCCCGTGGCGGCGCATGCCGCCGTGCTCAAGGCCACGCTGATCACGCCCGCCGACGATCCGCGGCTGGAGCGGTCGCGTGTGGAGCGCGCCTATCTCGGCCATCCGGGAGGGCCGCTGTCGGATGGACTCGAGGTGGCGCTCGAAGAAACCCGTTTCGAGCTGGAGGCGGTGGGCGCGGAGGTGGCGCTGGCCACCGCGCCGGCTGCTTCCGTCGAAGCTGCGCGCGCTGCGGCTGTAGCCGCCGAGAAAGCCGGCGCGGCGGTGTTGCTCACCGACCTGCCCGCCGATTGGACGCTGGCCGTGGCCGATGCGGTGAAGCTGCCGGTGCTCAACCTGGGCGACGCATCCGACCGCCTGCGCCAGCAGGACTGCCGTGCGCGCCTGTTCCACCTGATGCCAAGCGAGCGCATGCGCAGCGACGCGCTTGCGCAAACGCTGGTGTCCCGCAAATGGAGCAAGCTGCTCCTGCTGGTGGGCGGCAGCCCGCAAGACGCGCTCCGCGCCGCCACGGCGCAGGCATCGATCAAGCGCTACGGGCTGCAGGTGGTGGCAAGCAAGCCGTTCAAGCTTTCAGCCGATCCGCGCGAGCGCGACCTCGCCAACCCGCTGCTGCTCACAGCCGGCAACAGCTATGACGCCGTGTGGGTGGTCGACAGCGACGGCGAGTTTGCCCGCACGCTGCCCTACCGCACCGTGCTTCCGCGCCCGGTGGTGGGCGATGGCGGGTTGGTGGCGCTGGCCTGGCATGCGCAGTTCGAGCGCTATGGCGCGCCGCAGGTTTCGCGGCGCTTTGCCAAGGCCGCCAAGCGGCCGATGACGGCGCACGACTGGTCTGCCTGGATGGCCGGCAAGACCCTCGCTGCCATCGCGATAGCCGCGCCCAAGGGGCCGGTTGCGGCCTGGGCCCAGGCCATCGGCAAGACCACGCTGGACGGCTCCAAGGGCACCACCCTGAGCTTTCGCGCCTGGGACGGCCAGCTGCGCCAGCCCATGCTGCTGACCGACGGCCAGGGCGTGATTGCGCAAGCACCGGCCGAAGGCGTGCTGCATGCGCGCAACGTTCTCGACACGCTGGGTGCCGATGCGCCGGAGAAGCTATGTCCGAACGCACGCTGAAAACGCAAACGCCCGCGGGCGAACACGCCGGGCCGGCCGCCCGGCGTGGCCTGGGCCACGCACTGCAGGCCATGCGCGCCATCATGCTGCGCGAGCTCTACAAGTTTTCGCAGCAGACCGGGCGGCTGGTGTCGGCGCTGGTTCGGCCGCTCCTGTGGCTGGCCGTGTTTGCGGCGGGTTTTCGGAACGTGTTCGGCGTGGCAATCGTCGAGCCCTACGACACCTACATCCCGTACGACGTCTACATCGTGCCGGGGCTTGTCGGCATGGTGCTGCTGTTCAACGGCATGCAGTCGTCCTTGGCCATGGTGTACGACCGCGAGATGGGACTGATGCGCCTTTTGCTCACGGCGCCGCTGCCGCGGCCGTGGCTGCTGTTTTCGAAGCTGTGCGCCACCGCGCTGCTTTCGGTGCTGCAGGCGCTGGTCTTCGTGGTCGTGGCGGCGCTCATCGGCACCGAACTGCCGCTGCTGTCGCTTGCCGGCCTGCATGCACTGGTGGCGCTTGCGGCTGGCGCGCTCATGCTGGGGGCGCTGGGGCTGCTGCTGTCGGTGCACATCAAGCAGCTGGAAAACTTTGCCGGCACGATGAATTTCGTCATCTTTCCGATGTACTTCCTGTCGACTGCGCTCTATCCGCTGTGGAAGCTGCAAGAGTCGGGCGCCGAATGGGTTTACCAGCTGGCGCGCTTCAACCCCTTTACCTATGCCGTGGAGTGGATTCGCTTTGCCCTCTACGGCAAGGATCCGGGCCTTGCGCCCTACGTGGTGCTGGGCTGCCTTGTCGTCTTCTTCGGGCTTGCGTGCTGGGGCTACGACCCGCAGCGCGGCTTTGGCGGGCTGACAAAGCGCGGAGGCGGGGGGCCATGAGCGGGCAGGGCGGCGATGTCACCCGGCGCCGCTGGCTGCAGCATGCGGCCGCGCTCGGGCTGGGCGCATCGGCCATGCCGCGCGCATCGGCTTCGAACGAGCCGTTTCCCTCGCGCCCGATCACGCTCTGGGTGCCATGGCCCGCCGGCGGGGCCACCGACATCTCGCTACGGATTCTTGCCGAGCTGGCCTCCGTACCGCTCGGCCAGCCGGTGCTGACCGAAAACCGCGGCGGCGCCGGCGGCACGCTGGCCATGCCGGTGCTGCAGCAGGCCAAGCCCGACGGCTACACCATCGCGCAAATGCCGCAGCCGGTGTTCCGTGCACCGCACGTGCAAAAGGTGCTGTGGGACCCGATCCGCGACGTGACGCCGATCATCCAGGTGTCCAGCGTCACCTTCGGCATGCTGGTTGCGGCGGGCAGCTCCGTGCGTTCGCTCGAAGACCTGTTTGCCTTTGCGCGCGCGCGGCCCGGCGAGCTGACCATTGCCACCAACGGCATCGGCACCACGCCGCACATGGTGCTGGAGGCGCTGTTCACGGCGCGGGGCCTGCGCTACATCCATGTGCCGTACAAGGGCACGGCCGAGCAGCTGAACGCCATTGCGGGCGGGCAGGTGATGGCCGGCGTCAATTCCACCGGCTTCGGACCGGCGGTGGATGCCGGCACGCTGCGGCTGCTGGCCATCTTTTCGGGCGAGCGCTCCAGGCGGTGGCCGCAAGTGCCCGTGCTGCGCGAGCTCGGCTTCGACATCGTGGCCAAGTCGCCCTACGGCCTGGCCGGGCCGCGCGGCATGTCGATGGCCGTGGTGGGCGTGCTGCACGACGCTTTCAAGAAAGCCGTGTTCGACCAGCGCTTCAAGGACGAACTGGCCAAGTACGACCAGGAGGTCGATTACCTCGGCCCGGAAGCCTATGCGCAGTCGTGCCGCGAGATCTTCGCGCAGGAGCGCGCCATGGTGGAGAAGCTGGGCCTGACGCGCACCGGCACCTGAAAACAGGAGGGAACCCGTGAGCCGACTGAACAAGAAAAAAGGCAACCGCCGCCTCGTCGGCCTCGACATGGCGGCCCTGGCCGCGGTGGCCGCCGCAGCCTGCCCGATGGTGGGCCACGCGCAGGACGCCGCGCCGGAGGCGGGCAGCCTGCCGACCGTCGAAGTGGTCAGCACCACGCCCGTGCCCGGCATCGAGGTGCCCCGGGACCAGATTCCGTCGAACGTGCAGACCGCGGACGACCGGCAGCTGCGCCGCGCGCAAAGCCTGAACCTGCCCGACTTCATGGCCACGCAGCTGCCGAGCGTGAACGTGAACGAGATCCAGGGCAACCCGTACCAGGTCGACGTGAACTACCGCGGCTTTACCGCAGGCCCGGTGCTGGGCACGCCGCAGGGCCTGTCGGTGTACCAGGACGGCGTGCGCGTGAACGAACCCTTCGGCGACGTGGTGAACTGGGACCTGATTCCGAAGGCAGCCATATCGAGCATTACGCTGCTGCCGGGCTCCAATCCGTTGTTCGGGCTGAACACGCTCGGCGGCGCGTTGTCGCTGCAGACCAAGCGGGGCGACACGCACCCGGGTACCGAGCTGGAACTGCAGGCCGGCTCGTTCGGCCGGGTGAGCACCGAGCTCACGCACGGCCGCAAGCTGGGCGAGGGCGGGCACCTCTTTCTTGCATTCGGCGGTCTCAATGAAGACGGTTGGCGCAACTATTCGCCTTCGCGCGTGCGGCAGCTGTTTGCCAAGGTGGGGCAAGACAGCGGCAAGCTCTCGTGGGACCTGAGCCTTACCCATGGCGACAACCGCATGATCGGCAACGGCCTGCTGCCGGAGTCGATGCTGGCGCAGAACCGCAAGCAGGTGTACACGCGGCCAGACCGCACCGACAACCTCATGTCGATGCTCACGCTCAATGCCAGCTACCGCCTGAGCGACGTGCAGACGATTTCGATGACCGCGTACACGCGGCGCTCGCGCTACAGCACGCTCAACGGCGACCTGAACGACGGTTTTGCGCCGCCCGACGTCGAGGCCTCGGGTGTGGAGAACCGCACCTACACGCGGCAGCAAAGCGAGGGCGTGGCACTGCAATCGACCTACACGGCCGGCATTCACCAGCTTACTTTCGGCGCCTCGTTCGACCGTGCGCGCACGCGCTTCCTGCAGACCGAAGCCGAAGGCTTTCTCGATGGCACGCGTGCCGTGGTGCCGCAAGAAGAGGCCGAGGCCGACGCGCTGCTCTCGGGCAAGAGCCGCACTGCCAGCATCTATTTTTCCGACCTGATCACGTTGCAGCCGAACCTGCAGCTCAGCCTTTCGGGCCGCTACAACGACACCCGCGTTTCCACCCGCGACGACGGCCGCGCGTGGCTCGGGCTTTCGACCCAGCTCGACGGCGAAGGGCGCTACAAGAAGTTCAACCCCGCCATTGGCCTGACATGGCAGGCCACGCCACGGCTCACGGCCTATGCCGGCTGGAGCCAGGGCAGCCGTGCGCCGAGCCCTATCGAGCTGGGCTGCTCCGATCCGGCCAATGCCTGCGTGCTGCCCAATGCGCTGCAGTCCGATCCGCCGCTCAAGCAGGTGGTTTCGCAGACCTTCGAGACAGGGCTGCGCGGCACGTTCGACCATGGCATGCGGTGGAATGCATCGGTGTTTCGCACCGTCAACAAGGACGACCTGCTGTTTGTCAGCAGCGGGCTTTCGCGCGGGTACTTCAGCAATTTTGGGCGCACCCTGCGCCAGGGCGTGGAACTCGGCCTTTCGCAGCAGGGCGACCGGCTGGACTGGTCGCTGTCGTACACCTACCTGCGCGCAAGATACGACTCGCCCGCATGCCTGGTTTCAGAGTCGAACAGCTCCGCCGAGACCAACCCCGCCTGCACCGGCGAAGGCGAGATTGCCGTGCGCCCCGGAGACCGCCTGCCGGGCCTGCCGGCGCACTCGCTCAAGTTCAACGTCGACTGGCGCGTAACGCCAAGCTGGAGCCTGGGCGCGCAATACCGCGTGTATTCACGGCAGACTGTGCGTGGCAACGAGAACGGCCTGCATGTGCCAGACGGCGCGGACTTCAGCGGCAGCGGCCGTATCGGCGGCTATGCGCTGCTCGACCTCACCACGCGCTGGAAGCTCGGGCGCAACGTGGAGCTCTTTGCCAAGGTGGCCAACGTGTTCAACCGCCGCTATGCCACCGCGGGCCAGTTGGGGCACAACGGTTTTGACGCCAGCGGCGTGGTGGCGTCTCCGGATGCCTGGCGCAACTCGCAGTTCGTGGCGCCGGGCGCGCCGCGCGCGGTGTGGGTGGGGCTGCGCATGCAGTTGGGGGTTTGAGCCGGCGCACCCGGGGGCTTCAGGCGGCGCGGCGTGCGCTGCGTTTCTTGGCCGGGGCACGCGCCGCGGGCAGCGAACCCAGCTGATGCTGGATCTGCGCCTGTCCATGCACGCGCAGGTACTCCTCGAAAGCCAGCGCCACTTGCGGCAGTTGCCGCGACGCAAGGTGCATCACGTACCAGTCGCGCACCACCGGGTTGCCTGGCACGGGCAGCACGCCTAGCAGCCCTGCGTTCATTTCGAGCACGCAGGTGTGCATCGACAGGAAGGCGATGCCGAAGCCCGCGGCGCACATCTGCTTGATGGCCTCGTTGCTCGACAGCTCGGAGCCGATGCGCAGCGGCAGGCCCTGGTCCTTGAAGAAGCGTTCGACCGTGGTGCGCGTGCCCGAGCCGCGCTCGCGCACCAGCATGCGCGTGTCTGAAAGCATGGCAAGCGTGGGCCTGGCCGCCGACATGAGCGGATGGCCCGGCGCCGCGAGAAAGGCCATGGGGTGCTTGGCGAAGGCGCTGGAATTGGTCTTCAGCTCGGCGGGCGGCCTGCCCATGATGGCGATGTCGATCTCTTGCCCCGCGAGCATGCGCACGATCTCGTCGCGGTTGCCGACCTGCAGCTTCACCTTCACCTTCGGATGCTCCTTGGCAAAGTTGACCAATATGGGCGGCAGCAGGTATTCGGCAGTGGTAATGGCGCCCACGCGCAGCGTGCCCGAGAACACGCCCTGCAGCATGGCCATTTCGTCGCCGGCCTCGCGCCACAGGTCGAGGATGCGGCCCGCATAACCCGCCAGCAGTTCGCCCGCCTCGGTCAGCCGGATGCCGCGCCCCGTGCGCTGCAAGAGCGGTGTGCCTGCCGATTCTTCGAGCGTGCCGATCTGGATGGACACGGCCGGTTGCGTCAGGTGCATTTCGTCCGCGGCAAGTGAAACGCTGCCGAGCCGCGCCACGGCATGAAAGGTGGCGAGCTGGCGAAAGCTTGCGTGCTTGGAAAGGGGCATGCCGGTGATATTAGGTTTTGCAAATGTGAATGTCAAAAGATTTAATTTTTCTTAATCTTTCACGAGGCCTACATTCACTTCACCAGACGACACAACCCCTTCTTTTCGAGAGGCACTCCATGGGCAACATGAACGAAGCAATCCAGATCACCGACGCCAAGAAGCGCTATTCGGCCGGTGTGCTGAAGTACGCGCAAATGGGCTACTGGGACGGCGACTACGTGCCCAAGGACACCGACATCCTGGCGCTCTTTCGCATCACCCCGCAAGACGGCGTGGACGCGATCGAAGCCGCCGCAGCGGTGGCCGGCGAATCGTCCACCGCAACCTGGACGGTGGTGTGGACCGACCGGCTCACCGCCTGCGACATGTACCGTGCCAAGGCCTACAAGGTGGAGCCGGTGCCCAACAACCCGGGCCAGTATTTCTGCTACGTGGCCTACGACCTCTCGCTGTTCGAAGAGGGTTCCATCACCAACGTGACGGCTTCGATCATCGGCAACGTCTTCAGCTTCAAGCCGCTGAAGGCTGCGCGGCTGGAGGACATGAAGTTTCCGGTGGCCTACGTCAAGACCTTTGCCGGCCCGCCGACCGGCATCGTCGTGGAGCGCGAACGGCTCGACAAGTTCGGCCGGCCCCTGCTGGGAGCCACCACCAAGCCCAAGCTCGGGCTTTCGGGCCGCAACTACGGCCGCGTGGTGTATGAGGGCCTGCGGGGCGGGCTCGACTTCATGAAGGACGACGAGAACATCAACTCGCAGCCGTTCATGCATTGGCGCGACCGCTTTCTCTTCGTGATGGACGCGGTCAACAAGGCCAGCGCCGCCACCGGCGAGGTGAAGGGCAGCTACCTGAACGTCACCGCCGGCACCATGGAAGAGATGTACCGCCGCGCCCAGTTTGCCAAGGAACTCGGCTCGGTGATCGTGATGATCGACCTGGTGGTCGGCTACACGGCCATCCAGTCGATGAGCAACTGGTGCAGGCAGAACGACATGATCCTGCACCTGCACCGCGCGGGCCACGGCACCTACACGCGCCAGAAGAACCACGGCGTGAGCTTTCGCGTGATTGCCAAGTGGATGCGCCTTGCAGGCGTGGACCACATCCATGCGGGCACGGCAGTGGGCAAGCTCGAGGGCGACCCGATGACCGTGCAGGGCTACTACAACGTGTGCCGCGACACGCACACCAAGGTCGACCTGCCGCGCGGCATCTACTTCGACCAGGACTGGGGCGCACTGCGCAAGGTGATGCCGGTGGCTTCGGGCGGCATTCATGCGGGCCAGATGCACCAGCTGCTCGACCTGTTCGGCGACGACGTGGTGCTGCAGTTCGGCGGCGGAACCATCGGCCATCCGCAGGGCATCCAGGCCGGGGCCACGGCCAACCGGGTGGCGCTCGAAGCCATGGTGCTGGCCCGCAACGAAGGGCGCGACATTGCCAACGAAGGGCCGCAAATATTGCGCGATGCGGCCAAGTGGTGCACGCCGCTGGCGGCCGCGCTCGACACCTGGGGCGAGATCTCCTTCAACTACGCCTCCACCGACACGTCCGACTACGTGCCCACGCCGTCGATGGCCTGACCGGCCCGTTCACCTTTTTTCCTGGAGCAACCGACATGCGAATCACACAAGGCACTTTTTCCTTTTTGCCCGACCTGAGCAACGAGCAGATCAGCCGCCAGGTCGAGTATTGCCTGGACAAAGGCTGGGCCATCGGCCTCGAGTACACCGACGACCCGCACCCGCGCAACACCTTCTGGGAGATGTTCGGCAACCCGATGTTCGACATCAAGGATGCGGCCGGCGTCATGCTCGAGCTTGCATCCTGCCGCAAGACTTTTCCGCAGCAGTACATCCGCGTGACGGCGTTCGACTCGACGCACGGCACCGAGTCGGTCGTGATGTCGTTCATTGTCAACCGGCCTTCGAATGAACCGGGCTTTCGCCTCATTCGCACCGAAGAGCCGGGCCGCACCATCCGCTACAGCATGGAAAGCTACGCGGCGCAGGCGCGGCCCGAAGGCAGCCGGTACTGAGCGCAAGCCGCCGCACACGCACCGCCGGAGCCACGCATGGATGCCACCCAAACCCCGACAGCGCCGGCCGTTGCCACCGCGCCCAGGCAGCTCTTCGAGTCTTCGGGCGTGAAGGCGCTGCTCGACCAGCTCGATGCAGAGCTGATCGGCCTGGCGCCGGTAAAGGGCCGCATTCGCGACATTGCGGCGCTGCTGCTGATCGACAAGCTGCGCCAGGAGCAGGGGCTGCAGTCGCAGCCGCCTTCGCTGCACATGTCCTTTACCGGCAACCCGGGCACCGGCAAGACCACGGTGGCCATGCGCATGGCCGAGGTGCTCAAACAGCTGGGCTACGTGCGCAAGGGCCACCTGGTGGCGGTAACGCGCGACGACCTGGTGGGACAGTTCATTGGCCACACGGCGCCCAAGACAAAGGAAGTGATCAAGAAGGCGATGGGCGGCGTGCTGTTCATCGACGAGGCCTACTACCTGTACCGGCCCGAGAACGAGCGCGACTACGGGCAGGAGTCGATCGAGATATTGCTGCAGGTGATGGAGAACCAGCGCGACGACCTGGTGGTGATTCTTGCGGGCTACAAGGACCGCATGGAGACCTTCTTCAGCAGCAACCCGGGCATGGCTTCGCGCATTGCGCACCACATCGACTTTCCGGACTACAGCGAAGCCGAGCTGATGCAGATTGCGCAGCTCATGCTCGGGCGGCTGAACTACAGCTTCGACAGCGGCGCGGTGTCCACCTTCGGGCGGTATGTGAGCCTTCGGCGCAGCCAGCCGCATTTTGCCAATGCGCGGTCGATCCGCAATGCGCTCGACCGCATCCGGCTGCGCCACGCCACGCGCCTCTTCGGTAGCGAGAACGCCCTGACGCGCGAGCAGCTTTGCACGCTGGAGGCGCAAGACATCCTGGCCAGCCGCGTCTTCAACCCGCCGGCAGATTCGACGTCGGCAGAAGGAGCAAGCAAATGAGCATCGAAGCCCTTGTATTCGACGTGGACGGCACCCTGGCCGACACCGAGGAAGTGCATCGCATGGCCTTCAACCTCGCGTTCGACCAGCTGGGGCTTGGCTGGCACTGGGAGCAGGCCGAGTACCGCTCGCTGCTTGCGGTAACGGGCGGCAAGGAACGCATGAAGGCCTACATCGATTCGCTGCCCCTGGGTACGGCGGACAAGAAGCGCCTGCACGAGCGCGTGCCCGAGATCCATGCCGCCAAGACGCAGCACTACACCGACATTGCCCGGCGCGGAGGCATAGCGCTGCGCCCCGGGGTGCTGCGCTTTCTCGAAGAGGCGCAGAACGCCGGCTTGCGCCTGGCCATTGCCAGCACCACCACCGCCGTCAACATCGATGCGCTGCTGCAGGCCACGCTGGGGCCTCGCGGCCTCACGATGTTCGACGTGATTGCCTGCGGCGACCAGGTGCGCGCAAAGAAGCCGGCCTCCGACATCTACCTGCTGGCGCTCGAAACACTGGGCGTGCCGCCCGAGCGAGCCATTGCCATAGAAGACTCGCCCAACGGCCTTCGGTCCGCCCTGGGGGCCGGTCTTTGGACGCTGGTCACGCCCACCTTCTGGACCGAGGGCAGCGACTTTCGCGGTGCCGGGCTGGTGCTGTCCGGGCTGGGAGACACCACCGATCCGCTGCCCGGGGAACCCGGCGGCCGGCTCCAGCGCGCGCCGTGGCTGGGAATCGAGGAACTGTTGGCAATGAGTTGCACGGCGCCGCAGCTCAACGCCGTGCAGGCCCTTTACCGGGAGGGATGTTGATATGCAGAACCTGAAAACCGCCGCACCCCGGGCCGGCGAGGCCATGCGCATTGCGCCCAGCCTGCTGTCCGCCAACTTCGCGCGGCTCGGCGAAGAGGTATCGGCGGTGATCGAGGCCGGCGCCGACCTGATCCATTTCGACGTCATGGACAACCACTATGTACCGAATCTGACAATCGGCCCGCTGGTGTGCGAGGCCATCAAGCCCTACGCGACGGTGCCGATAGACGTGCACCTGATGGTCAAGCCGGTGGATGCGCTGATCCCCATGTTCGCGGAGGCGGGCGCCTCGATCATCTCTTTTCACCCCGAGGCCAGCGAGCACATCGACCGCACGATCCGGCTCATTACGGCCAGCGGATGCAAGGCGGGGTTGGTGCTCAACCCTGCGACGCCGCTCCAGGTGCTCGACCATGTGCTGGACCAACTCGACCTGGTGCTGCTGATGTCGGTCAACCCCGGCTTCGGCGGGCAGAGCTTCATCGAGAGCGTGCTGCCGAAGATCGAGGCCGTGCGCCGCCGCATCGATGCGACCGGGCGCGATATCTGGCTGGAGGTCGACGGCGGCGTGAAGCCGGGCAACGCGGCGCGCATTGGCGCGGCGGGTGCCGACACGCTGGTGGCGGGCTCGGCGGTTTTCAGCGGCGGCCGCTACCGCGAAGCCATCGACGCCATCCGCACCCGGGCGCTGCAGGGGCGGCATGCCGTGGAAGGGTGTCCCGCATGACGAAAGACCTGCGCGGCATCGATGCCATCGCCTTCGACCTGGACGGCACCCTGGTCGACAGTGCACCCGACATTCGCGAGGCGCTGAACGTCGCGCTCCAACAGGAAGGCCTGGCCCGCTTCGACCTCGACACCGTGCGCGCGTGGATCGGCGACGGACCCGATGCGCTCATCGTGCAGGCCTTGCGCCGGCAGGGCGTGCCGGGCGACGAGGCACTGCGCCTGCGGCTGCGCCGCGCGTTCGATGCCGTCACGCTGGCCGCGCCGCTGCAGTTCGGCGGCGTGTTCGAAGGCATCGCCGAGTTGGTCGACGGCCTGCGCCGCGCGCTGCCGATGGTGGCGGTAACCAACAAGCCGACGCCGCTGGCACGCGCCGTGCTGGATGCAGCGGGTCTGCTGCCGGCGATGGCGGGGGTTTATGGCGCCGACGCAGCGGCGCAGCGCAAGCCCGCGCCATTCCTGTTGCAGGCCGCGGCGCGGCAGCTGGGTGTGGAACCCGCGCGCCTGCTGATGGTGGGCGACGGACCGGCCGACCTGCTGGCCGCGCATGCGGCGGGTTGTCCGGCCGCGCTGGTGGCATGGGGCTATGGCGGCCATGCGGCCGCTGCCGGTGCGGCGCCAGCCTGGCGCGTGGCCACGCCGCAGCAGCTGCTGTTGACGGTGCGCGAGTCGCGCCCCGCGCGCCGCGATGCAGAAACGACGACGACCGCAACGACCAGAGTTTGAAAATCCAACAGGAGACGATCATGCCCATTGCAGGCAAGGCCACGCTGACCCAATACATCATCGAGGAGCGCCGCCGCCATCCCGGTGCCACCGGCGCGCTCAATGCGCTCATCACCGATGTCTCGTTGGCCTGCAAGGCAATCTCGCGCAAGGTGGCGCTCGGTGCGCTGGGCGACGTGCTGGGCAGCGCCCGCACGCAGAACGTGCAGGGTGAAGAACAGAAGACGCTCGACGTGCTGAGCAACGATATGTTCCTGCGCGCCAACGAGTGGGGCGGCCACGTGGCGGGCATGGTGTCGGAAGAGATGGAAGAGCCCTACCTGCCGCCGCAGCAGTATCCGCGCGGCAAGTACCTGCTGCTGTTCGATCCGCTCGATGGTTCGTCGAACATCGATGTGAACGTGGCCGTGGGCAGCATCTTCTCGATACTGCGTGCGCCAACGCTCGACGCCGATGCAAAGCCCGAAGACTTTCTGCAGCCGGGTACGGAACAAGTGGGCGCCGGCTATGCGATCTACGGGCCTTCGACCATGCTGGTGCTCACGCTGGGCAACGGCACGCATGCGTTCACGCTCGACCCGCAACTTGGCGAATGGGTGCTGAGCCACCCGAACCTGAGCATTCCGAGGCAGACCAGCGAGTTTGCAATCAATGCGTCGAACAGCCGCTTCTGGGAGCCGGCGGTAAAGCGCTATGTCGATGAGTGCCTGGCCGGCAAGGAGGGGCCGCGCGGCATCGACTTCAACATGCGGTGGATCGCCTCGCTGGTGGCCGAGACGCATCGCATCCTGATGCGCGGCGGCGTTTTCATGTACCCGCGCGACAGCAAGGAGTCTGGCCGCGACGGGCGGCTGAGGCTGCTGTACGAGGCCAACCCGATCTCGTTCCTGATCGAGCAGGCCGGCGGCATGGCCAGCACCGGACGGCGGCGGCTGATGGCGGTGGAGCCCGAGTCGATTCACCAGCGCATCGGCTTCGTCTTCGGCTCGTCCGAAGAGGTGGCGCGCGTGGAGGCCTACCACAGCGAAAACCCGCAGGACACCTACCAGGCGCCGCTCTTCGGCAAGCGCGGCCTCTTTGCAACCGCCGCCTGAGCGGTTGCCGGGCAGTTGCACTACAGATTTTTCATCTCTCCAAGGCCACCATGTCAGCCAAACATCCCATCGTTGCCATTACCGGATCGTCCGGTGCGGGCACCACGTCCGTTACGCGAACCTTCGAGAATATTTTCAGGCGCGAGAGCGTCAAGGCGGCCATTGTGGAAGGCGACAGCTTTCACCGCTACGACCGTAATTCGATGAAGCTGGCCATGTCCGAAGCCGAGGCCGCGGGCAACCGCAACTTCAGCCACTTTGGCGAAGATGCGAACCTGTTCGCCGAACTGGAAGCGCTGTTTCGCGACTACGGCGAATGCGGCGCCGGCCGCAGCCGCAAGTACCTGCACGACGCACAGGAGGCAGCGCCCTTCAAGCAGGAGCCCGGCACCTTTACCGAGTGGGAAACGCTGCCCGCCAGCGAGTTGCTGTTCTACGAAGGCCTGCACGGCGGCGTGACGACGGAGAAGGTCGACATTGCGCGCCATGTGGACCTGCTGATCGGTGTGGTGCCGGTGATCAACCTGGAGTGGATCCAGAAGCTGCACCGCGACAAGAACACGCGCGGCTATTCGACCGAGGCGGTGACCGACGTGATTCTTCGGCGCATGAACGAATACGTGCACTACATCTGCCCGCAGTTCACGCGCACGCACATCAACTTTCAGCGCGTGCCGGTGGTCGACACCTCCGACCCGTTCATTGCGCGAACCATTCCAAGCCCGGACGAAAGCCTGGTGGTGATCCGCTTCGCCAACCCTGCCGGCTTCGACTTTCCGTACCTGCTGAGCATGCTGCACGACTCGTTCATGTCGCGCGCCAACACGCTGGTGGTGCCGGGCGGCAAGATGGAACTGGCCATGCAGCTGATCTTCACGCCGATGATCCTGCGCCTGATGGAGCGCCGCAAGAAGGCCTATGCGATCTGACACGCCGCACATTCCCTGCACACCGCACAAAACTCTCACCAGGATTTTCGGCATGACGATTGAAGACCTTGCCTTGCGCACGCAATGCGCCAACGCCATTCGCGCGCTGGCCATGGACGCCGTGCAAGCTGCCAACTCCGGCCACCCCGGCATGCCGATGGGCATGGCCGACATCGCAGAGGCGCTGTGGCGTCACCGGCTGCGGCACGACCCGGCCGATCCGCGCTGGATGAACCGCGACCGCTTCGTCGTTTCCAACGGCCACGGCTCGATGCTGCTCTATGCGCTGCTGCACCTGAGCGGCTATGCGCTGCCGATGGATGAGCTCCGGCGCTTTCGGCAGTTGCATTCGCGCACGCCGGGACATCCGGAGTTTGGCCTGACGCCCGGCGTGGAAACCACGACGGGGCCGTTGGGGCAGGGCATCAGCAACGCAGTGGGCATGGCGCTGGCCGAGAAGCTGCTGGCTGAAGAATTCAACCGGCCCGGGCACGAGGTGATCGACCACCGCACCTATGTGTTCCTGGGCGACGGCTGCCTGATGGAAGGCATCAGCCACGAGGCATGCTCGCTTGCGGGCACATGGCGGCTCAGCAAGCTGGTGGCCTTCTATGACGACAACGGCATCTCGATCGATGGCGAAGTCGGCGGCTGGTTCAGCGACGACACCCCGGGCCGCTTCGAAGCCTACGGCTGGACGGTGTTGCGCAACGTCGACGGCCATGACGCCGAGGCACTCGATGCTGCCATTGCAAAGGCGCTCGAAGCGGACCGGCCCGTGCTGGTGTGCTGCAAGACGCGCATCGGGCAGGGGTCGCCGAACCGCGCGGGCACGGCCAAGGCGCATGGCGAGGCGTTGGGCGATGCAGAAATAGCGCTGACGCGGGAAGCACTCGGCTGGAGCGCTGCGCCCTTCGAAGTACCGCTGACCATCGCCCAGGCCTGGTCAGCGCGCGAAAAGGGCGCGGCACTGCACCAGGCGTGGCAAGAGCGCTTTGCGGCCTACGCGCACGAGCACCCGGTGCTGGCGCGTGAGCTGCTACGGCGCCACCGCACCGATGCGCCGCTCACCGCTCAGGTTGAAGATGCATTGGCTTCGGCCGCTGCCGGGGCGGAGCAGCGCAAGGCATCGGTCGCCACGCGCAAGGCCTCGCAGCAGGTGCTCGACGAGGTCGGCCCCGCCATGCCGGAGCTCATCGGTGGTTCGGCCGACTTGACCGGATCGAACCTCACGGACTGGAAGGGTCATCGCGCGCTCAAGGGCACAGGCACAGGCAACCACGTGCACTACGGCGTGCGCGAGTTCGGCATGGCGGCCATCATGAACGGGCTTGCGCTGCATGGCGGCTTTCGTCCGTTCGGCGGCACCTTCTTGACCTTTTCCGACTACGCGCGCAACGGCGTGCGAATGTCGGCGCTGATGAAGCTGCCGGTCATCTACGTCTTCACGCACGACTCCATCGGTCTCGGCGAAGACGGGCCGACGCACCAGCCGGTGGAACATGCATCCAGCCTGCGGCTGATTCCCGATGTGGATGTCTGGCGGCCTGCGGATGCCACCGAAACCGCGGTGGCCTGGCGGGAGTCGCTGCGCCGCATGGACGGGCCGAGCTGCCTGCTGCTCACGCGCCAGGCGTTGCCGCATGCGGGTGAAGAGGGCGCCCGCATCGAATCGATTGCGCGCGGCGCCTATGTGCTGCGGCGCCCGGAGGCCGAAAGCGTGGCGCTGCTGGCAAGCGGCTCCGAAGTCGGCGTTGCACTGGCGGCCGCGGCACTGCTGGCGAAGGAGGGCATCGAAGCCCGCGTGGTCTCCGTGCCGTGCATGGACGTGTTCGAGCGCCAGGACGCGGCGTGGCGCCACGCCGTCATTCCGCGCCACCTGCCGCGCCTGGCGGTGGAGGCGGGCAGCACCGGCCTTTGGTGGAAGTTCGTCGGCGAATACGGCGACGTGGTCGGGCTCGACCGCTTCGGCGAATCGGCGCCCGCCGGTGAACTGTTCAAGCTGTTCGGCCTGACCGCGGAAGTGGTTGCCGAGCGCGCGCGCCGCCTGCTGGGCGCCGAGGCGCTGCAGGACGGCCGCCGCTGACTTCATCCATTTGCATTCAATACATCCACAGGAGCTTTCCATGGCCATGATTTCGCTGCGTCAGTTGCTCGACCACGCGGCCGAGCACCAGTACGGCGTGCCGGCGTTCAACGTCAACAACCTGGAGCAGATCCAGGCCATCATGCAGGCCGCACAGAAGACCGACAGCCCGGTCATCCTGCAGGCCTCGGCGGGTGCGCGCAAATATGCCGGCGAGCCCTTCCTGCGCAAGATGGTCGAGGCGGCGGTAGAGATGTACCCCGGTATCCCCGTGGTGATGCACCAGGACCACGGCGCCAGCCCTTCGATGTGCATGCAGGCCATTCGCTCGGGCTTTACCAGCGTGATGATGGACGGCTCGCTGATGGAAGACGCCAAGACCCCCGCAAGCTACGACTACAACGTGGGCGTGACCCGCCGGGTCGTCGAAATGGCGCATGCGGTCGGCGTCTCGGTAGAGGGCGAGCTGGGCTGCCTCGGTTCGCTGGAGTCGGGCATGGCGGGCGAGGAAGACGGCAGCGGCGCCGAAGGCGTGCTCTCGCACGACCAGCTGCTGACCGATCCGCAGCAGGCGGCCGACTTCGTCTCGCGCACCGGCGTGGATGCACTGGCCATTGCCATCGGCACCTCGCACGGCGCCTACAAGTTCAGCCGCAAGCCGACCGGCGACATTCTTGCCATCGACCGCATCAAGGACATTCACGCACGCATTCCGAAGACGCACCTCGTGATGCACGGCTCTTCTTCCGTGCCGCAGGAATGGCTGGCCGTGATCCGCGAATACGGCGGCGAGATCAAGGAAACCTATGGCGTGCCGGTGGAAGAAATACAGGAAGGCATTCGGCATGGCGTGCGCAAGGTGAACATCGACACCGACATACGGCTGGCCATGACGGGCGCCATGCGCCGGGCCATGGGCAGCGACCGCAGCGAGTTCGATCCGCGCAAGTTCCTGAAGGAGGCGACCGCGGCGGCGCGCGACCTGTGCATCGACCGGTTCCAGGCTTTCGGTACCGCCGGCATGGCGGGCAGGATCAAGCCGGCGGCGCTGTAGCGTTGCCTGCTACCGGCAGACGAAGCTCGAAGCCGACTCGAGGCTGCCGCCCATGTAGGCCGCAACCTTGGGGTAGGGGCACAGCGGCCGGGTGCGCGTGGGCGACCAGTTGGCGGGCAGTTCGGCATTGACCACGTTGGCGCCCGCGCCGCGCGCATTGGCGACAACGGCGGCCGGAGCCCTGCCGTGTTCGACCCATGCCACCAGGGGCGTGAGCATGTCGAACTGGTCGGTGGACGGGCCGCCGCCGCAATGGTTCATGCCGGGAACCGGGAAGAAGCGCGCAAAGCCCGACGCATCGCCTCCGTTGGCCGCACGCAGCTGCTCGTACCAGCGCGTGGTGTCGTCCGACGAGAACACCGCATCGCTGGTGCCGTGGTAGACCATGAGCTTGCTGCCGCGGTCACGAAGCACCGACAGGTTGGTGGGGTTGGGCGGCGTCATGAAGGAGATCGACGATTCGGTATAGAGCGCGGTGGTAGCGAAGATGCTCGGCGCATCGGTGTCCATGCTGAACCCGAGCGCGAAATCGATGCCGGGTGGGCGGCTCGGCCCGAGCGGCGGGCTGCTGAAGACGAAGCCCACCGCGGCCGTATCGAGGTTCTGCGAATTGGAGAATTTCCATTGCCGCCAGTCGGCACCCTTGATGCCTGCATCGAACGGAAAGCCGCTGTAGAGTGCGGCGCCGGCGGCGTTGCGTGCGCCGGCAAAGATGTTGCCGAGCACGTCTTTCTGCGTCGCCGTGAGGCAACTGCCATTGCGCGTTGCTGCGCATGTGGGCACGTCGGCAGCAAGATCGAAGGCCTGCTTGCACATCTGCACGTCCGTGACGATTCCGTCCGTTGCGCCGTCGAGGGCATCGCACCGTGCAAGCACCGCGTTGGCCACGGTGCTCATCTCTGCCGGGGTAAAGGCGGTCTGCAGGTCCGGCTTGCCGGCCGGCGTGTTGGCGGTGGTAACCCGGGCGTATTGCTGCACGCCGTACAGCTGGGCCACCGCGGCCTTCGGCAGGTTGAAGCCGGGGTTGCCCGCAAGGATGCCGTCGTACTGGCTGGCAAACCGCGCGGCGGCCACCATGGCGTGGCGCCCGCCGTTGGAGCAGCCTCCGAAATACGAGCGATCGGGTGCGCGGCCGTAGGCCTTCGCAATCAGGTTCTTGGCCATGGGCGTGAGCTGGGCGACCGCGTTGTAGCCATAGTCGAGCCGCGCCTGCGGATCGATGCCGAAGGTTGGGATCTGCGCGCCCGAATGGCCCGCGTCCGAACTGATGACTGCAAAGCCCATGTGCAGTGCGGTGGTGGTGGGTGCGCCGCCGCCGACACCTCCCGTCGCCCGCACCACATTGCCGTCGAGCCCGCCGTTGGCCTGGTAGAAGAACCGGCCGTTCCAGTTGACCGGCAGCCGCATCTCGAAGCCGATGGCGTAGGCCTTGCCGTCGACGCTGCTGGTGCGCTGGTTCATCTGGCCCTGCACAAGGCAGTGCTCCGGCGTGGGCGTGGCCACGCCGGCCACGGTGAGCGTGCCTGCGGGCACGGAAGTCACGCTGGTGTACACGGTGCTGCCGAATGCCGCCTTGCTTGCAAGATCGGTGCACGACTGCAGCGTGCCTGGGCGTGCTTCGGACAGTGCGGAGCCGCCGGTGGAGGGCGTTGAAGGAACGAACGGGAAGGCACCTGCGCCGCCCCCACCACCACCCCCGCCGCAAGCCGCCAGCAAAGATGCCGCGGCAAGAGCCGCCCATGAAAGGCGGAACGAAGAGAACACGGTTTCAACCATGGCTGTCTCCTTCAGCCGGGGCGGCCCGGCGCGTTGATAAGGTTATTTCAAGTAATCAATATAGTTTTGTTTGATAACTAAAAAATAGGGCAAACCCTTGCGGCTTGCGGCATGGCAGACTTCCAGCACATCCCAAACCTTCATGGCGGCACTGCCGCAGCGAAAGAACCCGATGCTTGAACTCCTGACGGATCCCCAGGTCTGGATTGCCTTTGCCACCCTGACTGCGCTCGAGTTGGTGCTGGGCATCGACAACATCATCTTCATCTCGATATTGGTCGACAAGCTGCCGCCCGAAAAGCGCGAGTTCGCACGGCGGGTGGGGCTGTTCATGGCCATGTTCATGCGCATCGGGCTGCTGCTGGTGCTGGCATGGATCGTGGGGCTGGTGAACCCGATCTTCACGGTGCTCGACAAGGGCATTTCGGGCCGCGACCTGATCCTGATCCTGGGCGGCCTGTTCCTGATATGGAAGAGCACGAGCGAGGTTCACCAGTCGCTGGAGGGCGGGCACGAGCAGAAGTCGAGCGCGGTCAAGGCCACCTTTGCGGCGGTCATCCTGCAGATCATGATCATCGACCTGGTGTTCTCGCTCGACTCGATCATTACCGCCGTGGGCATGGTGGACGACGTGCGGGTAATGATTGCCGCCGTGATCGTGTCCGTGTTCCTGATGATGCTGTTCGCAGGCCCTATCGGGCGCTTCGTGTCGAACCATCCCACCATCAAGATGCTGGCGCTGGCCTTCCTGGTGGTGGTGGGCGTGGTGCTTGTTGCCGAGGGCTTCGGCCACCATGTGCCCAAGGGCTACGTGTACTTTGCAATGGCCTTCTCGCTGGCCGTGGAAATGCTCAACATCAGGCTGCGCAAGAAGGCGGCCAAGGCGGTGGAGCTGCGTCCGCCGCACATTCCGGGCGACTGACTACTCCAGCGTGAAGCCGATCTTCACCGTGACCTGCCAGTGCGCGATCTTGCCGTCCACCACGTGGCCGCGCGTTTCGGTCACGGTGAACCACTGGATGTTGCGCACCGTCTCGTGTGCCTTGGCAATGGCGGTTTGCACCGCTTCTTCGATGCTGACGGGCGACGAGCCAGTGAGCTCCAGCGACTTGTAAACGTGATTCGACATGTCTGTGCTCCTTGTGAGTGGTGGGCACATCGTAGTCAGTTGAGCCGCTGTCCGCCCGCCGCATCGAAAAGATGCGCCTTTGCCGCCACGGGCCACAGCGGCAGGCGTTCGCCGGGGCGCGCATCGATGCGGTCCCTGAATGCGGCCATTACGGGGTGGCCGCCCAGGCGCAATGCAACCTGTGTTTCGGAGCCCGTCGGCTCCACCACAACCACGTCGGCCGGCAGGCCCTGGCCCGCGTCGATGGTGAAGTTTTCGGGCCGCGTGCCGTAGAGCACGCGGTCGCCGTGCGTGCCGCCCGATGCGCTGGCCAGCGGCAGGCGCAGGCCGTCGTCCGTAAGCACGTGCGGTGCGCCCTCCAGTTGCAGCCGGCCCGGAATGAAGTTCATTGCGGGCGAGCCGATAAAGCCGGCCACGAATGCATTGCGCGGCCGGTCGTACAGCGCCAGCGGCTCGCCGACTTGTTCGACCCGTCCTTCCTTCAGCACCACGATGCGGTCCGCCATGGTCATCGCCTCGACCTGGTCGTGCGTGACGTACACCGTGGTGGTGCCCAGCCGCTGGTGCAGCGCCTTGATCTCGGTGCGCATCTGCACGCGCAGCTTGGCGTCGAGGTTCGACAGCGGCTCGTCGAACAGGAAGGCCTGCGGCTGCCGCACGATGGCCCGGCCCATGGCCACGCGCTGCCGCTGGCCGCCCGAGAGCTGGCGCGGGTGCCGCTGCAGCAACTCGCCCAGGCCCAGAGTGTCGGCCGCCTGCTGCACGCGCCGCGCGATCTGGTCCTTGGCAACACCCTTGATCTGCAGGCCGAAGCCCAGGTTCTGTGCCACCGTCATGTGCGGGTAGAGGGCATAGTTCTGGAACACCATCGCCACGTCGCGGTCGCGCGGTGCGGTGTCGTTGATGCGCCGGTCGCCCAGAAGAATGTCGCCGCCATCGGCCGCTTCCAGCCCGGCAATCACGCGCAGCAGCGTCGACTTGCCGCAGCCTGAAGGCCCCACCAGCGCCACGAATTCGCCGTCGCGAATATCGATGTCGATGCCGCGGATCACCTGCGTGGCGCCGAACTGCTTGAAGAGCTTGCGAATGGTGATGGAGGCCATGGGTGTTGTATGTGTCTTGTTGTTCGCAAATGCGCGCGTCAGTCCTTGACGCCGCCGGCGGTGAGGCCGCGCACCAGGTACCTGCGCACCAGCACCGTGAAGACGATCACCGGGAACATCACCAGCGTGCCGCTCGCGGCGATCTTGGTCCACTCCCAGCCTTCGTACTGCAAGAAGTTGACGATGGCGACGGGCGCCGTGATGGCGTTGGTGCGCGTGAGAATCAGCGCGTAGAAAAAGTCGTTCCACGAGAAGATGAAGCACATCACCGCGGTGGCTGCAAGGCCCGGTGCAGTGAGCGGCAGCGCCACCCGCCAGAACGCCTGCCACACGCCGCAGCCGTCTATCCATGCGGCTTCTTCGAGCGATGCGGGCACCGCCTCGAAGAAGGTCTGCATGAGCCAGATCACGATGGCAAGGTTGAAGGTGAGGTACACGATGGCAAGGCCGATCACCGTGTCCTGCAGGCCGAGATACTGGTAGGCCAGGAAGAACGGAATGGTGAAGGCAATCGGCGGCGCCATGCGCGTGACGAGAATCCACAGCGCGATGCGGTCGCGGCCCCTGAACTTCCAGCGCGTAAGCGCATACGCCGCGGGCACGCCTATCAGCAGCGAGAAGCCGGTAGAGAGCGTGCTCACCAGCAGGCTGTTGCCGAACGACTTGAGGAAGTTGCCCTGCAGAAGGCTTGCAAAGCCCTCCAGCGTGGGCACGAAGAGCAGGCTGTCGTCGAAGATATCCGCCGACGGCTTGAAAGCGAGCTGCACCAGCCAGAGAAACGGCGACAGCACGAGCAGCACCAGCACGGCAACGGTGAGCGAGCGGCCGTGCGCCCGCCACCATGGCAGGCCCTGGCGCGGGGCGGCGCCGAGGCCTCCGAGTCCGGCGCCTTCTTCATGCGCGCCGGCCAGGTTGGCGGCGTCGAGCGCGCGGCTAACGCTGTTCATGGTCGCTCCACCCCAGTTTGCCCACCAGCCAACTCAGCACGAACACACCCACCAGCATGACGGTGGCAATGGCGCTGGCGTAGCCCCAGTACGAAAAGTTGAAAGCCTGGATGAACCCGTAGTAGTTGGTGACCTCGGTCACGTTGCCCGGCCCTCCGTTGGTCAGCACGTAGATGAGTGGAAAAGCCTTGAAGCTGTCGATGAGCCTGAAGAGGCCGCAGACCACCAGCACAGGCCGGATGTAGGGAAACACGATGTAGAGGAGCAACTGCCAGCGGTTGGCGCCCTCGAGCCGCGCGGCCTCCAGCGGCTCGTCGGGAATCATCTGCAACGAGGCGAGCACCATCAGCATGGTGAAAGGAAACCACTGCCAGGTATCGGCCAGCGAGATCGCCCACAGCGCTGTCTCCGGATTGGCAATGAGCGAGCGCACCGGCCACCCAAGGTGCTCCAGCACGCGGTGAACCGGGCTCACGTCGGGCGTGTACATGATCTTCCAGATCAGCGCCACAACGATTGGCGGCAGCACCATCGGAACGAGAAAGAGCGTGCGCGCGCCCTCCAGCACGCGCGACTTTCCGTTCAGGAGCAGCGCAAGCCCAAGGCCTGCCAGCAGCTGCAGCGCCACGCTCGAGGCCGAGAGCTTGAACTGCACCGCCATGGAGCCGAGAAAGCGGGTGTCATGCAGCAGCTGCCGGTAGTTGGCCAGCGGGTCGTCGAAGCGGAAGGTTGCTGCGGGATCGGTAAGGCTGAGCGGCGTAAAGCTTGCCACCAGCAGCGCCGCGGCCGGTACCAGCGTAATGACCAGCAGCACCGCCAGCGACGGAGATAACCCCAGCAGGAAGGCGCGCCGCTGTTCGGCCTGCCAGCCCGGCGCGAAGAGCACGGAGGCCATGGTTCAGCGCCTCACAGCTTCTGGCCGGCGCGTTTGAGTTCGGCGATGGAGTTGGCCTGCGCCTGCTGGAACGCCTGCTTTGCCGAGAGCTGCCCACTCGCGATGAGCTCGATCGCCTTGTTGAGCTGCTGGTCGATCTGCGGATACACCGACACCGTGCGGTACTTCATGTGGCCGGTCTTCGATGCCAGCTCGATGGCGTCGAGCGAGAGCTTGGCCAGGTCGCTTCCGTTGATGACCTGCTTCTGGCGGAACTCGGCAGAGTCTATGTCCGAGCGGCGCGCGGGCGAACCATAGCCCGCGGCCACAGCCTTGCGTGTGGTCTGCTTGCTGAGCGCCCACTGGATGAACGCCCAGGCGGCCTCCTTGTTCTTCGAGCCCGCCGGAATGCCGAGCCCGTGCACGGCGGTGCCCGGAAAGCGGCCGGCAGGCCCCTTCGGAACCTGGCCGAACCTGACGGTCTTCAATGTCTTGCTGGTGGCCGGGTCGCCCAGTTGCGCCAGGTGCAGCTGCCCGGCGTCTGTAAAGTTGACCCGGCCCAGCTTCAGCGCCTGCGTGACCTGGTCGGGCTGGTAGGTAATGGCGCCATCGGGCCCGAACTCGCGCAGCAGGTTGGCGTAGTACTCGCCGGCGGCGATGGCCTCGGGCGTGTCGAGCGTTGGAAACAGGTCGTCGGGGGCCTTGCGGAACACGTCGCCGCCGAACGCGTGCAGGTAGGGAACAAAGGTCCAGCCGTAGTGGTTGTCAGCCACGAAGCCGGCGACGCGCTCTTTCTTGTGGACGGCGCGCAGCACCTTCACCAGATCGTCGGTGGTGTCGGGAAAGGCCAGGCCGGCTTTCTCCAGCAGGTCGAAGCGCGACGATGCGGTGAGCAGTGCCTCGGCAGTCCAGGGAATGCCGTAGAGCTTGCCGTCCTTGCCCGTTTCGGGCGCACGCGCGCCGGGCAGGAAGTCGTTCAGGTCCCAATCGGCGCTGGTGAGGTTGGGATTGCGGATGTAGTCGTCCAGCGGCGTAAGCCAGCCGGAGTTGATCCAGCGGCTCGAATAGATGAAGGTGACGTTGACCACGTCGTAGGCCGAACCGCGCGTGGAAAGCTCGAGGTCGACACGCTGGTTGTAGACCGGGAAAGAGGGCGCGTCGAAGTTCACCTTGGCGCCCGTGAGCGCCTCGAACTCGGGCAGCCACTGCTGCAGCAGCTTGGGGTAGGTTGCGCTGAAGGTCGATACGTTCAGGGTGACGCCGGCAAACTTTTTAGCGCCGCCCTGCGCGGCGGCGAGGCCCGGGAGGCCGGGAAGAAGCGATGCGGCGCCGAGCGCGGCCGAGGTCTTGAGCAGGCTGCGCCGGTGCAGGCCGAAGGGGGTGGGGTGCGTCATGGTCGGTGCGGGCTGCGGTATCAGGCGGAGGCGGAAATGACTTCGTCGATGCGCGCATCGTTCGTGGCCTCGGGCCGGCTGCGCGTGCGGCTGCGCTGGCCGTCGATGGCCACCGCGGATTCGCCGTGCACCGTGACGCGCCGCACCAGGCGCGGCTGGTTGCCGTAGTCGTTGATTGCAAAGTGCTGCGTGGCGCGGTTGTCCCAGATCGCCACGTCGTTTTGCCGCCAGCTCCAGCGCACTGTGTTCTCCAGGCGGATCACGCGGTTTTGCAGCAGCTCGAAGATGCGCGCCGATTCGGTGCTCGAAAGGCCCACCAGTTTTTTCACGAAGTGCCCGAGCAGCAGCGCTCGCTCGCCCGACACCGGGTGCACGTGCACCACCGGGTGCTCGGCCTCGTACACCGCAGAGACAAACACGTTGCGGTGGTGGCGCAGGCGCTCTTCTTCTACCTGCACGCGGTCGGCGCCATAGTCGTAGTCGTTGCTGTGCACGGCCCAGAGCTGGTCGGCCAGCTGCTTGAGGTGGGCAGGGAGGCGCTCGTAGGCCACGGCGGTGTTGGCCCACACGGTGTCGCCGCCGTAGGCGGGGATCTTTACGCCCCGCAAGATGGAAATCTTGGGAAAGGCATCGACGAAGGTCACGTCGGTGTGCCAAGAATCGGCACGTCCGCCGCCCTTGGACGCGTCGAGCTCGAACAGCTTGGTGCCCGTGGGCGAGGGCACCGTGGGGTGCGCCACGGTGCGGCCGAAGCGCGCGCCGAAGGCCTGGTGCTCAGCGTCGTCCAGGTGGTCTTGCCCGCGGAAGAACAGCACCTTGTGCTTCACGAGCGCGGCATTGACCTGCTCGATTTCTTCCTGGGACAGGCCGGCCGAAAGCTTCAGGTTCTGCACCTCGCCCCCGATGTGGCCAGCTACGCGCCGAATTCGAAGATCGCCAAAGCTGGTGTCGATGGAAGAAGGGGGCGCGCTGTCGCTCATCGGAGACTCCTGTTCGTTCGTGACGTGGCCCGGCACTGCCGGAAGCCGCAGATTCTGTGGTCACGTGCCGCAAGGGCAAACGAAGGAATCGTTGTTTCGACATGCGCGAATCTTCTTTGGCGCGCCGGGCCTCGATCAGTCCGCGTACACACCGGCCGCCTTGATGATGGGCGTCCACTTGGCGATTTCGTCCGCAACGAACTTCCTGTGGCCTTCGGGTTCGATGCGTCCATCGACCGCCACCACCGCGCCCAGCGCTTCTTCGCGCTTGATGAAGTCGGCGTCGCGCAATGCGGCCTTCATGGCCTCGTTGAGCTTTTTCAGCACCGGTGCCGGCGTGCCCTTGGGGGCATACAGGCCGTGCCAGATGGTGACCTGGAAGTTCTTCAGGCCCGACTCGTCCAGCGTGGGCAGGTCTTTCAGCAGCGGCGTTGTCAGCCGCTTGGGCGTAGTGACCGCGTAGGCCTTGACCTTCTTCGCCTCGATCTGCGGCGAGGTGTTGGTGGTCTGGTCGCACAACAGATCGATCTGCCCGCCGATCAAATCGGTAATGGCCGGCGCGGTGCCCTTGTAGGGCACGGGTGTCATATCGGTCTTGGTAGCGCTTTGGTAGAGCAGGCCGCACAGGTGCGAGGCCGAGCCCACGCCCGCGTTGCCGATGTTGATCTTGCCCTTGTTGGCCGCAATCCAGGCAGTCAATTCCCTGTAGTTGCCGGCCTCGATGGAGGGCTTGGAGATGAGCGTCATAGGCACGTCGTTGACGATGCCCAGGTACTCGAAGTCGCTCTCCACCTTGAACGGCAGGTTGCGCACCAGCGTTGGCACGGTGGCCATTGCGATGTGGTTGAGCAGCAGGGTGTAGCCGTCGGGCCTGGCGCGCGCCACCTTGGCCGCGCCGATGGAACTGCCCGCGCCGGGCACGTTGTCGATGATCACGCTCACGCCGCCGAGGGGCTTGCGCAGTGCTTCGGCCAGGTCGCGCGCCACGCGGTCGGTCGGGCCGCCGGCTGCAAAGGGCACGACGATGGTCACCGGTTTTCCAGCGGGAAAGTCTTGCGCATGCGCGCCCATGGCAAGGGCCAGCGCCGCAAGGGCGAACAGTTTTTTCATCAAAGTCTCCGTCAAGTAAAAAATCCGCAAATCAGGGGGCTCGCGCCGGCACGCGGCTCTCGAGCGTGGGCGGCTGCCAGTCGGGCTTGATGTGGCAGCCGTTCTTGCCGTCGGTGTCGAAGCGCGGCGCAAGCGATGCACAGCGTTGCGCAAGGCTTTGGGGCGTGGGCTTTTCGCCCTTGTCGATCCAGTCGAGCAGCGCGCCAAAGAGCGCGGGGTATTCCGAATCGCTCAGGTAGCTGTGCTCGCGCTCTGCGCTGAAGCTCTGCACCAGCTGGCCGCCGGTGCCGGCCGCGTCGCGGATGCGGCGGTAGGCGTTCTCCAACTCGACGAAGGCCGTGGGGTCGTCGATGGCATGCAACGCCACTGTGGGCAGTGCGGTGCGGCCCGTCGGTTGGCTGTCGGCCGCAAGGGCCCCCTTGGCTTGTGGATCGGCGGCGTAGCGCAGCACGCCCGCGTTGAGCGCCGCATCGTCGGCCGAGCCCTGGTACACCACGCCGGTGTTGCCGAACGGGTTGTGGCCGCCCAGGCGCTTTTGCACCAGGTCCTGGAACAGCCAGGTCGCCCAGTTCAGGTGGCCGGGCAGCGAACGCTCCTCGATCTTCACGACCGAGAGAATGGTCTTTAGCCGCGCGGCCTGCTCTGGCGTGCGCTGCGCGGCGGGCATGCCGACCCCGGTGCATTCCTTCACGCGCGCGGCCAGCTCGGCGCGCGTGAGTTTCGAATCGGCCGGCAGGCCCATCCACAGGGGGTATTGCGGCTCGTCGGCGCGCGGATGATTGCGGCACACGTATTGGTAAACCACGCGCAGGTCGAGCCGGAAGTCGTAGGCGCTGTTGCCGCCGCCGAGCACGCCGCTCGTGAGTAGCAGGCCGTCGTACGGCGACCTTGCATTGCCGGGCGGTGCATAGAGCTCGGCCGCCTTGGCCGCCACGCCGGCGCCATAACTTTGGCCGTGCAGCAGCGTGCGCTGCGGCTGGCCGAAGTGGCGCACGAAGATCTGGCGCAGCCGCTCGGTGTCTTCGGCTGCCATGGTTACGCCGTAGCCGCCGCGGCGATAGGTGGAGCCGGCCCACGCATAGCCGGCCTTCACGGTAATTGCCCAGCGCTTCAGGTCTTCCTGGCTGCGCTCGAGCTTGGGCGGCCCGGTCTCGGGGCCGCCGTGGGCGTGCATCACGAGCACGCCGCGGTTCCAGTCTTTTGGAATCGCAATCCAGTAGAACGCTCCGCTGCCGTCTTCGCCGGTGTAGCAGCGTGCTGTCTCAGGCACGGGTGCGGGGCAGGGCGTCGATGGGGGGGCTGGCTTGGGCGCTGCAGGTTTCGCAAGCGCACAGAGCGGCGGCCCGATGCCCAACAGCGTGATTGCAGCCAGGGTGGAAAGTTGTTTTTTCAATGACGTACTCCGAGTTCCAGCGCCGCGTTCGCTCCTGCCGTGGAAACGAACCCGAGGACGCCGCTGTTGAAGATGAAATTACCCGGGCGGCCCGCATCGGCCTGCACCGCGCCGAGCACCGGTGTGTCGTAGCTGAGCAATGCAGAGGTGCCGCCCAGGTTGAAGCTGCTGCCCGCCACCGTGGCCTCGCGGTTCTGGCCCGTTACGGCTGCCATGGCGTAGCTGCCGTCTGCCGTGCCGGGTGTCAGCGTCTGCTGCAGGCCGAACATGCGAAGGCCCGTGTTGGCAGTCGACTCGCGCACCAGGTGCAGCGGCACCGCGGCGCCGTTCACCAGGCCGATCACCATCGACCCCGTGAGCGTGCCGCCGGTGGTCACCGCACCGCCGGTCGGCGAGGTCGTGCGCAAGTCGAAGGCCCCGCGAGTGGCGTTGTAGGTGATGTAGCCCTTTTCGGTTTGCGTGCATGTGGCGTCGTAGGTCATGAACCCGCCCGTCACGGCGTCGCGGCAGTACTGGAAGGTGCCCGCATTGCGCAGCCGCACCGATGACGCATGCGCCGTCGCGGCGCCCGTGCCCTGCTGCACGCCCACCGCATTGAAGATGTTTGCCACCGGGTTGAAGACCGCAGGCGACGCCGTGTTCTCGAAGGTGTTCTGGAAAGCGACCAGCGGAGCGAAGCCGCCGCCGCTCGGCGCATTCACACCGCCCAGCAGCACGCCGCCCGGCGCAAAGCTGAAGACCGCCGTGCTCTCGCCGCTGGCGTAGCTGCAGTTGCCTTGCGCCACCAGCGAGCCGCTGCGCTGCGTGCCGGCCGCGCGCTGCAGGCTTGCGTCGACGGTTACCGTGTAGGCCATGGTGGCGGGATCGATGTTGATGCGCAGTTCTTCACCGAAGCTGTTGCCGCCTTTGTAGCTTGCGGCGGCGGCCGGCAGGTTGGGGCAGGCCAGCGGATCGCCGACCTCGGTCACGCAGCTGTAGTTGACTGCCGCGTCGAGGCTGCCGCTGCCGCGGTACTTGGGCCAGGCCGGAAACTGGCACAGCGGGCGCGTGCGGCCATAGGTGCCGGCCACGGCGTCGGCCGCCACGCCGGTGGCAGGTGCAAGGCCCGCCTCTACCCAGCCCTCGAGCGCAGCGAGCGAGTCCCAGTTGGGAATGAAGCTGCCTGTGCCATGGCCCATGCCCGGCACGGTATAGAAGCGCACGTGCTCATCGACCGCCGGCTGGCCCACGGTGGCAATGAGCTGCTTGTAGTAGTCGATGGTCGAGTTGGGGCTGATCACTTCGTCGGCCAGGCCGTGCAGCATGATGATCCGGCCGCCGCGCGCGAAGAAGGGCGCGAGGTTCGGATTGGTCGCATCGGTAAGCGCCGACACCTCGCTCACGCGCGGGGCGTAGCTGCCCGGGTTCGGCGGATCGAAGCCGAGCGAATCGAAGGTGCCGATGCGCGTGACGAAGTACTTCACCCATTGGTCGCCGGTGACGTACATGTTGGCGTCGGCCGATGTGGCGGGGTTGCCCGGCACCTTGCGCGTACCCAGGTCGCGCGTGGTGAAGGGGCCCGCCACCAGTGCGCCTTCAAGGATGTTGTAGCCGCCCGCGCGCTTCACGCCGTTGGCAAGCGAGTAGGTGCTGAACTCGAGCGGCGATTCGATGGTGCGCACGGTGGCAAGCTGTGCATCCGAAAGGCAGGTGTCGCCATTGTCCGTGCCGCCGCTGCAGCGCAGCGACGCAAGGATTTGCATGTTGAGCAGCCGGCAGCTTTCTACATTGCTCACGATGTTGTCGGCCGCGCCGTCGAGCTTGTCGCAGGCCTGCATTGCCGCCTTTTGTACCAGCAGCGTCTTGGCCACGTTCATCCAGCCGGCACCGCCGTTGTTGTAGAGCGCGCGGCCCACGGCCACGTTCGACAGCCGGGTGCCCGTGTAGTTGAGCGCAGGCTCGTTGGCAATCACGCCATCGTAGTCTTGCGGCCAGCGCTGGATGTAGCTGAGCGCATCGCGCCCGCCCGTGGAAGTGCCCAGAAAGTAGGCGTAGGCGGGCTTCACGCCATAGCGCGCGAGCACCAGCGCCTGCGCCACGTCGCGCGTTTTCTTGAGCGACTTGCCGCCGTAGTTGGCAAGTTGCTCGTCGTTGGCCGCAAAGCGCCCGTCGGTGATGCTGCCCGACTGATGGCCTGAATCGTCGCCGTAGGTTGCATACCCCAGCGCAAGCGGTGCCGGCTTGCCCGCAGGGCCGAAGCGAATGACCTCGGTGCCGTCGATCAGCACGCCGTCGAAGCCGCCGCCACCGAAGTGAATGGTCTTGCGGTTCCACTTTTCGGGCAGGTTGACCGCGAAGTTGATGGCCTGCGAGGTGGCGTCCATCGGCTGGATGGTGCCGCGGATGCGGCAGTAGTCGCCGAGCCTGTTGCCGGCATCGGCCGCGGCCACCGGCACGGCGCTGGTGACGGTCGCGCCTTGTGTGGGCAGGCCGATCAGCGAGGCAGGCAGGCTTTTGCCGGCAAGATCCGCGCAGGCCACCAGCGGCTGCACAGGTGGGGGCGGCGGGTTGTCGGGCGGATCTGTGTCGGGCGCGCCGCCGTTGGAGGGGGGCGGGGGCGGTGCGATCGGAAAGAAACCGCCGCCACCGCCACTGCCCCCGCCACCGCAGGCGGCCAGAACCAGCGAAATACCGACCGCCACGCCGAACGAACGGCAGGCGCGAAAGTGAGCGTTGAACACTGCAGAAAAGCGCGTGGTGCGCATGGACTTGTCTCCGGAATGCGGCCTCGATGGGCCGCTTTTTTGATTGAGCGGCCGGACGATAGGTGCACGGTGACCCAGGGTCAAATAAAATAAAGAGGCACTTCCGATATGAAAAAAATATGGAGATAAGACCGCTTCGCTACTTTGTGGCCGTTGCTGAAACCGGCCACATGACGCGGGCCGCCGAGCAACTGGGCATCCAGCAGCCGCCGTTGAGCCAGGCCATCAAGGCGCTCGAGCGCGAATTGGGGGTGCTGCTGTTCCGGCGGCATCCGCGCGGCGTGGCGCTTACCGACGCGGGGCGCCTGTTCCAGGTCGAGGCCCTGCGCATGCTGCAGGACATGGAGGCCATGAAGCAGCGCATGGCGCGCGTGGCAACGGGACAGGTCGGCACGCTTGCGGTGGGCTTTACCAGCTCGGCCGCGGCGCATCGCTTTGTGCCCGAGGCATTGCGCGCCTTTCGCCGCGCGCACCCCGGCGTGGAGCTGCAGCTGCGCGAGGACAACGCCGCCGAGCTCACCGAGGCGCTGGACGCCGGCCGGCTGCATTGCGGCCTGCTGCGCGTGCCCGTCGCGCGGCCCGGGGGCCTGCGCTTCGAAACGCTGCTGCGCGAGCCGGTGCTGGTGGCAATGCCCAGCGACCACCGCTTTGCCCTCGCGCGCAGCAAGGCCGCGCGGCCGCTGCCGCTTGCGAAGCTGTGCCAGGAAGGCATCATTCTTGTGCGCCGTCCGGGCGCGCCGGGCCTTTATGCCGAGCTGCTTGCGCTGTGCCATGCCAAGGGCTTGCGGCCGCGCGTGGTGGCCGAGGTGGACCGCATGATGACCAACCTGAATCTAGTGGCCGCGGGCGTCGGCCTTTCGGTGGTGCCGGCCTCGATGACCGGCGTGCATGCGCATGCCATTGCCTACACCCGGCTTGCGGATGGCGGCCAGCTCGATGCGCCGCTCACGCTGGTGTCGCGGGTCGAAGAAGACAACCTGCCCGCACAGCACTTTGCCGCGCTGCTGCGCAAGCACGCGAGCGAGAACCCCGGGTCATGAGCTTTTCATTGCGCCGCCGGCAACTGGTGCGGAGCACCGGCGCTGCATTGGCGGCCGCCTGCGCCATGCCGCGGTTGCTGCTTGCTGCTCCCTCGCCCTCGATGCCATGGCCGAACCGCCCGGTGCGGTTGATCGTGGTGTATCCGCCGGGCGGCGTAAGCGACGGCATGGCGCGCATGCTGGCCGAGCCGCTTGCCCAGCTGCTGGGCGTTCCGGTGCTCATAGAAAACCGCGCCGGCGCGGGCGGCAGCATTGGCATGGATGCGCTTGCGCGTGCCGTGCCGGACGGCTGCACGCTCGCGTTTTCAGCCATCAGCCCGATCACGCTGCATCCGCTGGTTGCGCACGTGGCCTACGACCCGCTGCGCGCCTTTGCACCTGTTGCAAGCGTGATGCGCACACCCGTGCTGGTGGTCGGCACGCCGGCCTTCGCGGGCCGCAATTTCGAAGAACTGATTGCGCTTGCCCGCAGCCAGCCGGGCGCGGTGCGGTGGGCCACATCGGGCGTGGCCACCATCGGCCACATGGTGCTGGCGCAGGTGCGCATGCAAAGCCGCACCGCCATCACGCACATTCCCTACGCGGGCGGCGGGCCGCAGCTCAACGATGCGCTCAGCGGGCAGTTCGAAGTGCTGTCGACCAACGTTGCGGCGCAGCAGCTGCAGTACATAGGGGAAGGGCGGCTGCAGGCGCTGGCGGTAGGTTCACCTTCGCGCATCGAAGCCTTGCCCAGGGTGCCGACGCTCGGCGAGCTGGGCTACGAGCGGGCCAATCGCGATTCGCTCTTCGGCATCTTTGCGCCGGCCCGAACGCCTGCGCCTGTGCTGCAGCGGCTCAACGCGCTGATCAACCAGGTGCTGCGCAGCGCCACTGTGCAAGCGCGGCTGCGCAGCGCCTACAACCTTCCGGTGGGCGGAGGCATTGAAGACCTTGCGCACGAGATTGCGGCCGACCGTCGGCGCAACCGTGCGCTGGTGTCCGGGGACCGTTCGCAATTTGACTAGACCGCTTGCACGGCAGTGGCTGCGCCAGGCGTCACATCAGCCGGAACCCGCGCGTGAAACGCATCGACGTTTTCACGAGCGCGGGCACATCGCTCATCTTCGCGATCTCGGCAAGGCCGGCCTCGGTGATGCGAAGCACTGTGGCCAGCCGCGACGAAGCGTAGCGCCCGGTTGCATTGACAGGGCCGATGTCGGCCTCGATCAACCCTGTGGCTACCAGCACAGAAACATGCCGGAGCTCTTCCGGGCAGGCAACCCGGACCGGAAGTTCCACATGCTGAAGCCTCATCAGAAACAAAAGCGGCATACGATTCTCCGGTTGCCCGACCGACCTGGATACGATTCGGTCAAAAGAATCACAAGTTAGCTGCCCGTTTTTCGACGCGCCATTACCGGAATGCCGTGCTGCAATGTAGGCCTTAAGCTCTACAATTTGCCTGCCACAATCCGGCCGCGTCGCGACCCCGAGGAGAAGTTATGCCGATGAATTTCCTTCGCCGCATCGAGGACGCCTCGTTTCCCCTGGCCATTCATGAAGAGGCCGATATCCAGTGCGCGGCTGTGCTGGCTGCGGCCGAGCTTATTGAGGCCAACCTCCCGGAACCTGACGATGTTTCCGGCCGCAGGGGAGTGATCTTGCGAATAACGCCGCGGGGGCGGGCGGAGCTTAGCCGGTCGCGGGAGACGCGATCTTAGGCACTGGTCACTTGGGCGCAGCAGCCGGGCGCCCGTTCTGTTGAGCCGGCGCTCCGGTTGCAGGAAGGTTGCCCGGCCCTTCCGATGGGTCTTTGAGACCATAGAAGAAGAGCACGCCCACAACAACGACCGCGACGACGGCCAGCAGGGTCCACATCAATCGGCGACCGATGTCGCCCTGTTTGTGATGTTGCCTGGTTGTCATGGCCGCTGTTCCTGTTCCTTCCACCGTGACGCGTCTCCGACGGCCACCTTGTGCCAAGCTGGCATTGCCGTGCTCAGATGAACGGCACGCCGCCCGTCACCGGGATGGTCGCGCCCGAGATGTAGCTCGCCTGGTCGCTGGCGAGCAGCACATACACCGCCTGCAGCTCGGCCGGTTGGCCTGGCCGCTTCATCGGCGTCTGCTTGCCGAACTCTTTCACCTGCTCGGGCGGCATGGTCGAGGGAATGAGTGGCGTCCAGAAGGGGCCCGGGGCCACGCAGTTCACCCGTATGCCTTTCTCGGCGAGAAGCTGGGCCATGCCGCCCGACATGTTCTGGATCGCGCCCTTGGTTGCGGCGTAGGCGACCAGCGTGGCGTTGGGCTTGTCTGCGTTGATAGACGTGGTGCTGATGATCGAGGCACCCGGCTTCATTCGCGCTGCCGCGGCGCGGCACAGGAAGAAGTTGGCATAGACGTTGGTCCGGAAGGTGCGGTCGAACTCCTCGGGCGAGATCTCGTCGAGCGACTTGTGGCTCATCTGGAAGGCCGCGTTGTTGACGAGCACGTCGAGCCGGCCGTACTCATCGAATGCACGGTCCACGAGGCTGCGGCAATGCGCCTCCTCGCAAATGTCGCCGGGCACCGCAACGCAGCGGCGGCCCGCGCGTTCGATCCATTGGCGGGTGACCTGGGCGTCTTCTTCTTCCTCGGCAAGGTAGGAGATGAGCACGTCGGCGCCTTCGCGCGCAAAGGCAATGGCGACCGCGCGGCCGATACCGCTGTCGCCGCCGGTAATGAGCGCGGCCTTGCCCTGGAGCTTGCCGCTGCCGACGTACGACTGCTCGCCGAAATCGGGCTGCGGCGACATCTTCGATTCGAGCCCGGGCGGTTGCTGTGCGGGCGTGGAAAAAGGCGGCTGCGGGCCGGCCTTGCGAGGATCTTCTGTCATGGCGTTCCCCGCTGGCGGTCGAATGTGGGGGTGGCAGGAGAGGGAAGGGCGGCTGGTTTTTTCATCGTGTGTTCAAGCGGTTGATGACCTTCTCAGCTTCGGTCCCTCTGGCCGGCGGCGCGCGCGCGAGGCTTGCGCATCCGAATGTCGGACAAGACCCACGGCAATCACGCCAAAGTAGGCCAGCGCTTTGCATCGGCGTGTCGAGCAAGCGCTCGAGCGCAAGATGCCCCGTGTCCGCCCGGATGAAGCGCCGTTCGCCGCGTCCTCCCATGAACTGGCTACTACTTCTGGCGGATGCAGCCGTGCACCGTTCGCCGCAACAATGGTGCACGAAGTCTTGGAACTGGCTCGTGAAAAACGGGGAGCTCGTCGAACAGGGGACGCACTCTGGGTGGCACGCCAACGCGCGTCGGGGGAAAGCCTTTGAACCATCGAATCGCATACGGCGCTCGCGCACCGATACGGGCGGCCTTGCTGGCCGGACTGTGCGGGTTTGGCGGCGCCGCCACGGCGCAAGTGCCCGCCGAGGTGTCGCCAGGCGTACTGCAGGAGCAGTTGCGTCGCATCGCTCCGGCACCGGCCCCGGCAGGAGAGGTCTCGCTGCCGGCGCTGCCCGACCCGGCGCCGGGCCGGCCTCCGCCCGGCGCGGAAAACGTGCAGGTGACCGTGCGCTCGGTCGAGGTCTCGGGGAACACCGTCGTTGCCACTGCCGACATGGCGGAGGCCTGGGCTGGACTGGCGGGCCGAGAGGTATCGCTGGCAGCGATCTATGCACTGGCCGACACGCTCACCGGCCTGTACCGCAACCGTGGCTATGTGCTTTCGGCCGTCGTGGTGCCGCCCCAGACCATTCGCGACGGCATCGTGCGCCTGCAGGCGGTGGAAGGCTATGTGGGCCAGGTCCGCTTCGAGCCTGAACTGGTCGCGACGCCGCGCATGCGGGCCTATGCCGATGCCATCGTGCGCGAAAGGCCGCTCACGATCGCCACGCTCGAGCGCCAGCTGCTGGTGATGAACGACTTGCCGGGCGTGACCGCGCAGGCGTACTTCGAGCCCGGCAACGCGGCCGGCGAGGCGGTGCTGACGCTCAAGGCAGCGCGCCGGTCGGTGACCGGCTCCGTGGGTGCGCAGAACCGCGTGTCGAGGCTTTTGGGCGATGTGGCGCTTGAAGGCCGCGTCACACTCAACAACAGCTTCGGGCTGGACGACAGCCACTCGCTGTTGCTGCAAACCACCAACCGCCCCAACCGGCTGCGCTCGCTCGGCTACGTCTACAACCAGCCGCTGGGAGCAGACGGCCTGGCGCTGAACCTGTTCCTCGGCCGCGTCGAGTCGGCCACGCCGTTCGAGGCCGAGCGCGTGAAGTCAGCGAGCGACATCGCCACGCTCGGCCTTAGCTATCCGCTGATCCGCGCACGCGCGCAAACGCTGCGGTTGCGCGCGCGCGTGAACGTCTACAACGGCACGCAAGACTTCGCCGACCGCCTGCTGGTGCAAGAAGACAAGGTGCGGGCGCTGCGCCTCGGTGCGAGCTGGGACCGAACCGACGGCTCGGGCGTCAACTTTCTCGATGGCGAGCTGTCCAAGGGGCTGCGCGGGCTGGGAAGCACGCCGGCGGGCGCCGCACATGCCCAGCGCGCGGGGGCAGACTATGGCTTTGCCAAGTTCAACCTGTTCGCGGGGCGCTTGCAGTCGCTCGGTCGAAACCTCAGCCTGCAGGCCTCGGTGCAAGGGCAGTGGACCGACGACATCCTGCCGCCGAGCGAACGTGCGCCGCTGGGAGGCGAGACGATCCTGCGCGCCTACAACTCGGGCGAGCTGATCGGCGACCGCGCGCTCGCCGGCAAGCTGGAGCTGCGCTGGGAGCCGCCGCTGATCGACGGCGGGCGCGTCGCGTTCTATGCCTTTGCCGAAGCCGGCCGCACCACCACGCTGAACGCGATAGGCGGCAACACGCACGACAGCGCCAACAGCACCGGCTTCGGGATACGCGGTTCGGTAGGCAGCGGGCTGAACTTCTATACCGAGGTCGCCACGCCGCACCGGCGCAAGGTAGCAACCTACGGCACCCGGCACACGCGCGTGTTTGCCGGCCTGTCCTACGACTTCTGACGTCCACCGCTTTTCGAAGAGGTCCACCATGAGCACTTGTCGCGCCGGCCGTCGTCTTGCTGCGATCCATCCGCGGCCCGCGGTGCTTGCCCACAGCATCCGCATTGCCCTTGGGCTGGTCGCCGCGTCATGCGCGGTGTCGGCGCAGGCCAATCCGGCCGGTGGCGTGGTCACCGCGGGGCAGGCCTCGATCTCGCAGCCGGTTCCGGGCACCCTGCAGATCCAGCAGACCACGCCGCGCGCCGTGATTGACTGGCAGAGCTTCAGCATTGGGGCGAGCGAGGCGGTGCGCTTCCAGCAGCCCTCGGCAATGTCGGCCACGCTCAACCGCGTGGTCGGCAACGAAGCCTCCTCGCTGCTGGGCACGCTCACGGCCAACGGGCGCGTTTACCTGGTCAACCAGAACGGCATCTTCATCGGGCGCAACGCGCGGCTCGACGCGGCCGCACTGGTGCTGTCGACCGCCGATACGCGCAACGAAGACTTCATGGCCGGCAAGCTGAGCTTCGACCTGCCGGGCCGGGCCGGCGCGCGCATCATCAACGAGGGCCAGATCAGCGTGTCCGAAGGCGGCCTGGTCGCGCTGGTTGCGCCGGGTGTGGAGAACCGCGGCGTGATCTCCGCGCGGCTCGGCCAGGTGGTGCTGGCCGGCGCGCGCGCGTTCAGCCTCGACCTGTACGGCGATGGCCTGGTCAACGTGCTGCTGACGGCGAGCGGACTCCACGAGGTGACCGACGCGACGGGCAAGGCGCTGTCGAACTATGTCGACCAGAGCGGCCGCGTCACGGCCGAAGGCGGCCGCGTCTGGATCTCGGCCGCCGCCGCGCGCGGCCTGGTCGACGGCATGGTCAACATGCCCGGCGAGGTGCGCGCCACGCGCGTGGCGCAGCAGGGCGGCGAGATCACGCTGCTGGCGGGCACGCGGCTCGACGTGAGCGGCAGCGTGCTCACGACCAGCGCCGACGGCAGCGGCGGGCGCATCGTGGCGAGCGCCCCGCAGACCGTGATCGGTACCGGCGCATGGCTTGACGCCAGCGGCGCGGCCGGCGGCGGCGCAGTGCAAGTGGGCGGTACGCTGCACGGCGCGCAGCCGGTGCCGGGCGCCGACGCCACCGCCGACACCTTGACGGTCGCCACGGGTGCCCGATTGCGCGCGGATGCAACCGGCGCTTCTGGCGACGGCGGCCAGGTCGTGCTGTGGAGCGAGAGCGGCACGCAGTTCAGCGGCGCCGTCAGCGCGCGTGCTGGCGCGGCGGGTGGCAACGGCGGCCTCGTGGAGGTCTCCGGCAAGAAGCAACTCGCCTTCAACGGCCAAGCCGACGCCTCCGCGCCGAACGGGCAGGCCGGCACGCTGCTGCTCGATCCGGGCTCCCTCACCGTGGCCGACGAGGGCAACGGCGGCTTCACCGCCACCGGCGGCAATTCGATCGTGGCGGCCGAGACCCTCAATCGGGTTCTGCGCGGCGGCACCTCCGTGGCCTTGCAGGCCGATGACGACATCGTCATCGCTTCGGCCATCGATGGGCGCCCGCTCGCTGGCTCGGGTGGCACGTGGGGCGGGGCGGGCCTCACGCTCGATGCCGGGCGCAACGTGTCGGTGAACCAGTACGTCGTGCTCGCGGGCGGCGCCTTCTCGTCGACGAGCCGCGGCGGCAGCTTCACTCAGGCTGCCGACACGGGCATCGTCTCGCTGGCGGCCGACGGGCAGATCGCAAGCGGCGCCATCACCGTGCAAGCCGCGGGCCCGATCCGCACGCAGTACCTGCTGACGCAGGGGGCCGTGAGCCTGCAGAGTTCCGGCGGTGCAGTCGAGGCCTCGCGGGCCATCGGCGGCAGCTTTGCCGGAGCGGCGGCGCCCGTGCAGTCGCTCCGTGTGACATCGGGCGCCGGCGCGAGCATCAACCTGATGGCCGGTGCTTCTGCCAGCGGCGACGTCGTGCTCAATGCCGGCGGTGCAGTGCAGTTGGGAGCAATCGACGCGGGCGGCCGGCTCGACGTGCAGGGGGCCTCCGTCGCCGCCACGGGCGATCTGCGCGCGGGGCAGAGCGCCGATCTGCTGGCGCGTACCGGCGACCTCAGCCTGTCCAGCGTCGATAGCGGCAGCGGCGCCCTGCGCGCCACCGCGGCTTCCGGCAACATCGCGACGCTGGACGGATCGACCCTGCTGGCACGTGGCGGGCAGCTGATCCTCCAGGCGGGTGGCGCCGTGACGGCGCGAGGCGCGCTCGCGGCCAACGATCCACAGAACTACCGCGCGGAGTCGGTCGCCGGCAACGTGAGCGTGAGCGCCGGCGGTGACGTCACTGTCAATGAACTGGTCGCGCGCGGCATGGTCGACATCACCAGCACCGGCGGGGCCGTGACGCTCGCGCGTTCGGTCGGCGGCACCGACAGCGCTGCGCCCTCGGTCGGCGCGCTGCGACTGAGTGCGTGGCGCGACATCACGCTGTCCGGTCTCAACCTGGCGGGTGCGGCCGAGGGGTCGACGGGGCTGTTGGTGCAGGCGGGGCGCCGGCTCGACGGCGGCACCGAGGTCCTGAACCCCGCCGGCGGCCGGATCGCGGTCAACGAACGCATCGGCGTCACCGGCGGAAACCTCGTGTTCGGCCCGAGCAACACGACTTCGAACGCGAACTACGAGATCACGCTCGCGCAGGGCGTCTACGCCCGCAGCGGCGCGAGTTCGATCACCTTCAACGCGCCGGTCGCGACCTCGGCGCAGTCCATTCTGGGGGCGTGGCGCTCGGCGCTGCAGGTCGGCTCGCTTCAGTTCGCGACAGCGCCAACGCTGACGCCGGGCCAGCAGGCGGCCCTGGGAAGCGGGCAGCTGCTGGCGGACATGCTGCTGATTCCCGTGCAGCTGGACAACGACAACGCCAGGCAGCTCGTCGAGGCAGGGGGCGGCTTGCGCGTCGTGTACCAGGCCGGCGCGATCACGGCGGTCTGTGCAAGCAGCTCGTGCGCCGGTGCCGCACCGGAAACGCAATACTGGCTCGTGCCCAAGATCGTGGTGTCGAACCAGGAGGCTCCGGCGCAGGCCAGCACGGGCGCGATCGCCTTCAACGGCGGCGTACGCCTGGGGACGGTGGCCTCGGGGCCTGCCCAGGGCTTGGCCTCGTCCGCGCTGAAGGTCATCGTCCCCGCGTCGGCGAGCGAGCGCGTTGTCAGCACCTACAACAACATCCCCGGCTATCTGGCCAACCTGATGGGCAAGGTGCGCTTCGACATCTTCGGCAGCAATGTGGAGCCGGCCGACCCCAGCAGTACCGAATTCCGCACCAACCCACCCGTGTCACTGGCCCTCGACAATCTCTCTGAATCGGGGACCGGGCTCCTGCGCTATTCCGCATACATCTATCTCGCGCCGACGGCCACCAGCCTGGAGCGCAACAACATCAGCTCGATCGTCTATTCGGATGCACTGGTCACCACGCCGGTCACCAGCGCCACGCCGACCGTGAGCGCACTGCCGATCCAGATCACCATGTTCCCGGGCGCCCTGAGCCGGGAGGGCGTGGGTGCCAGCTCGTCGGTGCCCGATTCGGGCACGATCCTCCCCTCAGGCGGTACTTTCAGCTTCAACTCGTCGTCCAATCCCTCGGGCTTTGCGCCCATAGGTGGCGGTGGCACCACGCTGAACCAGCAGGTTCTCGCGGCCGTGATCCCCACCCGGCCGGGAACTGGCACGGGCGGCGGCGGAACCGGTGGGACGGGTACCGGCGGAACCGGAACCGGCGGGACGGGCACCGGCGGCGTGACGGGAACCGGTGGTGTCGGCGGCACCGTCGTCACCACCGCTCCCGATGCCACGGGCGTCGACCCCAACGTTCTTGTTGCGGCCAATGCGTTGGCGCGCGACGCGACCGAACGTCCGGCAGGCGCGGGATGCGGCAGCGGCAATGACCGCGTCGTCGCGGGCCGCGCCCGTGCCGACGAAGCCGATGGCGGTTCCATGTCGGCCCTGCGCGGCGCGCCACCGCCCGTGTTCCGCACGAGCTACGTGCTCGGCGCGGTATCCCCGTCCTTCACCTCCGCCGATCGCGCTTCGATCGCGGGCCCCGGCAGCAGCGGCGCAGCATGCCAGTGAGACCGCGCTGCGCCCGATGGATCGCGGCGCTGATGGTCTTCGTCGGGGCCGCGCCGGCGAGCCAGGCGGCAGTGCCGAGCAGCGTCCCCCAGTTCCGCGTCGACGCCACCATGCACACCGCGGCGATCGGCCAGATCCGCGCCGACGCGCCGCGCAACCGGGTCGTCACCCTCAGCAGCGACCGCACGGTGCGTATCTGGCAGCTTCCCTCGCTGCGGCTCATCCGCGTGCTGCGGCTTCCCCAGGAGGGTTCGGTCGAAGGCTTGCCCGTCGGCCTGGCGATCAGCCCCGACGGCCGCACCGTCGCGGTGGGTGGCTGGACCGGCAAGACGTGGGAACAGACCACGTCGATCTACCTCTACGACAGCGTCACGGGCCAGATGACGCGGCGCATCGGCGGTTTCAAGGACCTCATCAGCGCGCTCGACTGGTCGCCCGACGGCCGCTTTCTGGCGGTGGGCCAGGCAGGGTCGCAGGGCGTTCAGGTACTGGACACGACGACCTGGAAAGCGGTCGCCCGCGACGCGGAGTACCAGGACTCGGTCAGCTTTCTGCACTACTCGGCGCAGGGCATGCTGGCCGCAAGTGCCGGCGACGGCTCGGTGCGGCTGTACGACGCGGGCCATGCACTGGTGGCGCGCCAGTCGATCGGCGTCTCCCGGCTGATCGGCGGCGTGCGCTTCTCACCCGATGGCAAGCTGCTTGCGCTGGGCGTGATCGACAAACCCATGGCAATGCTGCTGAAGGTGCCATCGCTCGACCTGGCCGTGTTGCGCCAGGTACCGGACGCGCGGCAAACGGGGCTGTGCTGCGTCGCCTGGTCGCGTGACGGCAATGCGCTGTTCCTCAACGGCGCGCACGGCGGCACGGGGCCGACGCCGCTCTATCGTTTCGACGGCGGCGGGCTCGGCGCGATGCAGACACTGCCGGTCGGCAACCAGCGCTTCACGAACATGCTGCCGCTGCCGGACGGCACGCTGCTGTTTGCGACCAGCACGCCATCGTTGGCGCTGCTCGATGCCCGCGGAAGCATGCTGCGGACCGTCGGTACGGTGATTGCCGACACACGCGAGAGCGCATCGGCGCTGCTGCTGAGCGCCGATGCGCAGATCCTCTCCATGCCGACGGCGCGCGCAGGCGCCCAGGCCCGGGCCTTCTCCGTTCCGATGCTCGAGCAGCCGCCGATCGACGCGCGCTTGCTGCCGCCGCTGCGCCCCGACGGGCGCTTCGCCGTGGAGGGCTTCGCGCCGGCCACCGCAGCGCCAAAGGTCAACGGCAAGCCACTCCCGATCCATGAAGGCGACCGTGTCACCGCGCATGCAATGGCGCACGACGGCAACGCGCTGTTCGTCGGCACGTCCTGGTCCCTGATCAAGCTCGACCGCTCGGGCCAGCCAGCCTGGCGGCAGAACTTCAGCAGCGAGTTGCGCGGCGTGAACGCCAGTGCGAATGGCGCGCTGGTGGTCATCACGCTGGCCGACGGCACCGCGCGCTGGCTGCGCCAGTCCGACGGCAGCGAGGTGCTGGCACTGTTCGCGCACAACAACGGCCGCGACTGGGTTCTGTGGCGGCCGGACGGCTACTACGCCTCGTCGGAGGAGGGGGACCAGTATGTGGGCTGGCATTTGAACCGGGGGCTCGATCGCGAGCCCGATTTCTACCGCGCCGTGCAGTTCGAGCGGGTGTTCTACCGGCCGGACCTGCTGCGCAGCGCGCTCGATGCACCGTCCTCGTCGCCGCTGTCGCAGCAGCAGCAGCGCGTGGCCGGCACGTCCGAAAGCGCCCTGGCCGCGGAACTCGAACGCATCGCGCCGGCGCGCCTCGCCGTGCGGGAGACCCGCACGCGCCTGAACGCCAGCGGCCGGGTCGAGATCTCATTGCAGGTGGTCGGACAAGCGCGCTCGCTGCCGATGGCGCAGCTGGCGGTTTACCTGAACGGCATTCCGGTCACGCCGAGCGCGCAGCGCGCCCTGGGCGGCGGCGAGCGCATGCGCTTCGAGCGCACACTGGTGGTCGAGAGCGACCGGGCCGAGAACGACATCCGGATCGAGGTCGACCAGGGCCAGTCGCTGGGGCTGGTCGAGACCTATGCCGAGCTGCCTGCTGCGGTGCCGAAACGGCCGGCCGCGCGTGGTCGCCTGATCGTGCTCGCCGTCGGCATCAACGAGTTCGTCAACATTCCCGAGCGGCGCAAGCGCGCCTTGCCCGACCTGGCCTATGCCGCACAGGATGCGCAGGCGTTTTCGAAGGCTCTGGAAACGTCTTCCGGCGGCCTGTTCCGTGAAGTGAAGACGGTGCTGCTGAACGACTTCACCGACACAAAACCCGACCAGGCGGAGATCCGCAAGGCGCTGCTGCAATTGCAGGAGGCCGGGCCCGACGACACGGTGGTGGTGTTCCTGGCCTCCCACGGCTTCAGCGACAAGGCCGGCAACTACTTCTTCCTCAACCGCGATAGCAGTTACCAGGACGTGGTGGGCGTGGTCAAGGGGACCAACGTGAGCGGCGAAGCCCCGACCCTTCTGAGCTGGACGGTGTTCTTCGAGGCGCTGCGCATGACCGCGGGCCGGCGGATGCTGATCGTCGACACCTGCCATGCCCAGAAGATCGAAGGGACGCTCGACACCCATACGCTGCGCAAGCGTTCTGCGGCGTCCAACTTCGCCTTCATGGTCGCGGCCAAGGGTGACGAGCCCTCGCAGGAATACGACGAAGGCGGGCACGGCCTGTTCACCTATGCCCTGATGGAAGCCCTCAAGCCGGCGGCCGACCGCAACGGCGATGGCCGGGTGTCGCTGTCAGAGGCGTTCCAGTACCTGGCGCCGATGGTGGAGAAATTGCACGATCCGCGGGCCGGTTCGCAGACTCCGCAGTTGATCGCCCCGGAGGCACTGCGGGAGCAGGCGCTGTGCGGTTGTGGCCGATAGGGGTCTACTCGATTTGATCCGCGACTCAGGCATTGAGCCCTCTCCGGCAACGCGTCAACCTGCGAAGGCGGCTTCAGGTAAGCCGCGCGCATCTTTCAGCTGAATCGAGAAAAGCGATCCCGACAGCGGCGCCGTTGCGAGTTGCGCTTCACTGAGCCGCAACGAGGCACTCGTGACATACAGCGTGTCCAGGTTATCGCCGCCGAAGCAGCAACTCGTGGGGCGAGGAACCGGCACACGCATGCGCTGCATGAGTTGGCCTTCCGGCGAAAAGCGCGCGATCTGCCAGGCGTCCCAAAGGGCGACCCATAGACAGCCCTGGTCGTCTACCGTCAGGCCGTCTGGCTTGCCGTCGGAAGCGGCGATGGTGATCAGTGGACGCCGGTTGCCGATGGTGCCGGAGGCGAGATCGAAGTCGTACCGGTAGATGGTCTGGCGGTACGTGTCGGTGACGTACATGGTCTTGTTGTCGGGGCTCCAGCCAATGCCGTTGGGCACTGTGAAGCCGGTGTCGACCTGCTTCCAGCTGCCGTTCGCCTCGATGCAAAACAGGTGTCCCCGGTTGGCCGCGGCGCCCATGTCCATGGAGCCTACCCACAGGCGCCCTCGTCGGTCGCATTTGCCGTCGTTGTAGCGAACGTTCGCCCGACCCGCTTCAGGGTGGCAAAAGGAGGTCAGCCGCCGGGTGGAAAGATCAAGTGCCATGACCCCCCCGGGTGTTGCAACCAGCAGGCCGCCGCTGGCTTTTGGCACCACCAGGCTGACCATTGTTCCCAGTGGTGTCTCGGTGTCGACGCCTGTCGCCGCGTCGTATCGGTGCACGGACGGCGTGAGAATGTCGACCCAGTAAAGCGCATTGTCGCGCGGCGACCATACCGGACCTTCACCCAGGAGCGAACGCACTTCGCTCACGCAGACGACTTCGACGGATGACGCCGTTTCGGGCGGGGCCTGCGTTGCAATGGACATCGCCTTGCCCGCCGCGCTGTGCGAGATGTTGCGCGATGCCCCCATCAGTGCGGACGACAACATATGGGCCCGCGCCTCATCGAGCCGGCTCGCGTCGGTGCTGATGGCGACCGCGCCGATCGGCCGGCCTTCGTAGTCGAAGATGGGCGCAGCCACCGCCGCTCGATCCACGGCGCGCTCGCCCTGTTCGATTGCATAGCCCCGCGCGCGCACCAGGTCGAGTTCGGCATGCAGTTCCGTCGCCGTCACGATCGTGCGCGGCGTAAAGCGCTCGAGGTCGAGCGCCTGGATCAGGCGTCGCTGGCCCGACGGGTCGAGGCTGGCAGCAATGGCTTTGCCCGCAGCCGACGCATGCACAGGCAGCCGCTGCCCGACTGCGGAGCGCGCACCCTGCACCTCGCCCGCCGGCTCGCTGGCGAGGATGACCACGCATGTGCCATCGAGCAATGAGAGCTCCACCGTCTCGCCGAGTGCGTCGCGCAGACGCGCAAGCTCTTCCTGCGCCGCCACGCGCAGATCGAACTCGCTCCACACATCGTGGGCAAGCTCGAGCAGGCGCAATCCAAGCTGAAAGGTCTTGTCGTAGGCGTTGTGCCGCAGCAATCCTTCGCGCACCAGTGTCGCGATGATGCGGTGCAATGTGGCCTTGGGCAGGTCGCAGGCGCGCAGCAGTTCGGTGAACGTCATCGGCGTGCGGCGTGCCGACACGATGTTCAGCAATTGCATCGCCTTCTCCAGCACACCTGGACCTGACGCCGAAGGGCGCGGTTGGTCGGACGTTGGGTTGAGCCTGTCAGTCGACGGAATTTTGTCTGTGCCGTCTCCCTGAGGGGCGGCTCCAGTGGTGCTTGTCATGGCTGTGCGCAAAGCAGTTCCGAACAGCGGAACTTTGGCCGAATTCTAGTGCGAGCCCCACCTGCGCATTGGCGTTCACAGGCTCATTCAAGCTTGATGCCGCGGGTGCGCACCAGTTCGGTCCATCGCGCTGTTTCGTTGCGGACGTGGTCGCGCAGCTGTGATGGCGTCGACGCCTGGGGGGTGACCCCGAAGCCTGCGAAGCGCTCGCGCACGGTGGCCGTGCCGATGAGTTCGCGCAGCAGCATTCCGAGGCGCTCCACGCCTGCGAGGGGAACCTTTTTGGCCGCGAAGAGCGCAGCCCAGCCGGAGATGACGAACTCGTCGCCAAGGGCGCGCAACACCGGCACACCGGCCAGGCTCTCGAGAGGCTGCGCGGACGTGACGGCCACTGCGCGCAGGCGTCCCGCCTGGATCAGCGGCAGTGCGACCGGGAGGTTCATCACACCCATCGACACCGTGCCCGCCACCACGTCGGGGATCAGCACGCTGTCGCCTTTGTAGGGAACCGGAAGGATGCGCGTGCCCAGCTTGCTGTTGAGCAATTCGGTCGTCAGGTGCGAGAGTGTGCCGACGCCGCTGTTGCCAGCGCTCAGCTCGCCCGCACGTCCCCGGGCCATGAGGTCGTCCAGGCTGCGCACCGGCGAGCCGGCAGCGACGGCGAGCACCAGCGGCTGCGTCGAGATCATGCCCACCGCCTGGAGGTCACGCTGAACGTCGTAGCCCAGGTCGTTGCGCAGCGCCGGCAGGATGGTCATGGTGGTGCTTCCCATCAGCAGCGTGTGGTCGTCGTTGCTGGACGTGACCATGGCGGTCCCCGTGATCCCACCCGCCCCCGGGCGGTTGTCGATGACCAGGGGCTGGCCCAGGCGTGGCCCGATCAGTTCCGCCAGGATGCGCACGGAGCCATTGCCCGCGCCTCCTGGCGCGAACGGAACGATCACGGTGACGGGGCGAGTGGGCCACTGCGCCTGGGCGCCGGCGAGGGTGGGCCAGAAAGAGGACGCTGCCGATGCGGTCAGAACGCCCAGCACGCTGCGGCGTGAGAGCCGGGAAGCGGTCGTTTGAAAGCGCATGGCCTGCGGGTCCGATCTGCGGCTCATTCGGCCTTGATGCCGGCGTCGGCCACCAGCTTCTTGTAGAACGCCGCTTCGTCGCGCAGCGTCTTCGCGAACTCCGCAGCGCTGGAGCCGACGCGCACCACGCCGCGGTCGCGCAACTTGGCTTCGGTGTCGGGCTGGCGCAGAAACGCCTGGATCTCGGTCGAAAGTTTTTCGACGATGGCCGGCGGCGTGCCGGCCGGGGCCATCACACCGTGCCACGGATTCATCTCGAACCCTTTCACGGACTGGGCGATCGGCGGCAGGTCGGGCGCGAAGTCTGCGCGCTGTGCGGTGGAAATGCCGAGCGCCCGCAGTTTGCCTGTTTGTACTTGCGGCCACGAGGTGGCGGCTGCGTCCATGGAGGCATCGATCTGGCCTCCGAGCAGGTCCGTCAGCATCGGTGCCGAACCTTTGTACCCGACATGGACCATCGAGGTGCCCGTTTTCTGCATGAAGAGCTCCATGCCCACATGCAACGCGGAACCCGCACCGGAAGAGCCGTAGCTGAGCTTTCCCGGGTGAGTCTTGAGGTACGCGACGAACTCGGGCAGTGTGCGCGCGGGCACTTTCTGCGGATTCACCACAAGAATCAGCGGCGTGATGCCCACCATGGTGACCGCGGCGAAATCCTTCACCGGATCGTAGGGAAAGGACTCGGGCCTCACGGCCGGGTTGATGGCATTGGCGGCGACATTGCCCATGCCGATGGTGTAGCCGTCGGGTGCGGCCTTTGCGACCACCGCCATTCCCACGCTGGACCCGGCGCCGGGTTTGTTGTCGACCACCACCGCCTGCCCCCACTTGGTCTGCAGATGCGTGGCAATCATGCGCGCCATCACGTCGGCAGCGCCGCCTGCCGGCACCGGCACCACGAACTTGATCGGTTTGGAGGGGTAGGCTGGGGCGGCGGGCTGCGCCTGCGCGCTGCCGAAAGCGGGAACCAGCACACAGGCGAGCGCCAGGCGCAGGGCATTTCTTCTGTCTTCATGAAACATGATCCGGTCTCCTTGCAGTTGTGTCAGGCCGCCGACCATCCAGCGATCAACGCCTGGGCTCGACGGGTCAGCTCCTCGATGCCGATGCCCGGCGCATACAGGCTGGATCCGATGCCAACGCCTGCGGCACCCGCGCTCTTGTAGGAGCCGATGTTGTTGGCGTTGACGCCGCCGACGCTGAACATCGGGGTGCCGGCAGGAAACACGGGGGTCCATGCGCGCAGGGCGGCGGTGCCGAGCAGTTCGGAGGGGAAAAGCTTGAGCGCGTCGCATCCCGCGGCCAGCGCAGCAAAACCCTCGGTCGGCGTGGCGACGCCCGGCATCGAATACAGCCGGCGCTTTTTGGTTTGGCGCACCACCTGCGCATCGAAGTGGGGCGACAACACCAGCTGGGCGCCCGTGTCGGCGACGCGATCGACCTGCGCGGCGTCCATGACGGTGCCTGCTCCGACAGACAGGCGGTCACCGAATTCACGCACGAGGGCTTCGATGCTGACGAACGCTTGCGGGGAATTCAGCGGCACCTCGATGCAGCCGATGCCGCATGCCTCCAGCGCATGCCCCACCGCCAGCACTTCGCCGGGTGTGATGCCGCGCAAGATCGCAATGACGCCCTTCATGCGCGTTCCTTCACAAGCCCAGCTTCGACAGCGACGCGCCATTGGCCTCGGGTGGTCGCACCGTCGCTTGCCCGGCGCGAATCCACGCCGGCGATGCCGAGCGCGGTTTCGTATCGGCTGCACAAATCGTCGTCACCAAGCAGGGTGACGCAACGTTGGGGATGGCGCGCCGTCGCGCTCGCGATTTCCAGACCGATCAATATGCCCGAGAGGTAATCAGGCAAGCCCCGGGCGTCGATGTCTCCCATGAGACCGGCCGTGCGTGCCGCGAACATGACGTGCAGGGCGTTGCCATGCTGCGTCAAACCCAGTCTGACGCCTGCAGCAAAAGTATCGGGGCGTGTCGTCCCGAACTCCATGAGTCGTCCGAGGATGCCGTGCTTTGTCAGCAGGCCATAGAGCTCGCCGGTCATGAAAGTCTCGAAGCGATCGACCTTTCCGTCCTCGCCGAGCCAAGCCCATTTGCTGTGCGTGCCTGGCAGCACGCAGCAGTCGCCGGCGGACAGGCCCGCTCCCCACAGCTGGGTTTCCTCACCGCGCATGACATCGTGCACCGCGTCGGCGCCGAAGCAGCGGATACCGGGCACGATGTGCAGCACCGCGCCGGGTCTGACCTCGACTTTCACCAACTGTGCCGCGGCCGCCGGCAGGCTCGCCGGACAGGGGATATAGGGAGCCTCCTGCCAGCCCTGGCGGCTGCCGATCATGCCGCTCGCAATCAGGGGTACCGCATGCGTGTCGATCCAGTCACCGCACAGTGCCAGCAACGCGTCGGCGAAACGCCGCTCGGGCACGGCCATCACGCCGCCCGAAGCGCTGCGCGTTTCGAGCAGATCGCCATGCGCGTCGAGCAGGCTCGCGCGCAGGTTGGACGTGCCCCAGTCGATGGCAATCAACGACGCCTTCATTGCGAGCCGCCTTTCTTTCTGAGGAATTGCCAGACCTGGGGGGCGGGCTCGATGCCGAGCCCAGGCCCTTCAGGAAGGCGAAAAGCGCCGGCGTCACAACGCATGGCGGTCTGCATGTACTGCAGATTGCGGTCGAACACGGAGTGCTGGTACTCGTGCATCGGTGCGTTGGGTAGCGCCGCCGTCGCGTGCAGGCTCGCAGCCTGGTAGATGCCCAGCCCGATACTGGCGTGCGGAATCACTTTCATGTGAAAGGCATTGGCCATGCGCCCGATCTGCATGAACTGGCTGATGCCCGTGTGCCCCATCTCGGGCTGCACGATCGACATCGCGCGCCGCTCCAGACGCGGGCGGTACTCGAAGACGGTGCGCCACTCTTCTCCGAGTGCGAGTGGCACCCGTATGCTCGCGCCCACATGGGCTTGGCCCTCGATATCTTCCGGCTGGCAGGGGGCTTCGACAAAATAGGGGTTGTAGGGAGTGAGCTGGTCGATGAGCTGCACGGCTTCCTGTGCCGTGAACTTCCAATGCAGGTCGACCATCAGCTTGACCTTGTCGCCCAGGCCTTCGCGCAGCGCTCGCATCTCGGCCACGATGCCGTCGAACGATACGGCCGCGTGGTACTTGAAGGCGTCGAAGCCCCTGGCGACGAAGCTGCGCGCGAGTTCGAGCCGGGCCTCCAACGTCGCCCCCGGAAGACCGGACACATAGGCTGGCACGGTCTCGTGCCGCTGGCCGCCGAGCAGCTTCACGACGGGCTGGCCAACCAGCTTGCCGAACAGATCCCACACCGCGATGTCCACGCCGGCAATGGCGTCGACGTAGAACCCTCCGAAGAACCCGCGCACGCGCATCAGGTCATAGAGGTCTTCCTGGATCACCACCGCATCCCGGGGATCGCGCCCCACGATCACCGGACCGATCACGTCGTCGATGATGCTCGTGACCGCATCGGGCGCGACAATGCCGTAGGTCTCGCCCCAGCCGATCGTGCCGTCGTCGGCGGTGATCTTTATCAAGACGGACATGTCCGCCGATGGATAGATCGCCCGGTTTCCACTGCGCACGAGATAGCCGCGGTCGTTGATTTTTTCGCCGGGACCCAGGGGGCCGAGGTAGGGCGTATCGCGGGGCAGCGAGACTATGAAGCTCTCGACCTGCGCGATCTTTGCAACGCCGGTCATGGCAACTGGTCCTGCGGCAGCAGCAGGTCGTCTATGTCCGCCAGGAAGGCGTCGACGTCGGCCTGGTCCATCTCATCGAGCAGCGGCCCGGCCATACGTTGGCGGGTCTCGGCGATCAAGCCCCGTTTCTTGAGCACATATTTCGTCAGCGACCAGCGAAACACGGCCTGCACGTTCAAGACGGGCAGCATGCGCGTAAAAAGCGCGCGCACGCGGTCGGCATCGCCTTCGCGATGCGCCTTGAACAAGGCCGTATGCACTTCCGCCAATTCAATGGCCGGCATCGTTCCGGCGGCGCCCCGACGCAGCTCGTCGGTGATGTAGCGTCCCCCCGCGCCGCCGAAAACGCCCAGCAGGTTGGCAGGCGCCTTCGCGCGCAGTACCGAAAGGCGCTGACCGCTCGGCAATGTTTCTTCCTTGACGTAGCGGATCGACGGAACGGCCTCCAGAACTTGAATCAAAACCTCCGGGTCCAAGCCCGCGCCTACGGGAGGGGGCACGTTCTGCAACATGAGAACGGCGCCGCCGGCCGCCTTCGCCACTTCTTTGAAGTAGGCGATCTGCTCGGTCGCGTTTTTACGATCCGGCGGCACGGCCACCATCAGCGCCGCTGCCCCGCGCTCGGTTGCGGCGACGGCAAGGCGGACGGTGGTCGCAGCGTCGCTGCTCGAGACGCCCGCGATTACCGGCACCCGGCCCGCCACTTCGGTAAGCACAAGATCAACGAGCGCTTGTCGCTCTTCAACAGTCAGCTGCCCAACTTCGCTCGCGACGCCCGGGTAAGTCAGCCCGTCCACCCCGCACCGGAGCAGGTAGTCGACAAGCTTGCGCAGGGACGCCGTGTCGGGATTTCCTGCGGCGTCGAAAGGGGTTGGGAGAACGGGGAATACCCCCGTCAGTGAGGAATGCGCGGTCATGATCTCAACTTTTGTTCCGATGAATGGAATTATCGAGTTTCGACCCTAGTTCTTTATCCGTGTAAACACCTAGTTTCTATGTGCTTTTAGTCCGCTCAGGGGCGCCTGCGCCTGATTGCAGGACGTGAAAGCTTTCGACGCGGTGCCGTGAAATTCCATCTATCGGAAACGCCCTCGGGTCGACTGGTCGGCCGTCGCTCGAGTGATCAACTCACCTTGCACCGCTGGTTCTTCGCTGGCCTGCTGCGCTCGGCTGAACGCCACCGAACAACCCCTATCTCAGCTTGGCATCACCATCAGTGCTACGACCTCATGGCGTCTTTCGAGGCGTGAGACCCGCCGGGCCCTCGGCGTCGCCTGCCGCAGTTCAGTACGTCACGTTGACCGTGACGACGTCGCGGTAGCTGTCCGGCCGCACGTTGGCGCTGACGCCCAGAACGCGGCCATACAAGGTCAATGCCTGGACTGCGCCGCTGCCGGTGCCCGCAGCGGTGTTGGTGCCTGTGACGCTTCCCCAGACGTTGGTGCGGGCGGCATTGCGGTAGAGCCGATAGGGCACGGTGTCGGTGTTGCCGGGCACGCCGCCTGTTGGCGTCATCGTTCCTGCGCCGGTCGTCGAGCCGTTCGAAGGAGTCAGCGCGACCGTGTACGGGGTGGGCGTGGTGCAGGTGACGCTGATCGTGCTGGTCTGGTCCCTGTCGGCCTGGCCCGGCAAACCGTTGATGGTGCCGAAGTTCAGCGGATCGGCGGTGACGAGGCAGCTCTTGGCCACCGTCGCGCTGACCACAAAGGGAAACTTGCCCGGCAGGACGGTGTTGCACGTCGGCGGCATGCCGAAGGTGCTCGTCGAGAGCGTGATCGAAGTGTGCTCGCCGGCGAAGTTGTCCTGGTATGCACCCGGAGGCACCGCGCCCTGCAGGGGAAGCAGTTCCCCGCGCATCGTGGTGCTTCCGGTTACGCGTCCGAGGCCACCGAAAAGCGTCCACGGCGGAATGCTCACCGTGGCGACGAAAGGATTGGGCACCGCCGCGTTGCCGTTCGAACCCCAGACCGTGCCGCCGGTCGCCTGGTAGAGCTGGAACCGCAAGGTGTTTCCGGCGGCGCTTTTCATGACGCGCGGATTGAAGTTTCCGAGGCCTTCGTTGCCGTCGCCGACGTTGAAGCAAACCCTGGCTTGTTCGGTGAGCAGCCCGTCGTTCGTGCAGGTGTAGTTGAGGGTGGCGTTGGCGGGTGAGGGCGTGTCCCCGGTGACCAGTTCGACTGTGCCGAATGCCAGGTTCGTCATCGCCGCCGTGCAGTTGACCGCCGCCTGCGCGCCGCTTGCCGGCAGCAACCACAGCAGCGCGCAAAGCAGGGGCATACCGAGTGCCTGAAGATTCCGGGTGAGGAAGATCCTCATGGTGCCTTGGCCTCTCTGGTACAGCGCAGCGGCCCGATCTGCGGAATTCCGGCGCCGTCCTTGCGATAGTCGAAGCTCGCGCGGCACCCGCCGGCGGGCGTCTGTACCTCGAGGGTGTTGCGGGGCTGCAGCGTCTCGAGGTACACGGCGCCGTCGAAGCCCACCAGGGCGGGTTCGCCGCCATTGGCGCTGACCCGGCTGCCCAGCGGCAGCGGCTTGCCTGCTTCGTCCACCAAAATGAGCGCGGCCGCGCTGATGGGCGTAATGCCGAAGCGCACCAGCGTGCCTGCCCGGTCGCTCGGCGTGGCGACGGTCTTCACGCGTTCGATCCTTACGTCCGCAGGCAACTGCATCGGGTCGATGGACAGCTGGTTGTTCTGATAGGCCCGCAGTGGTGCCACCAGCAGCATGCCGTTGCCGTCGGTGGTGCCGATGTCCCGGTTCTCCAGCCTCACCGGCACGCCGGCGATGCCATCCGTGGAGACCACCGCGAAGGCATCGTCGATGCGCCGGGCCGCGAACGGCTGGCCGCCCATGAACACGATGGAGCCGGTGGCGCCGGCGTATGCATAGCGGGTGTCTCCGAGCACGCTGATGCCGGCCATGGCGCGGCCATAGCGGCCCAGGTAGTCGATCTCGGCCTGGCCCCCGTTCTGGCCGCCGCCCTGGCGCAGGCCGGCGCGCCAGCCGAAGCCGCCTTCGCCGGGCGTGGAGCTCTGCGCGTCGGCCGTGTAGACGTTGCGGTTGCCTTCGCGCTGAAGTCCGGCGCTGGCTGTGACATTGCCGTCCAGCACCCAGGTAAACCCCACGAAGAGACTCCGCTCCCTTCGGTCATCGAGGTTCTGGTTGAGGCTGACGTTCACCGAAGCGCTGCGCCCGAACGACTTGAACCAGTAGACGCTGGCCAGCCGAGTCGCTTGCTGCGTGGGATAGCGAAGGTAAAGGTAGCTGAGGCCGAAGCTGCCAAGATCGTCGGTGGTGTAGCCGATCGAGGCCCGGCCCGAGCCGCGCGGCGGCGGCCCGCCGTAGAGCGATGCCACGTCGCGGTACTCGCCGCGCGTGCGGGTGCCTTCGACGGCGAAATTGAACTGGTTGTCGCGCCAGCTGTAGCCCAGGTTCATCAGAGAACCCTGCTCTTTGCCGTAGCTGCTGTGCGCCACGGCGCCTGACAGCACGCCGCCCTGGCCGAGCAGCCAAGCGCCACCGATGCCGCCTTTGACGAGGCCGTGCGTGGCTTCGCCATGCGCTTCGAGCGTGAAGCTGTTGCTCAAGCCGTAGCGCCAGGTGCCGCTGGCCGCGGGTTCACTGCCGTACTCGAACGAGCGCAGGCCGTAATCCTTGCGCACCATGCCCAGGTCGACGGACCAGTCGGACAGCCCCTCTTGCAGCAGCCGCTGGGTGTCGTAGAGCGAAAAATCCAGCGTGGTGGCGCGGCCGAAGGCGTCGGTGAGCACCACCTGCGCGTTGCCGGCACCGTTGATGCTGGGCACCGTCTTGAGCTGGAAAGGTCCGGCCGGCACCTGGCCCGAGTACTGGCGAAGCCCGTTGATGTAGAGCTCCACCTGCGAGGGCAGCGTGGCCGACCCCAGGAACGCCGGCAGCGGCGTGGTGCTGCGATACGGTTGCAGCGCAAAGTTGCGCGAAAGCTGGATGCCGCCGATGCGGGTGGAGCGCGACCACGGCAGCGACGCCGTGGTGGTGTCGCCCACGCGAAGCGTGAGCATGTCGTCGGGGAACGACTTGCTCCAGGTGGTGTCGAGCCGCACGGAGTCGTGTCGCCAGACCTCTCCGGGAAGGCGTGCCGCGCGGGACATCATCGTGTTGCTGAGCACCGCGCTGCCGCTGAAGGCGCGCAGCTCGGTCAGCGCGTTGAGGCTCGACGTGTTGTTGCGGCCTTGTGTGCCATAGAGGTCGTAGTTGAGGACCACACCGCGCGATGTGCTGGCTTCTTGCGCTGTCACCGTCGAAGTGTCGACCACGGTCATGGGCAGGCGCAGAACGTCGGCCGAGGCGTTGATCGCGACGCTCTGGCCTGCGGCGTCGTAGCTGGCCTGCACGCCTGGCAGGCTATTAAGCCGTACCGGATCGGCCGTGCCGGCCGGCAGCACGAAGCCCAGCTGCCGCAATGTGGCGGCGCTGGCCCAGAGCTCTTTGCCGCGCAGGCCGAAGTGCACCAGGCCGCGCGGATTGCCGTTGAGGGTCAGTTCCAGATAAAGGTCGGTGCCGCCGGGGCCGGCGAGATCGCCATCCCCCGCGGGTGCGACAGATGGCGCGCCCGAGCCGCCTGCGGCATTCTCGGCCTGAGCGGCGAAAGGCATCATCAGACCGGAAAGAAGCAGCAGTGGCAGCAGGCGCTCAGCGCGCGCGCGGGAGCGGCGGGATGTTTTCCTGCGTCGCGTTGCCATTGATCTTGGTTTCCAGAACGCCCCCCGGCGCGAATGCTTCCGCGGGAGTCTTCAGCGGCCAACGCATGCGAGCGCCCGGTAGCACGTAGCCCATCAGGCCGGCGTGTACCGGTGTGCGGCGGCCGGCGGTGTCGACAAATTCCAGGTCGGCGAGTTGGGCGTGCATGCCCCCCCTGTTCGCCACTTCGAGCACCGCCTGGCCTTCTTCCCGGCGCAGCGACCAGGCGAGCTGGGGGGCCGGTGACTGTGCGGTAGGCGCGATGAAGATGGGCACCGAATAGCGCAGCACCAGCTGCAGGCCCTTCTTTTCCTTCATCTCGACCGGCAGCTCATCGATGATGACCCGGTACGAGCCCTCGACCGTACCGGCAGTGGCGCCGGTGCGGATGACGCGAATCAGCTGCCGCGCGGACGCGTCGAGCTGCACCATCGGCGGACTTACAAAAAGTTCGCGCGAAGGTGTGAGCTTTTCGGCGCCGTTTTCCTGCGCCCAGTGGTAGACCCGCACCTGCGCATGCACCACCGTGTCGCCGGTGTTGCTGAGCCACAGGCCGTCGGCGTTCTGCGCAGGCTGCAGCGTCAGTGTGACGGGAGACACCTGCAGTCCGCTTGCCGAGGCGAACGCGTGCGCCCAGGCGAGCGCGAGGACTGCGGCGCAGCCCAGCAGGCGGCGCACCGGCAATCGATCAGTAGTTGACCTGGACCGTCACCGTGTCGGCATAGGCGCCGGGTGTCACATTGGCGTTGGCGATGGTGGCAAACACCGGGATAGTCTGCGCCGCACCGGTGCCGGTGCCGGCCACGCCATTACCTACCGCCGTCGGCGTGGCGGTGCTGCCCCAGACCGGGCCCGTCGCGCTCACCGAGCGCAGTTGGTAAGCCACCGTGTCAGGACCCGCCACGGCGGGGGCCATCACGCCGGCGCCGGTGGTGCTGTTGTTCGAAGGGAGCAGGCCGACGTTGTAGGGCGTCGACTTGGAGCAGGTCACGCTGATGTTGCTGTTGGCGGTCAACCCGGTGGCGGAAGAATCGACTGTGCCGAAATTGATGTTGGACCCTGCACCTGCGGTGACCGAGCAGGCCTTGGCCACATTGATCAGTACCTGGAACGTGGAGGTCGACGTGGCGGCCAAAGCGGCGCTGGTGACTGTTGCGGCAACGATCGCTGTGGCAGCGAGGGTGAGTTTTTTCATGAGGGCGGCAAGCAGGAGATGTGAAAAGGAGCTGCCAATGATGCGGACAAGGCCTGATGAACCGCCTTTGCCGGATAGTAGATAAGTTCGCGAATTTTTCGCTTCGATACGCTTCTTGCAAAAGTGTGCGCAAAATCCAGCGGACCGTTGGCTGTCGTCCACACAGATGTTCCCGCCGCGCTCCTAGCACGCCGGGCGCTTCCCGGCACCTTCAGCTGCGGTATGGGCGAATGTGATCCAGTTCGGATTCGATGACGCCGCGCACAACATCCTTGAAGGCTGACGCAAGCCGGGAATGAGGCGCATCGGGTGCGAGCAGGAGCGCAAGGCGCACCGTAATGGCAGGCTTGAAGGTTCGCACCTCGAAATCGAGATGGCGCTGCTCCTCGAGCGCCGCCAGCGGATTGATCACGCTTACGCCCAGACCCGCAGCGACCAGCGAACAGACGGAGGCCCCCAGGTCGGACTCCAGCACCGTTCGGGTTTTGACCCCTGCGGCGGCCAACACCTGATCGATGCGTTCCCTCGGGCCGCTGCCCAGCGGGAACGAGATGAAGGCTTCGCCGTCGAGGTCCGACGCATGAACCCGTTTGGCCCGGGCCAGACGATGCTTCCCCGGAAGCAGCGCAACGCAATCCATACTCAGCAGCGTTTCGACGCGCATGCCGGGTGGATCCTCGCCATACAGGATGGCGAGGCCCAGGTCGCACAGGCCCGAGCTCACCCATGTGTCGACGGTTGTGGCCGCACCTGAGTGGATCGTGACGAGTGTCTCGGGGTGCTCGCGCTTGAACCGGACGACCGCCTGGCTGAGGACGCCTCCGGCAATTCGCGCCATGGCGGCCACCGCCAGGCGGTCGCCACCGAACGTACGGATGTTCGATGCCGCAGACTCCAGGCCCTGCAGCCCGGCGAATGCCTTCTCGACCTCCTGGAAGAAGCGCTTTCCTTCGAGCGAAGGCGCCAGGCGCGTGCCGCTGCGTTCGAAAAGCGCAAACCCGATGATCGCCTCCAGCTGCGAAATGAGGCGGCTCACCTGGGGCTGCGACGTGTGAAGCCGGCGCGAGGCTTCGGTCATCGACCCCGTCTGCACGACCACCCGGAAGGCCTCGATGTGCTTCAAGGTCATGCGTCGGCTGCTCATTTCTGCGCGATGCGAGCCAGATCAACGGGCTCCACCTTAACGCGACCCCGTGGACGGCCCCCGCATGAGAAACTACCAGCTTGATGTAGCCGATGTCCATGCTGATGGCGACGGGGACGGCACCGTCCTTGGCGTGGTCCTTGCCGAACTGGATGAGCCGCTCGCGCGTAAGGTCCTTCAGCTTGCTCAGCCTCGTGTCGTGTTCAGCGCATCGACGGTGGAGGCCTTGGAACGCCGGGGCGCTCGCCGCACTCCCTTCATCCTTGTGCCGCCAGAAGGTTTCGCTCGTGTAGATACTCTTGCGGCGGACCCGCGCGCAATTGCGGGACAGACGGGTGTTTGGGAATGCACAAGAGCGTGCAGACGAGGGGTTCCAAGTGTATGAGTGATACCAGTAAGCTATTGAAATTAAAAGAGAAAATCGTTTCTGTCGCTCCCATGATGGACTGGACCGACCGTCACTGCCGGTACTTCCATCGCCTGTTGTCGCGCCACGCGCTGCTCTATACCGAAATGGTGACCACGGGCGCGCTGGTGCATGGCGACGTCCCCCGTCACCTGCGCTTCAACGCCGAAGAACATCCGGTGGCCTTGCAGCTGGGCGGCAGCGAGCCGGCCGACCTGGCGCATTGCGCCAAGCTGGGCGAAGAGTGGGGCTACGACGAGATCAACCTCAACTGCGGTTGCCCGAGCGAGCGTGTGCAGCGCGGAGCCTTCGGCGCCTGCCTGATGGCCGAGCCGGCGCTGGTGGCCGACTGCGTAAAGGCGATGGTCGACGTGGTGGACGTGCCGGTTACGGTCAAGCACCGCATCGGCATCGACAAGATCGAGAGCTACGAGTTCGTACGCGACTTTGTCGGCACGGTGAGCGAGGCCGGGTGCAACACGTTCATCGTCCATGCGCGCAATGCATGGCTGCAGGGGCTCAGCCCAAAGCAGAACCGCGAGATTCCGCCGCTGCGCTATGAGTTGGTGCACCGGCTCAAGCACGACTTTCCGGCGCTGGAGCTTTCGATCAATGGCGGCATCTCGACCAACGCCCAGGTGCACGAGCATTTGCGGCTTCTCGATGGCGTGATGGTGGGGCGTGAGGCTTATCACAACCCCTGGTGGCTGGCCGAATGGGATGCCGAGTTCTTTGGCGCGGGGCCGCAACCGCTCACGCGTGAAGAGGTGGAATCGCTGATGTGCGACTACATGGTTCGCGAGGCGGCGGAGCACGGCACGCAGTGGTCGTCTATTGCGCGGCACATGCTGGGTTTGCGCAACGGCCTGCCTGGTGCGCGTCGCTGGCGGCAGGTGTGGAGCGACCATCGGCTCAAGTCACGCCCGCCGCACGAGGTGATGGCGCTGGCACACGAACCCACAGCCCAGGCCGCCTAGCCAAGGTGTAACAGGCCGCGAAGCCGCTTGCAGCGCGGGTTTCGCCGTACAGCAACACCGAGTGTTCCAAAATGATAATGATTGACTAGGGGCTGCGACTTTTCAACTTTTCTGCTGAAGAATCAATAAACGCTAATAAACAGGGGTTTCGATTCATGAATGAAGCGGCGGGGAGCAAAGAAGAAGTCAGCGCGCTTGGTCGAGGACTTGCCTTGCTCAAGGTCATCGGAATGGCGTCGGCGCCGATGAGCAATCGCCAGCTGGCCGACACCACGGGCCTGCCCAAGGCAACGGTGTCGCGCCTTACGGCAACGCTGGTGAGCGCGGGTTACCTGCGGCAGTCGCAAGACAGCGAGCGATTCAGCCTCGGCCCGGCGCTGCTCGACATGAGCAGCCGCTACCTTCGCCATTTCGACCTGCGCACCGTGGCCCGGCCCCATCTGGCAGAGCTGTCGGAGTTTGCGGGCGCCAGTGTCCATGTGGCGGTGCGCGACGAGCTGGACATGCTCGTCATCGATTCGCTTCGCCCGCGTTCGGCGCTCATCAGTTCGCGGCTCGAGGTGGGCACGCGCATGAGCATCGTCACCTCGGCCGCCGGCCGCGCTTCCCTTGCGGCATTGCCCTCGGCCGAACGGGCCGCGGTGCTCGAGAAGATCCAGCAGGAAAGCGGTGAAAGCTGGGCCTCCATCGAACCCCGCCTCATGGCCGGCATCGACGAATACTCACGCCTGGGCTATTGCAGCTCGTTCGGTGAATGGCATCCGCATATCCATGCCATCGGCTTTGCGCTGCAAGGGCCGCACGGCGAGCGCTACGGCGTGAGCTGTGGCGGCCCGGCCTACCTGCTGCCGAAGGACGTGATGCTCTCGCGCGTGGTGCCGCGCCTGCTCGAAGTGGCCCAGCGCATTTCTGCCGAAAGCGGAACCGCGAACCCGGACTAGCCCCGGCTCGCCGCCCCTCGCTATAAGGGGTCTAGACGGCTGCCTCCAGGCCGTTCCTGAAGTGCTCGCGCATGCGGGCCATGGCGGCAGTGGCGTCCCGCGCCTCGATGGCCGCCATCATCGAGCGGTGCTCCGCCAGCGACTCGGCAATGCGGCCTTCCTTCAGCAGCGAGTTGTGGCGGTTGAGCTTCATCACCTTGCGCAGGTCGGCCACCATCTGGTCGCGCCACTTGTTGTTGGCAATGGCCAGAAGGCGCATGTGAAAGCGCTCGTTCAGCGCAAAGAAGTGCTCGCGGTTTTCCTTGCCCGGCGCACCGGCCGCCTCCAGCTCGGCGTGCAACGCCTTCAGCTCGGCGCGCTGGGCGTCTGTGGCGCACTCGGCCACCACGCCGGCTGCATCGCTCTCGAGCAGCGAAAGCAGGTGATACACATCGGCCAGGTCTTGTTCGGAGACTTCGGTCACGTAGGCACCGCGCCGTACCTTCATGGTGACCAGGCCTTCGGCCGCCAGCACCTTCAGGGCTTCGCGCAGCGGGGTGCGGCTGATGCCGTATTCCTCGGCCAGCTTGAGTTCGTCGATCCAGCTGCCGGGCTCGAGCTCGCGGCGGAAGATCCGCTGGCGCAGCAGCTCGGCCACCTCTTCGTAGAGGGCGCGCGGGGTAAGGGTGACGGCGGACATGGGCCGGACTGTACCGCAAAAATGGTGTTTGAATTAATAATTATGGATGGGTTAGACTTGCTGCGGCTTGCAAATTCCTTGCAGGCGAATTTGCGACTACCCTGCAAGACACTGCAAAACGGCCCCTCATGAGCAGCACACCCGAACCCACCTTCAAGCCTGCCAACCTCGACGACTGGGCCAAGGCCGCCGCCAAATCGGCGCCGGGTGGCGACGTGAACGCGCTCAACTGGCTCACGCCCGACGGCATCTCCGTGAAGCCGCTCTACACCGCAGCCGATCTGCAGGGCCTGAAGTACACCGACACGCTACCCGGCTTCGAGCCCTACCTGCGCGGCCCGCAGGCCACCATGTACGCGGTGCGCCCCTGGACGATTCGCCAGTACGCGGGCTTTTCGACCGCTGAAGAGTCGAATGCCTTCTATCGCAAGGCATTGGCCGCTGGCGGGCAGGGCGTGAGCGTAGCGTTCGACCTGGCCACCCACCGCGGCTACGACAGCGACCACCCGCGCGTGACGGGCGACGTGGGCAAGGCCGGCGTGGCCATCGATTCGGTCGAGGACATGAAGATCCTGTTCGACCAGATCCCGCTGGACAAGGTGAGTGTGTCGATGACGATGAACGGCGCCGTGCTGCCGGTGCTGGCGGGCTACGTGGTTGCGGCCGAAGAGCAGGGCGTGGCGCAGGACCAGCTGAGCGGAACCATCCAGAACGACATCCTCAAGGAGTTCATGGTCCGCAACACCTACATCTTTCCGCCCGCGCCGAGCATGCGGATCATCGGCGACATCATCGAGTACACGGCGCAGAAAATGCCCAAGTTCAACTCGATCTCGATCAGCGGCTATCACATGCAGGAAGCCGGCGCCAACCAGGCGCTGGAGCTGGCCTTTACGCTGGCCGACGGCAAGGAATACGTGAAGACCGCGCTGGCCAAGGGGCTCGACGTCGACGGCTTTGCCGGGCGCCTGAGCTTCTTCTGGGCCATTGGCATGAACTTCTACCTCGAGGTGGCCAAGATGCGTGCGGCGCGCCTTTTGTGGTGCCGCATCATGAAGGAGTTCAACCCCAAGAACCCCAAGAGCCTGATGCTGCGCACCCACTGCCAGACCTCGGGCTGGTCGCTCACCGAGCAAGACCCGTACAACAACGTGGTGCGCACCACCATCGAGGCCATGGCCGCGGTGTTCGGCGGCACGCAAAGCCTGCACACCAACGCGCTCGACGAAGCCATTGCGCTGCCCACCGAGTTCAGCGCCCGCATCGCGCGCAACACGCAGCTCATCATCCAGGAAGAAACGCACATCACCAACGTGATCGACCCCTGGGCCGGCAGCTACATGATGGAGAAGCTCACGCAGGACATGGCCGATGCGGCCTGGGCCATCATCGAAGAGGTCGAAGCCATGGGCGGCATGACCAAGGCGGTGGACAGCGGCTGGGCCAAGCTCAAGATCGAAGCGGCCGCTGCAGAGAAGCAGGCACGCATCGACTCGGGCAAGGACGTGATCGTGGGCGTCAACAAGTACAAGCTCAAGACCGAAGACGCAATCGACAGCCTCTCGATCGACAACGTGAAGGTGCGCGAGCAGCAGGTGGCGCGGCTTACGATGCTCCGCTCTTCGCGCGACACCGCCAAGGTGCAGGCCGCGCTAAATGCGTTGACCGAGGCCGCCGAGAACGGCACGGGCAACCTGCTCGCCCTCAGCATCGATGCGGTGCGCCTGCGCGCCACGGTGGGCGAGATTTCCGACGCGCTTGAAAAATCATTCGGCCGCCATCGGGCCGACACGCAAAAGGTGACCGGCGTGTACGCTGCTGCCTACGACTCCGCCGAGGGCTGGGAAGCCCTCAAGACCGAAATCAACGCCTTCGCCGAAGAGCAGGGGCGCCGTCCGCGCGTGATGATCTCCAAGCTGGGGCAAGACGGGCACGACCGCGGCGCCAAGGTGGTCGCCACGGCCTTTGCCGACCTGGGCTTCGACGTGGACATGGGGCCGCTGTTCCAGACGCCCGAAGAATGCGCGCGCCAGGCCATCGAGAACGACGTTCATGCCGTGGGTGTGAGCACCCTTGCAGCCGGCCACAAGACGCTTGTGCCGGCCATCATCGACGAGCTGAAGAAGCAGGGCGCGGACGACATCATCGTGTTCGTCGGCGGCGTGATTCCGCGGCAGGACTACGACTTTCTGTACGAGGCCGGCGTCAAGGGCATCTATGGCCCGGGCACGCCGATTCCGGCCAGCGCGAAAGACGTGCTGGAGCAGATTCGCGCAGCGGTCTCGGCCTGATCGGGACGCGAGACGTGGGCGATCTTTTGTCGCGGCTGTCGCTGCAGCCTGTTGATTCCAGCGATTTCGAGGCCATGCTGGCCTTGCGCGTCGATGCGATGCGCCCCAGCCTGGAGCGCGTGGGCCGCTTCGACCCGGCGCGTTCACGCGAACGGCTCCAGGCCGGTTTCGTCGTGCCTTACATGCACCACGTCGTGCTCGACGGCGACCTGCGCGTCGGCTTTGTCACGCTCAAGCCCGAAGACCCCGATGCGCTGCGGCTGGACCACTTGTACCTGCGCACCGGCTTCCAGGGCCTGGGCATCGGCGAATGGGTGCTGCAATGGGCCAAGTCGCAGGCGCGCGAGCAGCAAAAGGACATCAAGCTGACCGCGCTCGTGCAGAGCGACGCCAACCGCTTCTATCTGCGGCACGGCTTTGTGCTCGAGGGCGAAGAGGGCGTCGACCTGCACTACCGCTGGCGCGTGGCCTCGGAGGATGCGTGCTGAAGCAGGCCGAGGCACTCGAACGCGCCATTGCCGAGCCGGAGGGCATGGCGCAGCGCCGCGCCATTGCAAAGGCCATCACGCTGCTCGAGTCCACTCGCGCCGACCATCGCGCGCAGGCCGATGAGCTGCTCACCGCATTGCTGCCGCGCACCGGGCAGTCGTTTCGCCTCGGTATCTCGGGCGTGCCGGGTGTCGGCAAGTCGACCTTCATCGAAACGCTGGGGCTGCTGCTGATCGGCAAGGGCCACCGGGTGGCGGTGCTCACCATCGATCCTTCGTCCACCGTTTCGGGCGGCTCCATTCTTGGCGACAAGACGCGCATGGAACGCCTTTCGGTGCATGAACGCGCCTACATCCGGCCGAGCCCGTCGAGTGGCACGCTGGGCGGCGTGGCCGAGAAAACGCGCGAAGCCATGCTGGTGTGCGAGGCCGCGGGCTACGACATCGTCATTGTCGAAACCGTGGGCGTGGGGCAGAGCGAAACGGCCGTGGCCGGCATGACCGACATGTTCGTGCTGATGCAGCTGCCCAACGCGGGCGACGACCTGCAGGCCATCAAGAAGGGCGTGATGGAGCTGGCCGATCTGGTCGTCATCAACAAGGCCGACATCGACAAGGATGCCGCCACGCGTGCGCAGGCACAGATCACCTCTGCCCTGCGCCTCTTCGGCCACCAGGGCAACCCTGACCACGCGCATGCGGTGCATGACGCGCACAGCGGCGCCGAGGTTCGCTTCTGGCTGCCCAGGGTGCTGCAGCTCAGCGCGCTGGCGGGCACCGGTGTCGATGCATTCTGGGATGCGGTGCAGCAGTTCAGGCAACTGCAATCCGCCAACGGCAAGCTCGCCAGGCGGCGCGAAAAGCAGGCCACGGCGTGGATGTGGGAGCGCATCGACGCGGGCCTGAAGCAAGCATTCAGGCAGCACACGCAAGTGCGCGAACTGCTGCCGCAACTCACTCGGCAGGTGGCAGAGGGCTCGCTGCCCGCATCGACGGCGGCGCGCCAGTTGCTCGCGGCGGCTGCCATCACCGCCCGGCCGTGACAACAACACACTGAATTCAAGACCACAGCTTCGGAAGCACACCATGCAAGAACTGATCGAACAACTCGAAAAGCGCCGCGCGCAGGCGCGGCTTGGCGGCGGACAGAAGCGCATCGACGCGCAGCACGCCAAGGGCAAGCTCACCGCGCGGGAGCGCATAGAGCTGCTGCTGGACGACAACACCTTTGAAGAGTGGGACATGTTCGTCGAGCACCGCTCGGTCGATTTCGGCATGGCCGAGCAAAAGATTCCGGGCGACGGCGTGGTGACGGGCTACGGCATGATCAACGGCCGCCTGGTGTTCGTGTACAGCCAGGACTTCACCGTCTTCGGCGGCGCGCTGAGCGAAGCGCACGCCGAAAAAATCTGCAAGGTGATGGACCAGGCCATGAAGGTCGGCGCACCCGTCATCGGCCTGAACGACTCTGGCGGCGCACGCATTCAAGAGGGCGTGGCCTCGCTGGGCGGCTATGCGGACGTGTTCCAGCGCAACGTGATGGCCTCGGGCGTGGTGCCGCAGATCAGCATGATCATGGGTCCGTGCGCGGGCGGCGCGGTTTATTCACCCGCCATGACCGACTTCATCTTCATGGTGAAGGACTCGAGCTACATGTTCGTTACCGGCCCCGATGTGGTGAAGACCGTAACGCACGAAACCGTGACGGCCGAGGAGCTGGGCGGCGCGGTTACGCACACCACGCGCAGCGGGGTGGCCGACATGGCTTTCGAGAACGATGTAGAGGCGCTCATGATGCTGCGCCGCCTGTACAACTACCTGCCGCTCAACAACCGCGAAAAGCCGCCCGTGCGCCTGGGCAACAACGGCCAGGGCGACCCGGCCGACCGGCCCGACTATTCGCTGGACACTCTGGTGCCCGACAACCCGAACAAGCCCTACGACATCAAGGAGCTGATTCTCAAGGTGGTCGACGACGGCGACTTCTTCGAGCTGCAGCCCGACTACGCAAAGAACATCGTGATCGGCTTTGCCCGCATGGAAGGCCAGACGGTGGGTATCGTGGCCAACCAGCCGCTGGTGCTGGCGGGTTGCCTCGACATCAAGAGCAGCATCAAGGCGGCACGCTTCGTGCGCTTTTGCGATGCGTTCAATATTCCGGTGGTTACCTTCGTCGACGTGCCCGGCTTCATGCCAGGCACGGGGCAGGAGTACGGCGGCATCATCAAGCACGGTGCCAAGCTTTTGTACGCCTATGCGGAATGCACAGTGCCGAAGATCACCGTCATTACGCGCAAGGCCTATGGCGGCGCGTATGACGTGATGGCCTCTAAGCACCTGCGCGGCGACGTCAATCTGGCTTGGCCGCGCGCAGAGATTGCGGTGATGGGTGCCAAGGGTGCGGTGGAAATCATCTTCCGCGAAGACAAGAACGACCCCGAGAAGCTTGCCGCGCGCGAGGCCGAATACAAGGCGCGTTTTGCCAACCCGTATGTTGCGGGTGCACGCGGCTACATCGACGACGTGATCTTGCCGCACGAAACGCGCAAGCGCATCTGCCGTTCGCTGGTGATGCTGCGCGAGAAAAAGCTCGAGAACCCGTGGCGCAAGCACGGCAACATTCCTCTCTGATTTTCGTATGCGCAGCTATTACCCCCAGTTCCGCGAGGGAGCGGAACCCGGGCTAGTTCCAAAGCTGGGCGGGTTGCCCTGGGGGCTCCCCGCGCGCCTTTGGCCTGTCTGCCGCGAGTGCAATCGCCCCATGAGCCATCTTGCGCAGTTGCCAGCGGACGGGGAAGCGTTGCCGCTCGCAAGCGGCGAGGTGCTGTTCCTGTTCAAGTGCGAGTGGGACAGCATCTGCAGCTTCTGGGAGCATGACGCGGGTACGAATGCCGCATTCGTGGTGCAGGGCGCCGGCTTGGGCGACGCGCCCGCACCGCTGCCATCAGATGCTGCCGACGGACAGCCGGCACTTCTGCGCGAGATCGGCATTGCCGCATGGCGCGCGGATGACGACGGCGTACCTGCGGAGCTGGAGGAAGCGTTCTATGACTACCAGGCTCACTTCGATCTGCCCGACGAAGCAGCGCACCCTCGCGGCTGGACCAGCCCCTGGTGTACCAAGAGCGGCGGCGCGCCTTACTGGACGGCGAACGGCGCGCAACGAATGCCCGCGGGACGCTTGTTTTTGCAGATCGACAACTGGGTCGATCTTCCCGGTGGCAGCACGGCCGAAGTGGCGAACTTCTGTTCAGATGGCATCGCCTATGTGTTCGTCGACCGGTCGCAGGCGCAGCCGGTTTACTCGATGTTCATCAACCGCTGAGGCGGTCAGCAAGAAAACGGATTCAGCATGTTTAAAAAAATCCTTATCGCCAACCGCGGAGAGATTGCCTGCCGCGTGATTCAGACGGCCAAGAAGATGGGCATCCTCACCGTCGCCGTTTATTCCGAAGCCGACAAGGAAGCCCGCCACGTCGAACTGGCCGACGAGGCCGTGCACATCGGCGCTGCGCCAAGTCGCGAGAGCTACCTGCAGGCCGACCGCATCATTGCGGCCTGCAAGCAGACTGGCGCCGAGGCGGTGCATCCGGGCTACGGCTTCCTGTCGGAGAACGAAGCCTTTGCGCGCAAGGTCGAAGAAGAGGGCATCGCCTTCATTGGACCCAAGCATTATTCGATTGCCGCCATGGGCGACAAGATCGCTTCGAAGAAGCTTGCGAACGAAGCCAAGGTCAACACCATTCCGGGCTGGAACGACGCCATCGAAACAGCCGAGCGCGCCGTCGAGATTGCCAAGGACATCGGCTATCCGGTAATGATCAAGGCCTCGGCCGGCGGGGGCGGCAAGGGCCTGCGCGTGGCGTACAACGACAAGGAGGCCTTCGAGGGCTTTACCTCGTGCCGCAACGAAGCGCTGAGCAGCTTTGGCGACGACCGCGTGTTCATCGAGAAGTTTGTCGAGGAGCCGCGCCACATCGAGATCCAGGTGCTGGGCGATTCGCACGGCAACGTCATCTACCTGAACGAGCGCGAATGCTCCATACAGCGCCGGCACCAGAAGGTGATCGAAGAGGCACCTTCGCCTTTCATCAGCGACGCGACGCGCAAGGCAATGGGCGACCAGGCGGTGCAGCTGGCCAAGGCGGTGAAGTACCAGAGCGCAGGCACGGTGGAGTTTGTGGTCGGCAAGGACCAGAGCTTCTATTTTCTGGAGATGAACACGCGGCTGCAGGTGGAGCATCCGGTGACCGAATGCATCACGGGGCTCGACCTGGTCGAGTTGATGATCCGCGTTGCGGCGGGCGAAAAGTTGCCGGTGACGCAGGCCGAGGTCAAGCGCAACGGATGGGCCATCGAGTGCCGCATCAATGCCGAGGATCCGTTTCGCAACTTCTTGCCTTCGACCGGCCGCCTGGTGAAGTTCCAGCCGCCTGCGGAGACGATGTTCGCAAGCGACACCGAGCACCTGATGGGCGTGCGCGTGGACACCGGCGTGTACGACGGCGGCGAGATCCCGATGTACTACGACTCGATGATCGCCAAGCTCATCGTGCACGGCAAGGACCGGCAGCATGCAATTGCACGCATGCGCGAGGCGCTCAATGGCTTTGTGATTCGCGGCATCAGCAGCAACATTCCGTTCCAGGCGGCGCTGCTTGCGCATCCGAAGTTTGTGGCGGGCGACTTCAATACTGGCTTCATCGCCGAGCACTACGGCAAAGGCTTTCACGCAGAAGACGTGCCGCACGCCGATCCATCGTTCCTCATTGCGCTTGCCGCCTATGTGCACCGCCGGTACCGTGCACGCGCCTCAGGTATCAGCGGCCAGCTCGAAGGCCACGGGGTCAAGGTGGGCGAGCAGTTTGTGGTTGTGGAGCTGGGGCCGGAAGGCAAGCACGTGCACCACCCGGTGTCCGTGACCGACTTTCACGGCAAGACGGGTGCGAGCGCCGTGGCGGTGGGCGACAAGAGCTACAAGATCGACAGCGGCTCTGCGCTGGGCGCAGTGCGCGTGCAAGGCATGGTGAACGACCGTCCCTTCACTGCGCAGGTGGAGCGCGGCGCGGGCAAGAGCCCCCTCGCGCTGCGGGTGTCGCACGATGGCACGCAGATCGAGGCGATGGTGCTGTCGCCGCTTGGAGCGCGCCTGCTCGAGTTGATGCCCTACAAGGCGCCGCCAGACCTGAGCAAGTTCCTGATGTCGCCTATGCCGGGTTTGCTGGTCGAAGTGTCGGTGCAGCCGGGGCAACAGGTGCGTGCGGGCGAAAAGCTCGCTGTGATCGAGGCCATGAAGATGGAAAACGTATTGTTCGCCACGCAAGACGGTGTGGTCGGCAAGATTTCGGCCAACAAGGGCGAGTCGCTCGCGGTCGATCAAATCATTCTGGAGTTCAACTGATGGGTGCCAACGACTTGCAACAGACGGTCACGCTGCACCGGCCCGCTAAGCCGGTAACGCCGCAAGGCCCTTGGACGGTCGAGGCGATCCAGGCGCTGCTCGACAAGCCGCTGATGGACCTGCTGTTCGAAGCACAAACAGTGCACCGCAAGCACTTTCCGGAGGGCGATATCGAACTGGCGACGCTGCTTTCGGTCAAGACCGGAGGCTGCCCTGAAAACTGCGGCTATTGCCCGCAGTCCGCCGAGTTCGACACCGGCGTGAAGGCGCAGAAGCTCATGGAGGTCGACGAGGTGGTGCGCGCTGCGCAAGCCGCCAAGGACGCCGGTGCCACGCGGTTCTGCATGGGCGCCGCATGGCGCGCTCCGAAAGACCGCGATGTCGAGAAAGTGGCCGTACTGGTCGAGGCGGTGAAGGGCCTGGGCATGCAGACCTGCGCCACGCTGGGCATGCTGGAGCCGCATCACGCGCTCCAGCTCAAGGCAGCCGGCCTCGACTACTACAACCACAACCTCGATACCGCCCCCGAGTACTACACCGACATCGTCGACACGCGCACCTACCAGGACCGGCTCGACACGCTGGCCCATGTGCGCAGCGCCGGCATCAGCGTGTGCTGCGGCGGCATCGTCGGCATGGGCGAGCAGCCTGTGCATCGCGCCGGGCTGATCGCGCAGCTGGCCAACCTGGATCCGTACCCGGAGTCGGTGCCCATCAACAGCCTGGTGCGCGTGCCGGGCACGCCGCTGGCTGATTCGGAGCCGGTCGATCCCTTCGACTTTGTTCGCATGATCGCAGTTGCGCGCATCACGATGCCAACGGCACGCGTGCGGCTTTCGGCAGGTCGCCAGCAAATGGGCGATGCCGTGCAGGCGCTGTGTTTCATGGCGGGCGCCAACTCGATCTTCTATGGCGACAAGCTGCTGGTAACCGGCAACCCCGATGTCGAGGCCGACGTGCAACTGCTGCGCAAGCTGGGATTGCAGTCGCGCCGCACCACCGCCACCGAAGAAGCCGGAGCGTGCGCATGAGCACCGCACCGCGTCCCTTCAAGGTGCTGGGCATTCAGCAGATCGCCATTGGCGGGCCGGACAAGATGCGGCTGCAGAAGCTTTGGGTCGACATGCTGGGGCTCGAGGTCACCGGCACTTTCAAGAGCGAACGCGAGAACGTCGACGAGGACATCTGCTCCATGGGCAGTGGGCCGTTCAAGGTCGAGGTCGACCTGATGCAGCCGCTCGACCCTGAAAAGAAGCCTGCGGTTCACACCACGCCGCTCAACCATGTGGGCCTTTGGATCGACGACCTGCCCAAGGCTGTCGAATGGCTCACCGCGCAGGGTGTGCGCTTTGCGCCCGGAGGTATTCGCCAGGGCGCGGCGGGCTTCGACATCTGCTTTCTGCACCCGAAGGCGAACGACGAGTTTCCGATAGCGGGCGAGGGCGTGCTGATAGAAATGGTGCAGGCACCGCCCGAGGTGGTGACTGCATTCAACGCGCTGGCCGCTACGCGTTAAGCACCTTCTTGATCGGCGGTTTCACGTCGGAGCGATGCGGCGGCAGCATCGGCTGGTGTTCGCGCGCCGGGTTCAAGATGATCGACGTGGCCGTTTCGGTGAGGATGCAGAACTTGGTGACCACCGCATCGAGATGGCTCACGTCGATGACCGCGATTTCCAGGATCCAGCTGTCGTCGCCGGTCACGTTGTATGCATTGACGCACTCAGGCGTTTGCTGCACCAGTTCGACCACGCGCGCGTAGTCGGCGCGCCCAACGCGAATGATCGCGCGAATGCCGTAGCCCAGCTTGCCGAGGTTGACGGTGGCGCGGTAGCCGCTGATCACGCCCGCGGCTTCCAGCTTTTTTACGCGCTCGGTTACGGCCGGCTGGCTCAGGTGCACGCGGCGGCCGAGTTCGGCCATGGTGAGCCGCGCATCGCCTTGCAGTTCAGCCAGGATGCGGGTGTCGTGGGCATCCAGCGTGGGGTTGAAGGTGAAGTCCATGCAACTCCTTTAAATCGACGGTGTAAAACATCAAGAACCATGAGTTGTGCATGGCTGTGGTGAGTTTGCTTTCATACCATGGATGGCGTTCCAATACCAACAAGACAGACCTCGCATGCCTACCCTCGCATCTCCCGCCCAAGCCGCTTCTCGGCCGCCTGTACGTAGTTCGATGCCGCTGCTCCTATGGCTTTGCCTCGCCGCCACCTGGGTGGTCTGGGGCTCGACCTATCTCGCAATCAAGTACGCGCTGATCAGCTTCGCGCCTTTTCTCCAGATGGGCTCGCGCTTCTTGTTTGCGGGTGTGCTGCTGGCCGCGTGGATGCGCTGGCGCGGCGCCGCATGGCCGTCGGGGCTGCAATGGCGAAACGCGCTGGTGGTGGGCTCGCTGATGCTGGGCGGCGGCATGGGTGGCACGGCGCATGCCGAAGTGTCGATCGGCTCCGGCCTGGTGGTGGCGTTCATTGCGGTGGTGCCGCTTTTAATTGCATTGCTGAACCTGATCTGGGGCGTGAAGCCGACGCGGCTCGAAGCAGCGGGCATCGCGCTGGGGCTCATCGGCGTGCTGATGCTGACGCAGGGCAGCGGCTTTCAGTCGTCGCCCGCAGGGCTGGTGGCAATTTCCATCGCGTGCATCTGCTGGTCGCTGGGCAGCGTGCTGAGCCAGCGCAGCCTGCCGCTTGCGCCCGGGGCCATGGGTTTTGCCAGCGAGATGATCTGCGGCGGCGTGGTGCTGCTGGTGCTTTCGGCAATCTCCGGCGAGCAGTTCGTGTGGCCGCCGCAGACAGAAGCCGTGGCAGCCTGGCTTTACCTCGTGGTCTTCGGTTCGCTGATCGCGTTCAACGCCTATATGGTGCTGCTTGCCCGGGCTCCGGCGGCGCTGGCTTCGAGCTACACCTTCGTCAACCCCGTGATCGCAATGCTGCTTGGCGTGTGGGTTGCCAACGAAACCGTGACGCGCTTCGAGTGGTATGCCGTGGCTGTCATTCTGGCCGGCGTGTTGCTGCTGCTCTTCAAGCGCGCCCAGAAAGACAAGGCCTAAGCGCGCGCGCCGTTCAGGTGCCCGGTCGGCGCCAGAAGGCAAGCGTTGCGGCCAGCAGCCACATGCCGGCCGCGCAGCTGCGGTTCAGCACTTTCAGGCCGCGCCGCGAGAGCCAGCGCACAGCTTGCGTGCCGGCGGCCGCATAGGCCAGCATCACGCAGGTGTCGAGCGCGACGAAGATCGAGCCCAGCAGCAAGTACTGCATGCCTTGCGGCTTTGCGGTGTCGATGAACTGCGGCAGAAAGGCCGCGAAGAACAACACCGTCTTCGGGTTCGAAAGCGCCACGAGCAGGCTGCGCATGAGCGCAATGCGGCCGTGCGGGCGAACCTCGACGGCGGACTTGGCCAGCGCCTCGCCCAAGTCGGCGGCGTCGCTGCGCCACAGCTTGATGCCGAGCCACACCAGGTAGGCAACACCCGCCACGCGAATCGCATTGAAGAGCATTTCCGATGCGGCCAGCAGCGAGCCGAGCCCGAGCGCGACCACCGCGATGAGAGTGATGCTGCCGAGCGATGCACCGGCAATGCCCCAGCTCGCACGGCGCATGCCGCCATCGATGCCGTTGGACAGGGCCAGCAACATCGTGGGGCCAGGAATCACGGCCAATGCGAGCGAGGCGATCACGTAGATAAGCAGGGTGTCGAGCGTCATGGTTTTGCGGCGGGTGGCCGTTGCTGGGCGGCGCGAGCCCGCGCCAGGGCGGCTTCGACGATGGAGCGCTTGCGCGTGTCGGCGGCTTGGGGTTCGGTGGGGGCGGGCGCCGGTTCTTCGATTCGCTTGGCGAGCCGGCGATGATCGCCGTGCAGCTGGTAGCGCTGCAGTGCCGCCTCGGCCTGCGCCTGCGACCATGCGGCCCAGCCACTGCGGCCCGGCGTTTCAACCTCGAGCGAGATGCAATCGACCGGGCACACCGGAATGCAAAGCTCGCAGCCCGTGCAGTGCGCCTCGATGACGGTGTGCATGCGCTTGTTGATGCCGACGATGGCATCGGTGGGGCAGGCGTCGAGGCAGAGCGTGCAGCCGATGCACCACGCCTCGTCGATCACCGCCATGGCGCGCGGGCCTTCGGTGCCGAACTGCGGATCGAGCGGCAGCGGCTGGCGGCCCGTGAGTTGCGCCAGCCGGGCAATGCCTTCTGCGCCGCCGGGCGGGCACTGGTTGATGTTTGCCTCGCCGCTTGCTATGGCCTCCGCATAGCCGGCGCAATCGGGGTAGCCGCAACGCGTGCACTGCGTTTGCGGCAGTGCATCGTGAATGCGTACGGCCAGCCCGTTCACTTCTTGCGTGCCGCCGGCTTCTTCACGGCGGCAACGGCCACCGCTTTCTTGGCTGCGACATTCTTCTTGGCGGCCACGGCAACCGTTTTTCGTCCTGGCTTGATGCGGTCTTCGGCCGGCAGGGTCTCGCGTGCGCCGGCGCGGCGCTGGGGCTGGTCGTGGGCCTCGATGAACTTCTGCACCTTGGGGTAGACCAGTTCGCGCCAGCGGCGGCCGCTGAAGATGCCATAGTGGCCCGCGCCCTTGACTTCGTAGTGTTCGCGCTGCGCGTCGTCGATGCCGGTGCACAGGCTGTGCGCGGCCTCGGTCTGGCCCGAGCCCGAAATGTCGTCTAGCTCGCCCTCGACTGTGAGCAGGGCGGTTGAATGAATATCTTGCGGGCGCACGCGCTCGATCTGGCCCTTCGGGTTTTTCACGTCCCAGGTTCCGTTCACAAGCTCGAACTGCTGGAACACGGTGCGGATGGTGTCCAGGTAGTAGTCGGCGTCCATGTCGAGCACGGCGTTGTACTCGTCGTAGAACTTGCGGTGCGCTTCGGCACTCGCGTCGTCGCCCTTGATCAGGTCCTTGAAGTAGTCGTAGTGGCTGCTGGCGTGGCGGTCGGGGTTCATTGCCACAAAGCCGGTGTGCTGCAGAAAGCCCGGGTAGACGCGGCGGCCTTCACCCGGGAAGCCTTGCGGCACCCGGTAGATCACGTTGTTCTCGAACCACTCGTAGCTCTTGTTCATTGCAAGGTTGTTCACCGCAGTGGGTGACTTGCGGGCGTCGATAGGGCCGCCCATCATGGTCATGGTGAGCGGCAGCGGCTCGCCGCGGCTTGCCATGAGCGACACGGCCGCCAGCACGGGCACCGTCGGCTGGCACACGCTCACCACGTGGCAGTTGCCGTATTCGGCCTGCAGCCTGCGAATGAACTCCTGCACGTAGTTGATGTAGTCGTCCAGGTGGAACTCGCCCTGCGACAGCGGCACGAGGCGTGCGTTCTTCCAGTCGGTGATGTAGACCTTGTGGTCTTGCAGCATGGTGCGCACGGTGTCGCGCAACAGCGTGGCGTAGTGGCCCGAGAGCGGCGCCACGATCAGCACCACGGGCTGGCTCTTGAGCGTCTTCAGGGTGTGCGGCTCGTCGGTGAAGCGCTTGAATCGGCGCAGCTCGCAGAAGGGCTTGTCGAGCTCCACCACTTCCTGGATCACGACCTCGTCGCCGTCGACCTTCACCGACTTGATGTTGAACTCAGGCTTTTCGTAGTCCTTGCCGAGACGATAGAGCAGGTCGTAGCCTGCCGCCATGCGCTGCGCCATGGGCAACTGGCCCCACACCGCGCCTTGGCCATAGAGCTTGGAGGCCGCTTGCGCGAAGTCCGAAAACGGTTCCATCAAGGAACGCTGGGCTTCGTAGAGTTGATAAAGCATCGCTGGTCTTGTAGTGAAATGTTGCAGTGCAATATATCAGCGCAATTGGGGCGATGCAGGAGGCCAAACCCTACATCGGCCACGGCGCGAGGGTCTTCCAGTCAAGGAGCGTGAAGGAATCGTCGCAAAACCGATTCCCTCACACTTTGCAGTCACCTAGATGACTTTGGCGATCGACGCGCAGACGTAGTCGATGTTCTTGCTGTTGAGCGCAGCCACGCACATGCGGCCGGTGTCTGTGCCGTACACGCCGAACTCGCTGCGCAGGCGCACCATCTGGTCCTTGCTCAGGCCCGAATAGCTGAACATGCCGATCTGCGTGGTGATGAAGCTCATGTCTTCCTTCACGCCGGCAGCCTTGAGGCCGTCGACCAGCTTCTGGCGCATGGCCTTGATGCGCACGCGCATTTCGCCGAGCTCCTTTTCCCACAGGGCGCGCAGTTCGGGGTTGCCGAGCACAGCGGCCACCACGGCGCCGCCGTGGATCGGCGGGTTGCTGTAGTTGGTGCGAATGGCGATCTTGAGCTGCGAGAGCACGCGGCTGGCTTCTTCCCTGTTTTCGCACAGCACCGAGAGGGCGCCCACGCGTTCGCCGTACAGGCTGAAGCTCTTGGAGAAAGAGGTCGAGACGAAGAAGGTCAGGCCGGCGTCGACGAACTTGGCAACGGCGGCGCCGTCTTCCTTCAGGCCGTAGCCGAAGCCCTGGTAGGCCATGTCGAGGAAAGGCACGAGGCCCTTGGCCTTGACCGCGGCAACCACCTGGTCCCACTGCTCGGGCGTGATGTCGTAGCCGGTCGGGTTGTGGCAGCAGGCGTGCAGCACCACCACCGTGCCTGCGGGCGCAGCGTTCAGGGCGGCCAGCATGCCTTCGAAGTTGACGCCGCGCTTGGCGGAGTCGTAGTAGGGGTAGCTTTCGACCACGAAGCCGGCGTTGGTGAACAGCGCGCGGTGGTTTTCCCAGCTCGGGTCGCTGATCAGCACCTTGGCGTTGGGGTTGAGCTTTTTCAGGAAGTCGGCGCCAACCTTGAGGCCGCCGGTGCCGCCGATGCCCTGCACGGTGGCCACGCGGCCCGATTGCACGGGTTCGCTGTCGGCGCCGAAGACCAGGCCCTTGACGGCGTTGTCGTACGCCACGATGCCGTCGATCGGCAGGTAGCCGCGCGCCGTGGGGGCTTTCATCATGTTCTGTTCGGCCGCCTGCACGCACTGGAGCAGGGGCAGCTTGCCGTTGTCGTCGTAATAGACGCCGACGCCGAGATTGACCTTGTTGGGGTTGGTGTCGGCTGCAAATTGCTCGTTGAGGCCGAGGATCGGGTCGCGCGGTGCCATTTCGACCGCGGTGAACATAGACATGGAAAGGTCCTTTGGGATGAAAGCTTCGCTGGCAACCGGACTTGCGCTACGCTTTCCGGTTGCCTTGAATTTTACCGGCGCCATCGCCACCTGTCGGGAACAGCCATGCCAGAGAACAACGAAGCCATAGCAGACCTGAAGAAACTGGACCCGATCGGTCCGGCCAAGCAGGGCGAATTCATCAAATACCCGGGTTCGCCTTTCGAGCTTTTCCAGCCGTACCCGCCGGCCGGGGACCAGCCCAAGGCCATCGATGGGCTGGTGGAGGGCGTTCTGGACGGCGAGGTGTTCCAGACGCTGCTGGGCGTGACGGGCTCGGGCAAGACCTTCACCATGGCCAACGTAATCGCGCGGCTGGGCCGACCGGCCATCGTTTTTGCACCCAACAAGACGCTGGCGGCACAGCTCTACAGCGAGTTTCGCGAGTTCTTTCCCAAGAACGCGGTCGAGTACTTCGTGAGCTACTACGATTACTACCAGCCCGAGGCCTATGTGCCCCAGCGCGACCTGTTCATCGAGAAGGACTCGTCGATCAACGAGCACATCGAGCAAATGCGCCTTTCGGCCACCAAGAGCGTGCTGGAGCGGCGTGACACGGTCATTGTGGCCACGGTGAGCGCCATTTACGGCATTGGCACGCCCGAGGACTACACGCAGATGCGTTTCATCATGCGGGTGGGCGACAAAATCGGCCAGCGCGACGTGATCGGGCGGCTGATCCGCATGCAGTACACCCGCAATGAGCAGGACTTTTCGCGCGGCACTTTCCGCGTGCGCGGCGACACGATCGACGTGTTTCCGGCCGAGCACAGCGAGCTTGCCATCCGCATCGAACTGTTCGACGACGAAATCGAGTCGCTGCAGCTCTTCGATCCGCTCACCGGGCGCATCCGCCAGAAGATCCCGCGCTTCACTGTGTACCCCTCGAGCCACTACGTAACGCCGCGCGACAAGGTGCTGGGCGCGGTGGAAACCATCAAGATCGAATTGGCCGAACGGCTCAAGGAGTTCGTCAGCCAGGGCAAGTTGGTCGAGGCGCAGCGGCTGGAGCAGCGCACCCGTTTCGACCTGGAAATGCTGGCCGAGATCGGCCACTGCAAGGGCATCGAGAACTACACGCGCCATCTTTCGGGCGCCGCGCCGGGCCAGCCCCCTGCCACGCTGACCGACTACCTGCCCAAAGACGCCCTGATGTTCCTGGACGAGAGCCACCAGATGGTCGGCCAGCTCAGCGCCATGTACAACGGCGACCGGGCGCGCAAGACCACGCTGGTCGAATACGGCTTTCGACTGCCGAGCGCGCTGGACAACCGGCCCCTCAAGCTGGAGGAGTTCGAAACGCGCATGCGCCAGTGCATCTTCGTTTCGGCCACTCCGGCCCAGTACGAAAAGGACCATGCCGGCAACGTGGTCGAGCAACTGGTTCGGCCAACCGGGCTGATCGACCCCGAGGTGGAAGTGCGCCCCGCGACGCATCAGGTAGACGACGTGCTGGGCGAGATCCGCATCCGCGTCGAGAAAAACGAGCGCGTGCTCATCACCACGCTGACCAAGCGCATGGCCGAGCAGCTGACCGATTACCTGGGCGACAACGGCGTGAAGGTGCGCTACCTCCACAGCGACGTCGACACAGTGGAGCGGGTCGAGATATTGCGCGACCTGCGGCTGGGCACTTTCGACGTGCTGGTGGGTATCAACCTGCTGCGCGAAGGCCTGGACATTCCGGAGGTGTCGCTGGTCGCCATCCTGGACGCCGACAAGGAAGGCTTTTTGCGAGCCGAGCGTTCGCTGATCCAGACCATCGGCCGCGCGGCCCGCAACCTGAACGGCAAGGCCATTCTGTATGCGGACCGGATGACCGATTCGATGAAAAAGGCCATCGACGAAACCGAACGCCGCCGCGCACGGCAGATTGCCTACAACGAGGCCAACGGCATCACGCCGCGCAGCATCGTCAAGCAGGTGCGGGACCTGATCGACGGCGTCTACAGCGAGAAAACCGGCAAGGAAATGGCCAAGCTCGACCTGGAACGCGCCAAGGTCGAGGACATGAGCGAAAAAGACATTGCCCGGGAAATCAAGCGGCTCGAAAAGCTCATGCTCGAGCACGCGCGCAATCTCGAGTTCGAAAAAGCGGCGCGAGTGCGCGACCAGCTGGCGCTGCTGCGGGAGCAGGCGTTTGGCGCTTCGGGCGGGGACAACATTGCCGTGTTGCCGTCCTAGGACGGGGTCCCGGTTTCTTCAAGCGGCTTGCGCTGGGGTTTACCCGAGCAAACCTCAGGGCCTTCTGTTATACTTGACCGAAATACTCAACAACAAAAAAAGAACTTCGCGATGAAGAACCGATCCCATCGGCTGGGTTCACCAGCTTAAGGGGTCGGGCAGGGCGGAGACGAAGTCACCGCGGCCCCGGGCCACGGTGTCATTTCAACGGTAAGCACTTGAAGGAGCTTGCGATGCGTCTCACTACCAAAGGCCGTTTTGCGGTCACAGCAATGATCGATCTGGCGTTGCGTCAGAACACCGGTCCGGTCACGCTGGCTGCGATCAGCCAGCGGCAGCAGATTTCGTTGTCGTATCTCGAGCAGCTGTTCGGCAAATTGCGCCGTCATGAGCTGGTCGAATCGACCCGCGGCCCCGGCGGCGGCTACAGCCTCGGCCGCAAGGCTGCAGATATCACCGTCGCCGACATCATTGTTTCCGTCGATGAGCCCATTGATGCCACGCAGTGCGGCGGCAAGGAAAATTGCCTTGGCGAAGCCGGCCGCTGCATGACGCACGAGCTCTGGGCTTCGCTGAACCAGCGCATGGTCGAGTTTCTCGACTCCGTGACTCTGCAAAAGCTGGTCGACGACCAGATCGCCAAGGGCGTGCAGATCGAGAACAAGCCGGTCGTCAAGCGCGCCATTTCCGCGCAACCGGTGGTCAAGCCAATTCGCGTGAACGCGCCGAATTCGGTCTTTGCCCTCGGCAACGTGTTCGCGAAGTCCTGATGTCCTTGGTGGAGCAGCGCCTGCGGGCGCTGCCACCAGAAGCGCAGATCAAAGAAAACAACCCCACGCCAGCCCGAGTCAGCCATGGACGTAACTCCTCATTTCCCGATCTATCTCGACTACGGCGCCACCACGCCGTGCGACCCGCGCGTGGTCGACGCCATGATTCCGTGGTTGCGCGAGCATTTCGGCAACCCGGCATCGCGCAGCCATGCCTGGGGCTGGGAAGCCGAAGAGGCGGTCGAGAAGGCGCGCGGCCAGGTGGCCGAGCTGATCAACGCCGACCCGCGTGAAATCGTCTGGACGTCGGGCGCCACAGAGTCGATCAATCTGGCGCTCAAGGGTGCGGCCCACTTCTACAAGGGCAAGGGCAAGCACCTGATCACGCTGAAGACCGAGCACAAGGCCGTGCTCGACACCATGCGCGAACTCGAGCGCCAGGGCTTTGAAGTGACCTACCTCGACGTCGAGGAAAACGGCCTTGTCGACCTTGAAAAGTTCAAGGCTGCGATCCGTCCCGACACCATCCTGGCGAGCGTGCTGTTCGTGAACAACGAGATCGGCGTCATTCAGGACGTGGTCGCGCTGGGCAACGCCTGCCGCGAAAAGGGCGTGATCTTCCACGTCGACTCGGCCCAGGCCACGGGCAAGGTGGAGATCGACATCACCAAGCTGCCCATCGACCTGATGAGCCTTGCTTCGCACAAGACCTATGGCCCGAAGGGCATTGGCGCGCTTTACGTGCGTCGCAAGCCGCGTATTCGCCTTGAAGCGCAAATGCACGGCGGTGGCCATGAACGCGGCATGCGATCGGGCACCTTGCCCACGCACCAGATCGTCGGCATGGGCGAGGCCTACCGCATCGCCAAGCTCGAAATGAAGGACGACATCGCCCATGCGCGCCGCCTGCAGAAGCGTCTGCTCGACGGCCTCAAAGACGTGGAGCAGGTGTTCATCAACGGCGACCTCGAGCAGCGTGTGCCGCACAACCTGAACATGAGCTTCAACTACGTCGAAGGCGAGTCGCTGATCATGGGCATCAAGGGCCTGGCGGTGTCGTCGGGTTCGGCCTGCACCTCGGCCAGCCTGGAGCCCAGCTATGTGCTGCGCGCCCTTGGCCGCAGCGACGAGCTGGCCCACAGCAGCCTGCGCATGACCATCGGCCGTTTCACGACCGAAGAAGAAATCGACTACGCCATCTCGACCATCAAGCACAACGTTGCGAAGCTGCGCGAGCTGAGCCCCCTGTGGGAGATGTTCCAGGACGGCGTCGACATCAGCACGATCCAGTGGTCGGCCCACTGACGCATTGACGCATCGGCCCACCCGGCGCCCCACGATTGAACAAAGTTTGAGAGGTACACCATGGCATATTCATCCAAGGTCATCGACCACTACGAAAACCCACGCAACGTCGGCTCCTTCGAAAAGGGCGACGACTCGGTAGGCACCGGCATGGTTGGCGCGCCGGCTTGCGGCGACGTCATGAAGCTGCAGATCAAGGTCAACCCCGAAACGGGCGTGATCGAAGACGCGCGCTTCAAGACTTACGGCTGTGGTTCGGCCATCGCCTCGTCGTCGCTCGTGACCGAATGGGTCAAGGGCAAGACGCTCGACGAAGCGGCCGCGCTCAAGAACGCGCAGATCGCAGAAGAACTGGCCCTGCCTCCCGTCAAGATCCACTGCTCGATCCTGGCTGAAGACGCCATCAAGGCTGCCGTGAGCGACTACAAGGCCAAGCACGGCGTGAAAACGGCGCAGGCCGAGCCGGCAGTCCACTGACATGGCCGTTACCTTGACCGAAGCCGCTGCGCGCCACGTGACCCGCTACCTCGGCAAGCGGGGCAAGGGCGTGGGCGTGCGGCTGGGTGTGAAGACCACCGGATGCTCGGGCCTGGCCTACAAGCTCGAGTACGTGGACGAGCTCACTCCTGAAGACGTGGTGTTCGAAGACCACGGCGTGAAGGTGCTGGTCGACCCCAAGAGCCTGGCTTATATCGACGGCACGCAGCTCGACTTCGTGCGCGAGGGCTTGAACGAAGGCTTCAAGTTCATCAACCCGAACGAACGCGACCGTTGCGGCTGCGGCGAAAGTTTTCGTATCTGATACGCCGTCGCTGATCGCGACAGCAGCCGCCACCATGTCATGTGCTGGCGGTTTTTTCTTGCCATGAATATCAACGACACCGACTTCGAACTGTTCGCAGTACCCGCCACCTTTGCGCAGGACCGCGCCGCGCTCGACGCGCGCTGGAAAGAGCTGCAGCGCGAAGCGCACCCGGACCGCTTCGCTGCGCAAGGTGCCGCTGCGCAACGCGTGGCCATGCAATGGTCGGTGCGCGTCAATGAGGCCTATCAGCGGCTGAAGGACCCGATCCGCCGTGCGAGCTACATCTGCGAGCTGAACGGTGCACCGCTCAACGCCGAGAACAACACGGCCATGCCGCCCGATTTTTTGATGCAGCAGATGGAGTGGCGCGAAGCGCTCGACGACGCCGGCGATATTGCCGCGGTCGAGAAGCTGCAGGCGGAGGTCGAAGCCGGCCGTGCGCGTGCGCTGTCGTCGCTCGACTGGCTGATCGACGAGAAGGGCGACTATCCCGCCGCCGCCCAGCAGGTGAGAGCCCTCATGTTCATTGAGCGTTTCGGCCAGGACGTCGAGGCCAAGTTCGATCAGTTGGGACAATAAGCCCTATATATGGCTCTTCTTCAGATTTCAGAACCCGGCCAGGCGCCCGATCCGCATCAGCGCCGCATTGCCGTGGGCATCGACCTGGGCACCACGCATTCGCTGGTTGCCGCGGTGCGCAACGGCGTGGCGGAATGCCTGCCGGATGACGATGGCCGCGTGTTGCTGCCTTCGGTTGTGCGCTACCTTGACGGCGACCGCCGGCAGATCGGCTTCGACGCCGTGGCGGCGCGCGGGCAAGACCCCGCCAACACCATCACGTCGGTCAAGCGGCTCATGGGCCGCGGGCTTGCCGACATTTCGAACCGCGAATCGATGTCGTACCGCATCGACAGCAGTGACGGCGGCATGGTGAAGGTGCAGACTCTTGCGGGCGAAAAATCGCCAGTCGAAATCAGCGCGGAAATTCTGGCGACGCTGCGCTTCCGTGCCGAAGACACCTTCGACGACGAACTCTATGGCGCAGTCATTACCGTGCCGGCGTATTTCGACGAAGGCCAGCGCCAGGCCACCAAGGACGCCGCCCAACTCGCTGGACTCAACGTGCTGCGGCTGATCAGCGAGCCGACGGCCGCTGCGATTGCCTATGGCCTCGACAATGCCAGCGAAGGCGTCTACGCGGTGTATGACCTGGGTGGCGGCACCTTCGACATCTCGATCCTGCGGCTGACGCAGGGTGTTTTCGAAGTCATTGCCACCGGTGGAGACTCGGCACTTGGCGGCGACGACTATGACCACGCGCTTGCCGATTTTGTGATGGCCCAGGCCGGGGCGCACGCCCAGAGCGATGTTGACAGGGCGGCCTTGCTGGTTGCGGCGCGTGCCGCGAAGGAAGCCCTGACGGATTCCGAATCGACCGCCTTCGTTGCGGAGGTTGCAGGCCAGGCGATTCAATTCGACCTGACCCGTGCGCAATTTGACGCGGCTACGAAGCCGCTCACCGACCGCACCATTGCCGCGGTGCGCAAGGCGCTGCGAGACGCAAAGCTCAAGCCCGACGACTTGCAGGGCATCGTGCTGGTGGGCGGTTCTACCCGCATGCCGCAGGTCCGCCGCGCCGTTGCCGAATTCTTTGGCCGCGAGCCGCTGGTCAACCTGAACCCTGACGAAGTCGTGGCGCTCGGTGCCGCAATCCAGGCCAATCAGCTGGCCGGCAACAATGGCGCAGGCGATCTGCTGCTGCTCGACGTGATTCCGCTGTCGCTCGGCATCGAAACCATGGGCGGCCTGGTTGAACGCATCGTGCCGCGCAACCAGACCATTCCCACGGCAATGGCACAGGACTTCACCACCTACCAGGACGGGCAGACGGCCCTTGCATTGCATGTGGTGCAGGGCGAGCGCGACTTGGTTGCCGATTGCCGCAGCCTTGCACGCTTTACGCTGCGCGGCATTCCGCCGATGGCCGCGGGTGCTGCGCGCATTCGCGTCACGTTTACGGTCGATGCAGACGGGCTTCTGAGCGTCAGCGCCAAGGAGCAAGGCAGCGGCGTCGAGGCCAGCGTTACCGTGAAGCCGTCTTACGGGCTTTCGGACGACCAGATTGCCACCATGCTGCAAGAGAGTTTTTCCACCGCGCAGCAGGACATGCAGGCGCGTGCGCTTGTCGAGGCACGCGTGGAGGCCGAGCGCATGCTGCTAGCCACCCAGAGCGCTCTTGATGCCGACGGCGACTTGCTGGCCGAAGAAGAGCGCGCTGTCATCGACGGGTCCATGGCAAAGCTGCGAGAAGCCTCGAGCGGCACCGAGGCCGCCACCATCGAAGCTGCCACCAAGGCGCTGGCCAACGACACCGAGGCCTTTGCCGCACAGCGCATGAACGCGGGCATTGCGCGCGCCTTGTCGGGCCGCAAGGTCGAATCCCTCTAAGAACAATATGCCCACCATCAAGATTTTTCCGCACCCCGAATACTGCCCGCAGGGTGCAGAAATCACGGCGCCGGCCGGTACTTCCATTTGCGAGGCGCTGCTCGACAATCACATCAACATCGAGCACGCGTGCGAAATGAGCTGCGCCTGCACCACCTGCCACGTCATCGTGCGCCAGGGGTTCAGTTCGCTGAACGAAGCCGAAGAGGGTGAGGAAGACCTGCTCGACCGCGCATGGGGCCTGGAGCCACAATCGCGCCTCAGCTGCCAGGCCATCCTGGCGCAGGAAGACGTCACGGTCGAGATTCCGAAATACTCGATCAACCACGCCAAAGAGAACCATTGAAAGAGCCACTGAATGTCGCGCCAGATCGTCCTCGACACTGAAACCACCGGCCTTTCCGCCGAGAACGGCGACCGCATCATCGAGCTCGGCTGCGTGGAGCTGTTCGCGCGCAAGCTAACGGGCAACGATCTGCACATCTACTTCAACCCCGAGCGCGAGAGCCATGAAGACGCGCTCAAGGTGCACGGTCTCACCACCGACTTTTTGCGCGACAAGCCGAAGTTCGCCACGCTGGCCAACGACATCGTTGAGTACCTGCGCGGCGCTGAACTGATCATTCACAACGCGGCATTCGACGTCGGCTTTCTCAACAAGGAACTCGAGCTGGCCGGCCTGCCGCCGCTGCGTACCTTTGTTGGCGAGGTAACCGACACGCTGGCCATGGCCAAGCAGGTGTACCCGGGCAAGCGAAATTCGCTCGACGCGCTGTGCGACCGTTTCGGCGTCGACCGCTCGAACCGTACCTTCCACGGCGCCAAGCTCGACGCGCAACTGCTCGCCGATGTCTACATCAACCTCACCCGTGGCCAGGACGCGCTCTTGATCGACGTGTCGTCGAATGAGCCGGCGCAGGGCACCACCGTGGTTGCCATCGACCTGAGCCAGTTCGAGCTGCCGGTGATCATGGCGGGCGAGCAGGAGCTTGTGGCGCACGAGGCGCTGTTGTCGCAACTCGACAAATCCAGCAATGGACGCACGCTGTTTAGGCAAAACGCCTGAAATGCTGTGGCATAATCGAAGGCTTCGCGCAACGCGATTAATTCAACGGCACCGAAACTCGGCGCCAACGAATTGACAGGGCGGTTAGCTCAGGGGTAGAGCACAGCATTCACACTGCTGGGGTCGGAGGTTCGAAGCCTCCACCGCCCACCAAATTCCCCCAACGAAATCAGCGACTTGGATTGTCCAAGTCGCTTTTTTGTTTTGCGCGCCGCTTTGGGCCCGCCGCACGCAACTGTCGACTCGTGCTGACGCTGGCTCCGGCTTCGCGCCGGCTCAGTTTCGTAGCCAAGCGCGTACACCCGACGGGAAGGAGACCGACCATGGCCACTCACCCCGACATTCCGCCCGACCTGCCCGTGGAGCCCGACCAAGGGCCGAGCACACCGCCGGACGATCCGACCGATCCAGAGCCTCCTCCCACCACCTCGTGAATTCGGCGCGCGAGCCGCGATAAGCTCGCGCCATGGATGAACTTGATTGCGCCGTCATCGGCGGTGGTGTGGTGGGCCTGGCAGTGGCTCGCGCCTTGGCGCTCGCAGGGCGGGAAGTGGTTGTGCTGGAGGCGGAAGGTGCCATTGGCACTGGCACCAGTTCGCGCAACAGCGAGGTGATTCACGCGGGCATCTATTACCCACAGGGGTCGCTGAAGGCTCGCCTTTGCGTCGAGGGCAAGCAGGCGCTCTACGAATACGCAGCGGAGCGTGGCTTGCCGCACAGGCGCTGTGGCAAGCTGATCGTGGCGACCTCGCCCGAGCAGGTGGCGCAACTCGAGATCATCCGTGCCAAGGCTGCCGCCAACGGTGTCGATGATCTCGTGTTGCTTACGGCGGACGAGGCCATTGCCATGGAGCCGCAACTGCAGTGCGTTGCTGCGCTGCATTCGCCAACCACGGGCATCGTCGACAGCCACGCGCTGATGCTGAGCCTGCTGGGCGACCTGGAAAACGCCGGCGGCATGCTGGCGCTGAAATCACCCATGGCAAGCGCCCGGTGTGGCGCCGACGCTATCGTCCTGGTAGCGGAAGACGGTACCGCGCTGCGCTGCAACACCGTCGTCAATGCGGCGGGGCTCAATGCATCCGTTCTGGCCAGGCGCTTCGAAGGACTTCCTGCGGCGGCTGTACCGACTCCGTACTTCGCCAAGGGCAACTATTTCACCCTTTCGGGGCGCGCGCCTTTCTCGCGGCTCATCTACCCGGTGCCCGAGCCGGGCGGCCTTGGCGTGCATCTGACCCTCGACCTGGGCGGGCAGGCGAAGTTCGGCCCCGATGTGCAATGGGTAGAGTCGGCCGACGACCTGGTGGTGGACCCCGCGCGCGGCGACGGCTTTTATGCAGAGGTGCGCAAGTATTGGCCCGCGCTGCCTGAAGGAGGGCTGATACCGGGCTACGCCGGCATGCGGCCGAAGATCTCTGGGCCGGGCGAGCCAGCGCGCGATTTCATGATCGAAGGCCCCGAGTCTCACGGAGTGAAGGGGCTGGTCAATCTCTTCGGCATCGAATCGCCGGGGCTCACGAGCAGCCTTGCCATCGGCCGCCATGTGGTGCGCCTGCTCGCGAGCGCCTGACCGACGCGCCGCAACCCCTCGCATGCATAAGTCTGCAGAACTGTCGTGCATGAGGGGCTTTTGTGCCTGTAACATGACACCACGCCATTTGCTGGCGTGAAGCCGCCGGCGCGGTGCCGGTGTCATCACGGAGGAAAGATTCCAATGAGTGCATCCAACAACATCGAGGCAGCAGCCGAAGACATCGCGAGCGACGTGCGCGGCGTGCTGGCCAGCAAGGACCTGGATTCGGTTCCCCACATCAAGGCGCTGCGCCAGCGCATCGACACCAAGCTCGCCATTGCGCGCGAGCTTGCGGCGGAAAAGAGCAAGATCGCAGCCCAGAAGGCCCGCGAGGCCGCCAACACCGCCAATGCCTACGCGCACGATGAACCATGGCAGATTGCCGGCGCAGCCTTGGCCGTCGGTGTGCTGGTGGGTCTGCTGCTTGGCCGCCGCTGACCTGAGCGCACACCGCCGCATGGTCTGTCGCCGAGCATGGGTCGGCGCATGAGGTTGCTGTCCTTGTTCGGGCTCGATGCCCGTTTGCGACGGCTTCGCATTGCTGCGGCCGAAGGTGCACTGGCCGCCGAAGACCGCGTGCAACTCCTGCGCATGGCGTGGGAGGACGAAAAGCAGCGTCTCAAGCTGATGCTGGTGCTCGTGGTGGCCGTACTCGGTCTTACGACCGTGGCCGTCGCGTTGCTTTCGATGGCGGTGGTAGTGCATTTCTGGGAAACGCCGCATCGCGTGACAGCTGCCTGGTCGGTGGCGGGCGTGTGGATCGTGCTTTGGCTTGGCGCCGCGGCCGGACTGCTTTTGACGTTTCGCAATGCTTCGAACAGCTTTGCTCCTGCGCGCCACGAGTTCGAACGCGACTGGACTTGGGTTCAGGACCGTTTCGGGCTTGGCAATGATCCTGACCAGGATGAAGATGAGCCGCGTCCCCGGCGGCCCACCACACGCGAAGAACTGCTTGCCCGCATGGACCGTCAGCGCGAACGCATTGCCACCATGCAGGGCGCTCGCAAGCCGCGGCCTGCCGGTGCAGCAGCGGCGCCTGAAGCTCCGCCTGCGGACGAGACGGCATCCGCTGCCGCCGTGCGCATTGCACGGGAGCATCCAATAGCCACGGGCGTCGTCGCTGCGGTGGCTTTGGTGGTGATTCGACCCAAGCGGCTGTTGCGCTGGGCAGCGGTCGTTGCGCCGGTACTCTGGCGCATGCGCTGAAAATCGCCGGCGAGAGCGCGAACGCTCAGGTGGCGCTGCGAGCTTGCAGCAATGCCTGAGCCGTTTCGCGCACGAGTGCCGGGCCGCGATAGATAAGGCCGGTGTAGATCTGCACCACGTCTGCACCTGCGGCAATCTTGGCCTTGGCATCGGCCGCACTCAGGATGCCGCCCACCCCGATGATCGGAAAACCTGCTCCCAGCGCCGCGCGCAACTGGGCGACCACGCGATTGCTCGCCTCGCGTACCGGGGCGCCCGAAAGGCCGCCAGCTTCGTCGGCGTGCGGCAAGCCTGCAACCGCCTCGCGTGACAGCGTGGTGTTGGTGGCAATCACGCCGTCCATGCCATGGCGCTGCAGCGTGGCCGCAATAACGGCGACCTGGCTCTCGTCGAGATCGGGGGCGATCTTCACGAACAGCGGAACGCGCTTGCTGCTGCGGTCGGCAAGCGCCTGGCGCCGCTCGGCGATGGCACCCAGCAGGGCGTCGAGCGCTTCGTCGCTCTGCAGCGTGCGCAGGTTGGCCGTGTTGGGGCTCGAGATATTGATGGTCACATAGTCGGCGTGCGCGTATACGCCGTCCAGGCAGGCCACATAGTCGTCCACCGCCCGCTCGATGGGCGTGCTGGCGTTCTTTCCGATGTTGAGCCCCAGCAGCATCGGCTTATTGCCGGCATTGCTGCCTTTCTTGCGAAAGCGCGCCTTCTGCACGTTGGCCAGAAAGGCGTCGAGCCCCTCGTTGTTGAACCCGAGCCGGTTGATGAGCGCATCGCGCTGCGGCAGGCGAAACATGCGCGGCTTCGGGTTGCCAGACTGTGCCTTCGGCGTGACCGTGCCAACCTCGACAAAGCCGAAGCCCATGGCGGCAAAAGCGTCGATGCAGCGGGCGTTCTTGTCGAGCCCGGCCGCCAGCCCGATGCGGTTCGGAAATTCGAGCCCGGCCAGGGTGACCGGATCGTTGACGCGCGCAGCAGCGTACGCGCAAGCAAGCGGCGTGTTCTGGGTGCGGGCGAGGCCGTCGAGGGTGAGCTCGTGGGCATGCTCCGGATCGAAGCCGAACAGAAAGGGCCGGGCCAGGCCGTAGAGCGAAGAGGGGAGCAGGGGCATCGGATAATTCTCGACTTCAATGAGCCAAGGATTCTCCGCGATGACTGCACCCGTTTCTCCTTCTTCCGTACCCGGCACCGGCGCCATCTCCCAAGACGAGCTCAAGGCCCAGGTTGGCCGGGCTGCGCTGGCTTACGTGGCGAAGGGTGAAATCGTCGGCGTGGGCACCGGCTCGACGGTGAACAAGTTCATCGACGCCCTTGCCACAATCAAGGACGAGATCAAGGGCGCGGTGTCGAGCTCGGTAGCCTCGACGGAGCGCCTGCGAGCCCTGGGCATTCCTGTGTTCGACAGCAACGAGGTCGAGGAACTCAGCGTCTATATCGACGGTGCAGACGAGATCGATCATCGCGGCTACATGGTCAAGGGCGGTGGAGCGGCGCTCACGCGCGAGAAAATCGTGGCGGCGCAGTCAAAGCGATTTGTCTGCATTGCCGACGCATCCAAGCTGGTCGACACGCTTGGCGCCTTCCCGCTGCCGGTAGAGGTGATTCCAATGGCGGCGCGCCGCGTCATGCGGCAGTTCGAAGCCATGGGCGGCATTGCGCAAGTGCGGGAAAAAGACGGTGTGGCGCTGGTAACGGACAACGGGCAGCACATCGTCGATGTCACGGGTTTGCGGATCGGCGATCCGCTGGCCTTCGAATCCGAGGTGAGCCAGTGGCCGGGCGTGGTCACTGTCGGTGTGTTCGCTCACCAGAAGGCGCATGTGTGCCTGCTTGGCACACCAACGGGTGTGCGGACGATGACGTTCGAGTGAAGAAAGAAACGGCAGCCGGCTTCAACCGGCGGCCATCTGGAAACCGGTCATAAGTCGGTAATAAGCCGGTCAGAGCCGGCAATAAGCCGGTCAGGAGCCGATCAGAACTTGATGCCCGCCGGATTGCTCGGGCTCGGTCCACTCGGCGCGGGAGCGGGTTGCTGCTGCGGAGCAGGCGCAGCCGGCGCGGATTCGCGTGCCACGGGTGCCGCCTGCGCGGCAACCAGCGGGCGGGCCGGCGGATTGCGGTAGGTCGCCGGCAGGCTGTTGCTCTTCGGATAGCCCGCGGCATCGAGGTACTGCGACCATTCGGTGTCGGAAAAGCCCTTGAGCTGCTGCGAACCGATGGTGAGCAACGGCAGCGATGCCTGGCTGCTCAGACGTTGCAATGCCTCGACGTCCTGGTTGCTCTTGACGGTGCGCTCCTCGAAAGGAATGCCGCGCGTGGTCAGCAGCGAACGGGCGGCGCCGCACGGGGCGCATTCTTCGCCCGTGTACAGCGTGACGGGATAGCGCTGTGCCACCTGGCGCAATTCATATGGCAAGCCGGCGTTGGCCGGCGGCACGATGCCGGCTTGCGGCCCAGCGGCGGGCTCGGTGCTGGCAGTGGGGGCGCGGTCCGAGAAAGTGACCTTGCCGTTCTTGTCGACGTTGCGATAGATCGGCTGGGCCATGGCACCTGCTGCAACGAGCAGCAGGGCGAGGCCGGAAAGGCGATGCAAGGAGGTTTTCTTTTGGATCGAATGCATTGCCTGAGTATCGCAAGCTTCAGGCCCGCTTCAAACGGGCTGGGCCTGCGCCATGCCCTGGTGTCGCAGCAGCGCATCAAGCTGCGGCTCGCGCCCGCGGAAGGCCTTGAACGAATCCATGGCGCTGCGGCTGCCGCCCGCTTCAAGGATGGCCTGGCGGTATCTGCGGCCGGTTTCGATGTTCGGCTGGCCGTCGGCGCCTACGGTTTCCTCGAAAGCGGCGTAGGCATCGGCGCTCAGCACTTCGGCCCACTTGTAGCTGTAATAGCCGGCCGCATAGCCGCCCGAGAAGATGTGGCTGAAGGTGTTCGGCGTGCGGCTGAAAGGCGGCGCAGGCATTACCGCCACCTCGGCGCGCACCTTGCCAAGCAGCGCGAGCACGCCGCCGGGCTGCGCATTGGCGGCTTGGTATTCGGTATGCAGCAGCATGTCGAACAGCGAGAACTCGATCTGGCGCAAAGTCTGCAAGCCACTCTGGAAGTTCTTGGCGGCGGTCATCTTGTCGAAAAGCGCGCGGGGCAGCGGCTCGCCGGTATCCACGTGGGCGGTCATGTGCTTGAGCACGTCCCATTCCCAGCAGAAGTTTTCCATGAACTGGCTGGGCAGTTCGACGGCGTCCCACTCGACGCCGCTGATGCCGGACACGTCGCGCTCGTTCACCTGCGTGAGCATGTGGTGCAAGCCGTGGCCGAATTCGTGGAAGAGGGTGGTCACGTCGTCGTGCGTGAGCAGCGGCGGCTTGCCATCGACACCGCTCGCAAAGTTGCACACGAGCTGCGCCACCGGCGTTTGCAGGGCGCCGTCGTCGGGGCGCAGCCAGCGCGCACGCACGTCGTCCATCCAGGCGCCGCCGCGCTTGGCCGCACGGGCCGAAGGATCGAGATAGAACTGGCCGACCTTCTGCACGCCCTGTGCCGTCTGGCGTTCGATGCGATAGAACTCGACGCTCGGATGCCAGGTAGGCGCGCTGTCGCGCCGAATGGAAACCTCGAACAGCGTCTCGACGATCTTGAACAGGCCGGCCATCACCTTGGGGGCCGGGAAGTACTGCTTCACCTCTTGTTCGCTGAAGGCATAGCGCGCTTCCTTCAGCTTTTCGCCGATGTAGCTCCAGTCCCAGGCTTGCGGATCGGCAATGCCCAGCTGCTCCGACGCAAACACGCGCAGGTCGGCCAGGTCGCGTTCGCCGTATGGCTTGGCCTTGGCCGCCAGATCGCGCAGGAACTTGATTACTTGCTCGGGTGATTCGGCCATCTTGGGTACGACCGAGAGTTCGCCGAAATTCTTGTAGCCGAGCAGCCTGGCTTCTTCTTCGCGAAGCGAGAGGATCTCGTTGATGAGCGCAGTGTTGTCGAAGGCCGGGTCGCCGAGTTCGCTGGCGCGAGTGACGTAAGCGCGATAGAGCGTTTCGCGCAGCGCGCTGCTTTTTGCAAACTGCATCACAGGCAGGTAGCAGGGCATCTTGAGCGTGAGCTTGTAGCCTTGCTTGCCCTCGGCTTCGGCGGCGGCGCGCGCCGCGCCCACCACGTCTTCAGGCACGCCCTCGAGCTCGCCGAGCGACGCGTAGTAAGAGAAGGCATCGGTCGCGTCCAGCGCGTTTTCGCTGAATTTCTGGCTCAGCTCGGCCTGGCGTTCCTGGATGTCGGCAAAGCGCTTTTTCGCGTCGCCCTGCAGTTCTGCGCCGCCGAGCACAAAGTTGCGCACGGCATTGCGATGCGCCTGGCGCTGCTCGGGGTTGAGGGTGGCCGTGTCGATGGCCTTGTACTTTGCGTACAGGCGCTCGTCAGAACCCAGGCGGGTCCAGAACGCGGTGACGCGCGGCATGGCCTCGTTGTAGGCCGCTCGCAGCTCAGGCGTATCGGCCACGGCGTTCAGGTGGCCAACAGCACCCCAGGCGCGGCTGAAGCGTTCGGACGCGACGTCGAGCACTTTGGAAATTGCATTCCAGTCGGCCGGAAAGTCTGGTGCGGTAACGGTCTGCAGCGCCGCCTCGGCGTCGGCCAGCAAGATATCGACCGCGGGCGCCACATGCTCAGGCTTGATGCGGTCGAACAGTGGAAGGTCGGTGAAGTCGAGGAGGGGATTGGTCATGGCCATGGCAATCACTTGGCGGCGCGTTCGGCCGCTTCAAGGGTGTTGGCGAGCAGCATTGCGCGCGTCATGGGGCCGACGCCGCCGGGCACCGGGGTAATCCAGCTGGCCACTTCCTTGACCCCGTCGAAATCGACGTCGCCGGCAAGCTTGCCGTCTTCCTTGCGGTTCATGCCCACGTCGATCACCACGGCGCCGGGCTTCACCATGTCGGCCGTCAGCAGGTTGCGCTTGCCCACGGCGGCAACGATCACGTCGGCCTGTCGGGTGATGGCGGCCAGGTCTTGCGTGGCGCTGTGGCAGATGGTGACGGTGGCGTTCTTGGCCAGCAGCATCATTGCCATTGGCTTGCCGACGATGTTGCTGCGGCCGATGACCACCGCGTGCTTGCCGCGCAGGTCGTATCCAATGGATTCGAGCATCTTCATGCAGCCGTGCGGCGTGCAAGGCCAGAAGCCCGGCTGGCCGACCATCAGCGCGCCGGCGCTGGCCACATGGAAGCCATCGACATCCTTGGCTGGCGAGATGGCTTCGATGACGCGGTGGCTGTCCATGTGCCTGGGCAGCGGCAGCTGCACGAGAATTCCGTGCACCTGCGGGTCGTCGTTGAGCGCCTCGATGCGGGCCAGCAACTCTGGCTCGGTCATGCTGGCCGAATGGCGTTCGAGATGCGCGGTGAGCCCGGTCTGGCTGCTGTCGTTGACCTTGTGCTTCACGTAGACCTGGCTCGCCGGATCTTCACCAACCAGGATGATGGTGAGCGTGGGTTCCACGCCGCGTGCCTTCAGCGCGGCAATACGGCCTGCGACGTCGGCGCGGATCTTTTGGGCCAGCGCGTTGCCATCGATCAATTGAGCGGTCATCGGTTTCGATTTTCCAAGTAAAAACGCCCGCTTGCGCAGGCGTGGGGAACATTCATCGCTATCGGTGAGATAGCTGGTTTTCAGGCCTTGGCTGCGGGCGCCGCCTGTCCGAGCGCAATCTTGAGCAGATCGGCCACGGTATTGGCGTTGAGCTTTTCCATGATGTTGGCGCGGTGCGCCTCGACCGTCTTGATGCTGATGCCCAGGTCGTCCGCAATCTGCTTGTTCAGGCGCCCGGCGACGATGCGCTCGAGCACCTGGGCTTCGCGGCCGGTGAGCTTGGAAAGCAACGCATCGCGGCTGGCCGATTGCTGGTGCTGGGTGAACGCGCCGCGTGCGTGTTCGAGCATGCGCTCGACCAGCGTGACGAGCTCTTCGTCGTTGAAAGGCTTCTGGATGAAATCCATTGCGCCCTTCTTCATGCTGTCGACCGCCATCGGCACGTCGCCGTGGCCGGTGATGACCACGATGGGGAGGGGAGAGCGCCGCTCGATCAGCCGGTCTTGCAGCTCGAGGCCGGTCATGCCGGCCATGCGGATGTCGACGATCAGACAGGCGACTTCGCGCGGGTCGTATCGAGAAAGAAAGGACTCGGCGGAATCGAAGCAGCGAACCCTGTAGTCCTTGCCCTCGAGCAGCCATTGCAACGAATCTCGTACGGCCTCGTCGTCGTCGACGACATAGACAGTGCCCTTCTTCGGAATCAAACTCATGCAGGTACCTTTGCCTCGTCGCTTGCTACGGAACTGGGAGCGTCCAACACCGGAATCCAGAAGGAAAAACGGCATCCGATCACATCCGGGCCATTGTAGATGTTCTCCGCCTGCATCCGTCCGCGGTGCGACTCGACGATGGTGCGGCACAGATTCAGGCCAATGCCCATGCCCTCGGGCTTGGTGGAAAAGAAGGCCTCGTAGAGCCGGTCCATCACCTCGGGGGCCAGGCCCTTGCCGGTGTCCTGTACCGAAAATTCGATGGCGTTCTGGCCTTCGATCACCTTGGGCAGCACGCGCAGCTCGACGCTCCGGCGCGCAAGCGGGCGCTCTGCAATGTCGATCGCCTCGGCCGCATTCTTCAGCAGGTTGACCATGACCTGTTCGATCAGGATGGGGTCCACCCGCACCACCGGCAGGCGCGCGGCTACATAGTGGTTGAGCCGCACATTGCGCCGCCGCAGTTCGATGCCCGCCAGTTCGACCGCTTCGCTCACCATGGTGGCAACGTCTGCGGGTGTGCGGTTGGGTTCGCTCCGCTTCACAAAGGAGCGAATGCGCTGAATGATCTGGCCCGCGCGCTGCGCCTGCTTGGAGGTTTTTTCAAGTGCCGCAAGCAGCGCCTCGGTGTCGATCGACTGCCCCTTGATGCGGGACATCATCCCGTTGCAGTAATTGGTGATGGCTGTGAGCGGCTGGTTGAGTTCGTGGGCCACGCTGGAGGCCATCTCGCCCATCGTGATCAGGCGGCTGGCGGCCTGGGCCCGGTCGGCCTGCGCGGCGGCCTGCTCTTCGGCGTCGCGCCGCGGCGTGATGTCGGTGGCAATCACGAGCTGGGCAAGCCGGCCGTCGACCCAGGTGAGATAGCGCGAGCGCACTTCGAGCCACTTGCCCAGGTGCGGCACGAAGATCTCGTTGTTGGCGGTCTGGGCGGCGGTCAGCGTGTCGATCGGCAGGCCGGCGTACGGGTCGACGTCGTCAAGGCCCTCGTCGTGCGCATTGGAGGCGGGCACTCCCGCCTGCGCCACCATGCCCAGGTGGCCCACGGTATCGGAGCCGAACCAGAGCCGGTACAGCTTGTTCGCGAACAGCAGTTCCTCGCTGCCGATGGGAGCCACCGACACCGCTGCATCGAGCGCCTCCAGCACCGTGGTGAAGCGCTCGTAAGAAGCCGACAGCTGCTCGCGAATGCGCGTGGGCTCGGTGATGTCGGTCATCGACGTCATCCAGCCCGTTTGGTGGCCGCGTGCGTCGATCAGTGGCGACACATACAGCCGGGCATTGAACACGCTGCCGTTCTTGCGCTTAACGCGCACCTGAAAGCCGCCGGGCAGGGCTCGCCCATGCAGCTCTTCCTCGAGCCGCTCGTTCATCACTTCACGGTCGGACTCCAGCCAGTAGGGAAAGGGCGGTGTCTGGCCCACCAATTCGGCTTCGCTCCAGCCAGTCATCGCGCAGAAGGCGGCGTTCACGTAGGTGATGCGCCCCTGCAGATCGAGCACGCGCATGCCGGTGAGCATGGAGTTTTCCATGGCGCGGCGGAAGTTGGTTTCGGCAACCAGCCGCTGCTGCGCCTGCTGGCGCCGACGGGTGTGCCGCCAGGTGCCGATCAGCATCCAGCTCGTTAGCACGCTGAGTGCGCAGACCAGCCAGAACAAGCCATTGCCGACCACCCCTTGCGACGTTCGGTAAGCCTGGGCGCGCAGCACCAGCGCATTGCCGACGGGGGACACCGGCACTTCGTACTCGTTGGTTCTTTCGGACCAGGGCAGCAGGCGCGTGCCGCCTTCCCGCAGGCTGACGGTGTTGCCCGCGATCGGGTTGCCTTTGGCGTCGAGCAGCGACACCGCATAGCGCGCCTGCACTTCCGAGGGCATGCCGTAGCGCAGCAGTCCATCGATTGAAAATTCGCCCAGCACCACACCCGCGAACAGGCCCTGGTCGAAAAGCGGAATGTGCAGCTGCAGCATCGCCGTCGGGTCGCCGCCTGCCATGGGCTGGGAGAACACCGGCTGGCGCAGCTCGCGCGCCAGTGCGTAGTTGCTCTCGATGTCGCCTGGCCGCAGCACGTCGCCGATCAGGTGTTGCTGCGCCGGGTGCACGCTCGGTGCGGAATAGCCGGCCTTGAAGCGGCGGCGATCATCGATCCAGGTGACCGTCTGCAGTTCTGGGAACTGGCTCACCAGCGATTCCGCGCGGCTCGCGAACTCGACCGGATCGATTTCGCGGTTCGAGGCGTCGCGCGCGATGCGCATGAGCTGTTCCTGCCGCTCCAAAAGGCGTAGGCGCATGCGCTGCTGAGCGTATTCGACGTCGCGCCGCACCGATTCCTGCTCACGCTCGACTTCCTCGGTACGCAAATACCAGAACGCCGAAACGATAGCGGCAAGAAACAGCAGCACCGCTGCGATAGGCGCGAGCATGGCAACTGCGTCCTGCAGCACGGGCGTTTGCCGGCGCCACCAGCGGCGCCACCAGGAAAGAGGGGACGCATTCACGGCGCTGCGGGCCACCGCCAGCGGAGAGGAAAGAGGCATCTTCCGAGTTTAGGGGATGCACCCTTGCGCAGCGCAGGAAAGAGGCGCTGGCATTGGCTCCAACACGGCTGCAGTCAGGACAACCCTGAGCCTAAATGTCACATTAAGAAATCGATATGCGCCATTTGAAATAGAAGCATTTCTATGCGAAACTCGCCCGCGTTTATCGAAGACCGCACTTAAATTACAGCCACAGCCCCAATAGGAGAGACAAGCATGTCGGCAAATCCCGAGAACCTGTTCGGCTCGGCCGCGAACGACGCGGACGCCCAGGAGACCCGTGAATGGATGGATGCACTGTCCTCCGTTATTCAGAGCGAGGGGCCTGAGCGGGCTCACTTCCTGTTGGAGCAGCTGCTGGAACATGCGCGGCAGCACAGCATCGACAAGCCGTTTTCGGCCAATACCGCCTACGTCAACACCCTGGAGCCTGACCAGGAAGAGCGTTGCCCCGGCAACCTCGAGATTGAAGAGCGCCTGCGCGCCTACATGCGCTGGAACGCCATGGCCATGGTGGTCAAGGCCAATCGCCACCATCCGCCCGAAGGCGGCGACCTGGGCGGCCACATCGGCTCCTTTGCTTCGCTGGCGAACATGTTCGGCGCTGGCTTCAACCACTTCTGGCACGCTGAAAGCGAAAACCATGGCGGCGATTGCCTGTACATCCAGGGCCACGTGTCCCCGGGCATCTATGCCCGCGCCTACCTGGAAGGCCGCCTGACCGAAGAGCAACTGCTCAACTTCCGCCAGGAAGTCGACGGCAAGGGCCTGTCGAGCTACCCGCATCCGAAGCTGATGCCCGAGTTCTGGCAATTTCCCACGGTCTCGATGGGCCTCGGCCCGCTGATGGCCATCTACCAGGCCCGTTTTCTCAAATACCTGCACGCCCGCGGCATTGCCAACACCGAGAACCGCAAGGTATGGGTGTTCTGTGGCGACGGCGAAATGGACGAGGTCGAGTCGATGGGCGCCATTGGCTTGGCGGCACGCGAGAAGCTCGACAACCTGATCTTCGTGATCAACTGCAACCTGCAGCGCCTGGATGGCCCGGTGCGCGGCAACGGCAAGATCATCCAGGAACTCGAGGGCGAATTCCGCGGTTCGGGCTGGAACGTCATCAAGCTGATCTGGGGCAGCAACTGGGATCCGCTGCTGGCGCGCGACAAGGAAGGTGCGCTGCGCAAGATCATGATGGAAACCAACGACGGTGACTATCAGGCCTTCAAGGCCAACGACGGCGCCTACGTTCGCAAGCATTTCTTCGGCCGCGACCCGCGCACCCTCGAAATGGTTTCCAAGATGAGCGACGACGATATCTGGCAGCTGCGCCGCGGCGGCCACGATTCGCAGAAGGTCTACGCCGCGTTCGATGCGGCCGTGAAGCACGAAGGCCAGCCCACGGTGCTCCTGATCAAGACGGTCAAGGGCTTTGGCATGGGCAAGATCGGCGAGGGCAAGAACAACGTGCACCAGACCAAGAAGCTCAGCGACGAAGACATCATGGCCTTCCGCGACCGCTTCAACATTCCGATTCCGGACAGCAAGATTGCCGACCTGCCGTTCTACAAGCCGGCCGACGACACGCCGGAAATGAAGTACCTGCACGAGCGCCGCAAGGCCCTTGGCGGCTACCTGCCGCACCGCCGCACCAAGGCCGACGAGAGCTTTACGGTGCCGTCGCTCGACACGTTCAAGTCGGTAATGGAGCCTACGGCCGAGGGCCGCGAGATCTCGACCACGCAGGCCTACGTTCGCTTTCTCACGCAGCTCTTGCGCGACAAGGCGCTCGGCCCGCGCGTCGTTCCCATTCTTGTGGACGAAGCGCGCACCTTCGGCATGGAAGGGTTGTTCCGCCAGATCGGCATCTACAACCCCGCAGGCCAGCAGTACACCCCGGTCGACAAGGACCAGGTCATGTACTACAAGGAAGACAAGGCCGGCCAGATCCTGCAGGAAGGCATCAACGAAGCCGGCGGCATGTCGAGCTGGATTGCCGCGGCCACGTCGTACAGCACCAACAACCGCATCATGGTGCCGTTCTACGTGTACTACTCGATGTTCGGTTTTCAGCGCATCGGCGACCTGGCCTGGGCGGCCGGCGACATGCAGGCGCGCGGCTTCCTGCTGGGCGGCACCTCGGGGCGCACCACGCTCAACGGCGAAGGCCTGCAGCACGAAGACGGCCACAGCCACATCCTGGCCAACACCATTCCCAATTGCGTGAGCTATGACCCGACCTTCGCGCACGAAGTGGGCGTGATCCTGCACCATGGCCTCAAGCGCATGGTCGAGAAGCAGGACAACGTCTACTACTACCTGACGCTGCTCAACGAAAACTACGCAATGCCAGGCCTGCAACCCGGCACCGAAGAGCAGATCATCAAGGGCATGTACCTGTCGAAGCAGGGCCCTGCGCTCAAGGCCAAGGCACCCGCGGTTCAACTGCTGGGTAGCGGCACCATCCTGCGCGAAAGCTTTGCCGCGCAAGAACTGCTCGAAAAGGACTGGGGCGTGTCGGCATCGGTGTGGAGCTGCCCGAGCTTCAACGAACTGACGCGCGACGGCCAGGACGCCGACCGCTGGAACCTGCTGCACCCGGACCAGGCTCAGCGCGAATCGTTCGTGTCGCAGCAGCTCTCGCCGACCACCGGCCCGGTGATTGCGTCGACCGACTACATGAAGGCCTACGCGGAACAGATTCGTCCCTTCATTCCCAAGGGCCGCAACTACAAGGTGCTGGGCACCGACGGCTTCGGCCGCAGCGACTTCCGCAACAAGCTGCGCGAGCACTTCGAAATCAATCGCCACTACATCGTGGTGGCCGCGCTCAAGGCGCTGAGCGAAGATGGCACGGTGCCGGTGGCCAAGGTTGTCGAGGCGATCAAGAAGTACGGCATCAATGTCGACAAGGTCAACCCGCTTTACGCCTGAACATCAACATCCAACGAACGAACGGCGCCTCACGGCGGGAGACAACGATATGGCAGCAGTGGAAGTGAAGGTGCCGGACATCGGCGATTTCGACGAAGTCGCGGTGATCGAGGTGCTTGTGAAGGTGGGCGATACGGTCAAGGCCGAGCAGTCGCTCATCACTGTGGAATCGGACAAGGCTTCGATGGAGATTCCGTCGTCGACTGCCGGTGTGGTGAAAGAAATCAAGGTCGAGGTCGGCGGCAAGGTGAAAGAGGGCTCCGTGGTCCTCGTGCTGGAGGCCGATGGGGCTGCGGCGGCTTCGGCGCCTGCAGCGGCTCCGGCTCCCGCGGCTGCCGCTCCGGCGCCCGCAGCCGCGGCGCCCGCGCCGGCTGCCGCACCCGCGGCTTCCGGGCCCATCGAGATCAAGGTGCCCGACATCGGCGATTTCAAGGATGTCGCGGTCATCGAGTTGCTGGTGAAACCCGGCGATACGGTCGCGGCCGACCAGTCGCTGATCACTGTCGAATCGGACAAGGCCTCGATGGAAATCCCGTCTTCGGCTGCGGGCGTCCTCAAGGAGCTCAAGGTCAAGGTGGGTGATACGGTCAACATCGGTGACCTGATCGCCGTGTTGGAAGGCGCGGCATCTGCGCCGGCGCAGGCGGCCGCTGCTGCTCCGACAATGGCGGCCACCAGTGCGCCTGCTCCGGTTGCTGCTCCGTCAGCGGCCGCTACAACACAGCCGGCTGCCGCACCGCACGAGCCGACAGTGGCGCCCACCGGCAAGCTGCCGCATGCATCTCCCTCGGTGCGCAAGTTCGCGCGCGAACTCGGCGTGCCGCTCGAAGAGGTCAAGGGCACCGGCCCCAAGGGCCGCATCACCCAGGAAGACGTCCAAAGCTTCACCAAGGCCGTGATGAGCGGCCAGGCCAGCACCAAGGCATCGGCAGCCAAGGCGCCTGCCGGGGGTGGCAGTGCGGACGGCGCAGCCCTGGGGCTCATTCCTTGGCCCAAGGTCGACTTCACCAAGTTCGGCGCCGTCGAGCGCAAGGACCTGTCGCGCATCAAGAAGCTCAGCGGTGCCAACCTGCATCGCAACTGGGTGATGATTCCGCACGTCACCAACAACGACGAAGCCGACATCACCGAGCTCGAAGCCTTCCGCGTTTCCACCAACAAGGAAAACGAAAAGTCGGGCATCAAGGTCACGATGCTGGCCTTCGTGATCAAGGCGGTGGTCGCCGCGCTGAAGAAGTTCCCTGACTTCAACGCCAGCCTCGACGGCGACCAGCTCGTCTACAAGCAGTACTACAACATCGGCTTTGCGGCGGACACGCCCAACGGTCTCGTGGTGCCGGTGCTGAAGGATGCCGACAAGAAGGGCATCCTGCAGATCAGCGCGGAAATGGGCGAGCTCGCCAAGAAGGCGCGCGACGGCAAGCTCGGCTCGGCCGACATGCAGGGCGGCTGCTTCTCGATCAGCTCGCTCGGCGGCATTGGCGGCACGCACTTCACGCCCATCATCAACGCCCCCGAAGTGGCCATCCTCGGCCTCTCCAAGGGCCAGATGAAGCCGGTGTGGGACGGCAAGCAGTTTGTGCCGCGCCTGACGCTGCCGCTGTCGCTGTCCTATGACCACCGCGTGATCGATGGTGCCCTGGCTGCGCGCTTCAACGCCTACCTGGGCCAGGTGCTCGCGGACTATCGCCGAATCCTGCTATGACCACCGTAGTGGCCGTCCGCAAAGGCGGCCAGGTCACGATGGCGGCGGATTCGCTGGTGACCTTCGGCGACACGCGGCTTTCGCACCGCGCCGAGGCCAACCAGAAGATCTTCACCATCGACGATGCGGCGGGGCAGAGCCTCTTTGCCGTGGCCGGCGCTGCCGCGCACTTTCTGGTGCTGCAGCATGCACTGGCCGCGCAGCCACGCGAGGCGCTGCTGTTCGGCAGCAAGCACGAGATCTTCCGCACCTTCACGCTGCTGCACCCTGTGCTGAAGGACTCGTTCTTCATGCAGACCAAGGAAGACGAGCATGAGCCCTACGAGTCGAGCCAGTTCACGATGCTGATGGCCAACCAGAGCGGCATCTACGGCATCTACAGCTACCGCGAGGTGTTCGAGTTCAAGCAGTTCTGGGCCATTGGCTCGGGGCGCAGCTTTGCGCTCGGCGCCATGCACGCGGCCTACGACATCAAGTCGCGCACGTCGCGCGACGTGGCGGAGGCGGGGATTGCCGCCGCCTGCGAATTCGATCGCAATTCGGCCCCACCGGTCGACGTTCTCACACTCAAACTGAAAGTGTCCAAATGAGCGAACAACAAATCAAAGTGCCGGACATCGGCGACTTCGACGAAGTCGCAGTGATCGAGGTGCTGGTCAACGTCGGCGACACAGTCAAGGCCGAGCAGTCGCTGATCACGGTCGAATCGGACAAGGCCTCGATGGAAATTCCGTCGTCGGCTGCCGGCGTGGTGAAGTCGCTAGCCGTCAAGGTCGGCGACAAGGTCAAGGAAGGCTCCGTGGTGCTGACGCTGGAGGTGGACGCCGCTGCGGCCCCCGCGCCCGCACCGGCCGCTCCTGCTCCAGCCGCAGCGGCACCCGCATCCGCACCCAAGGCGGCTCCTGCTCCGGCGCCAGCAGTTGCCCCCGTTGCTTCCACCTATGGCGGCAAAGTCGATGTCGAGTGCGACGTCGTCGTGCTCGGCGCCGGCCCCGGCGGTTATTCGGCCGCTTTTCGCGCAGCCGACCTCGGCTTGAAGGTGGTGCTGATCGAGCGCTACGCCACGCTCGGCGGCGTGTGCCTCAACGTGGGCTGCATTCCGTCGAAGGCACTGCTGCACGTTGCATCGGTGATGGACGAGGTCAAGCATTTCGCAGACCTGGGCGTGAGCTTTGCCGCGCCCACGGTCGACCGCGCCAAGCTGCTCGGCCACAAGAACAAGGTGGTGGGCAAGCTCACCGGGGGCCTCACGGCCATGGCCAAGATGCGCAAGGTGACGGTGCTGCGCGGCGTCGGTAACTTCATCGACCCCTACCACCTGGAAGTGGAGGAAACGTCCGGCACCAGTTGGGACACCACGGGCAAGAAGCAGACCGTCAAGTTCCGCAACGCAATCATCGCGGCCGGTTCGCAGGCCGTGAGCCTGCCGTTCATGCCGAAGAACGATCCGCGCGTGGTGGATTCGACCGGCGCGCTCGAGATGGGCACCGATCCCAAGCGCATGCTGATCCTGGGCGGCGGCATCATCGGCCTGGAAATGGGCACGGTGTATTCGACGCTGGGCGCGCGCCTCGACGTGGTCGAAATGCTCGACGGCCTGATGCAGGGCGCCGACCGCGACCTGGTCAAGGTGTGGCAGAAGATGAATGCGCCGCGCTTCGACAACATCATGCTCAAGACCAAGACGGTCGGCGCCGAAGCCACGAAGGAAGGCATCAAGGTAACTTTCGAAGGCGAGAACGCACCGAAGGAACCGCAGGTGTACGACCTGGTGCTGCAAGCCGTGGGCCGCAGTCCCAACGGCAAGAAGATCGGCGCCGAGAAGGCCGGCGTGACGGTGAGCGACCGCGGCTTCATTCCGGTCGACATCCAGATGCGCACCAACGTGCCCCACATCTTCGCCATTGGCGACATCGTGGGCCAGCCCATGCTGGCGCACAAGGCGGTGCACGAAGCGCACGTGGCGGCCGAGGTGATTGCCGGCGAGCAGAAGGGCGACAAGGAGCTTTCGAGCGCCGCCTTCAACGCCCGCGTGATTCCCAGCGTGGCCTACACCGACCCCGAGGTGGCATGGGTCGGCCTAACTGAAGACCAGGCCAAGGCCGAAGGCATCAAGATCAAGAAGGGCCACTTCCCTTGGAATGCCTCAGGCCGCGCCATTGCCAACGGCCGCGACGAAGGCTTTACCAAGCTGCTGTTCGACGCCGAAACGCACCGCATTCTCGGTGGCGGCATTGTCGGCACGCATGCGGGCGACATGCTTGGCGAGATTGCACTGGCCATTGAAATGGGCGCCGACGAGATCGACATCGGCAAGACCATCCACCCGCATCCGACGCTGGGCGAAAGTATTGGCATGGCAGCCGAAGTGGCGCACGGTACCTGTACCGATCTGCCGCCGACAAAGAAGGCCTGACCGGCCGGCCGCCGCTCCGAGCGACTGGAGCGGCCATAAAAAAATCCCGCCAAGGCGGGATTTTTTTATGGCTCTTGAAGAGCAGGCGTTCAGTCGCCGGTGCGGATCGCGGCTGTTGCCGCGGCCTTGACTTCGTCGTTGGGTGCGCCGCCAAGCACGCGGCGGGCCCCGTCGAAGCGGCGGCTCCAGTAGCTGCCGTTCATGTCTTCCACCCGCACCTGAGCGCCCGTGCGCGGCGAATGGATGAACTTGCCTTCGCCGACATAGATGCCGACATGGCTGAAGGCGCGGCGCATGGTGTTGAAGAAAACAAGGTCGCCGGGCTTGAGTTGGCTGCGGTCGATCTTTTCGGTGGCCGCGGCCTGTTCTTCGGCGCGACGGGGCAGCAGGTGGCCGACCGTCTGGTTGTACATGGCGCGAACGAAGCCGCTGCAATCGAAGCCGGACTCGGCCGAGTTGCCACCGCGGCGATACGGAACGCCAAGGAAGCCGATAGCGGTAACCACCAGATCGGAAGTCCGTTCGGTGACTGTTTGGCGAACCTGCTGGAGTTGTCCGATCAGGCCCTTGTCGACAAGGAGGCGGGCCAGTTCGTCATCGGTTCGGTCCTGTTGAGGAGCGGCCTGGACGGCGACGGCAAACAGGAGGGAAGCGGGTAGGACGAAAAAACGCATGGCGCGTAGGATATTGATGACGCGCGGTTATGTCAACCTCATGCCAATTAGAGAATGTAGCTGCAAATGATTGATCTAGCTGGGATTTTTGAATTCGGCTGAAGAAAAAATGTAACGGTGGACCTTTATGAACCATAAGCGGTTCACCGTAAATGGACCTTCGCGTCCAGGGTGATCTCGACAACGGCCTGGATTTCGGGCCTAAAGACCGTCAAGATTGTCCGTACTACCTCGAAATGTCATGAACTTGCGAATTGGTTCGAATATTCGCCTTCTGGGCCATGCTGTTGTAGCCGCTGGTTTGGCGGTGGCCGGCACCGTTGTAGCGCAGACACGGGCAGAAATCATTTTCTCGGGGCTCGAGAATCCATGGGGAGTTGCTTTTCTGCCGGAGGGCCGCTTTGTGGTGACGGAGCGGCCGGGCCGCTTGCGGCTTATTGACGCAGACGGAAAGATCGGGGCGCCCATCTCCGGCTTACCGGCCATTGCCGCGGGCGGCCAGGGCGGTTTGCTGGACGTGCTAGCCGATCCGGCATTCGAAAAGAATCGCACGCTGTATTTCTGTTTTTCAGAACCTGCGGCTGGAGGTTCGGCCAACAGTACCGCGCTTGCGCGCGCACAGCTCTCGGAAGACGGCGCGAAGCTGGAGAACCTGCGAATCATCTTCAGCCAGCAACCCAAGGTGGCCAGTCGCAACCATTTCGGCTGCCGCATTGTTGAGGCGCGCGACGGCAACTTGTTTCTCACGCTGGGCGACCGGTTCAGTCGCAAGGAAGACGCCCAGAAGCTGGACACCCACCTAGGCAAAGTGGTGCGCATCGCCAAGGACGGAACCGTGCCCAGGGACAATCCGTTTGTCGGCCGGGCGGGGGCGTTGCCTGAAATCTGGAGCTACGGCCACCGCAACGGCCAAGGCGCGACGTTGGCGCCGGACGGCCGGCTGTGGATGACCGAGCATGGCCCGCAAGGCGGCGATGAGATCAATGTTCCGCAAGCTGGCCGCAACTACGGCTGGCCTGTGATCACCTACGGTGAAAACTACGGCGGCGGCAAGATCGGAGACGGTCTCACCGCCAGCGAGGGGATGGAGCAGCCGCTTCACTATTGGGTGCCGTCGATTGCGCCATCGGGCATGGCCTTTCTGACCAGCGACCGATATGGCGCGGGGTGGAAGGGCAACCTTTTTGTCGGATCGCTCAAATTCGGCTATCTCGACCGTATCGAACTGAAAGACGGCAAGGTGGTTGCCGAGCACAAGCTCCTCGCCGACGGCCGGGCACGCATTCGCGACGTGAAGCAGGGCCCGGACGGCTTGCTCTATGTGCTGACCGACGAATCCGTCGGCAAGCTGCTGCGGCTAAGGCCGAACTGACCCGGGGGCTTCAGCCGGGGCAGCCCGGCAGATGCAGCGTGGGCAGCATGCTGCGCCAGAGGCGCATCCACTCCGGCCAGTCGTGTCCGCCTTCAGTCGTGAATACGCGGCTCGCAGGCAGTGCCGCCGCCAGCAACCGGTGGCTGAAGGCAAAGCGGTCATCAATGCCATATCCCAGGTAGAGCGGCGGGCGTGTGCCAAACGTTGCGCTGGTGCCGACGTAGCCGCGCAGCCATTGCCAAAGCTGGGTTTCGTCCGGCGTTCGCGGGTCGCTGCCCGGTGGATCGCCCAGCGGCCCGGTCCAGCGGGCGACGCCGCCCGCATTGGCGATATCCAGACTGAGCGTGCGTTCTCCGAGATAGGGGGCAATGGCCACCAGGCCCGCCAGCTCTCCGGGGTGGGTCTGCGCATAAAGCAGCCCGCCGAATCCGCCGACCGAAATGCCGGCAATCCAGATCGATTTGTAGCCGTTGCTGCGTGCCGGTGCCATCACGTCCTTGCTCAGGCGGTCGAGGATGGTCTTGTTGTTGTAATAGCCAAGGTGCGCATCGACGAGCATCACGTCCACTGCAAGCCGGTTGTCGTTCAGCGCTTTCACGAAGCCTTCGCGCGTGAATTCGTCCGGGTGCGAATAGGCACCGGGCAGCAGCACCAGCAGCGTATCGGCGTTCGGTGTGCATGTGCTCTTTTCTAGCGTGCTTGCCAACGGTGTCCCGGCCGTGCGCAACCCGCCGCAGCCGACGAGCAGGAGTGCTGCGCACAAGGCTGGCATCAAGAGGTGGAGCCGCGCCGGGAGGCGTCGTGAAAAGATCTGCATCCAACGTAGTCTAGGTGCACGGCTTTTCAGTGGTACGGTCTAGCCCAATCAATTTCCATCTGAAAGAATCAGTTCATGCTGCTCGATGCCTCGCAATCCCAACTCGTTCTGATCGACTACCAGGCGCAGCTGATGCCTGCGATCTTCGAGGCCGATGCCGTGGCGCAGAACGCCGTGCGCCTGGGCAAGATGGCGCGGCTGTTCGAGGTGCCGGTCTGGGGTACCGAGCACAACCCGTCGAAGCTCGGCGAAACCGTGCCGGACATTCGGGCGTTGTGCCAGCGAACCTTGCCCAAGATGCATTTCAGCGGGATGGAGGAGGGCCTCGGCGAGTGGCTGCGCGTGCCGCCCAAGGCGCCGCAGGGCAATGCCCGCAGCTTGCCGAAGCACCTGCAGAAGCCCGCCGCAGCTGTTGAAGAGCGCAACACGATCGTGGTTGCCGGGTGCGAGGCGCATGTGTGCCTGCTGCAGACCGCGCTCGATCTCCTGGAAGACGAATTCGAGGTGTGGGTGGTGACCGACGCCTGCAGTTCGCGCACCGAACGCAACCGCGACGCGGCCTTCGACAGGCTGGCCGGCGCGGGCGCCGAGCTGGTGACCACGGAAATGGTCGGCTTCGAGTGGCTCCGCACGGCCGAGCACCCGGCATTCCCCGAGCTGCTGAAGATCGTCCGGTAGCGGCCGCTATCGACCCCCCGCAGGGGCCGGAGCCGGAGCAGCGCGGGCGAAACCTGATTGTCCGGCGCGTCAGCTTGCTGCAAGATCGATCTCCATAATTATGAATTCAGTTTTAGGTGATCCTGATCGCCAGGCCTGATTTCCATACAAAGGAGACACTGCAGATGAGCCGCTACCAAGAGTTCTATCGCCGGTCGGTCGATGCGCCTGAGGCGTTCTGGGCCGAGCAGGCCGGGCTGATCGACTGGAAGGAGCCGCCGACCCAGGTGCTGGACGCCAGCCAACCGCCATTTGTCCGGTGGTTCGTGGGTGGGACCACCAATCTGTGCCACAACGCCGTCGACCGGCATTTGGGCGAACGCGCCGATCAACCTGCATTGATCTTCGTTTCGACCGAAACCGGAACCGAAAGAACCTACAGCTTTCGTGAACTGCATGCCGAGGTGCAGCGCACAGCGGCCAGCTTGATGGAGCTGGGGGTAGGCAAGGGCGACCGGGTACTCATCTATATGCCGATGATTCCGGAGGCTGCATTCGCAATGCTGGCCTGTGCACGGATCGGTGCGATCCATTGCGTGGTTTTCGGCGGCTTTGCGAGCGGCTCGCTGGCTTCGCGCATTGAAGACGCCGAGCCGAAGGTGGTGGTAAGTGCCGATGCCGGCTCGCGCGGCGGCAAGGTCATCGCGTACAAGCCGCTGCTCGACGAGGCCATCCGGATTTCAAGGCACAAGCCGGCGGCCGTGCTCCTGACCGACCGCGGCCTTGCGCCGATGGTGTTGACTGCCGGCCGCGACCATCTGGCTGCCGAGTTGAGCCTGAAGCATCGCGGCACTGACGTGCCGTGCACCTGGCTGGCCGCCACGGACATCAGCTACACCATCTATACGAGCGGCACCACGGGCAAGCCGAAGGGCGTGCAGCGCGATGTCGGCGGGTACGCGGTGGCGCTGGCCGCCAGCATGAAGCACATCTTCGACGGGCACCCGGGCGAAACCTATTTTTCGACCAGCGACATCGGATGGGTGGTGGGCCACAGCTATATCGTCTACGGGCCGCTGATCGGCGGCATGGCCACACTCATGTACGAGGGCCTCCCCACCCAAGGCATCGACAAGCAGCCTGACGGCGGCATCTGGTGGCGCCTGGTCGAGAAGTACAGGGTAACGGTGATGTTCAGCGCGCCGACCGCCGTGCGCGTGCTCAGGAAGCAAGACCCGGCGCTGCTCAAGAAATACGACTTGTCGAGCCTGCGCGCGTTGTTCCTGGCGGGAGAACCGCTCGACGAGCCTACTGCACGGTGGATTTCAGACGGATTGGGCGTGCCGATCATCGACAACTACTGGCAGACCGAATCGGGTTGGCCGATCATCACGATTGCCAATGGCGTGGAGAAAAAGCCCAGCAAATTCGGAAGCCCCGGCGTGCCGATGTACGGCTACCGCGTGAAGATCCTGCACGAATCCACCGGCGAGGAACTGACGGGCGCCAACGAAAAGGGCGTAGTCGTCATTGAAGGCCCCACACCGCCCGGCTTCATGCAGACGGTATGGAAAGACGACAAGCGCTTCGTCGACACCTATTGGAAAACCGTACCCGGCAAAATGGTCTATTCGACCTTCGACTGGGGGATTCGCGACGAAGACGGTTACTTCTACATCCTCGGCCGCACCGACGATGTGATCAACGTGGCCGGGCACCGCCTCGGCACGCGCGAGATCGAGGAGAGCATTTCGGGGCACGCCGGCGTGGCCGAGGTGGCGGTGGTTGGCGTGGCCGACGCGCTCAAGGGGCAGGTGGCCATGGCTTTCGTGGTGCCGCGGGACAGCCAGGCTGTTTCCGATCCCGACGCGGCGCTGAAGCTCGAGGGCGAAATCATGAAGGTGGTGGCAGACCAGCTCGGCGCGCTGGCGCGGCCGGCGCGCGTGCGCTTTGTGAACGGGCTGCCCAAGACCCGCAGCGGCAAGCTGCTGCGGCGGGCCATCCAGGCCGTTTGCGAGCAGCGCGACCCAGGCGACCTGACCACCATCGACGACCCGGCCACGCTGCAACAGATCAAACAACTACTTTCTTCTGCCTGAATGAGCAAGGGTAATCTTGCGAAGTTGCGCCGAGCCGTCATATGTCTGACGTGGCACAATGCCAAGGTACTCAGGCCCTTCCCCAGCCACAGTCGCATCCGCCAACCGGTTCAGCCGTGTCGCGGAAGGTTTCTTAACCAGCTAGTGCTTCCTTCAGGGAAGCGAAGGTCAGCGGAATATGAGCGATTCTTCTACGCCATCGGCGTACACCGCCTATCAAGGCAACACATACCTCTTCGGCGGCAATGCGCCCTATGTCGAAGAGATGTACGAAAACTACCTTGCCAACCCTGGCAGCGTGCCTGACAACTGGCGCTCGTATTTCGATGCGCTGCAAAACGTACCCGCCGTCGACGGCTCCAATACCCGCGATGTGCCGCACCAGCCGGTCATCAACGCCTTTGCCGAGCGTGCCAAGCAGGGCACGACCCGGGTCGTGCAGGCCAGCGGCGCAGACTCCGAACTCGGCCGCAAGCGCACCGCCGTCCAGCAACTGATTGCCGCCTACCGCAACGTCGGCGCCCGTTGGGCCGACCTGGACCCCCTCAAGCGCGCCGAGCGCCCGGCCATTCCGGAGCTCGAGCCCTCGTTCTACGGCTTTACCGACGCCGACCTCGAGACGGTGTTCAACACCAGCAATACGTTCTTCGGCAAAGAGACCATGTCGCTTCGCGACCTGCTCAATGCCTTGCGTGAAACGTACTGCGGCACCATGGGCGCCGAGTACATGTACACCACCGACCAGAACCACAAGCGCTGGTGGCAGCAAAAGCTCGAAAGCGCCCGCACCAACCCCAAGCTGACGGCCGAGCAGAAGAAGCACGTGCTGAACCGCCTCACTGCGGCTGAAGGCCTCGAGCGCTTCCTGCACACCAAGTACGTGGGCCAGAAGCGCTTCTCGCTCGAAGGTGGCGAGAGCTTCATCGTCTCGATGGACGAACTCATCAACCAGGCCGGCGTCAAGGGCGTGCAGGAAATCGTCATCGGCATGGCCCACCGCGGCCGCCTGAACGTGCTGGTCAATTCGCTGGGCAAGCTGCCCGCCGACCTTTTCGCCGAGTTCGACCACACCGCACCTGAAGACCTGCCAAGCGGCGACGTCAAGTACCACCAGGGCTTCAGCTCGGACGTGACCACTCCCGGCGGCCCGGTGCACCTGAGCCTTGCGTTCAACCCTTCGCACCTCGAAATCGTGAACCCCGTGGTCGAAGGTTCCGTGCGCTCCCGCATGGACCGCCGCGCCGACCCGCAGGGCAAGCAGGTTCTGCCTGTGCTCGTGCACGGCGACGCGGCCTTTGCAGGCCAGGGCGTCGTGATGGAAACGCTGGCGCTGGCAGAAACGCGCGGCTACTTCACCGGCGGCACGGTTCACATCGTCATCAACAACCAGATCGGCTTTACCACCAGCGACCCGCGCGACAGCCGCTCGACGCTGTACTGCTCGGACATCGTCAAGATGATCGAGGCGCCGGTGCTGCACGTGAACGGCGACGATCCCGAAGCCGTGGTGCTCGCCACCCAGCTCGCGCTCGAGTTCCGCATGGAATTCCAGAAGGACGTGGTTGTGGACATCGTCTGCTTCCGCAAGCTCGGCCACAACGAGCAGGACACGCCTTCGCTCACGCAGCCGCTCATGTACAAGAAGATCGCCCAGCACCCCGGCACGCGCAAGCTGTACGCCGACAAGCTGGCCGCTCAAGGCCTGGGCGACACGCTCGGCGACGACATGGTCAAGGCGCAGCGCGCTGCCTTCGACGAAGGCAAGAACACCATCGATCCGGTGCTCACCAACTTCAAGAGCAAGTACGCAGTCGACTGGAGCCCCTACCTCAACAAGAAGTGGACCGACGCCGGCGACACGGCCATTCCGTCCAGCGAGTGGAAGCGCCTGGCCGAGAAGATCACCACAGTGCCAGCCGGCTTCACGGTGCATCCGCTCGTGAAGAAGGTGCTGGACGACCGCGCCGCCATGGGCCGCGGCGACGTGAACGTCGACTGGGGCATGGGCGAGCACATGGCGTTCGCCTCGCTGGTGGCCAGCGGCTATCCGGTTCGCCTCTCGGGCGAAGACTCGGGCCGTGGCACCTTCACGCACCGTCACGCCGTGCTGCACGACCAGAACCGCGAAAAGTTCGACGTAGGCACCTACACGCCGCTGCAGAACGTGGCTGAAAACCAGGCACCGTTCGTCGTCATCGACTCCATCCTCTCGGAAGAAGCCGTGCTCGCGTTCGAATACGGCTACGCATCGAACGACCCCAACACGCTCGTCATCTGGGAAGCCCAGTTCGGCGACTTCGTGAACGGCGCGCAAGTGGTGATCGACCAGTTCATCGCCTCGGGCGAAGTGAAGTGGGGCCGCGTCAACGGCCTGACCATGATGCTGCCGCACGGCTACGAAGGCCAGGGCCCGGAGCACAGCTCGGCACGCCTCGAGCGCTTCATGCAGTTGAGCGCAGACACCAACATGCAAGTGGTGCAGCCGACCACGGCCAGCCAGATCTTCCACGTGCTGCGCCGCCAGATGGTGCGCAACCTGCGCAAGCCGCTCATCATCCTCACGCCCAAGTCGCTGTTGCGCAACAAGGATGCAACGTCGCCGCTGTCCGAGTTCACCAAGGGCAGCTTCCAGACGGTCATTCCGGACAGCAAGGGCCTGAAGGCAGAAAAGGTCAAGCGCCTCATCGCCTGCTCGGGCAAGGTCTACTACGACCTGTCCAAGAAGCGCGAAGAGCAGGGCAACGACGACGTGGCGATCATCCGCGTCGAGCAGCTCTATCCGTTCCCGCACAAGGCCTTTGCCGCCGAGATCAAGAAGTACCCGAACCTCGTCGACGTGGTCTGGTGCCAGGACGAGCCGCAGAACCAGGGTGCCTGGTTCTTCGTGCAGCACTACATCCACGAAAACATGCAGGAAGGCCAGAAGCTCGGCTATTCCGGCCGTGCCGCTTCGGCATCGCCGGCAGTGGGCTACTCGCACCTGCACCAGGAACAGCAGAAGGCGCTCGTCGATGGCGCATTTGGCAAGCTCAAGGGCTTCGTGCTGACCAAGTAATCAAGAGCCTTTTTTCACACGAACACCCTCAAGAACAAAACGGAGCTCACTCCAAATGTCTATCGTAGAAGTCAAAGTCCCCCAGCTTTCCGAATCCGTGGCCGAAGCCACCATGCTCACCTGGAAGAAGAAGGCAGGCGAAGCCGTCGCCGTCGATGAAATCCTGATCGAGATCGAGACCGACAAGGTCGTGCTCGAAGTGCCCGCACCTTCGGCCGGCGTGCTGGCTGAAATCGTTCAGCCCGATGGCGCCACCGTGGTGGCCGATCAGCTCATCGCCAGGATCGACACCGAAGGCAAGGGCGCGGCTGCCGCACCCGCGGCAGCACCTGCTGCCGCCCCGGCTCCGGCCGCAGCAGCACCTGCCCCCGCAGCGGCTGCCACAGCCGCCGGCGGCTCGAAGGCCGACGTTGCCATGCCCGCCGCCGCCAAGCTGCTGGCCGACAACAACCTGAAGACCAGCGACGTGGCCGGCACCGGCAAGGACGGCCGCGTTACCAAGGGCGACGTGCTCGGCGCGGTTGCTTCGGGCGCCAAGCCCGCCGCCACCGTGGCTGCACCCGCCGCCAAGCCTGCGCTGCCGCAAGTCTCCGCACCCTCTGGCACCGCAGACCTGGGCGACCGCCCCGAGCAGCGCGTTCCGATGAGCCGCCTGCGCGCGCGCATTGCCGAACGCCTGCTGCAATCGCAAGCCACCAACGCCATCCTGACGACCTTCAACGAGGTCAACATGGCGCCGGTAATGGAACTGCGCAAGCGCTTCCAGGACAGCTTCACCAAGGAACACGGCGTGAAGCTCGGCTTCATGAGCTTCTTCGTGAAGGCCGCGGTGCACGCGCTGAAGAAGTACCCGGTGATCAACGCCTCGGTCGACGGCAACGATATCCTGTATCACGGCTACTTCGACATCGGTATTGCCGTCGGTTCGCCGCGCGGCCTGGTGGTGCCCATCCTGCGCAACGCCGACCAGATGAGCTTTGCCGACATCGAGAAGAAGATCGCCGAATACGGCAAGAAGGCGCAAGACGGCAAGCTGGGCATCGAAGAGATGACTGGCGGCACGTTCTCCATCTCGAACGGCGGCACCTTCGGCTCGATGCTCTCGACGCCAATCATCAACCCGCCCCAATCCGCGATTCTCGGCGTGCACGCCACCAAGGACCGCGCCGTGGTCGAGAACGGCCAGATCGTCGTCCGCCCGATGAACTACCTTGCCATGAGCTACGACCACCGCATCATCGACGGCCGTGAAGCCGTGCTGGGCCTGGTCGCCATGAAGGAAGCGCTGGAAGATCCGTCGCGCCTCTTGTTCGACATCTGAGGAGACAGATCAGATGGCAAACAAACAATTCGACGTCATCGTCATCGGCGGCGGCCCTGGCGGCTACATTGCCGCCATTCGCGCCGCGCAACTCGGCTTCAATGTCGCGTGTATCGACGAGTGGAAAAACGGCAAGGGCGGCCCGGCACCGGGCGGCACCTGCACCAACGTCGGCTGCATTCCGTCGAAGGCGCTGCTGCAATCTTCGGAGCACTTCGAGCAGGCCGGCCACCACTTTGCCGACCATGGCATCAAGGTCGAAGGCCTGGGCCTGGACATCGACAAGATGCTGGCCCGCAAGGACCAGGTCGTCAAGCAGAACAACGACGGCATCCTGTACCTGTTCAAGAAGAACAAGATCACGTTCTTCCATGGCCGCGGCTCGTTCGTGAAGACCGACGAAACCGGCTATGAGATCAAGGTGGTGGGCGCTGCCGAAGAGTCGATCAGCGGCAAGCACATCATCGTGGCCACTGGCTCCAATGCCCGTGCATTGCCCGGCACGCCTTTCGACGAAGAGAACATTCTCTCGAATGACGGCGCGCTGCGGATCGGCGCTGTGCCGAAGAAGCTGGGGCTGATCGGTTCGGGCGTCATCGGCCTTGAAATGGGCTCGGTGTGGCGCCGCCTGGGTGCCGAAGTGACGGTGCTCGAAGCGCTGCCAACTTTCCTCGGCGCGGTGGACGAGCAGATTGCCAAGGAAGCCAAGAAGGCTTTTGACAAGCAGAAGCTCAAGATCGAACTCGGCGTCAAGGTCGGCGAGATCAAGTCGTCGAAGAAGGGCGTGAGCGTTGCCTGGACCAACGCCAAGGGCGAAGCCCAGACGCTCGAGGTCGACAAGCTGATCGTCTCGATCGGCCGCGTGCCCAACACCATCGGCCTTAACGCCGAAGCCGTGGGCCTGAAGCTCGACGAGCGCGGCGCCATTGCCGTGGACGACGACTGCAAGACCAGCCTGCCCAACGTCTGGGCCATCGGCGACGTGGTTCGCGGCCCCATGCTCGCGCACAAGGCCGAGGAGGAGGGCGTTGCCGTGGCAGAGCGCATTGCCGGGCAGCATGGTCACGTCAACTTCAACACGGTTCCGTGGGTCATCTACACCAGTCCCGAGATCGCATGGGTCGGCCAGACCGAGCAGCAACTCAAGGCCGCGGGCCGTGCCTACAAGGCTGGCACGTTCCCGTTCCTGGCAAACGGCCGCGCACGCGCGTTGGGCGACACAACGGGTATGGTCAAGTTCCTGGCCGATGCGGCAACGGACGAAATCCTCGGCGTGCACATCGTGGGCCCTCAGGCCAGCGAGTTGATCTCCGAAGCCGTGGTGGCCATGGAGTTCAAGGCCAGCGCCGAAGACATCGCGCGCATCTGCCATGCGCACCCGTCGCTGTCGGAAGCTACGAAGGAAGCGGCACTTGCCGTGGACAAGCGCACGCTGAACTTCTGATCCTTTGACCAGCGTTAAAGAGGCCTACGAGGCGGAACTCGCGGTGCGCGGGTTCCGGAGCGACCCCGCGCAGCTGCGCGCCGTCGAGGCGCTGGATCGCTGCGCGCGGGAGTGGGCCGACTACAAGGCCCAGCGCTCCAACGCGCTGAAGAAGTTCATCAACCGGCCCGAGCTTCCGCGCGGCGTCTACATGTATGGTGGCGTCGGGCGGGGCAAGAGCTTCCTGATGGATCTCTTCTTCAACGCTGTGCCGCTCAGGCGCAAGACTCGCCTGCACTTTCACGAGTTCATGCGCGAGGTGCACCGCGAGCTGCGTGAACTGCAGGGAACGGTCAATCCGCTCGATGAACTCGGGTTGCGCATTTCGAAGCGCTACAAGCTCATCTGCTTCGACGAGTTTCACGTCGCGGACATCACCGACGCGATGATTCTTCATCGGCTGCTGGTGTCGCTGTTCGAGAACGGCGTGGGCTTTGTCACCACCTCCAATTTCAGGCCCGACGACCTTTACCCCGGCGGGTTGCATCGCGATCGCATCCTGCCTGCGATTGCGCTGCTGAACGAGAAGCTCGAAGTATTGAGCGTGGACAACGGTACTGACTACCGGCGCCGCACGCTCGAGCAATTGCGCATGTACCTCACGCCCAACGATGCGGCGGCCGAGAAGGAAATGCGCAAGGCTTTCGACAAGCTGGCTGAAACGGCCGACGAAAACCCGATTCTCCACATCGAGCAGCGCGAGATCCGCGCACGGCGCAAGGCGGGCGGCGTGGTCTGGTTCGACTTCAAGACACTCTGCGGCGGGCCGCGCTCGCAGAACGACTATCTCGAAATTGCCAGCCAGTTCCACACGGTGCTGCTCTCCGATGTACCGCACATGCCGGTGCGCATGGCTTCCGAGGCACGCCGTTTCACCTGGCTCGTCGACGTCTTGTACGACCGCCGCGTCAAGCTCATCATGTCGGCTGAGGTACCGCCGGAGGCGTTGTATACCGAGGGGCCGCTGGCGCATGAGTTTCCGCGCACGGTTTCCAGGCTCACCGAAATGCAATCGAGCGAATTTCTCTCGCTGGAGCGCCGGATCGTCGACACTCGCCTGACATGAAAAATATCGTTTTCGCCGCGCTGATGACCCTGGGTAGCTTGCCGGTCTGGGCACAGTCCAATGCAGCCGCCGGCATTTCCGATTTCGAAGCCGAACGCAGCAGGCTGACGGCCGAACGTGCTGCCATCGAGACGCGTTTCGAGAAGGAGCGCGCCGCTTGCTACCAGAAGTTCGCGGTCGAAGATTGCCTGCGCGATAGCCGCAGGCGCCGCCGCACCGGGACCGACCACATCAAGCGCCAGGAAACGGCCATCAACGACATCGAGCGGCAGCGTCGCGGCGCGGCCGAACTCGAGAAGCTCGATCAAAAGGCCGCCACGCGGCGCCCGCAAGACACGCCCGAGAAGCAGGACGAGTCGCGCCAGGCACAAAAAGACCGCGAGCAGCGCGCTGCCGACCACGCGGCAAGCCGTGCCGCCACCGCTTCTGAGGCCGACGAACGCCGGCGCCAGCTGGAGGCCAAGCAAAGAGCAAACGCTGAAGAGCAGGCCAAGGCTGCGCAGCGCCGGGCGGAAGCGCCGGCGGAAGTTCAACGCTTCGAAAGCAAGCAGCAGAAGGCGGCGGAGCGCAGGGCCAGCCGTGAGCGGCAGAACGCCGATCGCAGCAAGCCGCGCGGGGCGCCATTGCCCCCGGCGGCGCCAGCAGCACCGGCGTCATCTCCCGCGCGTTAATCGCCGGAGGCCCAGCACCGCTCTGGGCCAGGTCTTGCAGCGTTGCCGGCGCTCAAACTTCTGCCGGAAGCGCTTCGAACTTCAATACCGCAATGGAGATGTTGTCGCCCGTGCCGCGGGCTCGGCGCCGCGCCTCGCCCACCAGAATTTCGACCGCGTCGCGCGGCTGCTCTGAATACAGCACGCTGGCGAGTTCTTCGGGGTTGAAGTAGTGCCAGAGCCCGTCGCTGCATGCCATGAGCAGGTCGCCGGGCTGCATGGCAGGAATGTAGTGGGGCTCGACCGGCGGCGGGGTCGTCGTCATGCCGAGGCAGCCGAGGAGAATGTTGCCTTTGGGGTGGACATTGGCCTCGGCTTCGGTGATTTCGCCGCGGTCGACGAGCACCTGCACATAGGAATGATCGCGCGTGCGCGTGACGAGTTCGCCGTCCCGAAAATGATAGATGCGCGAGTCGCCGGCATGGATCCAGGCGCAGTCGCCCTTGGGGCTCATGAGAAAGGCCGCCAGGGTGCTGTGCGGCTCTTGTTCGCTCGACAGCGCGGTGAGCTTGATGACCGTGTGTGCGTCTTCGAGCAGCTGCCGCAGCACCGCCGTGGAGCTGTCGCGATCGGGGTGATAGCGGGTGAAAAGCTGGCGCGCCGTCATCAGCACCTGGTCGGAGGCCTTGCGCCCGCCGCTGCGTCCGCCCATACCGTCGGCAACCACGCCCAGGAGGCAGCCGGGCACGCGCGGATGGCTCATCATCAGCACCTGGTCCTGCTGGTAGGGTCGGTCTCCCTTGTGGAGGCCAGTGGCGGCGGCAAGTCGAAAGCCTGGGGTCATGAGCGCAATGCGCCAATGGCGCGCTTTCCGTTTGTGTCTTCTCGTGAATTCGTGTCAGGACGTATTATCGAGTGAACACGAGTGCGCGCGGAATAAGCGCGCATCGCCAACGTTGGACTCCAATCTCCATTCCCTTTCCCGCCAATTGATCGAGCTGCGCATCGAGCATGCCGACCTTGATGCCACCATCGACCGCCTGGCCGAGGCTTTGCCGCAAGACGAACTGCTGCTGCGGCGCCTGAAAAAGCGCCGCCTCGGGCTGCGCGACCAGATCGTACGGCTCGAAAACCTGCTCGATCCGAGAGAACCCGCGTGACCGACACACTCGAGAACAAGGTGCGCGACGCCTTCGCGCACGGTGGTGCTCTTTCCCGCGCGGCCGAGCAGTTTCGCGAACGCTCCGGACAAACCGAAATGGCGCTAGCCGTTGCACGCACCATCGAAGACGGCGGCGTGCTGGTGGTGGAGGCCGGCACCGGCGTTGGCAAAACCTTCTCGTATCTTGTGCCGGCGTTGCTGAGCGGCGAGCGCGTGCTGCTGTCGACTGCCACCAAGACATTGCAAGACCAGCTCTTCGGACGCGATTTGCCGCGCCTGGTAGAAGCTCTGGAACTGCCGGTGCGAACAGCACTGCTCAAGGGACGTGCAAGCTATTTGTGCCTGCATCGGCTCGACCTGGCTCGCCACGATGCGTCGCTGCCTGAGCGGGGCAGCCTGCGAACGCTCGCCAAGATCGAACAGTGGTCCAAGGCCACCCGAACCGGCGATCTGGCCGAACTCCCCGGGCTTGACGAGCGCTCGCCGCTTATTCCGCTGATCACCTCCACGCGCGAGAACTGCCTGGGCGCGCAGTGTCCGCAGTTCAAGCCTTGCCACGTCAACCTTGCGCGGCGTGAGGCGCTGGCGGCCGATGTGGTGGTTATCAACCACCACTTGTTCTTTGCGGATCTCGCCGTGCGCGAGACCGGAATGGCGGAACTGCTGCCCACCGTGAGCGTGGTCGTGTTCGACGAGGCTCATCAGCTCAACGAAACCGGCGTGCAGTTTCTGGGTGCGCAACTCGGCAGTGGCCAGGCGCTCGATTTCGCGCGCGATCTGCTTGGTGCGGGTTTGCAGCATGCGCGAGGACTGGTCGATTGGCAGCAGCTGGCCGCGGCTGTCGAGCGAGCGGCGCGCGAGTTGCGTCTTGCGGTCGGCAAGCAGTGGCCTGGCACCAAGCTGCGCTGGATAGGGCCTGCACCGGAAGGAATCGACCCGGACATCTGGCAGGGTGCACTGGATGCATTCCAGCACGCATTCGAAATGGCAGCTGAGGGGCTGGATACCGTCAGCGAGATATCGCCTGATTTCGTGCGCCTTTACGAGCGGGCGCAGCAGCTCGCCAATCGCGCGGCACGGTTCGCGCTGCCTTGCGACGTCGAATCCGTGCGCTGGGTCGATGTGGGCACGCAACTGCGTCTCGTCGAGTCGCCGCTCGACATTGCCGAGGCAATGCGCACGCGCGTACTCAAGATTGGCCACCGCGAGCCTGAACTCGATGCCTATGGTGAAGAGCAGGAAGTCAGCCGCCCGGCGCCGGAAGACAGTGGCCGGGCCTGGATCTTCACTTCGGCAACGCTGGGCGACGAGCCCACGCTGCGCTGGTTCACAGAGCCGTGCGGCCTTGGCGATGCCGAAGTGCTGCGCGTGCAGAGCCCTTTCGACTATGCCGCCCAAGCGGGACTTTATGTGCCGCGAGCCTTCCCAAAGCCCAACGATGCCTCCCACAGCGCAAGGGTTGCGCAACTTGCCGCGCGCGGCGCCGCCGAACTCGGCGGCCGCACGTTGGTGTTGACGACCACGCTGCGTGCGTTGCGCGCCATCGGCGACGAGATGAAGCAGCAGTTCGAACGGCTGGAGTCCGATGTGCGGCCAGACGTACTGGTGCAGGGCGAACTGCCAAAACGCGTGCTCATGGACCGCTTCCGCGAGGGTGCTGAAGGCGGCCGCGCCGGTTGCGTGCTGGTTGCATCCGCATCGTTCTGGGAGGGCTTCGACGCACCGGGCGACGCGTTGCAACTGGTGGTGATCGACAAGCTGCCGTTTCCTCCTCCGAACGATCCGTTGGTCGAAGCGCGGTCGCAGCGGCTCGAAGCCCAAGGGCGCAGTTCGTTCAGCGACTATTCGCTGCCCGAGGCGGCCGTGGCGCTGAAGCAGGGGGCAGGGCGGCTGATTCGCCGCGAAACGGATTGCGGGGTGCTTGCGATCTGCGACACCCGCCTGGTGGCCATGGGCTATGGCCGGCGCTTGCTGTCCGCATTGCCGCCGATGCGAAGGCTGGAGAGCGAAGCCGACTTCGAGGCCGCCATCAGCGACTTGAAGAATTCACTGTCGGCCTGAAAGGGCCCCAACGCCGTCTCAGCCGGGCACTTGCTCCTGGCAGACGAAGAAAAAGCCCCGAAGGGCTTTGTTCTCTATCCATTACCAGACCTTCCACCACGGATCGTCCTTGCCCTTGAAGCCACGGGCCAGATACTCGCTTTGCGGGTAGTTGGTGGTCAACACGCGTCGGGCGTCGTCGCGCAGGTCCTTCATGCCGAGCGCGTCGTAGGAGCGCACGATGATGTACAGCGCTTCTTCGAGTGCGGGCACTTCGCGGTAGTCGGACAGCGCAAGCTGCGCCCGGTTGATGGCCGCCAGGTAGGCGCCGCGCGAGTAGTAGTAGCGTGCCACGTGCACCTCGTACTGCGCGAGCGAGTTCACGATGTAGTTCATGCGCTGGCGCGCGTCAGGGGCGTAGCGCGATGCGGGAAAGCGCGTCACGAGCTCCTTGAACGATTCGAACGATTCCTTGGCCGCCTTCTGGTCGCGCTCGGACAGGTCTTGCCGTGTCAGGAACGCGAACATGCCGAGGTCGTCGTTGAAGTTGATCACGCCCTTGAGGTACAGCGCGTAGTCGAGCGCCGGACTGGCCGGGTGCAGCTTCATGAAGCGGTCGAGCGTGGAAACGGCGGCGGCCTTTTCACCGGCCTTGTATTGCGCGTAGGCCTTTTCAAGCTGGGCCTGCTGGGCGAGCGGCGTGCCGGCAGCGCGGCCTTCGAGCTTCTCGTACAGAGGCACGGCCTTGTCGTACGCGCCGGAGCCGGCTTCGTCCTTGGCCTCTGAGTAAATGCGGTTGGGGCTCCAACTCGCCGTCTTGTCGGCGGTGGGGGTGGAGGAGCAGCCGGCTGCAAGCAGCGCTGCTGCGCTGAGCGCGATCCAGGAGGGGACCGATAATTTGGCGCGAAACATCACATACGGCTTTCGTGAAACAGTTGCCTTCAATTATATCGACCGACCCCTTGGACCTGGTACCTGAAACAGCCGAGGCGGACGAGAGCGCCGACCCGGTCGAACCCAGCGAACTACGGCCCTTTGCCATAGGGGCGCCCGAGCACGGCCAGCGGCTGGACCGCGCTTTGGCCGCTCTGGTGCCCGAATTTTCTCGCAACTATCTGCAACAACTGATCGAGGCGGGGGCCGTGGAGCTGGGAGGGCGCACGGTCCTGAAGGCTTCGGCCACGGTGCGGGCCGGGCAGGCCGGCCGCATCGAACTGCGGCCCACGCCGCAAAGCCAGGCTTTTCGGCCTGAGTCGATGGACATCGTGACGGTGCATGAGGACGAGCATCTGCGGATCATCGACAAACCAGCTGGCCTGGTCGTACATCCGGCGCCGGGCCACTGGAGCGGCACGCTCCTGAACGGGCTACTGGCACTTGACCCCAAGGCGTCGCTGCTGCCGCGTGCAGGCATCGTGCACCGGCTCGACCGCGACACCAGTGGGCTGATGGTCGTGGCGCGAACCCGTGCCGCCATGGACGCGATGGTCGCGCTGATTGCCGCGCGCGAAGTAAAGCGCCAGTACCTTGCGGTGGGGCACAAGCCTTGGGCCGGTGCGCCCGCCCGCCAGGTCGACGCACCGATTGGCCGCGATCCGCGCAACCGTTTGCGCATGGCGGTGGTCGATATGGAGCGGCATCCGGGTAAGACCGCACGTACGCTCATCGAACGCCTCGACAGCAATCCGCAAGGCTGCGCCGTGCGGTGCACGCTCGAAACCGGCCGAACCCACCAGATCCGGGTGCACATGGCGTCCATCGGGCACCCGCTCGTTGGCGATGCGCTCTATGGGGGCGCTCCCGCCGCCGGACTGCAGCGGCAGGCGCTGCATGCCTTCAGGCTGGCGTTTGTGCACCCCGTCACGCAGGCGCCGCTGGAGTTTCGCTCCCTTCCGCCAGCCGATCTTGTTCATGCGCTGCAGACCTGGGGGCTGGATTACAATCGCGCCTGACGGCCCGAGGGCCGCGCCGGCCACTCGATGCCGGCCTTGCGTTGCATTCGCCGCGTGCCGGCAGCGCCTACTCCTTCCATCCTTGTGAGCCAGCGTCCAACAGACGCCTTTTCCCGGATAACGCGAACCATGAATACGGCGGATGCCAAGCGCATTCTAGAAACCGCCTTGATCTGTTCGAGCCAGCCGCTGCCAGTGCGCGACATGCGCGTGCTGTTCGATGACGAGCTGGGCGTGGACACCATCAAGGTGCTGTTGCTTGAACTGCAGGAAGACTGGGCGCAACGCGGCCTCGAGCTGGTGAACGTCGCCAGCGGCTGGCGTTTTCAAAGCCGGCCCGAAATGCGCGACCACCTCGATCGCCTGCACCCCGAGAAACCGCCGCGCTACACGCGGGCCGCCCTCGAAACGCTGGCCATCATTGCCTATCGCCAGCCGGTCACGCGGGGCGACATGGAAGACATTCGCGGCGTCACCATCAATTCCCTCATCTTGAAGCAGCTGGAGGACCGCGGCTGGGTCGAGGTGATCGGCCACCGGGAAACCGTCGGCCGGCCAGCGCTTTACGCCACCACGCGGCAGTTTCTCGACGATCTCGGCCTGGGGTCCCTCGACCAGTTGCCGCTGATCGAGACGCCGGCCCAGCAGGCGGCATTGGTCGACGCGCTCGACCAAGCCTCCGGCAACCAGCCGGGGCTGCCGATGGACATCGCGAGCGAATCCGATGCCGACGCCTCCGCCGCAGCAGACGCGGCGTTGGAAGCGGAATTGACCCTGCCCGATGCCGGGAGCCCCGAGCCCACGGAAAACCCGGTGCAAGACGAGTTGCAGCCCGTCGAGGCGAACACCGAAGCAGTTGAGCCGGCCGAAGCGGCTGCGGCCGTCGAGGCGACTGAAGCCGCCGCAGCGCAGTTCGCTGAGGACGCGGCCTCTGCCGAAGAGCCGGCAGACGTTCCACCCCCACACGAAGCCGAGCCTCCTGTTGCGCTCGAGTCCGAAGTCCCGTCGCCCGACGAGACCGATCCCCACGCTGTTTCTCCCGGAAAAACCTCATGAGCCCCTCCGACACCGACGACGCGGCAATCGTGCCGGTCCAGCCCGAATCCGAAAAAAAAGAGCCGATCACGGAAGCGTCCGGCCCTTCTTCGGATGCCGATGCAGGCGCGTCCGCTTCAGCTGCCGGCGAGGGAGAGGCGCCCAAGAAAAAGCGTGCTCCGCGCCGCAAGAAGATCGTAGACCCGGCTGCAGAAGGCGAAGCCGCGGCGGTACCGGCGGAGAATTCCGCACCGGCAATCGAACCCGAACCCGCGGTTCAGGCGGCCCCTGCCACGGTGCCCGCGGCACCCGACGCTGTGTCCGCGAAGGCTGACGCTCCGGCCGCGCCTGCTGAACGCGAGGAACGCCGCGAGGAAGAGGGCGCTCGCAGCCAATACGACGACGAAGAAGAGGAAGAAGAGCCCGACGAGGAAGAGGACGACCTCGACCGCGCGCGCCGTGCCGCCGAGCGCGAGCAGCGCAATGCGCTGCCGCCCGAGCCGATCCGTTTCGCGGACGTCATTTCAGGCCAGTTCGACGCCGACGAAGAGAGCCCCGAAGTTCCACCGCTCAAGCGCGTATTGCTTCCGGAAGCTGATTCGCCCAAGCTGCACAAGGTGCTGGCGCAGGCCGGCCTCGGTTCGCGGCTCGAAATGGAAGCACTCATTCTTCAGGGCCGCATCTCGGTCAACAACGAGCCGGCCCACATCGGCCAACGCATTCAGTACGGCGACCAGGTCAAGATCAACGGCAAGCCCATCCGCTACCGCATCGCGCCGCCTCCGCCGCGCGTTATCGCTTACCACAAGCCCGTGGGTGAGGTGGTCACGCATGACGACCCGCAGAACCGGCCTACGGTGTTCCGCAAGCTGCCCCGCCTGCAGCAGGGTAAGTGGCAATCGGTCGGCCGGCTCGACTTGAATACCGAAGGCCTGCTGCTGTTCAGCAGCTCCGGCGACCTGGCCAACCAGTTGATGCACCCGCGCTTCGGCCTGGAGCGCGAATACGCCGTGCGGGTGCTGGGCGCTCTCAGCGCCGACGAAAAGAAAAAGCTGCTCGAAGGCGTGCGTCTCGACGATGGCATGGCCCAGTTCGGCACCATCGAAGAGGGCGGCGGCGAAGGCTCCAACTGCTGGTATCGCGTCACCATCTCCGAGGGGCGCAACCGCGAAGTGCGGCGCCTGTTCGAATCGGTCGGGCACGCGGTCAGCCGCCTTATCCGTATCCGCTACGGTGCCATGGTGCTCCCACGCGGATTGAAGCGCGGCGCCTGGATGGAACTCGACGAGCGCGACATCAGCGCGTTGTTCCAGGCCTCCGGCGGCGGTGCGCCGCGTCCGCAGCAACAGCAGCGCGGACCGGGTGGGCAAGATGGTGCCGGTGGCGGCCGCAACGGACGCAACAAAAAGCGCCGCGGCAATCGCAACGCCGGTGGCGGACAACCGCCGCGCGACATGCGTGAACCACGCGACGACGGCCGCGAGCCGCCCATTCCCAATCCGCTGGGCGACGGCCGTCCGCCGCGCGGCGATCGCGGGGGGCGCGGCAACCGGGGCGGCGGAGGCAATGCAGGCATGCCGCCGCAAGGGCGGCGTGGCAACAACAATAGCAACCGCGGCAACCGACAGGGCGAAGAGCGTCCGCCAAGCGGCGCGAACCAGCCCGATCCGATGAAGACCTCGCTTGGCTACATCGGCGCCGACAGCTTTTCACGCCAGCGCAAGGAGCAGCGCCAGGGCCCGGGCCGTCGCGGCGGTGGTCCTGCAGGCGGCGGCTTTGGCGGGCAGGGCGGTCCGGGCGGAAACCGGCGCCGCGGGCGCTGAAAGCCTGCTGTCCAGCGCAGCCTTTCGCGGGGTTTTCACCAACCCCGGGGGCTGCGCCGGTTAAAATCAGAGGCTTTGTCGATGAACGACGCAACATATTCGTTGCAGTTGTGACAAAACACTTCAAAATCAAAGCTCAGGAAGCACTTCAATGGCTATCGAACGTACCCTCTCCATCATCAAGCCCGACGCCGTCGCAAAGAACGTCATCGGCAAGATCGTTTCCCGCTTCGAAGCTGCCGGCCTCAAGGTTGTCGCCGCCAAGCTGGTGCATCTCTCGCGCAACGAAGCCGAGCAGTTCTACTCGGTCCACAAAGAGCGTCCTTTCTTCAAGGACCTGGTCGAGTTCATGATCTCCGGCCCTGTGTTCGTGCAAGTGCTCGAAGGCGAAAACGCCATCGCCAAGAACCGCGACCTGATGGGCGCCACGGACCCTAAGAAGGCCGCTCCCGGCACCATTCGCGCCGACTTTGCCGACAGCATCGACGCCAACGCCGTGCACGGTTCGGACGCTCCCGAAACGGCAGCGAACGAAGTGGCCTTCTTCTTCGCCGGCCTCAACGTCTACGCGCGCTGAAGCCTTATCCCGGCTGATTTCATGACCACGGCCAACCTGCTCGAATTCGATCTCGAGGGGCTGGCTGCGTTCTGCGAAAAGCTCGGCGAGAAGCGATTCCGCGCCACGCAGCTGTTTCGCTGGATCCACCAGCGTGGCGCCAGCGACTTCGCCCAGATGACCGATCTGGCCAAGTCGTTGCGCGAGAAGCTCGCCACCACCGCTCGCGTCGAGGCCCTGCCGGTTCTCACGCAGCACGAATCCAAAGACGGCACGATCAAGTGGCTGTTCGACGTCGGCGACGGCAATGCCGTTGAAGCCGTATTCATTCCTGAAGACGACCGCGGCACGCTGTGCGTGTCGTCTCAAGCCGGCTGCGCAGTGGGTTGCCGCTTTTGCTCCACGGGGCATCAGGGCTTCAGCCGCAACCTGAGCACGGGCGAAATCGTCGCCCAGCTATGGTTTGCCGAGCACTTCCTGCGCAAGCACCTGAAACGCGACGAGCGCGTCATTTCCAATGTGGTGATGATGGGCATGGGCGAGCCGCTGCAGAATTACTCGGCGCTGGTGCCTGCGCTGCGCACCATGCTCGACGACAACGCCTACGGGCTGTCGCGCCGCCGCGTGACCGTGTCGACCTCTGGCGTGGTGCCGATGATCGACCGCCTCGGTGCCGATTGCCCGGTGGCCATGGCCGTGTCCTTGCACGCACCCAACGATGCGCTGCGCGACGATCTCGTGCCGCTCAATCGCAAGTACCCCATCGCCGAACTGCTCGAGGCCTGCAAGCGCTACCTGGTGCATGCACCGCGCGATTTCATTACATTCGAATACTGCATGCTCGACGGCGTCAACGACCAGCCCGAGCATGCACGGCAGCTGGTGGAGCTTGTTCGCACCCACGGCGTCTCGTGCAAGTTCAACCTGATTCCGTTCAATCCGTTTCCGGCCTCGGGCCTTCTGCGTTCGCCGCAGCCGCGTGTGCTGGCGTTTGCCAAGACACTGAGCGAGGCCGGCCTTGTGACCACCGTGCGAAAAACGCGCGGCGACGACATCGATGCGGCCTGCGGACAGCTGGCCGGCGACGTCAAGGACCGCACCCGCGCGGCCGAACGCATGGCACAGCGCCGTGTAGTGTCGGAGCGACCCGTTGTTTTGCATCCGGTTCGCAAGACCGCCCCCCAGGAGCACTGATTCAATGAGCATGGCCTTTTCGATGACCGCCGCGAGCGCGCAGCGGCTGATGGCTGCAAGCTTTGCCGGTGTGGCCGTGGCGTTTCTGCTTGCGGGCTGCGTCAACACGCGGACCACCACCACCAGCCTGGCCGACACCAGCTCGGCCAAGGGCGCCGAGATCGTCACCGAGTCCGACGAAAGCAGCCGCCAGCGCCGCGCCCGTTTGCGCATGGAGCTCGCCGCAGGCTATTTCGAGCACGGCCAGAATACCGTTGCGCTGGACGAGATCAAGCAGGCGCTGGTTGCCGATCCCAACTACGCGGATGCCTATAGCCTGCGAGGCCTTGTCTACATGCGGCTTGAAGATGCCGGCATGGCGGAAGACAGCTTCCGCCGCGCGATTGCCATCAACCCGCGCGACGCCAACGTGCGGCACAACTACGGCTGGCTGCTGTGCCAGCAGAACCGCTACGGCGACGCGGCCCAGCAGTTTGCCGCTGCGCTCGCGGTGCCCAGCTACACCGACCGCTCCAAGACGCTCATGACGCAAGGCGTCTGCGAACTCAGGGCCGGGCAGCGCCTGGAAGCGGAGCGCAGCCTCATGCAGGCCTACGAGATCGATGCCGGCAATCCGGTGGTCGGATTCAACCTGGCCTCGCTGCTGGCGCAGCGCGAAGAATGGTCGCGCGCGCAGTTCTACATTCGCCGCGTCAACAACAGCCCCTCGGCCAGTGCCGAGACGCTTTGGCTCGGCATCAAGATCGAACGACGGCTCAACAACCGCGAGGCAGTTGCGCAGTTGGGAGGGCAACTGCAACGGCGCTTTCCGCAGTCCCGGGAGGCAACAGCGTACGAGCGCGGGAATTTCAATGACTGAACGGGTTTCGGAGTTCGGCACTTCCGCGGCGCTGCCGCTCGAGGAAGGCGACATCACGCACAAGACGGCCGGCGACATGCTTCGCGAGGCGCGCGAGGCTCATGGCCTGCATATCGAGATGGTGGCTGCGGCCCTGAAGGTGCCGCCGCAAAAGCTCATGGCGCTCGAGGCGGACGATATCGATTCGCTGCCCGACCCGGTCTTTGCGCGTGCCCTGGCAAGCAGCGTCTGCCGCGCATTGCGCATCGATGCCGCTCCGGTGCTGGCAAAGCTGCCGGGTGCACAGCGCGCACCATTGGCGGCGGCCGATCGCACGCTCAATAGCAACATCGTTTCCGGCACGCCGCGATGGAACGGCAGCCGCTCCAGCGCGCTCCCGTCGCGCGCGTTGCTGATCGTCGTCGCGCTGTTGCTGGTCGGCGCAGGTGTGCTGTTCTGGCTTCCCCAATCTGCCTTCGACCAGATCGGCTCTGCCGTTTCGCGATGGACCGCCCGCGGCGACGCCGACACGGGTTCGGTCGCCGAAGCGCCCGTGGCAGCATCGGGTCCGGGCGGGGCATCCGTTGTCGAGAGCACGCCGGTTTCGCCCGTGCCACCTGCGGCAGCGACTACAGCAACCGCAGCAACCGCAGCAACCGGAACGCCTGCCGCACCTGCGGCGCCGGGCGCGCCCCTCGCTACAGCCTTGCCTGCCGGCACCGCCGCGGCAACTGCTTCGACGCCTGCCGCTGCGGGTGGCCAGCCGCTCGTCCTTGTCGCGCGCGAAGACTGCTGGGTTACCGTTACCGAAGCAGGGGGCAAGCAACTGTTGCGCCGCATCGTGCAGGCCGGCGAAACCGTCGGGTTGTCTGGCGCTCTGCCGCTGTCTGTAGTGGTTGGGCGCGCATCGGCAGTCGATGTACAAGTGCGCGGAAAGCCCTACGATCTGAAGCCTGTCACGCGCGGTGGCGGCGTGGCGCGTTTCGAGGTGACATCTTGAGCGAATGCACTCCTCAACCCATTGAATCGGCAGCGCCCAAGGCGCGCCGCTCGCGCCAGGCACAAGTGGTCTGGGGCGCGCGCACGGTCACGGTCGGCGGCGACGCGCCGGTGCGGGTGCAGTCCATGACCAACACCGACACGGTCGACGCCATCGGCACGGCCATCCAGGTGAAGGAACTCGCCACGGCGGGTTCGGAAATGGTCCGCATCACCGTCAACACGCCGGAGGCGGCGGCCCAGGTGCCCTACATCCGCGAGCAGCTCGACCGCATGGGTGTCGATGTACCGCTGATCGGCGACTTTCACTACAACGGCCACCGCCTGCTCACCGACTATCCAGCCTGCGCCGAGGCGCTGAGCAAATACCGCATCAACCCCGGCAACGTGGGCAAAGGCGACAAGCGCGACCGTCAGTTCGGCCAGATGATCGATGCGGCCATGCGGTGGAACAAGCCCGTTCGCATCGGCGTCAACTGGGGCAGCCTCGATCAGGAGTTGCTTGCCAGCCTCATGGACATCAACAGCCAGCGTGCCGAACCCTGGGACGCGAAGCAGGTGATGTACGAGGCGCTGATCACCTCGGCCATCGAGTCCGCCAAGCTGGCCGAGTCGATGGGCATGGCCGGCAATCAGGTCATCCTTTCGTGCAAGGTGAGCGGTGTGCAAGACCTCATCTCGGTGTACCGCGAACTTGCCCGCCGCTGCGAATATCCGCTGCACCTGGGGCTTACCGAAGCGGGCATGGGCACCAAGGGCACGGTGGCTTCGGCTACGGCGCTTTCCATCCTGCTGCAAGAGGGCATCGGCGACACCATCCGCGTGTCGCTCACACCCCAGCCGGGCGAATCGCGCACGCAAGAAGTGCTGATTGCCAACGAAATCCTGCAAGCGCTGGGCCTGCGGGTGTTCGTGCCAAGCGTCACGGCCTGCCCGGGCTGCGGCCGCACCACGAGCACCACCTTCCAGGAACTCGCCAAGCAGATCGACGACTACCTGCGCATGCAGATGCCGGTGTGGCGCACCAAATACCCCGGGGTCGAAACGATGAAGGTGGCCGTCATGGGCTGCATCGTGAACGGCCCCGGCGAGAGCAAGCACGCAGACATCGGCATCAGCCTGCCCGGCACCGGCGAAGCGCCCGCCGCACCCGTCTTCATCGATGGCGAAAAGGCGCTTACCCTGCGCGGCGACAATATCGCCAACGAGTTCCATCAGCTCGTCGAAAACTACATCGAAAAGCGCTTTGGCGGCAAACACGCCGCCCTGGCCTGACACCTGCGCAGACTCATGGCTGAAAAACTGAATGCCGTCAAAGGCATGAACGACATATTGCCGCCCGAATCGGCGCGCTGGGAGTGGCTGGAGGCCACCGTGCGCGACCTGATGGGCCGCTTTGCATACCGCAACGTGCGCACGCCGATCCTGGAGCGCACGGCCCTGTTCGTGCGCGGCATCGGCGAGGTCACCGACATCGTCGAGAAGGAGATGTACTCCTTTGAAGATCGCGCGGACAAGCACGGCAAGTTCGAACATCTGACGATGCGCCCCGAGAACACGGCCGGCCTGGTGCGGGCGGTGATCGAGCACAACATGCTGTACGAAGGCCCCAAGCGGCTCTGGTACACCGGGCCGATGTTCCGCCGCGAGAACGTGCAGCGCGGGCGGTTCCGCCAGTTCCACCAAATCGGCGCGGAAGCCCTGGGCTTTGCAGGCCCCGACGTCGATGCGGAGCTGATACTGCTGGCCAACGCGCTGTGGAAGGCCATTGGCTTGACCGACGTGCGGCTCGAACTCAACAGCCTGGGCCAACCCTCCGAGCGCGCGCTGCACCGCGCCCAGCTCATTGCCCACTTCGAGAAGCACGCCGACAAGCTCGACGAGGACGGCAAGCGCCGCCTGCACAGCAATCCGCTGCGCATTCTGGACACCAAGAATCCGGCGATGAAGGACGTGGTCGAATCGGCGCCGAAGCTGATCGACTTTCTAGGGCCTGAATCGCTTGCGCACTTCGAGGGGCTGCAAGCCATCCTCAAGGCTAACGACGTCGCATTCACGATCAACCCGCGTCTGGTGCGCGGGCTCGACTATTACAACCTCAGCGTGTTCGAGTTCGTGACCGACAGGCTTGGTTCGCAGGGGACGGTGTGCGCCGGCGGCCGCTACGACGACCTGATTGCGCAAATCGGCGGCAAGCCGGCGCCGGCCGTGGGATGGGCGATGGGCATCGAACGCGTGCTCGATCTGCTGAAGGAGCAGGGCGCCGAGGTTTCCACGCCCGCACCCAATGCCTATGCCGTGGTACCTGATGCTGCATCGATGCCTGTGGTGTTGCGTACCCTGCAGCAGTTGCGCGAGTCGGGTGTCAGCGTCCAGATGCATGCGGCCACAGCCGAGGGCCTCAGCAGCTTCAAGGCGCAGATGAAGAAAGCCGATGCCAGCGGCGCCACCTACGCTCTGATCTTCGGCGCCGATGAACTTGCGCGCGGCGAAGTGACTCTCAAGTCTCTGCGCGACGGCAGCGGTGCGCAAAGCGCCCGCAGTCTTGCCGAGGTGGCCACCTGGGCCGCCACCCTACAATCGCCGGCTCCCAACACCTGACACGCATGGCAACCCATCTCGATCTCGACGAACAGGAACAGCTCGACCAGCTCAAGCATTTCTGGAACACCTACGGCACCCTGATCACCTGGGTGGTATTGCTCGTGGCCGGTGCTTTCGTGGCCTGGAACGGCTGGCAATATTTCCAGCGCAACAAGGCGGCGCAAGCCGCCGCGCTTTACGACGAGGTCGAGCGCAGCGCGCAGTCCGGCGACGTGGAGCGCATCCAGCGCGTGCTGGGCGACATGAAAGAGCGCTTTGCCAAGACTGCCTATGCGCAGCAGGCCGGCCTTCTTGCGGCCAAGGCGTTGTACGAAAAGGGCAATGTCGATGGTTCGCGCGCGGCCCTCGGCTGGGTTGCCGAAAGTGCCGTCGATCCGGGCTACAAGGCGGTTGCCAAGCTCCGGCTGGCCGCCGAACTGCTCGACGGCAAGTCGTACGACGAAGCGCTCAAGCAACTCTCTGGCGACGTGCCCAAGGAGTTCGAGCCACTCGTGGCCGATCGCAAGGGCGACATCTACATGGCCCAGGGCAAGCGCAACGAAGCGCAGGCCGAATACCGAAAGGCCTGGACCGGCCTTGGCCCGACATCGGACTATCGTCGCCTGGTCGAATTCAAGCTCAATGCCTCAGGCGTCGATCCGAAGAGCCTGGCACCTGTGATCACGGTCACGCCGGCAGCCCCCCAAAAATCCTGATCGCAATATGAATTCCAAGCGTTTCATGCCTGAGTCGTCTGTCCTGCGCGCGGGTTCGGCCATTGTCTTGGTCGCCATGCTGGCCGCCTGCTCCGGCACCAGCAAGCCCAAGCCTGCCGAACTGCCCGCAAACCCCGCCCTGTTCGGCGTGCGCCAGGCCTGGAGCGTGCGCATTCCGGCCGTAAGCTTCCCGCTCGCAGCCGATGTTAGCGGCGACATCGTGACCGTGGCAGGTGCCGACGGCACCGTGGTTGCCATCGATGCCCGTGCCGGCCGCGAAACCTGGCGCGGCAACGTCGGCGCCAAGCTTGCGGCAGGCGTCGGCAGCGACGGTTCGCTGGCCGCGGTCGTCACCACCGACAACGAACTGGTTGCCATCGAGGGCGGCAAGGTCCTGTGGAAGCAGCGCCTGTCTGCGCAGGCCTTTACCGCGCCGCTGGTGGCTGGCCGGCGTGTCTTTGTGCAAACGGCCGACCGCAGCATCAGCGCCTGGGACGGCCAAAGCGGCCGTCGCCTTTGGCTGCAGCAGCGCACCGCCGAAAACCTCGTGCTGAGAAAGTCGGGCGTGCTGATTGCGGTGGGCGACACCCTGGTTTCTGGCATTGGCGGGCGTCTGGTCGGCATGAATCCTGGCAATGGCACCTCGCGCTGGGAGGCTCCAATTGCCGCACCGCGCGGCACCAACGACGTGGAGCGCCTGGTCGACCTGACTGGCAGCGTGAGCCGCGTCGGCGACACCGTCTGCGCCCGCGCTTACTACGCCAATGTCGGATGCGTCGACACCGCGCGAGGCCAACTGTTGTGGACCAAGCCGGCATCGGGCGCCGAGGGCGTGAGCGGCGACGAAAACTTTGTGTACGGCACCGAGTCCGACGGCAGCGTCACAGCTTGGCGCCGTGCCGACGGCGAGCGCGCATGGCAATCGACCCGCTTCAAGAACCGCGTTCTCACCGGCCCGCTGGCTGTGGGGCGTTCGCTGGTCATCGGCGAAAGCACCGGAACGCTGCACTTCGTCTCGCGTGAAGACGGCGCGCTGCTCAATCGCGTCACGCCTGATGGCTCCGCCATTGGCGTTACCCCGGTCATGGCCGGCAATACAGTTGTGGTCGTAACGGCCAACGGCGGTGTGTTTGGCTATCGCCCTGAATAACTTTCTCGAAGGCCCGCCCATGAAAACCGCGCCAATGAAAGGCCGGCCATGAAGCCGGTCGTGGCCCTGGTCGGGCGTCCCAACGTCGGCAAGTCGACCCTTTTCAACCGCCTGACACAGACGCGCGACGCCATCGTTGCCGACTTTGCAGGGCTCACGCGCGACCGCCACTACGGCAACGGCCGCCTGGGCAAGCACGAGTTCATCGTGATCGACACCGGCGGCTTCGAGCCCGATGCCGGTAGCGGCATCTACAAGGAAATGGCCAAGCAGACGCGGCAGGCCGTGGCCGAGGCTGATGTGGTGATCTTCGTGGTTGACGCGCGCGAAGGCCTTTCGGCGCAAGACCACGACATTGCCAACGAACTGCGCAGGCTTGGCAAACCATGCGTGCTGGCGGCCAACAAGGCCGAGGGCATGCATGACGGCACCAAGCTCGTCGACTTTTATGAGCTTGGCTTTGGCGACGTGCACGGTGTTTCCGCGGCGCACGGGCAGGGCATGCGCGATCTGGTCGAACTGGCACTCGCGCCCCTGAACCTTCCGGACCCGGACGACGAAGCAGACGAAGACGACGTCAACAAGCCCATCAAGCTTGCCGTGGCCGGACGGCCTAACGTGGGCAAGTCGACGCTCATCAATACCTGGCTCGGCGAAGAGCGGTTGGTGGCATTCGACATGCCCGGTACCACGCGCGATGCCATTTCGGTACCTTTCGAGCGCAACGGCCAGCGCTTCGAGCTGATCGACACGGCTGGCCTGCGCCGCAAGGGCAAGGTATTCGAAGCCATCGAGAAGTTCTCGGTGGTCAAGACGCTGCAGGCCATCGAGTCGGCGAATGTCGTGCTGCTGCTGCTCGATGCCACGCAAGGCGTGACCGACCAGGACGCGCACATTGCCGGCTACATCCTCGAAAGCGGGCGGGCGGTGGTAATTGCCATCAACAAGTGGGACGCGGTCGACAGCTACCAGCGCGAGCAGATCCAGCGCCAGATCGAAACCCGGCTGCCGTTCCTCAAGTTCGCCTCGCTGCATTTCATCTCGGCCATCAAACGCCAGGGCCTCGGGCCCGTGTGGCAGGCGATCGCGCAGGCCCACAAGTCGGCCACCCGCAAGATGTCTACGCCTGTGCTGACGCGGCTGCTGCTCGAGGCAGTGCAGTTCCAGTCACCCAAGCGCGCGGGCATGTTCCGACCCAAGCTGCGCTATGCGCACCAGGGCGGCATGAATCCGCCGGTGATCATCATCCACGGCAATTCGCTGGAGCACGTCACCGAGGCATACAAGCGCTTTCTCGAAGGGCGCTTCCGCAAGGAATTCGACCTGGTGGGCACGCCCTTGCGGATCCAGTTCAAAAGCTCGCAGAATCCTTTCGCCGACAAGGACGACTGACCGGGCTTGGCTACCGATGGCAGCCAATGAGCTGCGGCTGCAACGGAAGTTCCGTGTTTTGAGAGACGTTATTTTTCAAAGGCTTTTGACCCCGCCTGCTGCGGCGCAGAAACCCTGTGTTAAGGTCATCTCTCCAACAACTACTCTTGAACACGGAGAATATCGTGAGCAATAAAGGGCAACTTCTACAAGACCCGTTTCTGAACACCCTGCGTCGCGAGCATGTGCCGGTCTCCATTTATCTGGTGAACGGTATCAAGCTGCAGGGCCAGATCGAGTCTTTCGACCAGTACGTCGTGTTGCTTCGCAACACGGTGACACAAATGGTCTACAAGCACGCCATTTCCACTATCGTGCCGGGTCGTGCCGTCAACTTCTCGGCTGCCGAGAACGACGACGCCGCAGCCTGATCGCGCGGAGCGCGGCGGTAACCACCGCCGCGCTTTTTCCATATTTGATCCCGCTTGTCTGAATTGAACTCCCGCCAGGAAGGCGCCGCCGTTCTCGTTGGCGTCGATTTCGGGCTGCCCCATTTCGACAGCGAACTCGAGGAACTCGGCCTGCTTGCGCAGACCGCGGGCCTCGCGCCTGTCGCACGCCTCGTCTGCAAGCGCAAGGCGCCCGATGCGGCGCTCTTCGTAGGCAGCGGCAAAGCTGACGAAATCAAGGAATTGGCTGCAATGCACCAAGCCAGCGAGGTCATCTTCGACCAATCGCTGAGCCCCGCGCAGCAGCGCAATCTCGAGCGCCAGCTCGACGTGGCGGTCTACGACCGCACCTTTCTCATTCTCGAAATTTTCGCGCAGCGCGCCCGCTCGCATGAGGGCAAGCTGCAGGTTGAGCTTGCGCGGCTGCAGTACCTCAGCACGCGCCTGGTTCGCCGGTGGTCCCACCTCGAGCGCCAGACCGGCGGCGCCGGTGTGCGAGGCGGCCCCGGCGAGAAGCAGATCGAACTCGACCGACGCATGATCGGCGAATCGATCAAGCGTACCCGGGAGCGCCTGGCCAAGGTGCAGAAGCAGCGCGGAACCCAACGCCGCCAGCGCGAGCGCCGGGACACCTTCAACATCTCGCTCGTCGGCTACACCAACGCAGGCAAGTCTTCGCTGTTCAACGCACTGGTAAAGGCCCGCGCCTATGCGGCCGACCAGCTTTTTGCAACGCTCGACACCACCACACGCAACCTGTACCTGGGCGACGCCCGACGGCAAGTCTCCATTTCGGACACCGTCGGCTTCATTCGCGACCTGCCCCACGGCCTGGTCGACGCGTTCAAGGCCACCCTGCAAGAGGCGGTCGATGCCGACTTGCTGCTGCACGTGGTGGATGCCTCCAACCCGCATTTCCCCGAGCAGATGGCCGAGGTGCAATCGGTCCTTCGCGACATCGGCGCCGACACTGTTCCGCAGCTTCTGGTGTTCAACAAGCTCGACGCCCTTGAAACTGCACAGCATCCGCTGCATCTGCAGGACGAGATGGAAATTGACGGCGTGCAGGTTCCGCGTATCTTCCTGAGCGCGCGGAGCGGCGAGGGCGTGCCCCTGCTGCGAGCCGAGCTGGCCCGCCGGTCGGGTTCTGTGGGCGATACGATGACCCCAGAGGCCGACACTGAATTGCACGATACCGCCAATTGATTGGGCACAATCCCGCCACTGACAAGAGAACGAAGCGAATGAATGCAAAGCCAGCGTGGAGAGGGTTTCTGGGCATGTTCAACCTGAACGATGGCCGGTGGGGTCGTGGCGATGAGCCCGCATCCAACGGCGACCGCCCGACCGGCAACCGACCTCCCGACGCAGACCCACCGGGCGCGCCGACGCCACCGCCCTCGGGCAACAACAACCAGAACAACGGCAACCGCCCGCGCGGGCAGGGTCCTAACCAGGGCCCGCCGGATCTCGACGAACTCTGGCGCGACCTCAACCGTAAGCTCGGCGGCTTCTTTGGCGGCAAGGGCGGCAGCAACCGCCCCGGCGGCAGCGATGGCGGCGGCAACGGCTACAGGCCCGACATGAAAAACGCCGGTTTCGGCCTCGGGCTCGTGGCCATCGTGGCTGTTCTCATCTGGCTGGGTACTGGCTTCTTCATCGTGAACGAAGGCCAGCAGGCCGTGGTGACCCAGTTCGGCCGCTACAAGGCGACCGTGGGCGCGGGTTTCAACTGGCGCCTGCCGTATCCCATCCAGCGCCATGAAGTGGTCGTGGTCACGCAGATCCGTTCCACCGACGTGGGCCGCGACGCCATCGTGCGTACCACCGGGCTGCGCGAATCGGCCATGCTGACCGAAGACGAGAACATCGTCGAGATCAAGTTTGCCGTGCAATACCGCCTGAGCGATGCGCGCGCTTACCTGTACGAGAGCAAGTCGCCCACCGAAACCGTGGTGCAAGTGGCTGAAACCGCCGTGCGCGAGGTGGTGGGCAAGATGAAGATGGATGCGGCGCTTGCCGAAGAGCGCGACCAGATTGCGCCTCGCGTGCGCACGCTGATGCAAACCATCCTCGACCGCTACAAGGTCGGCGTCGAAGTCGTCAACATCAACTTGCAGCAGGGCGGCGTCCGACCGCCCGAGCAGGTGCAATCCGCGTTCGACGACGTGCTCAAGGCCGGCCAGGAACGCGAGCGCGCCAAGAACGAAGCCCAGGCCTACGCCAACGACGTGGTGCCGCGTGCAACGGGTACCGCATCGCGCCTGAAGGAAGAGTCCGAAGCCTACAAGGCGCGCATCGTTGCGCAGGCACAGGGCGATGCAGGCCGCTTTGCCGCCGTGCTGGCCGAGTACCAAAAGGCTCCGCAGGTCACCCGTGACCGCATGTACACCGACGCCATGCAGCAGATCTACGCGAGCACCACCAAGGTACTGATCGATACCAAGCAAGGCTCCAACCTGCTGTACCTGCCGCTGGACAAGCTCATGCAGATGAGCGGCAACAACCAGGCCGCAACGCCCGTCGATGCAGCCAGCCCCAGCGTGGCCGGCACTGCGCCCGCCCAGTCATCGGTGATTCCAGTGGCGCCCACCGCCGGCGACAACCGCGCCCGCGACGGCCGTTCGCGCGACCGCGACGTGCGTTGAAAAGGCTAAGAAGAACATGAACAGAATCGGATTCATCGCCTCGTCGATCCTCGTGCTGCTGGTGCTGCTGAGCTCGACCCTCTTCGTCGTCGACCAGCGCCAGTTCGGCGTGGTGTACGCCCTGGGGCAGATCAAGCAGGTCATTACCGAGCCGGGCTTGCACTTCAAGCTGCCGCCGCCGCTGCAAAACGTCTCCTACATCGACAAGCGGCTGCTCACGCTGTCCAGTCTCGACACCGAGCCCATGCTCACGGCCGAGAAGCAGCGCGTGGTGATCGACTGGTATGTGCGCTGGCGCATCACCGATCCGCAGGCCTACATCCGCAACGTCGGTCTCGACGAAAGCGCGGGTGCCACGCAGCTCAACCGCGTGGTTCGCAATGCCTTCCAGGAAAACATCAACAAGCGCACCGTGCGCGACCTGATCTCCGTGCGCCGCGAGGCGCTCATGTCGGACGTGCAGCGCGAAGTGCTGGCAGTGGTGAAGGGCGCCAAGCCGTGGGGCGTGGACGTCATCGACGTGCGTATCACACGTGTCGACTACGTGGAAGCCATCACCGAATCGGTTTACCGTCGCATGGAGGCAGAGCGCAAGCGCGTTGCCAACGAGTTGCGCTCCACCGGCTATGCCGAAGGCGAAAAGATTCGCGCCGACGCCGACCGCCAGCGCGAAGTGATCGTGGCCAACGCCTATCGCGACGCCCAGAAGATCAAGGGCGAGGGCGATGCCCAGGCCGCCGCCGCCTACAGCGAAGCCTTTGGCCGCGACGCGCAGTTTGCGCAGTTCTATCGCAGCCTCGAGGCCTACAAGCAGAGCTTCAACAAGAAGAGCGACGTGATGGTGCTCGATCCGTCGTCCGACTTCTTCCGCGCCATGCAGAGCGCCGGCACGCCAGCAGGCAACGCGCCGCGCCGCTGATCCCGCGGCTGGCTTCGTCGTCGTGAGCGCCGAGATATTCTGGAGCGCGCTGGCGCTCGTCCTGGTGATCGAGGGCATCCTGCCTTTCGTATCGCCGGGCAGTTGGCGGCGCGGCTTTGGCCAGCTCATGCAACTGCGCGACGGCCAGCTTCGTTTCTTCGGACTTTGCAGCATCTTGCTGGGTTTGCTCCTTCTTTGGGTTTTGGGGTAGCTCGGTCCCGGTAGAATCCCGGTTTAACCACGCCCCCGATCCCCATGTCCGCCTGGGTCCTCCCGGATCACATTGCCGATGTGCTGCCTTCCGAGGCGCGCCACATCGAAGAACTTCGACGCCAGCTGCTCGATACCGCCCGTGGCTATGGCTACGAGCTGGTAATGCCGCCGCTGCTCGAGCACCTCGAGTCGTTGCTGTCGGGCACCGGCGAGGCGCTCGATCTCCAAACCTTCAAGCTCGTCGACCAGCTCTCCGGCCGCAGCATGGGCCTGCGCGCCGACACCACCCCCCAGGTGGCGCGCATCGACGCCCATTTGCTGAATCGCGAGGGCGTGGCGCGCCTGTGCTACTGCGGGCCGGTGCTCCACACCCGCCCAGACCGGCCGCACGCCACGCGCGAGCCGCTGCAGTTCGGCGCCGAAATCTATGGCCACGCCGGGCTCGAGGCCGACACCGAAATCCTGCTGCTGGCGCTCGACTGCCTCCAGGCCGCAGGCGTCGGCCAGGGCCTGATCGTCGACCTGGCGGACGCGCGCATCATCCAGGCGCTCTTTGCCGGCGTGCCGGTCGATGCTTCGGTGCTGGCCCGCGTGCATGCGGCCCTGGTCGCCAAGGACGCGAGCGAACTGCATGCTCTCACGCGCAATTTCCCGGCTTCTTCACGCGACGGCCTGCGCGCGCTGGTTCAGCTGTATGGCGACGAGTCGGTGCTCGACGAGGCCGCCAAGGCCCTGAAGGGCACGCCCGCCGTGGGCACGGCGCTGGCCGGGCTGAAGCAGCTTGCCGCCAGCCTGCAGGGCGACTCGACGCGGCAGATCAGCTTCGACCTGGCCGACCTGCGCGGCTATGCGTACTACAGCGGCATGCGATTCGGCATCTACGTGCCCGGTGCTGCCGATGCGCTGGTGCGCGGCGGCCGCTATGACGAAGTCGGCGCCGTGTTCGGCCGCAATCGCCCGGCGGTCGGCTTCAGCCTCGACGTGCGCGAACTGGTCGGCGTGCTGCCGGCCCGGCCGTTGCGCGCCGCCATCCGCGCGCCCTGGAGCGACGCGGCCGGCCTGCGCCAGGCCATTGCCGGGCTGCGCAAGGCCGGGGAAACCGTGGTCTGCGTGCTGCCCGGCCATGGCAGCGAAATCGATGAATTCCATTGCGACCGCGAGCTCGTCGAGCAAGCAGGGCAGTGGCAAGTCCGAGCCATCTGAATTTTTGAAGTAATGGAACGAGCATGAGCGTAACCACCGGAAGAAATGTGGTCGTCGTCGGTACCCAGTGGGGCGACGAAGGCAAAGGCAAGCTGGTCGACTGGCTGACGGAAAGCGCCCAGGGCGTGGTCCGCTTCCAGGGCGGCCACAACGCGGGCCACACGCTGGTCATCAACGGTGTCAAAACCGCGTTGCACCTGATCCCGAGCGGCATCATGCGGCCGGGCGTCAAGTGCTACATCGGCAACGGCGTGGTGCTGTCGGCAGCCAAGCTCTTCGAGGAAATCGAGGGGCTCGAGAAGGCGGGCGTCGAAGTGCGTTCGCGCCTGCGCATCAGCGAGGCCTGCCCGCTGATCCTGCCGTTCCATGCCGCGCTCGACATCGCGCGCGAAACCTACCGCGAAAAGGGCGGCGTCGAGAAGATCGGCACCACCGGCCGCGGCATCGGCCCGGCCTACGAAGACAAGATTGCCCGCCGTGCGTTGCGCGTGCAAGACCTGAAGCACCCCGACCGCTTTGCCACCAAGCTGCGCGTGCTGCTCGACCTGCACAACCACGTGCTGACCCAGGTGCTCGGCGCGCCCGCCATCGATTTCGATCTGGTGTTCGACGAGGCCATGCGCCACGCGGCGCTGCTCAAGCCCATGATGGCCGACGTGTCGCGCGAACTGAACGATGCACACAAGGCCGGCGCAAACCTGCTGTTCGAAGGCGCGCAAGGCACGCTGCTCGACGTTGACCACGGCACCTACCCGTACGTCACATCGAGCAACTGCGTGGCCGGCAACGCCGCTGCCGGTTCGGGCGTGGGCCCGGGCATGCTGCACTACATCCTGGGCATCACCAAGGCCTACTGCACGCGCGTGGGCGGCGGTCCTTTCCCGACCGAGCTCGACTGGGCAACCCCCGGCACGCCGGGCTATCACATGAGCACCGTGGGCGCCGAAAAGGGCGTTACCACCGGCCGCAGCCGCCGTTGCGGCTGGTTCGACGCGGCGCTGCTCAAGCGCTCGGCACAGGTCAACGGCCTGTCGGGCCTGTGCATCACCAAGCTCGACGTGCTGGACGGCCTGGAAAAGCTCGAGCTGTGCACCGGCTACGAACTCGACGGCGAAACCACCGACATCCTGCCGATGGGTGCGGACGAAATCGAACGCTGCACGCCCATCTACGAAACCCTCGAAGGCTGGAGCGAAAGCACCGTCGGCGTCACGCAGTACGACAAGCTGCCCGTCAACGCGCGGCTCTACCTGCAGCGCATCGAGCAGATCACCGGCGTGCCTATCCATATGGTGTCGACCAGCCCCGATCGCGATCACACGATCATGATGCGCCACCCCTACCTCGCCGACTGAACAGGAACGAACCAGACCATGTTGACCGAAGACGGCAAGCATCTCTACGTCAGCTACGACGAGTACCACAACCTGATCGAGAAGCTCGCGATCAAGGTGCACCAGTCGGGCTGGCAGTTCGACACCATTCTTTGCCTTGCGCGCGGCGGCATGCGCCCTGGCGACGTGCTCTCGCGCATCTTCGACAAGCCCTTGGCGATCATGTCGACCAGCTCCTACCGCGCCGATGCCGGCACGGTGCAGGGCCACCTCGACATTGCCCGCTACATCACCACGCCCAAGGGCGAGATTGCCGGCAAGGTTCTGCTGGTCGACGACCTGGCCGATTCAGGCCACACGCTGCATGCGGTGATGGACATGCTGCGCAACAACTACGCGCCGATCACCGAGTTGCGCAGCGCCGTACTCTGGACCAAGGCGCTGTCGACCTTCACGCCCGATTACTCGGTCGAGTACCTCTCAACCAATCCCTGGATCCACCAGCCCTTCGAAGGTTACGACTCCCTCGGACCCGAAAAGCTGCTCGAGAAGTGGTCGGTCTGAGCTGATTGCGCAGGGGGGTGCCTCGTTGGCACTCCCGGCCGACAGCATGTAGGCGCAGCGCTCATATGCGTTCGCATGGCTTGCAGCGCGAGCCGGTGCGATGTAGAACATTAGCTCTAAAGGGTATTGTTCGCAGGCAAGTTTGGGGCTGGTCGCGGCTCCAAAGGAGTAAAGCATGTTGGCAGCCGAATGCGCGTGGGCCGTCCTGCGCGCCGAGCACGTTCGCACCCGGGAGTTGCTGGATTGCCTCCGCGAGGCGATGAAGGCAGAAGGCGATGCAAGCGTTCGGCAGCGCGCAACGTCCGCCATCGAAATCATCGAGCGGCTGCAGGCCTTCGAAGAGAACACCCATCGCCCCAAAGGCGTCGTCATGCTCAACATGCTTCGCGGCAGATCGCGTGAAGCCGACGAGCTCCTGGACCAGCTCGACGCGGAGAGCGAGTGCTGCAACGGCCTTATCTTGCAGGCGAAGCTGCTGCTCGAGCGCGCCCGATCAGGCGACCCCGATGCGGTGGGGAAGGCCGGCGCCCTGCTGCGGCAGCACCGGCAGTTCATGTCCACGCACCTGGACAAGGAAGACACGCTCCTGCATTCGCAAACTGCGTTGATTCTCTCGGCCGAGGAATGGGCGACCGTCGTCTCGTCCATCTCGAAGGAGGTGGGTGCAGCCCGCAAGCGCGAGCATCTGCGTTCACCGATACGCGGGTAGGTTTCGAATGAGGCAGGGGCTACGCCCCATCGGAATCGAACATCGCGGTATAGCGCCGCTGCATTTCTTCCGGCGTCAGCTTCTCGATGCTGTGGCCCACGTTCCAGCGGTGCCCGAACGGGTCGCGGAACACGCCCGATCGCTCGCCATAGAACTGGTCTTGCGGCGGCATGTCCAACGTGGCGCCAGCCGCCACGGCGCGCGCCACCACGGCGTCCGCATCGTCTACATGCAGGTGCAGCGTTACGGCGGTGCCGCCCAGCGTCCTGGCGCTGTGGATGTTGTACTCGGCGAACTCGTCCGAAATCATCAGGATGGCGCCATTGTGAAAGTCGAGTTCCGCATGCCCGATCCGACCGCCTGGTTCGGTAAGCCGGAAGATCTCCTTCACCTCGAAGACCTTGCAATAGAAGTCGATGGCCGCGCCGGCATCGTCAACGCACAGGTACGGAAAAAGCTCGTGGATGGCCATGGAAGCTGCCTTTCGTGTGAAGTGAAAAACCGGCTGTTGCCCCTCGGCGCATTGTGCGGCGGAACGCCGCGCTAGCATCGGGGCCATGAGCAAGCCTTCCACGACCCTGATTCACCACCCCTACCGCCCGCCGGCCAACTTTGCCGCGCCGCAGCCGGGGATCTACAAGGCCTCGACCGTGTTTTTTGCCGACGTGGCCGCCATGCGCGCACGCGACTGGAAAACCAAGGCCGGCTACACCTACGGCCTGCACGGCACGCCGACCACCTTCACCCTCGAAGAGCGCCTGGCCACGCTCGAAGGCGGCACCGAATGCCTGCTGGTGCCGAGCGGGCTTGCTGCCATTTCGCTGGTCGCCTTCGCTTTCCTGAAGAGCGGCGACGAGGTGCTGATTCCCGACAACGCCTACGGCCCCAACAAGGCGCTGGCCACCGGCGAGTTGGCCAACTTCGGCATTACGCACCGCATGTACGACGCCATGAACCCGGCCGATCTGCAGGCCAAGCTATCGGATCGCACGCGGCTGGTGTGGGTGGAGGCGGCGGGCTCGGTCACGATGGAGTTTCCCGACCTGCCGGCCCTGGTGAACATTTGCCGCGCCCGCGGCGTAGTCACGGCGCTGGACAACACGTGGGGCGCGGGCCTCGCATTCGCTCCCTTCGATTTCAACGGCAGCGGGCAGGGCGTGGACATCTCAGTGCATGCCCTCACCAAGTACCCGAGCGGCGGCGGCGACGTGCTGATGGGCAGTGTCATCACGCGCGACGAGCGGCTGCACCGCGCGCTCAAGCTCACCCACATGCGCATGGGGTTCGGCGTTGGCGTGGGCGACGTGGAGACGCTGCTGCGGTCGCTGCCCAGCATCGGGCTGCGCTACGCCGCGCACGACCGTGCGGCGCGCGAACTGGCGCAATGGCTCAGCGGGCGCGAGGAGATCGCACAGGTGCTCCACCCGGCACTCGAAGAATCGCCGGGCCATGCGAACTGGCGCGCGCTGTGCGGTAAGACCGACCTGGCCGCAGGCCTCTTCTCGATCGTGTTCGACGAGCGCTACAGCACCGAGCAAGTCGACCGTTTCTGCGACAGCCTCAACCTGTTCCGGCTCGGCTATTCATGGGGCGGCCCGGTCAGCCTGGTGGTGCCCTACGACATCGGCCTGATGCGCGACGCCAGCGTGGCTCCCTGGCCGCACAAGGGCACGCTCGTGCGTTTCTCTGTTGGCCTTGAAGACGTGGAAGACCTGCGGGCCGATCTGCAGCAGGCGCTGCTGCAGATGTAGGAACGTGGCACAGCGCTCCATGGCAACCAGGCGGCATCGCGACCGCACTCGCAACCGTGATCTCCAGTCCCAGCCCATCGCCGCGCAAGCCGTGCGCGACGTCGCGCCTGCACGAACGGCCAGCATCGTCGCGCCGAGAGTGCTGAAGGTCCCGGCCAGCGTGATTGTGGCCCTGGCGCAGGGCGGCCACTTGGAGGGTGAGCCAGACGTCACGGCCACGCGGCTCCTGCTCGGCGGCATGGTGGCCTTTTTCGCGCTGATTGCACTCTCCTTGGGCGCCGCAGTGCTGCTGCAGGACGACTGGTCGAACCTGCACGGCAACGAAGGGATCGTCGCGCTGGCGGTGCTCGCGCTGGTCGCGGGGCTGGGCGGCGGGCTCTGGTATCTGCTGAGGCGGTTTTCGCGCGTGGGCCAAGCCTCGATCCGCATCGATTCCGAGGGCATGCGCTGGGGCGACGCCGATGTGGTGCAGGCGCTGGCCTGGCACGAGGTGTGCCGCGTTCGCACTGGCCTGCATGATGTGGAAACCGAATTCACTTCAAGCGATGCGATCGTCAAGCGGCTGGTTTTCCATCGGGCTGCAGGCAGTGGCGAAACCGCCGAAGTCAGGCTGCCTTTGGCGCTCACCACGGACGCCACCCGCGTGCTGCGCTTTCGCAACCGGGCCGCTCTCCTGCGCGCCTTGCTGCTGCGGCTTGCCACCCAGCCAAGGCCACGGCTGCGCTTTGCTGCCGAGGTGTTCATCGACGCCGGCATCGACCCGCAGACCTGGGAGCCCATGCTGGCCCCCAGGCGGTGGATGTGGCTTTCTTCCCTTGCCGCGCTGGTGCCGGCGGGGGCCGTGTTCTTCTTGTGGCCGCTCGGGGAACACGTCGGCTGGATGGTGGCCGCCCTGGTCCTGGCAATGGTCGCCGGCGCTGCCGCCATGGGCTGGTTCATGCACCAGCGCTATCCAGGTTTGCAAGGTGTGTTCGAGTTCGAAACACCGCCCGACCCCGTGCCTTGAGACTGCACCGTTATCGCTTACAGTAGGCTACGCACAGTCACCGTGACTGTCTCGCCTCAAGGAGAAGCAGTGGCAACACCAAATTACGGCTACGAAAAGCGCCAGAAGGAGCTGGCCAAGAAGAAGAAAAAGGAAGAGAAGCTCCGCGAGAAGGCAAATCGCAAGCTCTCTCCAAGCAGCGAAGGGCTCGCCCCGGGCGACCCAGAAACCGACGTGGCCTCGCTCGAACGCGATCCGCCGACGGTGCCCGACCTGCCCACCAAGAACGGTTGATTCCCAATCGAAGCTTCCAATCAAAAAAAGCCGCTGCGGCCTTCGAGCTCGCAGCGGCTTTTTTTGTGTTTGTGCCAAGCCTACTTTGCGGCAAGCAGCTTGCGCAGTTCAGGCCACACGTTGTCGAGCAGCTGGGGCTGCGCCGCGGCCGTAGGATGAATGCGGTCTGCCTGAAACAGCGCAAGCGCATCGGGTGCGTCGGCAACGCCCTTCAGAAGAAAGGGCACCAGTGCTGCCTTGGTCGTGCTGGCCACCTTGCCGAATACCGCCTCGAAGCGGCGCGTGTAGTCCCCGCCGTAGTTGGGCGGCACCTGGATGCCCACGATCAGCACCTTGGCGCCGGCCGCCTGGGCTGACTTGGTGATCTGCAGCAGGTTTTCCTCGGTGTTCTGAAGTGGCAGGCCTCGCAGGGCGTCATTGGCGCCCAGCTCAACCACCACGTGGCTGGGCTTGTGCTGCGCCAGCAGCGATGCAAAGCGGGCTCGCCCACCCGAGCTGGTGTCGCCGCTGATGCTGGCGTTGACCACCGTGGCCGCGATCTTTTGCTCCGCTAGGCGCTTCTCGAGCAGGGGCACCCAGCCTTCGCCGCGCTTGAGGCCGTATTCGGCGCTGAGCGAATCGCCAAGCACCAGAATGACCGGTTTGCGAGCCGCTGCAGGCTGGGCCTGCGCCAGTGCCGATGTCCCTGCAATTCCGGACGCGGCGGCGGTCAAGATAAAGTCACGTCGATTCAAAACGAAAAGCCTTTCCATGTCCCAACTCCCGTCTGAAGCCATTGTCGCCGTCGAGCACGTGTTCAAGTCCGTAACAGACTCGACCGGTACGCTGGACATTCTGCAGGACATCGATTTCACCCTGGGCGCGCGGGAAACCGCTGCCATCGTCGGGGCTTCGGGCTCCGGCAAGAGCACCTTGCTGTCGATCATTGCCGGGCTGGACACCCCCACGCGCGGCACGGTCAAGCTCGCGGGCGACGACATCTTTGCCATCGACGAGGACGCGCGCGCCGCCCTCCGGGCCCAGCGAGTGGGTTTCGTGTTCCAGAGCTTCCAGTTGCTCGGCAACCTGAGCGCACTCGAAAACGTGATGCTTCCGCTGGAACTGGCCGGCCGCAAGGACGCGCGCAAGGCCGCCACCGAGATGCTCGGGCGCGTGGGGCTCGGGCAGCGCCTCGGCCACTATCCCAAGGTGCTTTCGGGCGGCGAACAACAGCGCGTGGCGCTGGCCCGGGCTTTCGTGGTGCAGCCGGCCCTGCTGCTGGCCGACGAGCCCACGGGCAGCCTCGATTTTGCGACCGGCGAACAGGTCATGCGGCTGATGTTCGACCTGAACCGCGAGCTGGGCACCACGCTCGTGCTCGTCACACACGACCGCGGCATAGCGGCCCAGTGCGAGCGCCGCATCACCATTGAAGCCGGACGCATGGCGCTCAATGAGTCCAAGCCTGTGCTCGTGGCCTCGCTCGAGGCATGATCGTTCCCCAGTTCTGGGCCGAAGGCCGAATTCAGGAGCGGGTGGCCGGCAAGCAGATCACCGTGCGGCGCTACGGCTGGTCGGACGACAGCCCGATTGCAGCGCAAATGCACGCCGACCAGCGCACGCGAGAGGCGTTCGACCGCATCGCCGCCGGTGAAGAACTCAATCGCCGCGAGCGCAAGCAGGCCTACAACGGCGCCAGGGGCGTGCCCATTCGCGAAGAAATTGTCGAGCGGCAGGGCGACACCATCATCACGCGCAACAGCTACGGCGCGCGCTGTCTCAATACGCCTGACGTGCTTTTCGTCGACATCGACTTCGACGAACCGTTGCGCGGCAGCGTGGTGGGTTTTGCTTTGGCGCCCGCGCTCATCGCGGGCATTGTCGGCGGGTGGACCGCCAAGACCTGGCTGGGCGGGCTGATTGCCGCCGTCGTGGTCTTCATCGTCGCCTACCGTATTGGCTTGGCCAGGAAGCGGGGCGAGGCCAGCGGCAACCCCGCGCCTGAAAAGCGCGCGGCCGAGCGCATCGGGCGCTTCGTTCAACAGCACCCCGACTGGCACCTGCGCCTTTACCGCACGCCGGCAGGCTTTCGGGTGCTGGCGATGCACGACGTTTTCAGCCCCTCCGACCAGGCCGTGGCCGAATGCTTCGAAGCGCTTGGCGCCGACAAGACCTACGCGCGCATGTGCCGCAACCAGAACTGCTTTCGCGCCCGCCTGAGCGCCAAGCCCTGGCGCATCGGCATCGGTGAGCACATGCGCCCGCAACCGGGCGTCTGGCCCGTTTCGCCCGAAAAGCTGCCGGTGCGCGATGCCTGGATCGCGCGCTATGAAGGGGCCGCCGAGAGCCATTCCGCCTGCCAGTACCTGGAGAGCGCCGGCAACAGCGCGAGCGTGCATCCGAACGCGCTCGCCGTGCAGGAACTGCACGACGAGAAAACCCGGGCGCACAGCGGATTGCCGATCGCCTGAAGATTGCCTGAAAGAGCAGGCGCGCAGCCCTCGATAATCGGGGGATGTCTTCTCCCAAAGTGATCTTCGGCTTTCATGCCGTGGGCGTGCGCATCAAGACCGCGCCGAAATCGGTGCTCGAAGTGATGTTCGACGCCAGCCGGCGTGATGCGCGCATGAAACAGTTCATTGCCCGCGCGCAGGAAGCCGGCGTTCGGCTCGTCGAGGCCGATGGGCTGCGCCTTGCCAAGCTCAGCGGCAGCCATGGCCACCAAGGCGTTGTGGCGCGCGTAGAACCCGTTGCACAGGTCCGCTCCCTCGACGAACTGCTGGAGGGCCTCGAAGAAGCCGGCACTGTGCCCCTTTTGCTGGTGCTCGACGGCGTGACCGACCCCCATAACCTCGGCGCCTGCCTGCGGGTGGCCGACGGCGCAGGCGCGCACGCGGTCATCGCACCCAAGGACCATGCGGCCGGCATCAACGCCACCGTTGCCAAGGTGGCCAGCGGCGCCGCCGAAACCGTTCCGTACTTCATGGTGACCAACCTTGCGCGCACGCTGAACGAACTGAAGGAACGCAACATCTGGTGCGTTGGCACGAGCGACGATGCGCCCGGCACCATCTACCAGAGCGACTTCAAGCGGCCGCTGGCGCTTGTGCTTGGCGCCGAAGGCGAGGGCATGCGCCAGCTCACCCGCAAGACGTGCGACGAGCTGGTGAGCATTCCGATGGCCGGCGCGGTCGAAAGCCTGAACGTCTCGGTGGCTAGCGGCGTGTGCCTATACGAGGCAATGCGCCAGCGCAGCGCCTGAAGCCGGACCGTCGAATGGTCTTTTAGCCGTTCAGTACGAGGGAGCCCTGCGGATATCGCGCGCACATGAATTCGACGAACGCCCGAACCTTCGGCGCGGGCAGTCGCCGCGATGTATGCAGGACCCACAGCGCGGGCTCCGCGCCCGAGACCGTGCCCCACTGAACCAGTTCGCCGCGCGTCAACTGGGCCCACGCGATCGACTGCGGCATCAGGGCGGCGCCGGCACCGGCAACCGCTGCATCGCGAATCATCAGGAACGAAGAAAGCCTGAGCCTTGGAACCGGCTCCAGCACAAGCCGCCCATCGTCGAGCGTCCAATTTCCGGCCTGATAGTTGGTTGAAACGATGCCTGGAACGGGGCTCGCCTTGCCCGGCGCTGGCATGGGCACCGAGGGCGCGGCCACAACCACCAGCCGATCCCTGGCGAAGCACCGGCCCACCAGGCTGCTGTCCGGGCTCGGGTTGATCCGGATCGCGGCGTCGAACTGCTCTTCGACCAGATCGACCATCCGGTCGTCAGCCACCACCTCGCACGCGACCTCTGGGTAAACGGCGCAGAACTCGGCACAGATCCGGCCCATTGCAAGTTGGGAGAACAGCACCGGCGACGCAATGCGCAGGCGCCCGCGCGGTACGGACAAGCCCTCGCGAGCGGAGGTCATGGCGTCGGCCACTTCGTGCATCGGCGCTTCGGTGCGATCCATCAGCAGCTGCCCGGCTTCGGTGAGCTTGAGCCCACGTGCGCTGCGCTCGATGAGCCGCACGCCGAGCTGCTCTTCCAGGTCGGCGATGCGGCGGGACAGCGTCGCCTTGGATCTTCCGCTGGCGCGGCTTGCCTTTCCGAGGCCTCCATTTGCCGCGACCAGCGCGAAGTCGCTCAATGCGTTCAGATCCATGAGTGTTCCGTATTTGAAACGAGGTGTCTACATTTTTGCATCTTCGTTTTGATGGTGCAACGGCCTATCTTCTCCCTATCGCAACTTCGATACAAGGAAATTGAAATGACCGCTACCACTCAACGTGCCGTGCTGATTCGTGCTTATGGCGGTGCAGACGCCGCCGAGATCGCCCAGATCGCAAGGCCCACAGCCGCCCCGGGCCAGGTTCTGGTCCGCCTTCGGGCTGCTGGCGTGAACGGCCTCGACTGGAAGGTTCGAGAAGGCTTTGTCCGCGAGGCCTTTCCGCTTCAGCTGCCTGCCGTGCTGGGCATCGAACTGGCGGGTGTCGTCGAGGAAGTCGGCGCCGGCGCCTCGCGCTTTCACATTGGCGATCGCGTCATGGGACCGCTCGGCGGCCTGGGTGCCTATGCCGATTTCGTCGCGGTCGACGAAGCGAACCTGGTGCGCACGCCGCCAGACCTGGACGACGTACATGCAGCCGCCATTCCCGTGGCTGCCGTTGCCGCCTGGCAAAGCTTGCACCACGCGGGCCCGATTGCCGCAGGCCAGCGAATCCTGATCCACGGTGCGGCGGGAGGCTTGGGCGGCTATGCCGTGCAGTACGCCAGGCAGGCTGGTGCCGAAGTCTTCGCAACTGCCTCTACGGCGCACGTCGACTACGTGCGCAGCCTGGGCGCAGACCACGTCATCGACTACCTGAGCGAGCGCTTCGAATCGGTCGCCGAGGGCATCGACCTGGTGCTCGACTACGTCGGCGGCGAAGTGCTCGATCGCTCATGGCAGGTGCTGGCAAAGAACGGCGCCATTGTCGGCACGACCTCGCCCGACATCCTTGCACGCACGCCTTCCGGCCGCCGTGGACTGTGGTTCATGAACAAACCGGATGCCGCCTTGCTGGAACGCCTCGCGGCCGAGGTCGCGCAAGGCACGCTGGTCTCGACGGTAGGCGAAGCCGTGGGCTTCGACGACATTCCCGCGGCCATTGAAGGCAACCGCACCGCCCCTCGCATCGGCAAGGTCGTCGCGGACTTCTCGCGTTGATCGACGCCTTCGCCTTGTTCATTCAGCTCAATTCTTTCACTCAACCACCCTGGAGATTTTCATGAGCATCCTCGTCACAGGTGCCACCGGCACCATCGGTTCCCTCGTCGTCCAAGGCCTGGCCAATGCCGGCGCCGAAGTCAGCGCGTTCGTTCGCACACCCGGCAAGCAAAGCTTTCCAACCGGCGTCGAGGAAGTCGTCGGCGACCTGACCGACGTGCCTTCAGTGCGCGCGGCATTGTCGTCCGTGCGCACGCTGTTTCTGCTGAACGCCGTGACGCCTGACGAAGTGACGCAAGCCCTGGTTGCGCTGAACCTGGCGCGCGAGGCTGGCATCGAGCGCATCGTCTACCTGTCGGTCATTCATGCAGACAAGTTCACCAACGTGCCGCACTTCACCGGCAAGCACACGGTCGAGCGAATGATCGAAAGCCTGGGCATTCCGACGACCATCCTGCGTCCGGCCTACTTCATGCAGAACGAACGCATGGTCCAGCAGGTGATCCAGGGCTACGGCGTGTACCCGATGCCGATCGGCTCGGCGGGCGTGGCGATGATCGATGCGCGAGACATCGCCGACGCGGCAGTGGCCGAATTGCTGCGCCGCGATCGCGCGCCCGCGCCATTGCCGCACACAACGCTGGAACTGGTTGGGCCAGAGTTGCTGACAGGAGAATCGGTGGCCGGAATATGGAGCGCCGCACTCGGTCGCACGGTAGCTTACGGCGGGGATGACGTGGCCGCGTTCGAAGGGCAAATGGCCGCGCTCGGGCCGGCCTGGCTTGCCTACGACATGCGCCTGATGATGGCCGGTATCCAGAAGTTCGGCATGCGCGCGGAGGGTGCGGCGGATCGCCTGCAGGCCGTTCTCGGCCGTCCCTTGCGCACGTATGCCGACTTCGTCAAGGAAGCCGTTGCCGCATCTTGAAGATCGGCCGCAGGGCTATTCGGTCAAGACGGGTCTTTGCTGCGCGTGCGTCCCACGGCGCTGAAAATGCCGATGCCCAGGATGATCAGCGCGCCAATGCCGATGTACAGCGTGGGCACGCCAGCAACCGAAGCGCCCCAGGCGAGGCCGGCCAGGAAAATCAGAAAACCGATCATGTAGAGCACAAAGGACATGCTTGTTTCCCCCGAAACTGTGATGCCTCGCAGTATCCCGACCGTCGGCCAGGGCAGCCCAAGCCTTCGTCGCCAGTCGATGTGGGAACTTGCCTACTACTCCCTGCCTGGCGCGTGAGGCAATCGCACGCCTATATGGGGCAGACTGTTCAACACTCGGCTTTCGCCTGAAAGGAAAAAAACATGCGCCTGATCCCCTGCACCGAAGAAGCCCACGCGGGCGCGATTCTCGCCATCCTCAACGAAGCCATCGTCAACTCGACCGCGCTGTACGACTACAAGCCGCGCACGCCCGAGAGCATGGTGGCGTGGTTTGCCACCAAGCGCGCCAACGGCTTTCCGGTAATCGGCGCTGAAGACGAGAACGGAAAGCTGCTGGGTTTTGCGAGCTACGGTGCGTTTCGCGCCTTTCCGGCTTACAAGTACACGGTGGAGCACTCGGTGTACGTAGAGGCCGGGCACCGTGGCGCCGGCCTCGGCCGCACGCTCCTGGAGGCGATCATCGACGAGGCGGCGGCTCGCGACGTGCATGTGATGGTGGGCGCCATCGATGCCGCAAATGCCGGCAGCATCGGCCTGCACCAACGGCTGGGCTTCGAACATGCCGGCACCGTGCGGCAGGCCGGATTCAAGTTTGGCCGCTGGCTCGACGTGGCCTTCTATCAGCGGATTCTTTCGACCCCGCTGAACCCGGTCGACGGCTAGGCTTCTTCGCTGGCCCGGTCGAGCATCTGGATGGTGCCGGCGTCCAGCTTCAGCTGTGTGGCCACGACCAGTTCTTCGAGTTGGGCAATCGAAGTTGCGCTGGCAATGGGCGCCGTAACCGAAGGCCGCGCGATCTGCCATGCAATTGCAACCTGGCCCGGCTTGGCGTTGTACTGCTGGGCGACCTTGTCCAGCGCTTCGAGAATGCGCAGCCCGCGCGGGTTCAGGTACTTCTTGGTGGTGTTGGCGCCGCGTGCGCTCTTGGAGGCGTCGGCTTCGGTGCGGTATTTTCCGGTCAGGAAGCCGGCCGCCAGCGCATAGAAATTGATGACGCCGACTTCGCGCTTCATGCACAGCGGCTCCAGCTCGTCTTCGAACACCGCACGGTCGTACAGGTTGTAGAGCGGCTGCAGGCTTTCGTAGCGCGCAATGCCCAGCCGCTCGGACACGTCAAGCGCTTCGGCCAACCGCGGCGCGCTGTAGTTGGAGGCGCCGATGGCGCGCACCTTGCCGGCCTTGATGAGCTCGTCGAAAGCGCCCAGCGAGTCTTCCAGCGGCGTGGCCGTGTCGTCGTCGTGAGACTGGTACAGGTCGATGAAATCCGTTTGCAGGCGCTTGAGCGAAGCTTCCACAGCCTCGCGGATGTACGCAGGCGAAAGGCCCACCTTGCCTTCGCCCATGGGCTTGCCGACCTTGGTGGCCAGCACCACGCGGTTGCGCTTGCCGCTTTGCTTGAGCCATTTGCCGATGATGGTTTCGGATTCGCCGCCGGTGTGGCCGGGCACCCAGCTCGAATACACGTCGGCCGTGTCGATGAAGTTGAAGCCTGCATCGAGCCAGGCATCCAGAAGGCGGAACGAGGTGGCTTCGTCCACCGTCCAGCCGAACACGTTGCCACCGAAGGCAAGCGGTGAAACCAGGAGGCCCGAGCGGCCCAGTGAGCGCAGTTGCGACATGAGTGTGTTTCCTGAGAGGGAGAGAACGAAAAAATCAGACGAAGCCCACGGCACCCAGCAGCGCACCCGCGCCGAGCAGCCACAGCAGGTGAATGCGCGTGCGCCAGACGACGAGCGTAGCGACCGCGCTCAGCAGCCACAGGTGCCAGGCCGGCGCGTCGCCGGAATGGTTGCCCGCCGCAAGCACCCAGCCGGTGGCAATCAGCAGACCCACCACCACCGGCGCCATGCCCTGCTTGAAGGCGCGCACGCCGCGCTTGTCGCGGTTGCGGTGGCCCCAGCGGGTGGCAAGGTAGGTGAGGGTGGTGCTCGGCAGCATGATGCCGACCATCGTGACCGAAAGCCCGAGCAAGCCGAGCAGCCAGGCGCCCGGCCCGGCGCCGGTGCCGCCGCCCGCATTGAGCCCCACGTTCCAGCCCATGAGTGCCACAAAGAGCACGTTCGGGCCCGGCGCAGCCTGTGCAATGGCAACCGACGAGCTGAACTGCGCATCGGTAAGCCAGCCGTGCTGCGCAACCAGGTAGCGGTGCATGTCGGGCACGGTGGTGATGGCGCCGCTGATCGACAGCAGCGAAAGCAGCAGGTACTGGCCGAAGAGCGCAAGCCAGTCGTGCCAATGCATCACGATCGGGTTCATGGTGCGATCCTCCGCCACGTCCACGCGCAAGCCATGCCGCCTACCGCAAGCAGCACCCAGCCGAGAGGAATCTTGAGAAGCGCAATGGCGCCGAACACCAGCGCCACGAACACCAGGCAGGCGGCAAAGCCCAGCGGATGCTTGCGCAGCTGCGGAATCAGCTTGATGCCGGTGGCGGCAATGAGTCCGCCCGAGACCGCGCCCATTCCGCGCAACGCACCCGCCACCTGCGGGTTGCCGGCGTAGTGGGCGTAGAGCACGGCCAGCATGAGGATGACGACCAGCGGTATCGCGAGCATGCCGGCCACTGCGGCTATGGCGCCGCGGAGCCCGAAGTACCGGTCGCCGATCATCAGTGCAAGGTTGACCACGTTGGGCCCCGGCATCACCTGGGCCACGGCCCAGTCTTCAAGGAACTGCTCGGGCGTGAGCCAGCGTTTTTTTTCGACCATTTCGCGCTGGACGATTGCAAGCACGCCACCGAATCCCTGCAGCGCGAGCCAGGTGAATGAAACAAAAAGGTCGCGTGGCGACTTCGGTTGCGGAGGGGCGGACGGCGCCGCCGCGCCTGAGGGGGACGGATGCATGTGCAGCGATTATCGTAGGCCTACCTGCAACATGCCGGGCCCCGGGCTGACATGCCCTTGTGCCGCTCGAAGGGACACTCCATGGTCATGCAAATGCGCGCGCTTTTAGATCTGTGCAAGGAGGCCGTAGCCTCCTGGTCGAACGACTATGCGCCCAGCATGGGCGCCGCGCTGGCTTACTACACGGTGTTTTCGATTGCGCCGCTGCTGCTGATCGTGATTGCCGTGGCCGGCCTGGTGTTCGGCCAGGAGGCGGCGCGAGGCGAGATCTTCCTGCAGCTTTCGGGTCTCATGGGCGAGCAGGGCGCGGCCGCGGTGCAGGGCATGCTGCAGGCGGTCAACAAGCCGGCCGAAGGCATCGTGGCCACCGTGGTGGGCATCGGCCTGCTGGTGATCGGCGCGACCACCGTCTTTGGCGAGCTGCAAGACGCGCTCGACCGGATCTGGCGCGCACCGGCCCGCGCGAAGAACAAGGGCCTCTTCAACTTGCTGCGCGTGCGGCTACTGTCGTTCAGCATGATCATGGGCATCGGGTTCCTGCTCATGGTGTCGCTGGTGGCGAGCGCGGCGCTGGCCGCGCTGGGCAAGTGGTGGTCGCCGGTGTTCGGAGCCTGGGCGACCTTGGCGCAAGTGGTGAACTTCGTCTTCAGCTTTGCGATGGTGACGGTGATCTTCGCCATGATCTACAAGATCATGCCGCGCGCCAAAGTGCAGTGGCGCGACGTGTGGGTGGGAGCTGCGGTCACGGCGCTGCTCTTCACCATTGGCAAGCACCTCATCGGGCTGTACATCGGCAAGAGCAGCGTTGCCTCGGGCTATGGCGCCGCGGGCTCGCTGGTGGTGGTGCTGGTGTGGGTGTATTACTCGGCGCAGATCTTTCTTCTGGGCGCCGAGTTCACCTGGGTGTATGCCAAGACTTACGGCTCCCTCAGGAACGCGAAGGACGCCGCGCAAGCAAACCCGTCGCCGACGCGGTCGGAGCCGCTGCCCCAGCGCTAGCCGGCAAATCCGCCTTCGTCCAGATAGCGCTGTTCCTCGGTGCTGCTGGTGCGCCCGAGCAGCTTGTTGCGATGCGGAAAGCGGCCGAAGCGCGCAATGATGTCCCGGTGCAATACCGCAAAGCGCTGCGTGTTGGCGTCGAGTGCGGCGTTGAGCTCGACCGAGCGCTCCTGCTCCGCCAGCGATTCGGAGTGCATGAAGGGCAGGTAGAAAAAGCGCCGCAATGCCTCGTCCACCTTCAGGTCGAGCCCGGCCTCTATGGCCTGGCGGGCAATGGCAAGGGCCTTGGCATCCGTGGCGAACATGCGCGCGCTGCCGCGCCAGGTGTTGCGCGGAAACTGGTCGAGCAGCACCATCAGGGCGAGCGCGCCTTCGGCATCGTTGGCCCAATGGTCGAGCTGCCCAACGGCCGCGGCTTCATGCGTGGCCAGAAAGCGTTGGCCGAATTCGGCGTCGAAGGCATCGTTCTTGGCAAACCATCGGTCGGGCCCGGCATTGCGCCAGAAGTCGACCACGTCGCGGGCGGTGGAAAGGTTGGCAGGGATCATCGGCGCATTCTCTTTCAGCTTGCGGTGCTGCGTAGCGGCCGAAAGCCTGCTGTAAAAGTCGCGGTGGTGGCCGACACCGGTATGCGCGCGCGCTGCCTATGCTGTAGCGGTTTCATAACTCAGGAGATAAAGCTCATGAACCGATATGGCACCTTTTTGCGCGCAACCCTCATTGCCGGGGTGGCCAGCGCTGCGCTGGCGGGCTGCGGGATGATGTCGAAGTCGAATGTCGCGAGCTTCAGCGGCACCATGAACGCCGCCAGCGAAGTGCCGCCCAACATGACGCGCGGCAGCGGGCTGGCCGAGGCCTGGCTCAACAGGGACACCAATGTCCTGAAATACAAGATCACCTACAGCGGCCTCAGCGGCCCGGCAACGGCGGGTCACTTCCACGGCCCCGCGGCTGCAGGCGCCAACGCCGGCGTGGTGCTGCCTTTTGCCAGCGCCCAAAGCCCGATCGAAGGCCAGGCTACGCTCACGCCGGCACAGGCAGCCGACCTGGTCGCGGGCAAGTGGTACGCCAACATCCACACCGCCGCCAACCCGGCGGGCGAAATCCGGGGACAGATGCTGCCCAAGATGTAGGGAGCAGTGGTCAGCTTGCGGTCTTGGGGCTGGTGTCAAATGACGCCATATGACGACGAAGAAGCCCCAGAGAGCCCGCAACGCAAGCAAGAAGACCCAGGGCCAAAGCCAGAGCCCCTTTGCCGCCCCGCGTGAAGACATGCGCCATGCGCGCAAGGCGCTGGTTCTGCAGGGCGGCGGCGCCCTCGGCGCCTACCAGGCCGGCGTGTATGCCGCCCTCAGCGAAACCGATCTGCAGCCGCACTGGATTGCCGGCGTTTCCATCGGCGCCATCAACGCCGCACTGATTGCGGGCAACGCGCCCGAGAAGCGCGTCGAGCGGCTGCGGGAGTTCTGGCATCTGGTGTCTTCCGGGCCGGCGCAGCGCCTGCCGGCATGGCTGGGCGACCGCGCCGCGCAGAACCAGTGGAGCGCTTCCATGGCAATGCTGGTCGGTATTCCGGGTTTCTTCGAACCGCGCTATTCGCCTGCGCTATTGATGGGCGCCGCGGCACCGCTTCTAAGCTACTACGACACGGCGCCGCTCAAGCTCACGCTGGAGCGCCTGGTCGACTTCGACCGCATCAACGCCTGCGAGGCGCGCTTCAGCGTGGGCGCGGTCGACGTGCGCACCGGCAATTCGGTGTACTTCGACAACACGCGCCAGCGCATCGGCCCCGAGCACATCATGGCCAGCGGCGCACTACCGCCCGGCTTTGCGCCGGTAACGATCGACGGCGACGACTACTGGGACGGCGGCATCGTCTCGAACACACCGCTGCAATACGTGCTCGACATTCATCCGCGCTCCGAGCCGCTGGTGGTGCTGCAGGTCGATCTTTTCAATGCGCGTGGCGAAATGCCGCGCACGCTTTCGGGTGTGCTCGAGCGGCAGAAGGACATCACCTACTCGAGCCGCACCCGCATGAACACCGATGCGCTGGCAGCCAACCTGAACCTGCAGCAGGCCATTGCAGACCTTATCTCCAAGCTGCCCGCAAACCTGCGCAACGATCCTTCGGTGCTTGCGGTGCAGGCCGAACTCACGCATCACCCGATCGACATCTTTCACCTGATCTACCGGGACAAGCCCTACGAGGCCGAATCGAAAGACTACGAGTTCTCCCGCGCCGCCGTCGAAGAGCATTGGGAAGCCGGCGCGCGCGACATGCGGCGAACGCTTGCGCACCCTGAAACGCTGCGCAGCGACGCCACGGTAAACGGCGTGACCACCTTCGACCTGGGCGAACCCGGTGTAGGGCGAATCAAGCGGCCCGGGTTGTCGCGCTGATTCAAAAGGCCTCGAGCAGAGCGCTCGCCCGAATCTTGCAGCTTTTTTCCTCTGCTTCTTTTCTTCTTCAACCTCAAGGACGTTCACCATGCAACTCAAGGACAAGGTCGCCTACATCACCGGTTCGGCCAGCGGTATCGGCAAGGAAATTGCCGTTCTGTTTGCGCGCGAAGGCGCCAAGGTCGTCATTGCCGACCTCAACAAGCAAGCCGCCGATGCGACGGCCGAGGAATTGAACGCCTCGGGCGCCCAGGCCATCGGCGTGGCGGTGGATGTGACCAGCGAAGACCAAGTCAACGCGTCGGTCGAAGAAGCGGCCAAGGCCTTTGGCGGCATCGACATTCTCATCAGCAACGCCGGCGTGCAGATCGTCCATCCGGTCGAGGAGTTCAGTTTTGCCGACTGGAAGAAGATGCTCGCCATTCACCTGGACGGTGCGTTTCTCACCACCAAGGCCTGCCTCAAGCACATGTACGCGCAAGGCCGTGGCGGCAGCGTGATCTACATGGGCTCGGTGCACTCGAAGGAAGCATCGCTGCTGAAGGCGCCCTACGTTACCGCCAAGCACGGCCTCATCGGCCTGGCCAAGACAGTGGCTAAAGAAGGCGCCAGGCATGGCGTGCGCGCCAACGTGATCTGCCCCGGCTTCGTGCGCACGCCGCTCGTTGAAAAGCAGATTCCGGAACAGGCGAAGACGCTTGGCATTACCGAAGAACAAGTCATCAAGAACGTGATGCTCAAGGAGACGGTCGACGGCGAGTTCACCACCACCGAAGACGTGGCCCGGGTGGCGTTGATGTTCGCGGCTTTTCCGAGCAACGCGCTCACGGGGCAATCGCTGGTGGTGAGCCACGGCTGGTTCATGCAGTAACCCCTAAGACGCCGCGGCGCGCGGCGCACGATGGTTCACCCTAATGTCTCTGGCGAGTGAACTGTGCGAAAAATCGCATGGCCATTCAAACGTCATACCAATGACTTTCGCCAGGAGACAACAACCATGCGTGTCAGTTCGTCCCGTGTCAGTTCGTCCCATGTTTTTTCGCGGCGCTCCTTCGTTGCCCATGCTGCGGGCCTCGCGGCCGGGCTCGCGATGCTGGCGGGGTCGGCTCCCGCGGCAGCGCAGGCGTATCCGAGCCGCCCGGTCACACTGATCGTTCCGTGGGGCGCGGGCGGCGGCACCGACGCCACGGCGCGCATCATTGCGAGCCTGCTCGAAAAAGAACTGGGCCAGCCGATCACCGTGGTGAACCGCACCGGCGGCAACGGCGTGGTGGGCCATTCGGCCATTGCCGCCGCGCCGCCGGACGGCTACACCATCGGCATGGCCACGGTCGAGATCGGCATGATGCATTGGCAGGGGCTCACGCAGCTCACGAGCGCGTCGTACACGCCCATCGGCCTTGCCAACCTCGACCCGGCCGGCATTCAGGTGCGCGCCGATGCGCCCTACAAGACAGTGGCCGAACTGCTGGCGGCCATCAAGGCCAGCCCCGGCAAGTTGAAGGCCTCGGGTACGGGGCAGGGCGGCATCTGGCACCTGGCCATTGCCGGCCTCTTGCGCGACCAGAAGATCGACCCCGCGGCCGTGCCGTGGGTGCCGAGCAACGGCGCGGCGCCGGGGCTGCAAGACGTGGTTGCAGGCGGCGTGGAGATTGCACCGGTCTCGCTGCCGGAGGCGCGTTCGCTCATCGATGCGGGAAAGGTCAAGAGCCTTGCAATCATGAGCGACAAGCCTTCGGCGCTGTACCCCAATGTGCCCACCCTCAAGGCCTCCATCGGCAGCGACTGGTCGATGGCCGCCTGGCGCGGCATTGTTGCGCCCAAGGGCCTTCCGGCCGACGTGCGCGACAAGCTTGCCGGCGCGCTCAAGAAGGTAGTGGCGAGCAAGGAGTACACCGACTTCATGGCCTCGCGCGGCTTCGGCGTGATCTATGCGGCGCCGGATGAATTTGCTGCCTACATGGCCAAGTCCGACGCCGAGCTTGGCGCAACCATGAAGGCAGTGGGTATCGTCAAGTGAGCGCCGCGCGGCGTGCGTGCGTGCCTGGCGGAGGTCCGGCGCAATGAAGTTCAACGACGCGGTCTTCGGGCTCGTTCTTCTGGTGCTCGGCGGGCTGGTGCTTGCCGTTGTGCGCGGCTATCCGGGCATACCGGGCCAGCAGGTGGGGCCGGCGCTCTTTCCGGGGCTGATCGCCATCGGGCTGTGCCTTTGCGGCGCCATGCTGCTGGTCAAGGGTTGGCGCGAGCGGCATGCCGCGGCCTGGGTGCGGCTGGGCGATTGGGCCGCTTCACCGCGCCATGTGCTGGCCGCGGCGCTGGTCGTCGGATCGGTGCTGTTCTACATATTCGCCTCGGAGCGGCTCGGTTTCTTGCCGACCGTGGCCATCTCATTGCTGGCGCTGATGCTGACCATGCGCGTGCCGCCAGGCCGCGCGGTGCTGGTCGCGCTGATTGCCTCGCTGGTCATTCATGCAGCGTTCTACAAGCTGCTGCGCGTTCCGCTCCCCTGGGGCGTGCTGGCGCCCATTGCCTGGTAACGAGGGTCTCTACACATGTCGGCAGCACTCTTGCAGGCTTTCTCGATGGTCTTCGAGCCCTACACCATCCTTGTGATGGTGCTGGCCTCGCTCTACGGCCTCTTCGTTGGCGCGGTACCGGGGTTGTCGGCCACCATGGCGGTTGCGCTGCTGGTGCCGGTCACTTTTTTCATGCAGCCCATTCCCGCCATTGCTGCCATGGTGACGGCCACCGCAATGGCCATCTTTTCGGGCGACATTCCGGGCTGCCTGCTTCGCATTCCGGGTACGCCCGCATCGGCCGCCTATACCGACGAGGCCTTTGCCATGACGCGCAAGGGCATGGCAGAAACGGCGCTGGGAGCGGGGCTGGTGTTCTCTGCCGTCGGCGGTCTTTTCGGTACGGTGGTGCTCATTGTTGCGGCGCCTGCGCTGGCCGACTTTGCGCTCAACTTCAGTTCGTTCGAGTATTTCTGGCTCGTGCTGCTGGGCCTTACGTGCGCGGTGTTCATTACATCCGACCGGCCGCTCAAGGGAATGATCACGCTGCTGCTGGGCCTGCTGGTGGCCTGCGTGGGGCTTGGCAACCCGGCGGGTTTTCCGCGCTTCACTTTCGGTAGTGCCGAGATGACCGGCGGCATCGGCATGATCCCGATGATGATCGGCATGTTCGCCATCTCGGAGGTGATCCGCTTCGCGGTCGACACGCTGCCGCCGGGCGAGATCGTGGTCGAAAAAGTGGGCCGCGTGCTCTCGGGGCAATGGGCACTGGCCAAGAAGTACCCGGTGCAGATATTGCGCGGCAGCGTGCTGGGCACCGCGGTGGGAGCATTGCCCGGCGCGGGCGCCGACATTGCTGCATGGATGTCTTACGCCATGAGCAAGAAGTTCTCGAAAGAGCCCGAGAAGTTTGGCACCGGCCATGTCGAAGGCATTGTCGAATCGGGCTCAGCCAACAACAGTGCGCTGGCCGGCGCCTGGATTCCGGCGCTGGTGTTCGGCATTCCGGGCGACTCGATCACCGCCATTGTCATTGGCGTGCTCTACATGAAGAACCTCAACCCGGGGCCGACGCTGTTCACCACCAACCCGCAAAACATCTATGCGGTGTTCATGCTGTTCATCATCGCCAACATCATCATGATTCCGCTCGGCATCCTGTGCATCAAGGTGGCCAAGCGCATCTTGCGTGTACCGCGCAACGTGCTGATGCCGCTCATCCTGCTGTTCTGCATCGTCGGTGCATTTGCCATCAACAACTCGCTGTTCGACGTGGGCGTGATGCTCGCGGCCGGTATCGTGGCCTACCTGCTCGAAGAAAACGGTTTTCCGATTGCACCTGCCATTCTTGGCGTGGTGCTCGGCGGCATGCTCGAAGAGAACTTCATTACCTCGATGATCAAGTCAGACGGCAACCTGGCCGGGTTTGTGTCGCGGCCCATTGCCGCTTCGCTGGCCGCGGTGGTGGTGCTGGTTTGGGTCGCGCCCTTGCTCAGGAAGCTGTGGACCAAGGGCCGGCGAACGGCTTCGTCTACTGCAGCTTGAGCGACCAGGTCTCGCCGACGAGCTGCTGGCCGAAGCCTTCGTAGGGCTCGGCCTTGTCGAGCTTGAAACCTCGCTTGGCATAGATGGCGCGCGCGGCCTCCAGGCAGCTGTTGGTCCAGAGCACCATCTTTTTGTAGCCCTTCGCGCGTGCGAAGGCAATGCATTCGTCGGTGAGGCGCCCGCCCAGGCCCAGGCCGCGGGCCGCAGGGGCCAGCAGGAGCAGCCGCAGCTGGGCGGTAGTGGCCGATTTGCGCACCACGAAGATCGCGCCCACGCGCTGGCCGTCGAGTTCTGCAATCCAGCACTTCTCCCACCCGGGCTGAAACTTGCGGACGAACTCGGCCACGATTTCTGCGACCAAGGCTTCGAACTCGTTGTTCCAGCCGTATTCACGCGCATACAGCTCGCCGTGCTGCTGCACCACCCAGCCCATGTCGCCGGGCAGCGGATCGCGCAGCACGATGGTACGGGTGAGGGCTGCAGGGGCGGCAGCGGGATCGAGCAGGCGCTCGATGCGCGCCATGGCATCGACCAGCTGCTGGCGGTCGTGCGGCGGCAGCGGTGAGAGAAGGGCGGCTGCCTCGTCACGCGATTTTTGTTGCAACGGCGCAAATGCGGCGTGGCCGGCTTCGGTAAGGCGCAGCACGCTTTGCCGCGCGTCACGGGCATGGGGCTCGCGCGTGAGCCAGCCGGCGGCTTCGAAGCGGCGCAGGATGCGGCTCATGTAGCCGGCATCGAGCCGCAAATCGCGTCCGATCTCGCTTGCCACGGGCACTTCGCGATGGGCCAGTTCGTACAGCACGCGAACATCGGTGAGCGACATGTCGCTGCCAAGGTACGGATCGAGCACGCCGATCCGGCTTGTGTAGAAGCGGTTGAACTGCCGGATTGCCTTGACGGCGGCGGCATCGGGAGTGGCGGGAGCATTCGGCATGCTTGCCATTGTCATATTGATGGTTGACTTTGGCAATCAATTAAAGGCCTTGCTGGCCTTGCGCCAACCCATCCGGACGCGACAGAGATGATGGAAAACCCTAAAATGGTGGGTTGCCCACTGCCGCGCCGAGCCCGCCAAGCCGCGCTGCCCACTTCCCACTGATGAACGCCCCCGTCGACGTCTCCTTTTTTGCGCGCGCCGCCAAGCCGCTGACCAGCTACCGCAAGTACTGGGCGGCCCGCTTCGGTACGGCCAAATTCTTGCCGACCACACGCAAGGAAATGGACGCGCTCGGCTGGGACAGCTGCGACGTCATCGTGGTGACGGGCGACGCCTATGTCGACCACCCGAGCTTCGGCATGGCCGTGATCGGCCGCATGCTCGAGGCGCAGGGTTTTCGCGTGGGCATCATCGCGCAGCCCGACTGGCAAAGCGCCGAGCCCTTCAAGGCGCTGGGCAAGCCGAACCTGTTCTTCGGCGTGACCGCCGGCAACATGGATTCGATGATCAACCGCTACACGGCGGACCGCAAGATTCGCAGCGACGACGCCTACACCCCCGGCGACGTCGGCGGTGCGCGGCCTGACCGCGCGGCCATCGTCTATTCGCAGCGCTGCAAGGAAGCCTGGAACGACGTGCCCATCATCCTGGGCGGCATCGAAGGCTCGCTCCGGCGCATTGCGCACTACGACTACTGGCAAGACAAGGTCCGCCGTTCGATCGTGGTCGACTCGAAGTGCGACCTGCTGCTTTACGGCAACGCCGAGCGCGCCATTGTCGAAATCGCTCACCGGCTGGCCGCCCGCGAGCCGGTGCATGAAATTACCGACGTGCGCGGCACCGCATTCGTGCGGCGCGACACGCCCGAAGAATGGTTCGAGATCAACTCCACCAGCGTTGACGAGCCCGGCCGCGTGGAGGCCCACGTCAACCCGTACCTGATGGTCTCGGAGCAGGCCAAGGCCAATGGCGCCACCTGCGCCAAGGAAGACGAAGCCCAGGCCGTGGCACAAGCTGCCGAAGCAGGCGCTGCGGCGGCCAATCCCGCGAACCCCGCGAACCTCGTGAACCCGGCCATCAAGCCGCTCACCTTCGTGCCGAACCCTGCGCTCCAGCAGCGCGCCAAAATCAAGGTGCCGCCGCGCGACCGCAGCGTGATCCGCCTGCCTTCGTACGAGCAGGTGCGCGCCGACCCGGTGCTCTATGCCCACGCCAATCGCGTGCTGCACCTGGAAACCAACCCCGGCAACGCCCGCGCACTGGTGCAGGCGCACGGCGAGGGCACCACGGCGCGCGACGTGTGGATCAACCCGCCGCCCATTCCGCTCACCACGGCAGAGATGGACTACGTGTTCGACCTGCCGTATGCACGCAGCCCGCATCCGCGCTACGCCGACGAAAACGGCAGCCACGACGGCGCGACCAAGATCCCCGCGTGGGAGATGATCCGCTTCAGCGTGAACATCATGCGCGGCTGTTTTGGCGGCTGCACCTTCTGCTCCATTACCGAGCATGAGGGCCGCATCATCCAGAGCCGCTCCGAAGAATCGATCATCAAGGAGGTCGAGGCCATTCGCGACAGCGTGAGCGGCTTTACCGGCACCATCTCCGACCTGGGCGGCCCCACGGCCAACATGTACCGTCTCGGCTGCAAGAGCCCCGAGATCGAGGCCGCCTGCCGCAAGCCCAGCTGCGTGTACCCGGGCATCTGCCAGAACCTGGGCACCAACCACGATCCGCTCATCAAGATCTACCGCCGTGCGCGTGCGCTGCGGGGCATCAAGAAGATCCTGATCGGCTCGGGCCTGCGCTACGACCTGGCAGTGCAGTCGCCCGAATACGTGAAGGAACTGGTGCAGCACCACGTCGGCGGCTACCTGAAGATTGCGCCCGAGCACACCGAGCAGGGCCCGCTCACCAAGATGATGAAGCCCGGCATCGGCAGCTACGACAAGTTCAAGCAGATGTTCGAGAAGTTCTCGGCCGAGGCGGGCAAGAAGCAGTACCTCATTCCGTACTTCATTGCCGCGCATCCAGGCACCAGCGACGAGGACATGATGAACCTCGCGATCTGGCTCAAGAAGAACGGCTTTCGTGCCGACCAGGTGCAAACCTTCTACCCGAGCCCGATGGCCACCGCCACCACGATGTACCACACCAACAAGAACCCGCTGCGCAAGATCACGCGCGACAGCGAGACGGTGGACATCGTTCGCGGCGACAAGCGCCGGCGCCTGCACAAGGCCTTTCTGCGCTATCACGATGCCAACAATTGGCCGCTGCTGCGCGAGGCGCTCAAGAGCATGGGCCGCGCCGACCTGATCGGCAACGGCAAGCACCACCTCATTCCAACGTGGCAGCCGCTCACCGATGGCGGCTACACCAGTGCGCGGCGCAAAAATTCGACCAGCGCGCCGGTTGCCCCGGCCAAGGCGAAGGATGCCAAGGCATCTGCGCCGGTCAGGCTGGCGCCGGCAAAGCCATCGAAGGGCCGCATGCTCACGCAGCACACCGGCCTGCCTCCGCGGGACAACGGTTCGGCGCCGGGGCGCAAGGCCGCTTCGGGCCCGGCGCGCGGCAGCATCCGCAAGCCGCGCTGAGCCGGGTTCAGGCGCCGGGCAGGCCGGCCGGCAACAGCTTGCCGACCCAAGCCGCCACCGCGCCGATATTCAGCAGCACAGTGGCCCAGTAGCCCGTCATGAAGCTCGCCTTGCGCGACTTGTGGCGAAAGAGCCGCTGCGCGCACCACGCACCCGGCCATCCTCCTGCCAGCGACAGCAGATGCAGCCTGCTCTCGGCTGTGCGCCAGCGTCCGGCCTGGGCGGCGCTCTTGTCGAAACCGTAGACAGCGAAGGTCAGAAGGTTGATCAGCAGCAGCACGCCCAAGGCAAGCGACGGCAGGCGTGCGGTCCATATGCCATAGCCGAGCAGGGCCAGGTAACCCAGGAGCAGCAGGCTCATGGGCAGCATCGACGATGAAGAGGAGGAGCGCGGGGCGCCGCTGCGGCGTCGTGAATCGGCTGCAGCGCGGCCCGTGCCCGATGATGTGGGAGCTTGGCGCGTACGTGCTGCCTGCGGAGCTCGAGGCTCGACGGCGCCAATGGCGTAGACCGCCATCGCTCGCGGTCCTTTGCCTCCCACATGTATCTCTTCGAAGCCCAGCGCCATGCCGACTTCGGGCTTTACCTGCCGGTCGAGGAAATCGCGCAGATGCACGAACACATCCGCGGATACCTCTGGGCTGCGAATGAAGCCGAAACCCCGTTCGGGCTCCCAGCGTACGAGGCGGCCTTGGCGCTTCACGGTTTGAAGGGAGTAAGAGAAGGAGGCATGGCGGGATTCTCGCCGCCCGTTGTATCGTGTGGCCCCATGAGTACTTTGTTCTCTCCGCCGGTTTCGTGGTTGCGCGCCCTGGCGGGGGCTGTCCTGCTCGCGGCTTCGTCGTACGCGGTAACAGCGCCGTCCGAATCTTCTTCTGCGCCGGCCTCCGCTTCCGCAGAGGCGCTGCGTACGACGCATCAGCGCATGAAGGCCAAGCTCGAGCGCAGCGGCTTCGGGCGTCCGGTTCAGCTTGATTCACTTGAAACGCCCGGCGGGCTGCAGGGCGACATTTACGCAGTGGTGGACCATCCGCTGCCGGAGATCAGCGCCGCGCTCAAGGAGTCGTCTCAGTGGTGCGAACTGCTGAGGCTGCATGTGAACAATCGCCGGTGCCGCGCGGGCACCACGCCGCAGGGGCAAGACATGCTCACGCTCTTCGTCGTACGGCGCTACGACAAGCCGGTGGAGCAGGCGTTTCAGTTGCCATTCATCTATCGGGTGGCCAACGCGACGCCGGATTACCTGTCGGTCGAGATGAACGCGGCGAGCGGGCCGCTGGGCACCAGCAACTACCGCGTCACGCTGGAAGCAGTGGCGCTCGACGAGCGAAGAAGCTTCCTGCATTTTGGCTACAGCTACGACCACAACATGATGGTTCGCATGGCCACCCAGGCCTACCTGGCCACCTTCGGCCGCAACAAGGTGGGCTTTACCGTGGTGGGCAAGGAGTCCGATGGGCAGCCCGACTACATTCGCGGCGCGCGCGGGCTGGTGGAGCGCAATGCGATGCGCTACTTTCTTACGCTCGACACTTATCTCTCTTCGGAAGCCGGCGCGCCGGCCGAGCGGCGGGAGCGCTCCTGGTTTGCGGCGGCCGAGCAGTATCCGCGGCAACTGCACGAGATCGAACTCGAAACCTATCTCGCAATCAAGCGAGAGGACCGCGAACGCGACGGCACAAAACGCTGAACCGGCGCTAAAAAAGGCGCGGCCACCGCAGCCTTTCGACTGCAATTTCACGGACTTGTCATCTGCCTCGGCGCTAATCGCCGGGGCCTGCGCCTTTGCGCCGGCGCATCACAAGGACAAGCAATGCGGAAGACGAGAGGATCGAGGATGGGTTGGCTGGCACTCGCAAGTGCCGGCGTGCTGTTGAGCGCCTGCGGCGGCAGCGGCGATGGCGGCGGTACTGGCGTATGGGCGTTTCCGCCGGCATCCGGCGGAGGCAGTGGCGGTGGCGGTGGCACGGCCAACCCGCCGGTTGCGCAGTCAAAGACCGGCACCTTCCTCGACGCGGCAGTAGAGGGCCTCGACTACGTTGCCGGCAACTCGGCCAAGGCCTCCACCAACGCCAGTGGCGAGTTCACCTGCAAAGACGGTGAGACCGTTGTGTTCAGCGTCGGCGCGCTCGCGCTCGGCAGTGCAGCCTGCGGCGACGCGATCACCCCGTTGAGCCTGGCCGGCGGCACCAATGTGAAGGCCGACGCAGTGGTCAACCGCTTGCTCGCGCTGCAGAGCTTCGACGAAGACCGCGACCCCTCGAACGGCATTCGCCTGACCCCGGCGCTCAAGGCCGCCCTGACGGCCGGTGCGCTCGACTTCGGCGCCGCAGCCGACGCCTTCAACACCGCTCTCAATGCGGTGCTCGCAGGGCTGCCCGCTCCCTACAATGCCCGCATGGTCGATTCGAGCCGCCGCACGCTGGCGCGTGAACACTTCGAGAACACGCTGGCCTCGCGCTTTGCCGCGCCGGTGACCGAAGCCTCGACGCAGACCAACACGCTCGGCACCATCGGCATCGACGTGACCCGCTACCAGATGCAGGCGGACGCCAGCTTCAACGTGCCTTACGAGGGCGACAACGAGAAGACCAGGGCCGACTTTCCAGCGGGCTTCCTGCCGGCCTACGGCTCGGGGTTGGCGTTCAAGGGCAAGGCCGACGACGGCACGCTCGAGTTCTATGCCATTACCGACCGCGGCCCCAATGGCGACGGCCCGACCGCGCCCGTGCCCGGTGGCGGCGGCGCCACCAGCATCAGCAAGGTGTTTCCTGCGCCGTCCTTCGCGCCGAGCTTCGGCGTTGTGCGCATCGGCAAGACCGGTGCAGTGCTCTCGTCGAGCCTGCCGCTCAAGCTCGACGCCGGCAAGAAGATCACCGGCCTGCCTCCGCAGTCGGGCGTGGGCTCGACGGGCGAAACACCGTTGACCGATCGCTATGTGTTCGATGCCGCCAAGGCCAACTACGACGCCAACGGCCTCGACCCCGAGACGCTGGTGCTCGACAAGGCCCGCAACGTGCTGTGGACCAGCGACGAGTACGGTCCGTTCATTGCACGCATCAACATCGCAACCGGTGTGATCGAAAAGAAATACGCCCCCGGCAACGGCGCCGCCGACCTGCCGCCGGTGCTCGCGCAGCGTCGTGCCAATCGCGGCATGGAGGGGCTGACGCTCGACGTGGCCAGCGGCAAGCTGCATGGCTTTTTGCAAAGCCCGATCGATCCGAAGGACGGCGCGGGCAAGTCGATCCAGGCCACGCCCCCGGGCGGCAGCAAGACCGATGTGCGCCACATCGCGAAGTTCACGCGCTGGCTCGCGTTCGATCCGGCTACCGAGACATCCAGGCTCTACGCCTACCCGATCGACGGCAGCCAGTACGACAAGAACCGAACCGGCAACGCCAAGCTCGGCGATGTGGTGAGCCTGGGCAATGGCCGCTTCATCGTGATCGAGCAGGGGGCGCGCAAAAGCGACGGCAAGGTGTTCAACAAGTTGATGCTCGTCGAGCTGCCGGCCAACGCGACGGACATTGCGGCGCTGGATCACAACCTCGAGATCAGCAGCATCACGCAGGCGCCTTCGGGAACCGCCGACTATTCCACCGTGGTGACGATGCGCAAGACCGAGCTGCTCGACCTCAACGCGCTGGGCTGGCTGGCTGAAAAAGCCGAGGGCCTGACCGTGGTGGACGACCAGACGCTGGCGCTGGTGAACGACAACGACTTCGGCCTGGGCACCGTCCTGCTCGATGCCGACGGCAAGACCGTCGCAGGCAGCATCGAGGACTGCACCGTGGATGCAGCTGGCGCGATCATCGCCAAGTGTCCGGCCGGTGTGACGGGTGCGCGTATCACGCGCGGCAGCGACCTGGAGCGGCCGGTGCGCATCTGGCTCATCAAGCTCGATCGCAAGCTGAGCGAACTGCGACTTTGATCAGCCGGCCAGCGTGAGCAGCGGCACGTCGCGTTCGCGTGCCATGGCTTCGAGCTGCGCACGCGTGCGGGTGCAAATCCAGGCGGCAATGCCCTCGTGCGTTGCCGCGGCAAACATGTCGCGCGAAGCCACGCCTGCCGCTTCGCAGAGGCGCTCTGCAAAGTGCGGCTCCAGCGCGGCAACGGCCACGCGCCCATCCGCACAGGGGTAGACGCGGTAGCCCGCGTGCGCGCCACCCACGGCGCCCTCGGGCCGGGTCAGGCCCCAGGTGCGGGGAAGCGCCAGCCAGTCGGCCGATGCATTGAGCGCCACTTCGAGGTACACGCCGTTCGGCTTGGCGGCGGAGCGCGCATGCAAGGTGGCCTGCAGCACCGCCTCGCTTGCGAGCAGCGCACCGCCCATGTCGGCATAGAGGGTGGGCGGTAGCTCGGTGCCGGTGACCAGGCCGCTTTCTGCAACGTAGGTGAGGTCGTGCCCAGGCTCCTCGGCACGATTGCCCGGTGCGCCGACGATTGCAACCTGCGAGAGCGAAGGATGGCGCGCCTGGAGCGATGCCCAGTCGAGCTTCAGCTTGACGAGCGCCGAGGGCCGGAAAGAAGTCAGCAACACGTCCGTTTGCGCGAGCTCGGCATGCAGCAATTTCTGGCCGGCTTCGGTCTTCAGGTCGGCCGTGCGAACCTCGATGCCTTCGTGCAGCGCGGCGTAGGCGGCCTTGTCGTAGAGCGCCATCGGGTCGCGGGCCGGCGGCTCGAACTTCAGGCAGGTGGCACCCATGCCGCGGCAGCGCAGCAGGGCCGCGGGGCCCGGCAGGTTGAGCGCAAGGCTCAGCACACGAACGCCGGCAAGCGATTGGAAAGACGAGGCAGCGGGGCTTTGCATGGTCATATGTCCGGTGAACAGGGCAAGGGCCATTTTTACCCACGCGGAGCCAGATTTCGCAAGCCGCGGCGGCCACCCACGGCGTAGCATGTGCCATGCGGCGCCCGCCTTGCCGCGCTGTTGCAACGACCAAGGAGATTCACCATGTTCGAGGCTTCTCTCATGAACGGCCAGCGCATTCTCGTGACAGGCGGTGGCACTGGCCTCGGCCGTGCAATGGCCGAGCGCTTTCTGGGTTTGGGTGCAGACGTTGCGATCTGCGGGCGTCGCCAATCGGTGTGCGAAGAAACCGCGGCCGAGTGGCGCCAGCGGTTTCCGGGGCGCCGCATCGACACCTTCGGCGTGGACATCCGCATTGCGCAGAACGTCGATGAAATGGTCGAGAGCCTGTTTCAGAGCGGCGGGCTCACGGGGCTGGTCAACAACGCGGCGGGCAACTTCGTGGCGCCGACGGAAAGCCTGTCGCCCCGCGCGTTCGATGCCATTGCAAACATCGTCTTCCACGGCAGTTTCTATGTCACGCAGGCTGTCGGAAAGCGCTGGGTGGCAGAGGCCAAGGCCGGCAAATGGAAGGAGGGCGATGCGCTGCGCAGCGTGATGAGCATCATCGTGACCTGGGTCGACAACGGCAGCCCCTATGTGGTGCCCTCGGCCATGAGCAAGGCCGGGATCGAAGTCATGACCAAGTCGCTGGCCGTGGAGTGGGCGCGCCACGGCATTCGGCTGAACGCCGTCGGGCCGGGCGAAATTCCGACCGAGGGCATGAGCAAGCGGCTCAACCCCGGCGAGGAGCCCGGCGCCCGCAGCAAAAAGAGCAACCCGATGGCGCGGACCGGCCGAATGAGCGAGCTGCAGAATCTTGCGGCCTTTCTCATGGCCCCGGGCCAATGCGACTGGCTTACCGGCCAGAGCATCATGATGGACGGCGGCAATGCGCTGGCCACGGGCGGCAACTTCTACGAGCTGCGCCAATGGAGCGACGACGACTGGCAGGCCGCGCGCGAGCGCATCGAGGCGCAGAACCAGAAGGACAAGGCGCAGCGCTGAATCAGCCTGCCATGGCGGCGCCGCGTTCGGCGAGCAGGCCGCGAAGAAGCGAGCGATGGCAACGCGACTCGTCTTCGCAATAGCAGCCTACGGAAAATGCCGCGGTGTGCGACAGCGCCGCGAGCAGGTCGAGGCTGCGGCTTGCGTCGGCTTCGGCCATCTCGGCTTTGTACTTGCGCATGAAGGCGCTCCATTGCGCGGGCGTTTCCGCCTCCTGGCCCATCTTCATCGTCTCGGCGGAAGGCGCAAGGTTGGGGTACCACACGTCGTACCAGTTCTGCGAGGCAAATTCGGTTTTCGGGACGCCGCGCGGCGGGCGGCGAACGGTGCCGATGCGCAGGCCCTCGCCATGGGCGCGCGGTGTGCCGAGGCGAACAATGCGAATGCTCATGCAGGGTCTCCTTCTATCTTTTTTTCAGCGCGGTTTTTCAGCTGCCGACGATACCCCCGTCGCGCCGGCGTATGGCCAGTGTGGCCGAGCGCGGGCGCGTGCTGCCGGGCACGGTGCCGTCGGGCCAGGCGCTGGTCGGCGCTGCGTTGCCGTCGTCGCGCGATTCGCCCGGATGCTGGATGTTGACGAACAGCGTGCGCCGGTCGGGCGTGACCACGCAGCCGGTAACCTCGCTGCCGTTCGGCGCCGTGAGAAAGCGCTTGATGCGGCCCGTTGCCGGATCGGCGCACAGCATCTGGTTGTTGCCTAGCGAGGTGTAGGGCGCCTTGCCGATGAGCTGGCCGCTCATGTCGGTCTGGATCCAGAGCAGGCCGCCGCCGTCGAAGTGCAAGCCGTCGGGGCTGCCGAAGATGTCCGCTTCGCCCGAGGGATAACGCGCCCCGCTGTTCGTTTGCGCAGGGTCGCCGGCGAGCGCGAAATGATCCCAGCCGAAGCCTTCGCTGCCCGCATCGCCGCCGTCCTCGCGCCATCGCAAGATGCCGCCGAAGAGATTGGGCGCTCGCGGATTGGCCGCGTCCGGCTCGGGCTTGCCGGGCTCGCCGCGCTGGCTGTTGTTGGTAAGCGTGACATACACCTCGCCGGTTTGCGGATGCACGGCAATCCATTCGGGGCGGTCCATGCGGGTGCCGCCCGCCACGTCGGCCGCCAGCCTGGCATGAATCAGCACCTCGGCCTGGTCGGCAAACCCGCTTTCGGCATTGATGCCGTTGCGCCCGTGGACAAGTTCGAGCCAAAGGCCGCGGCCGCCCGCGTCGAACCGCGCGACATGGAGCGTGCCTTCGTCGAGCAGGTGTGCGTTGGCAGCGCTGCCGCCGTTGGGCGAAACCTTTCCGTGGCTCACGAACTTGTAGATGTATTCGAACCTGGCGTCATCGCCCATGTAGACCACCACGCGGTGGTCTTTGGTGAGCGTGCAGGTGGCGCTCTCTTGGCGCTTGCGGCCGAGCGCCGTGCGCTTGACGGGCTTGGCCGTGGGGTCGAAGGGATCGATTTCCACCACCCAGCCAAAGCGGTTCGCCTCGTTCGGATGCCGGCTCAGGTCGAAGCGCTCTTCGAAGCGCCAGTACTCCACCCATTGCGAGCCAGGCACGGTGCCGTAGCGGCGTTGCGCCGGGGTCAGGTCTTTGGCCACTTCCTTCGGACCGCCGAAGTAGCCGTGAAAGTTTTCTTCGCAGGTCAGGTAAGTGCCCCACGGCGTGACGCCCATCGCGCAGTTGGCAAAGGTGCCGAACACCTCGTCCCCTGCCGGATTGGCCGCCGTGCGCATCAGCGGCGCACCCGCTGCCGGGCCCGCAATGCGCATGGGTGTGTTGCCGTGCACCCGCCGTGCGTAAGGCGAAGGGCGCACCTGTTGCCAGCCCTCCCGCGTGCGCTGGATTTCGATGACCGAAACGCCCATGGCATGCAGCGACTTGAGAACCTTCTCTGCGGTCCATTCCTTGATGCCATCCGCATGGAGCAGTTGCTCGTCGGTGTATTCGTGGTTCATCACGAGCAGGGCGCGGTCTGGTGTGGCCAGCGGAAAGAAGTGCATTCCGTCGTGATGCATGCCCGCCTGCAGCGCCTGGTCGGCTGCGCTGTGGGAACCGTCGGCCGCAAAGCGCGGCATGGGTTGGCCCTTCACGCCGGTGGGCGTGCCCCAGGGGTAGAGCAGCTGCCACTCATATTCGGGTGGCACCACCACGGCATCGCGCAGCGAAGCCGCTACGGCCGTGAAGCCGAGCATGGCCCGCTGTTCCCGGTCGAGGGGCGCGGTCGCGCCGCTCCGGTGGAGCAGCGCCACCACGGCGGCGGCGCCCGATTGCAGGAAGATCCGGCGATCCAGAGGCATGGGTCGAAAGGGCAGGTGTTGGGTAGGCGACAGCCGCCATCATCGCCGAGCGGCGGCACCGGGCGATACTGGCGCGAAGAAAACCGAAGGAGACATGAATGGCCGATCGAATCGAATGGACTCGCCACCCCGACGGCGTGGTGGAACTGCAGCTTGCACGCGCAGACAAGATGAACGCGCTCGATCCCGCAATGTTCGACGCGCTCATCGAGGCCGGTGAGGCGTTGCGCCACGACACCGCCGTGCGCGCCGTGGTGATCTCGGGGCAGGGCAAGGCGTTTTGCGCAGGCCTGGACATGGCCTCGTTCGAGCGCATGGGGCAAGGCGCCGCGAGCGCCGTGCTGGGCGCGAGTGCCGGCGGCACCGACATATCTGTTCGGACGCATGGCATTTCGAACGCGGCGCAATATGTCGCAATGGTCTGGCGTGATGTTCCGGTGCCGGTGATAGCCGCCGTGCACGGCGTGGCGTTTGGCGGCGGCCTGCAGGTGGCGCTGGGTGCCGACATCCGCATCGTGGCGCCCGACACCAGGCTTTCGGTGATGGAAATCAAGTGGGGCCTCGTGCCCGACATGGGCGGCATGGTGCTGATGCGAGAGCTTGCCCGCAGCGACGTGGTGCGCGAGCTCACCTACACCGGGCGCATCTTCTCTGGCGAGGAGGCGATGCAGCTCGGGTTTGCAACCCGGCTCTCCGCCGATCCCCTGGCCGAAGCTCTTCAGATGGCGCGCGACATCGCGGGCAAGAGCCCTGACGCCATCCGCGCCGGCAAGCGGCTACTCAACGCAGCGCAGGCGCACAGCGCAGCCGATCTGCTGATTGCCGAATCCGTGGAGCAGCAAGCACTGATCGGCGCCGCAAACCAGAAAGAGGCGGTACAGGCGAACATCGAGCGGCGCGCGCCTCGATTCGGTGCGGCGGCTTGAGCCCAGGTCGTTGTGGCTGAAAATGAATACGCTTTGCTGGTTGATGCCTGAAAGCAGCCACGCTCAAGCAGCGATAAGGTAGTTTTGTAGCACTTAGGTTTCTCGATTTCTGTAAAACCATTCCGTAGAAAGATGAACTTTGTGTGACGAAGGTCACGTCTGGCGAGGGAATAAGGGTTAGGAAGGGTGGCTGATTCAGTCACATTCATTAACAATTAATCCTTTTGACTGCGACGGCGATCCTGCATGTCGACCACGTTTTTCTGCAATCTCAGCGTGCCCATCCTGGTGGGCGAGGATCGCTACAAGTACATACCTGTCGTCGGCGTCTTCCGAAGCATTCCATTCGAGCAGATAGACGAATGGGTAATGGATGCCGATGGCAGGCCCCGCAGCGACCGCGAGCTCGCGGCCGAAGTTCTTGTAGAGATCCGCATGCCGCCCGAAATGAGCGGAAGCCCTGCTGCGCGCGCATTCGAAGTGGCAGACCTGTTGCAGCTGGACCGTGCGGCCGCTGTCGTCGTCTCTACCTACCTTGCTGCGCTACCTCGCGTTTGACGCCTGCGTAGCAAGCAATCCGCCGCAGCTTCGCGCGGCGCCCGGCGCCTAGTGCCTGCCCCGCGCGTCCACAGGCCAGATACCTACCAGGGTGTCGCCGTCGACCACGTGATAGGCATCATGCAGGTTGACGGTCGGGTCGCAGTGCGGGGTAACAAACTCGACCCGCTCTCCAAGTGCCGGCCGCGCTCCGGCAAACAGCAGCTTGCCGTGCTCGTCGCCGAAGAACGCATAGCGGCTCGCCGGATTGGCGCCGCGCGCCACCAGCGGCACGCCGCTGTCCGTGGCAAAGCACTTGGTGCCGCCGTCGACCGTGACCCAATCTGCCGCATTGGCACTCACCACTGCCGTCTGCACGAACAGCGACACCTCGAAAGGCGACGGTTGCCCCGAGGCGCCACCTAGCACCTGGGCGTATTCCGCGTCCATGAACACATAGGAGCCCGCCTGCAGTTCGGTGAACGCGTCGCGCTGGGCGTCCAGGTCGTGGGTGCCGGTGCCCGCGCCCGTGACGATGTCGAAATGAATGCCCTCCCGCCTGGCCTCGGCCACGATGCGGGCGACGGTTACGCGCAGCCCGGCGGCAGCCGCGCTGCGCTGCTCCCGGTCGACAATGTGCTGCAGGTTGCCGGCGTAGGCCTGCAAGCCGCGCAGCTTGAGGCGCGGTTCGGCTGCCACCTGGCGCGCAAGTTCGAGCACCTGCGCTTCGGTTGCCGCACCGGTGCGGTTGTAGCCCGCGCCATAGTCGACCAGCACCTCGAGCGGATGCGGCAGCCCCAGCGTGGCGGCGGCAAGGTCCGCGGCATTGCGAGGGTCGTCCACCACCACCATCATTCCGCCCGGGCCTGCAAGCCTTGCGAGCTTGACCACCCGTGCGATCTTGCTGGGGGTAACAGCCGGCGAGGTGATCAGCACATCTGGAATGCCGCCCTTGACCATTACCTCTGCCTCGCCCAGGGTGACGCAACTCACGCCAATGGCTCCGGCGGCCACCTGGCGCCGCGCAATCTCCACCGACTTGTGCGTTTTTACGTGCGGCCGCAGGCCCACGCCCCGCGCCTTGGCAAACGCGGCCATGCGCTCGATGTTGCGCGTGAGGGCGCCCAGGTCGAGCAGGAGCGCGGGCGTATCGAGCGATTGCCGGCCACCGGCAAGGCCGATCAGCGGCGTGTTCACTTGCGTATCAGGAAGCATGGAAACCTTTGTATGCGGGGGTAGAGGTGCGCGCCTGGCGCGGGTGCAAAGCGAAATGATCGCACCTAAAAGTCGCTTGCGGTACTTCGCGCAGCGCGCAGAAAAGGAGTTTTGCTCAGTCGGTGCGAAACGGCGCCTCGTGCCCGGAGCGCCTGAGTGCGAGCCACCAGAGCAGCGCCGCATTGATTGCCCAGCCACCCGCAAGAACGAGGAGCGCCGTCTGCGCGATTCCGGGTTCGAGGTTCAGCGTCAACAGCCCCAGCGACCAGGGCAGCGCGCCCGCGATTGCCGCCAGCATGGCCAGTTCGCTTTCAGGAAATGCGGCTGACGAAACCACGCAGACCACGCCCGCCGCGGAATAGGCGAGCGCGCCAATGCGCCACCAGGAGGGAAAGGGCGCCCGAGGGTCTGCAGTGTTCATTCCGCGACGATTGCAGGCGCCCGCAATAAAGTGCGACAGCCGCCCGCGCGAAGCGCTGTAAGCCTTCAGGCGATAGCCGCCAATCCGGACGAAGACTGTTCACAGAGACAATCTGTCTCGACATTGCGAAGAACCAGAGACCGCCGATACATGATCACCCTTCACCACTGCGTCAGCGCACGCTCGTTCAGGCCCCTGTGGATGCTTGAAGAGATCGGGCTCTCCTACGAGCTCAAGATGCTGCCGTTTCCGCCGCGCGTGCTGTCCCGGCCGTACCTCGACGTCAACCCGCTCGGCACGGTGCCGATGTTGTCCGAAGGCGCCATGCGAATGACCGAATCGGCCGCGATCTGCCAGTACCTGGCTGCGCGGTTCTCGGCCGGACAACTGGATGTAGGCAGCAACGAGCCGGACTTCGGGCCGTACCTCAACTATCTTCATTTCGGCGAGGCGACCTTGACCTTTCCGCAGACGCTGGTGCTGCGCTACGCGCATTTCGAATTGGGGGAGCGAAAGCAGCCGCAGGTGGCCGACGACTATGCCAAGTGGTTCCTGGCGCGGTTGCGCACCCTGGAGCCGCTGCTCGCCGAGCGTGACTATCTTTGCGCGGGCCGCTTTACCGCTGCAGATGTGTCCGTTGGCTATGCGCTGTTGCTGGCCGGGCACCTGGGTATGGCAGAGCGCTTCACGCCCTCGGTGGCAGCCTACTGGGAGCGTTTGCAGGCGCGGCCAGGCTTCAAGGCCGCCATGGCCGCGCAATCGAGCGCCGCCAAGGCGCAGGGGGTTTCTTCGACCCCCGCCCCCGACGTCAGGCCCGATCGTCCTTGACGGGCATTGCCGGCGCGGGCAGGCACTCAGGGCGCGTCGCTCTGTATGAAGTCGACAAAGGCCCTTAGCGGCGCCGGCAGCAACCGGCGGCCTGGGTAGTAGAGAAAGGGCCCGGAAAACCGCAGCCACCAGGGCTCGAGAATCGGTTCGAGCGCGCCGCTGTCGAGGTGAGGGCGCAGCCAATCCTCGAACAGGTAGATCACGCCGGCACCAGCCAGCGCCGCGTCGACCGAGAGATCCGCCGCTGCGCCGATCCGCACGATCAGCTGCCCCGTCACTTCGATGCGCAAGGTTTCGCCGTTGCGCTCGAACTCCCATGGCGGCATCGAGCCGCTCTCAAAACGTCCGCGCAGGCAGGCGTGGCCGAGCAGCTCGCTGGGATGCTCCGGCCGGCCGTGCAGATCGAGGTAGGAGGGCGCGGCCGCAACGGCAAAGCGCTGGATGCGCGGGCCGATCGGCACGGCGATCATGTCCTGTTCGAGCCGCTCGTCGTAGCGAATGCCTGCATCGCAACCGGCGGCCAGCAGATCCACAAAGCCATCTTCGGCAATCACTTCGAGGGAGATGTCGGGGTAGGCGGCAAGAAAGCGCGGCACGATCGATGGCAGCACGAGCCGCGCGGCGCTGATCGGCACATTCAGCTTGAGCGTGCCGGCCGGCCGGTCGCGAAACCCGTTCACCACGTCGAGCGCAGCTTCGACCTCGGTGAGCGCGGGCCTCAGCCGCTCGAGCAGGCGTTCGCCCGCTTCCGTCGGCCGCACGCTGCGGGTTGTGCGGTGGAGCAGGCGCACGCCGAGCTGGGCTTCCAGCCGGCGCACCGCCTCGCTCAAGCCCGATGCACTCCCGCCGCTCAGGCGCGCGCCGTCGCGAAAGCCCTTGGCGCCCGCAACCGCAACAAAGGCATTGAGATCTCCGAGATCGACTTTCATTGTTCTGAATCCTGCACAGCCCGTGCCAATTATGGCGGCTTATCAAACAGCGACTGGCTCCCTAGACTGGCCTCACAACCTGTTCATCTCTTCAACGCCCAAGGAAAAAGCACCATGTCCACCACGCAAACCCACAGCACCTACACCCTCGGCGACCGCACGGTTCACCGGCTCGGCTACGGCGCCATGCAGCTTGCCGGACCCGGCGTGTTCGGGCCGCCGAAAGATCGCGAGGCGGCTTTGGCCGTGCTGCGCGAAGCTGTCGAAAGCGGTGTCGATCACATCGACACCAGCGACTTCTACGGCCCGCACGTTACCAACCAGATCATTCGCGAGGCACTCGCGCCTTATTCGAAGGACCTTGTCATCGTGACGAAAATTGGAGCGCGCCGCTCCGACACCGGTGGCTGGCTGCCTGCGTTCTCGCCCGAGGAGCTGAAGCAGGCGGTGCACGACAACCTGCGCAACCTGGGCCTGGACGTGCTGGAGGCAGTGAACCTGCGCATCATGTTCGACGTGCATGGCCCGGCGGAGGGATCGATCGAGGCGCCGCTCGCGGCGTTGGCCGAGCTGCAGCGCCAGGGCCTCGTGCGCCATATCGGCCTGAGCAACGTAACCCCCGCACAGGTTGCGCAAGGCCGCAGCATCTGCCGCATTGCATGTGTGCAGAACCAGTACAACCTTGTGCATCGCAACGACGATGCGCTGATCGACGAACTGGCGCGTGAGGGCATTGCGTATGTTCCGTTTTTCCCGCTCGGCGGTTTTACGCCGCTGCAGTCCGCAGGGCTTTCGGAGGTGGCGCAACGCCTGGGCGCCACGCCGATGCAGATGGCACTGGCCTGGCTGCTGCGCCGATCGCCCAACATCCTGTTGATTCCCGGAACCTCATCCGTCGGGCATCTGCGCGAAAACCTGGCTGCGGGAAAGCTCGAACTGCCTGCCGATGCGATCGAAGCGCTGGACCGCGTGGCCGCTCCCTGATCTGCCAACACTCCTCTAAAACTACAAAGCACCTTTTCATGCCTTGATGCATCTTGCGAAATGCGCGCTCCTAAACTGGGAAAAACCATTTCCAGCGGCCCATTCAGGAGACATCGCAATGCAAATCCGAAAGCGCCTCGGCGTCTTTCTGCTCGGCTTTGGCCTAGGCCTTGGCCTCGCCGTCGGTACGGCGCAGGCCCAGCAACCTTTACGTATCGTCGTTCCTTTTGCGGCCGGCGGCGGAACAGACCAGTACGCGCGGCTGCTGGCTGCGGAGCTCACCAGGCACGGCACCCAGACCATCGTGGAGAACAAGCCCGGCGCCAGCGGCATCGTGGCGGCAGACAACGTGGCCCGCTCCAAGCCCGATGGCACCACCTTGCTGATGAGCTCGCTGAGCATTCTGGCCAGCAACACGGTGATGTACGACAAGCTGCCCTACGATCCGGTGAAGAGCTTCACGCCGGTCACGCAGATTGCCTATCAGCCGACCATCATCGTGGGACGCTCGGATCTGCCGTACAAGAACATCAAGGAAATGGTGGCCTATGCCAAGGCTCATCCGGACAAGATCAACCGGGGCTCACCGGGCGCGTCCATCCTGACCAATCTCGCGCCGCTGGCCTTCGAGGGCATGGCCGGCATTCGCACGACACACATTCCGTTCAACGGAGATTCCCCCGGGCTGCAGGCCATGCTCGGCAGCCAGATCGACATCCAGGGCACCTCCATCACCGGCCCGCTGCAGCACGTCAAGGCGGGCAAGATGCGGGTACTGGGTGTGATGGACTCCAAGCGCCTTGCGCAGGTGCCAGATGCGCCGACCTTCAAGGAGCAGGGCTACGACATCGAGGCGCTGCTCTGGTATGCGCTCTCTGCGCCCGCGGCCACGCCGAAGGACACGGTGGACAAGCTCAATCGCGCCGTCAACCAGGTGCTGGTCGATCCTGATTTCATCGCGCGTTCGCAAGCGATCGGCATGGAGCCTCGCGGCAGCACGCCGCAAGCGCTGGCCGACTATGTGAAGGCCGAGACGCAGCGCTGGGTGCCGCTGCTCCAGCGCCTTGACCTGCCAAAGCAAGGGCAATGAATGAGTCCGCTGTTCGACGACACCGTGGCTCTGGTCAGCGGTGCGAGCCAGGGTATCGGTTTTGCCATTGCAACCCGCCTGCTTGACGCCGGCTGCCGCGTGGCGTTGACCGACCTTGACGCCGACAGGACGCGCGACGCCGCCGCACGCACGGGCTACCCCGTCGACCGGGTGCGCCCCTATGCGCTGGACGTGCGCGATGCCGTGCAATGCGCTGCCGTGGTTGCCGACCTGGAGCAGTCTTGGGGCCCCGTGGGCGTGCTGGTAAACAACGCCGGTGTGGGTGGCCGCAACGCGGTATTCGAGGCACAGGCGCTGTCGCAAGACATCGACCATGTGATGGCGGTCAACGTCAAGGGCGTGCTCAACCTCACAGTGGCATGCACCGAAGGCCTGCACCGCACACGCGGCGCCGTCGTCAACGTGGCATCCATCACCTCGCTCGTCGCAACCTCGGCCCACATGGCCTATGGCGCCTCGAAGGGGGCCGTTGCCCAGCTGACCAGGTTCCTGGCGCTAGATTTCGGGCCTCATGGCGTGCGTGTCAATGCCGTAGCTCCCGGCTTGGTGATGACGCCCATGACCGCCCACATTGCGGCAGACACCGAGCGCCAGGAGCGCATGGTGCGCCGCACGTTCCTGCGCCGCGCGGGCGATCCGCAGGACATTGCAGGGCCAGTGGTGTTCCTGGCTTCGCAGCAGGCGCGCTACGTTACCGGAACCATCCTGCCGGTGGACGGCGGCTACACCGCCAACTGACCAATCAAGAACAAGGCATGCCGCCATGCCTTCATCGCGGGGACACATGATCCGAGATTCTTCTGCGTTCAACGAAACGCTGGACGCGCTTCCGCGCTACGTACGCGAGCAACTGATTCCGCGCGAGGCGGAGGTCGAGCGGCTGGACGAAGTGCCTGCAGACCTCGTCGACGATCTGGCGAGGCGGGGCTTCTTCGGCTGGTCCATTCCCCAGGAGTGGGGTGGCGGCGGAATGACGACCGAAGAGCTGGTGCTGGCTGCGATGGAACTGTCGCAAGCCTCCGTCGCGTTCAGGGCACGGGTTGGCACCAACACCGGTATCGGCTCCGAGGCATTGGTCGCAGACGGCACGCCCGGGCAGAAGGCCCGCTACCTGCCGTTGCTGGCCAGTGGTGCGCTGACCGGCGCATTCGCGCTGACCGAACCCGATGCCGGCTCGGACGCGACCGCACTGGCCACGAGCGCCGTACGCGATGGCGACGAGTACGTGCTCAACGGAACCAAGTGCTTCATTACCAATGCACCTATCGCGGGGCTGTTCACGGTGATGGCGCGCACCGATCCGCAAGACCGGTCCGCCCATGGCATTTCAGCTTTCCTGGTCGAGCGCGGAACGCCCGGGCTTACCACGGGCGAGCCATACCGCAAGATGGGGCAGGCCGGCTCGCCCGTGTCCGAAGTGCATCTGGCCGACTGCCGCGTGCCGGCCGACAGCATCATCGGCGGTGTGGAGGGCAAAGGTTTCAAGACAGCAATGAAAGTGCTCAACAAGCAGCGCATCCATCTTGCGGCGCTGTGCACGGGCCCTGCCATCCGCATGCTGGACGAAGCCGTCGCGTGGACCTGCCAGCGCCGGCAGTTCGGCCAGCCGGTTGCGAGCTTCCAGCTGGTGCAGGCCTTGATCGCCGACTGCCAGACCGAGATCCAGGCCGCGCGGGCGCTCATTCTGCAAACCGCGCGCCAGCGCGACGCGGGCGAGGATGTGACCATGCAGGCATCGATCTGCAAGTACTTCGCGTCGGAGATGTGCGGACGCGTGGCGGACCGCTGCGTGCAGATGCTGGGCGGCACGGGCTTCATCCACGGCCATCCCATCGAGCGCTTCTACCGCGACGTGAGGCTGTTTCGCCTCTACGAAGGCACCAGCCAGATCCATCAGCTGAACATCGCCAGGCGCACCATTGCCGCGGCTGGCTATCGCCTGGGCGAATGAGCGGCCGCACCACGAAAAGACCCGAGGAATAACGAATGATCCACTCTTCCATGCAACCTCTTGCCGGCGTGCGCGTGCTGGACCTCTCCAGGGTCATGGCCGGCCCGCTGTGCGGCATGGCGCTGGCCGACCTGGGTGCGGACGTGATCAAGGTCGAGCATCCCGAACGCGGGGACGACACGCGAGACTGGGGCGTGCGCATCGGCAGCCACAACACGTCCTACTTCAACAGTTGCAACCGCAACAAGCGCTCCATCTGCGTCGATCTGCAGGACAAGGAGGGCCAGGACATCGTGCGCAAACTCGCGGCGCAGTGCGATGTGGTCATCCAGAACTTCAAGTACGGCGGCGCGCAGAAGATGGGCCTGGGCTACGAAGACCTGCGCAAGATCAACCCGAAGATCATCTACTGCTCCATCTCGGGCTACTCGGTGCTGAGCCAGGAAAAGGCGCGGCCGGGCTATGACCTTGTGATCCAGGGAGAAACCGGCTTGATGGCCATGAACGGCGAAGAGGGCCAGGGGCCTTTGAAGTTCGGCATTGCCGCGGTCGACATGTTCACCGGCATGTACTCCGCGCAGGCCATCCTGGCCGTGCTGTTCGAGCGCACCCGCACCGGCAAGGGCCGCCACATCCAGATGTCGCTGTACGACAGCGGGATGATGATCACCTCCTACTACGGACTCACCGCCTGGCTGAACAAGGGCGACCCGGCCAAGTTCGGCAATTCCCACCCGTCGATCGTGCCTTATGGTGTATTCGAGGCCGCCGATGGCCCGGTAGTGATCGCGGTAGGCAACAACGGCCAGTTCAGGAAGTTCTGCGACGAGGTGATTTTTTGCCCCGAGCTGCCGGTCGATGCGAAGTTCGCCACCAACACCGGGCGCTCGAAGCACCGGCATGAATTGCTGCCGCTCCTGCTCGCGAAGATCGCACAGTTCTCACGCGCCGATCTCATCGAGCGCATGGACAAGGCGGGCATACCTTGTGGGGAGGTGCTCGGCCTCTACGAAGCGCTGCAGTCAGATCGAACGGCGCAGACAAAGGTCTGGCACCAGTTCGAAGACGCACAGGCGGGGCCGCAGGCCGTTCACGCGCCGCCCTACATCATCGACGGCGCGCGCTCGGGTGTGCGCCACCACCCGCCGCATCTGGGGGAGCACACGGCCGAAGTGCTTCGCGAGCTGCTCGACATGGACGATGGCCAACTTGAAGCGCTGGGCCAGAAGAACGTCATCAGATGAATGGCATCCGTTGAATGGCATCCGTTGCGTACCAGCCCTGCGATCAGTGCGATTGCTTGGGCAAATTGAGGCTGCGCAAGATCGGAAGCCAGCGATCGGCCTCGGCCTTGATGAACTTGCCAAGCTCTTCCGGCGTGCCGCCCCGCGGCTCCATGCCGATGGCGCGTGCGCGGGCCACGAAATCGGGATCGGCAATCACGTGGTTCACGGCCTTGTTCAGGCGATCGATCGCCGGCTTGGGCGTGCCGGCGGGAACCGAGAGCGAGTACCACAGGGTGGCTTCCATGTCGAAGCCCTGCTCTTTGAAGGTGGGGGCGTCGGGCACCTGCGGCAGGCGCTGTGAATCCATCACGCCGAGCACGCGCAGCTTGCCGGCCTTTACATAGGGCAGCGATCCCGTGATCGACGTGCCGTGAATGTCGATCTGGTTGCCCAGCAGGGCCTGCAAGGCGGGTGCGTCCCCGTTGAAAGGAATGTGCAAGGTGCTGAAGCCTTGTTCCTTTTCGAAGGCAATGGGTGCCAGGTTGGTCAGGATGGCCGCGCCGGGCGAACCGCGGTTGATCTTGCCGGGGTTCTGCCTGGCGTAGGCCACCATCTCCTTGATGTTCTTGTAGGGCAGGTCGGTGCGGCCCACGACGATGGCTGGCTGGTAGGCAATTTGCGTGACGGGTGCGAAATCTTTCGCGGGGTCGTAGGGCAGCTTGTCGTAGAGCACGCTGTTGTTCGCAAGTGTGCCCAGCGACGACACGAGCACCGTCTGGCCGTCCGGTTTGGCGCGTGCCACATAGTCGGCCGCGAGAATGCCGCTCGCACCCGGCTTGTTCTCGATGATCACGTTCAGGCCCTGCTTGTTGAGTTCCTGCGCCAGGATGCGGCAGTACTGGTCGGTGCCGCCGCCGGCCGCAAAGGGCACCACGATGCGGGTCACCTGCTGCGCGAATGCCGATGCGGCTGCGCACGCACCCAGTGCCAACCCGATGACGAGTTTGCGATAGCTCATTTTGTCTCCTGTTCCGGCCCGGGATCGGGCTCTGCATTCAGTCTAGATGTCCTCCGCAGGCACCGGCCTGCAAGTAATGAAAAGCAGCTTTGCGGGATGCGCCGGCAATGCGCGCGGCGGCCTTGCACACTCCGCCGATGGCAGTGCAGATCATCAGAGTGGGAACGACGAAAGACCAATTGGGCGAGAGCCCGTGCTGGGATGCCGATGCCCGGACGCTGAGCTGGATCGACGCGTTGTCGGGCACGCTGTGGCGCCTGAAACCTGAAGCCGGGGAGCCCGAGCGGCACCTGCTGCCCGCGCCCGTGGGGTCGATCGCGCCCTGCCGCAGCACTGCCGTTGTGGTGGCGCTTCGAAACAGCTTCGCGCTCTATGACTTCGCCGCACGCACGCTGGAACACCTGGCCTGCATTCCGGTGGACCATCCGAAGGTTCGCTTCAACGACGGAAAGTGCGACCCGGCGGGCAACTTCCTGGCGGGCACCATGCATATGGATCGCCAAGCCGGCGAGGCCGTGGCGGGCGGGCTCTACCGGCTGCGCGCCGATGCCCGCGTGGAGCGTCTGGCGGATGACATCGGCTTTGCGAACGGGCCGTGCTTCAGCCCCGACGGGCGCGTGCTGTACCTGGCCGACAGCCTGGAGCGGATCATCTGGGCGTACGACTACGACGCCGACGGGCCGCTCTGCAACAAGCGCGTTTTTGCAAAGACGCACGCGTTCGACTCCGGGCCCGACGGCGCGACGGTCGATGCGCAAGGATTTTTCTGGACCGTGCTGACCCGCGCGGCCAGGCTTGCGCGCTATGCACCCGACGGCGAGCTGGACCGCCTGATCGACTTGCCGGTGAGCTACCCGTCCAGCATCTGCTTTGGCGGACCGGGTCTGCAAGACATGTACCTGACCTCCATTTCGCGCAGCGCGCGGCTCGAAGGACGCAAGCCGCAGGACGGCGGGCTGTTCCGGATTTCAGGGCTGCCCGCGCCGGGGCGCCTGCCGCATCATTTTGCTGGCGGCTCGGTTCGGAGCGCGTCCGCTACGTAGTCCACGAAGGCGCGCACCTTCAGTGGCAGCGCGCGGCTCTGCCGGAACACGGCGAAGACGCCGTTGGAGAATGCACGCACGGCAAAACGGTATTCGGGCAGCAGCCGCACCAGCGTGCCATCGCGCAGGTCGTTGCGCACCGTGGCCTCGGAGAGCAGCGCCACGCCCATGCCGCCGATGGCTGCAAGCCGCAGCAGTTCGCCGTTGTTCGCGCTCAGCACGCCCTGGATGTTCAGCTCCTGCTGCTCGCCGGCTTCGTCGATGTACTTCCAGGTGATTACCTCGCGGTCACGCCGGTAGGTGAGGCAACGCACCTGCGGCAGGTCGCCGGGATGCCGGATGCGCGAGAAGATCTTCAGGAACGCCGGGCTCGCCACCAGCACCTCGTCGCTCGATAGCAGCCGCTTGATGACGAAGCCCGAATCGCTGGACTCGCCGGTGCGGATGTCCACATCGAAGTCGTGCTCCACCAGGTTGATCGGATGCTCGGAGAGTTCGAGTTCGACGCGGATGTCGGGGTAGAGCTCCGCAAAGCGCGGCAGCAGCGGCGCCAGCACCCGCAGGCCGATGTGCGTGCGCGAATGCACGCGCAGCCGGCCTTCGGGCCGCTGCCGTGCGTTGTGCACGGCCTGCTCGGCCTCGCTCATCAGTTCGAGCATTGCCTCGGCCCGCTCCAGGAAGGCTCGGCCCGCTTCGGTCACCTTGAGGTTGCGGCTGGTGCGGTCCACCAGTTGCACGCCCAGTTCTTCTTCGAGTGCGCTGATGCGCCGCGAGATGGTGGCCGGCGAAAGGCTGAGGCTGCGGGCCGCGGCTGAGAGGCTGCCCTTTCTCTGGGTGGCGACAAAGATGCGCAGCGAGTCGAGGGCCTTCATTTCGAAAGACGCAAAGAAGCTGTGCGTTCGCTGGTGAGCCACTCAGGCCCTGAGTTCCTACGATGGACCTCGATCGAAAACAGCCAACCAGGAGCGACAGCGATGGATTTCGGAATCTTCATTTTGATGCAGCAGCGGAACAAGCATAAGACCTCCCACCAGATTCTGCGCGATGCCATCGAGCAGACGCGCCTGGCGGACGAACTGGGCTTTGGTGCCGCGTGGTACGCGGAGCACCATTTCAGCAACTACGGCATGTGCTCGTCGCCGTTGACCATGATCGCGCATTGCGCCGCCGTGACGCGCAACATCCGCCTGGGTACCGGCATTGTCGTGGCGCCGTTGTACACGCCGGCGCGCCTGATTGCAGACGTGGCCATGGTCGACCAGCTGTCGAACGGCCGCCTGAACCTGGGCATCGGCTCGGGCTACCAGCAGTTCGAGTTCGAGCGTTTCGGCGTGTCGCTCGAATCGGCCAAGGCCCGCACCTTCGAGATGCTCGACATGCTCGAGGCCGGCCTGACGCAGCCCAAGTTCAGCTACGACGGCGAGTACTACCAGCAGCCGATGAGCGCCATCAGCCAGCGCGCGGTGCAGCGCCCCATGCCGCCGATGTGGATCACGAGCGTAGATCCGGCCTTTCTGTCGCGCGCCGTCAAGTCCGATCACCACGTCTTCGTTTCGGGCGGCGACGGCGGCCTGGAAAAGCTGGCGAGCACCCGCGCACTCATCGACAAGGTGGCCACGGCCGAGGGCAAGGACCCGGCCCGCGTGCAGGTGGGCTTGCTGCGGGCGGCCTACGCGAGCAGCAACAAGGACGAAGTGGAAAGCTACCTCGAGTGCGCCCGCTACCAGCGCCGCATTGCGGTGAGCCTGAAGCGCCGCACCGCGCAGATTGCCGACGACTACCAGGTGGAAGAAGGCATTGTCGAAGGCGAGCCCACGCTGGACGAGATGCGCGCGCTGCTGCCGGTGGGCGACATCGACACGGTGATCGAGCGCGTGGTCAACGAGATCCGCACGCTCAAGCCGGTGCACTACTGCTTCCAGACCCAGATGGGCGACTTCGACCACCGGGCCATGCTGCGCCAACTCGAGGTCTGGGGCAAGGTCATCATTCCGACGGTGCAGCAGGAGATCGCCAACGATCCGCCGCACCAGCCCGCGGCGCCAGCCGAATTTGCTGCGGCCTGAGGCCGGACGCCAGGAGACGCCATGTCCGAAGCCGCTGAAGAAAGCACCCGCTGCGCCATCGAGCCTGCCCAGTTCCGCCAGTTGCTCGGTTGCTTTCCGACCGGCGTGGCGGTCATCACCACATGCACGCCCGACGGCCGGCCGGCCGGCCTCACCTGCAACTCCTTCAGTTCGGTCTCGCTGGAGCCGCCGCTGGTGCTGTTCAGCCTGCGCAATGCCAGCCGGTTGCTGGACACGTTCCAGGCGGCGGAGGGCTTTGTCATCAACGTCCTTTCGGAGCAGCAGGACGCGCTGTCGGGCCGGTTCGCATCCAGCAAGATCGCGGACAAGTTCGAGGGCGTGCCCTGGCGCGCCGGCACGCTGGGCCTGCCGGTGATCGACGATTGCCTGGCGAGCTTCGAATGCCGCGTGCATGCAACGCACGAGGCCGGAGACCACACGATCTTCATCGGCGAGGTGCGGCACCTGGGTGCCGGAGCGGCCGACCAGGCGCTGGTGTTCTACAAGGGCGCCTACATGAAGCTGGCCGAGTCGCTGCGCAAGCTGGTGGTTGAAGGGCGGCTCGGCGACGCCGACATCGACGAGGCCTACCGCACGCTCTACGGCACGTTGCTGCGCCTGGCGAGCGAGCGCGCGACCGAGGCCGAGCTGGACGCCGTACATGAAGCCGCCAGTGCCATCGAGGCGCACCCGGACGACGCACCGTTGAAAGAGCGCATTGCCTCTGCCAGTGCGTTCTTCTCGTCGATTGCCGCGGCCGGCCACAACGAAGCGCTGACGCTGATGGCGCAGACCATGACCAGCGTGCTGCGTGAGCGCATGACGCATGTGCTCTCGGTGCGCCCGCGCCCCGACCTGTATCCGCTGCGCCGCAACGTGGCGCACAACCTGCGCCGGCGCGACGCCGCCGGTGCCACAGCCGCCCTCGACGAGCTGATTGCGCAGCTGCGCAAGGGTTGAGCCCTTTCGATATTCCACAGGAGACAAGATGTCCATCGACTACGCCGGCTTCCGGCGCGAACTCGAATCGTTCGTGCGCAGCGCCTGCCCGCCCGAGATCCGCGCCGTGGTCGCGGCCGGCCAGAAGATCACCAAGCGCGAATACCAGGCATGGCAGCAGATACTCAACGCCAAAGGCTGGGGCGCACCGGGCTGGCCCCGCGAAGCCGGCGGCACGGGGTGGGACATTCGCCAGCGCCTCATCTTCGAGGAGGTGATGGCCGAGAACGACTGCCCGCCGCTCTACCACCACGGGCTGGGCCACATCGGCCCGGTGATCATCCGTTTTGGCACGCCCGAGCAGAAGGCGCGCTTCCTGCCGCGCATCCTCGACGGCTCGGACTGGTGGTGCCAAGGCTACTCGGAGCCGGGCTCGGGTTCCGACCTGGCTTCGCTGTCGACCAGTGCGCGCCTGGAAGGCGACCAGTGGGTCGTCAACGGCCAGAAGATCTGGACCTCGCACGCCCACGAGGCCAGCATGATCTACATGCTGGTGCGCACCTCGAAGGAAGCGAAGAAGCAGGAAGGCATCTCGCTGCTGCTGGTGCCCATGGACACCCCCGGCATCACGGTGCGTCCCATCAAGACCATCGACGGCTGGCACCACCTGAACGAGGTGTTCTTCGACGAGGTGCGCGTGCGCGGCGACAACCTCGTCGGCGAGGTCGGCAAGGGCTGGACCTGCGCCAAGTTCCTGCTCGAGCGCGAACGCCTTCCGCCGGCCAACGTGGCGCGGCTGGAGCTCATGCGCCGCCAGGTTGCGCAGCTGGTTGAAGAAGCCAGCCGTGCCGCCGCGGGGCTGCGCGATTTCAGCGGCCTGCATCACAAGCTGCTGCTGTGCGAGGCCGACGTGAAGGGCGCTCGCGTGATGATGGCCCAGGCCACCGACGACCTCATTCACCAGCGCCCGCTGGGCGTGCAGCCCTCGGCCATCAAGATGACCTGCGCCGACGTCGCACAGCGCCTGACGACCATCGCCCTCGATGCGGTCGGGCCCGATGCCGCCCATCGCTTTCTTGCCGAGGTGGGGGACGACGTGCCCGACGCCACCTGGATCCAGAACTACATGTTCACGCGCGCCCGCACCATCGCCGGCGGCACCTCCGAGGTGCAGCGCAACGTGGTCGCCAACGAACTGCTGGGAGCCTGAGCCATGTCCACATCTTTTCCGCCGCTCTTTCCCGGCATGCTGCTGGACGCGGCGAGTCGCTATGCCGAAGACCACACTGCCACCGAAATTCAGGGCGACCCCGTGCGCGAACTGGGTTGGACGGCCACCCTGGTGCCCGAGGAGGCCGGCGGCGTGGGCGGCACCCTGGGCGATCTCGCGTCCATCGTGGAGGGGCTTGCCACGCACGGCCTGCAGCTGCCGGTGGTCGAGACCTGCGCTGTGGTGCCACTGTTGCTGCAGGCTGCGGGCGCCGAAACCGCAAGGCGCTGGCTGGAGGCGGTGGCAGAGGGCAGCGCGCAGATAGCGCCCTTGACTGCCTTGTCCGCCACGCCCGACGCCAGTGCCGTGACGGCCCGGCACCTCGACATCGGCTACGAATTGAGCGGTACGGTGCAGGGCGTGGACGCGACGCTGCCAGCCACGCACTACCTCGTGCCTGCGCAGGTCGATGGCGATGACGCCATCTTCCTGGTCGATGCCGAACGCGTCGGCGCACCGAAGGCCCGATATCGGACGATGGAGGGCCGCCTCGGTGCGGATTTCGCCTTGGGGCAGCTTGCCGTGCCCGAGAGCGCGTGCATCGCGCGTGGCGCCTCTGCATGTGACGCGCGCGCCAAGGCAACCGATGCCGCCTTGCTGCTCACCGCCGTCGACACGGTGGCGGCGCTGGCCACCTTGATCCGCCAGACCGTCACCCACCTGAAGGAGCGGCGCCAGTTTGGCGTGGCGCTCTCGAGCTTCCAGGTGCTGCGCCATCGCGTGGCCGACATGTACGTGAAGTACCTGGGCGCCAAGGGCCTGGTCATCCATTGCTTCAACGACTACGAGCGGGATGCGCCCGACCTGCGCCGCACCCTGCGCCTGGCCAAGGTCTCGCTGGCCGAGTCGGCGCGCGCCTGTGCGGAAGCGGCCATCCAGATGCACGGCGGCATGGGCGTGAGCGAGGAAGTGCTGGCCACCCGCCTGGCGCAGCGCCTCATTGCCTCCGAGTTCCGCTACGGCGACCGGCTCTTGCACGTTGCCCGGCTGCTGGCGCCAGGGGCAAGCGCACCACAAGTTTCTTTTTCCAACCAAACCGGGAGCGTGCGATGAGCATCGATCTGGAAGTTTCCGACTACATCGCCGTCGTCCGGCTGGACAAGCCGCCGGTCAACGCGCTGGACCGCGCCACGCGCCGACGCCTGATCGAGATCTTCGACGAGGTCTCCGAGCGCCCCGACGTGCGGGTGGCAATTCTCACGGGCACCGGCAAGTTCTTCTGCTCGGGCGCAGACCTGAAGGACCGGCCCAATGCCGACAAGGCCGGCGACTTTCTGGACCACAACCGCTGGACGCGCGAGACGGGCAATGCCATTCGCGAGTGCGCCAAGCCCGTGATCGCGGCCGTCAACGGCCCCGCGCTGGGCGCAGGCTTCGGCCTCATGGCCTCGTGCGACATTTTTCTGGCGAGCGAGGACGCCACCTTTGCTATGCCCGAGATCAACGTCGGCCTCGCGGGCGGTGTCTCGATGCTGCGGACCATGGTCGGGCGTTCGTTCACGCGCCGCATGTTCTTCACCGGCATGAAGGTGCCGGCCGCCGAGCTGTACCGCCGCGGCGTGATCGACGAAGTGGTGCCCGCAGAGCAGTTGATGCCGCTGGCCATGGAGATCGCCCAGGAGATCGCCTCCAAGGCACCGCTGGCCATCGCCTATGCCAAGCAGGCCGCCAACATGATGGACCTGATGCCGCAGCGCGACGGCTACCGCTTCGAGCAGAACTTCACCATGGCGCTGGCTCGCACCGAGGACGCGAAGGAAGCCCGAAAGGCGTTTCTCGAGAAGCGCAAACCTGTCTACAAGGGGCGCTGAGATGCCGGCCGTGGAAGTAGGGCGCGGCATGGACGCGCTGTTCGAGCCGCGCTCGATTGCCATCTTCGGGGCGTCCGACGACGTCACCAAGATCGGCGGGCGGCCGCTGCAGTTTCTGCAGAAGTACGGCTACGCTGGCGCCATCTATCCGATCAATCGCAAGGCGGGGCTCGTGCAGTCGCTACCGGCTTATGCAAGCCTGGACGACGTGCCCGCAGCGCCCGAGCTGGCCGTGGTGGCGGTGCCGCCCGCGGGCGTGCTCGACGCGGTGAAAGACTGCGCCCGGCGGGGTGTGAAAGCTGCGGTCATCCTGTCGGCCGGGTTTTCCGAGATGGGCGAGGAGGGCAGTCGCCTGCAGGCGCAGATCGGCGATGTCGCGCGTGCCACCGGCATGCGCGTGGTCGGCCCGAACTGCCTGGGCGCGATCGGCGTGCCGGCCAAGAGCATCGCCACTTTCTCGGTGGCGCTGGAGTCGTCCTTTCCCGTTGTCGGCCCGGTGGGAATCGTTTCGCAGAGCGGCAACCTGGGCAGCTTTACCCTGCGCCTGGCCGGTGAGCGCGGCCTGGGCGTCAGCCGCATGCTGACCACGGGCAACGAATGCGACGTGGACATTGCCGATGCGATTGCCTCGCTCGCTGCGGACCCCGGCACCTCGGTGATCCTGTGCTGCATGGAAACCTGCCGCAACGGCGCAAAGCTGACGCGGGCCATGGCTATGGCGCGGGAGGCGGGCAAGCCGCTGGTGGTGCTGAAAGTCGGCGTTTCAGAGGCCGGTAGCGAGGCCGCGGCCTCGCACACCGGCGCTTTGGCCTGTTCGGACGCCGTGTTCGATGCCGTGCTGCGCAACGGCGGTGCCATCCGCGTACCCAGCATCGAGCAGTTGCTCGAAGTCGGCCATGCGCTCTCGGTTGTCGGCCCGGCGCGCGTGCCCGGCGGCCACGGCGTGGCCGTGCTCACGGCTTCCGGCGGCTTTGGCGTGCTGCTGGCCGATGCGGCCAGCGCGCAAGGGCTGGCACTGCCCAAGCTTGCCGCGCAGACGCAGGAGCGCATCCTCTCGGTCGTGCCCTTCGCCGCGCCCTCCAACCCGGTCGACATGACGGCGCAGGTGTCGAGCAGGCCCGAGGTGCTGGCCCAGGTGCTCGATGCCGTGGCGCGCGACGCCAGTTGCGATGCGCTGATCCTGCAGTCGGCCAATGCCTTTCATGTGCCCCGGTTGCGCGACGTGTTTCTTGCCGCGCTGGAGCAGGTGCGCAAGGACCATCCTTCGCGCCTCATTCTCCTGTGTGCCCGCGCGCCGCAGGACGTGCGTGCCACGCTCAATGCCATGGGCTTTCCCGTGGTCGAAGGCATCGATGCGGCTTGCGCGACCCTGGCGGCGCTGATGCGCTTCGGTGGGCGCGGCGCCGCACGGGCTGCAGCGCCGGCCATCGAGTGCGTGCCGTTGGCCACAGAGGCCTTTGCCACCGAGGCCAGTGCCAAGGCCGTGCTGGCGGAGGCCGGCCTGCCCGTGCCGCGGGAGGCGATTGCCGCCAGCCGCGGCGAGGCGCTCGCTGCGGCGCGTGCGATGGGCTTTCCGCTGGTGCTGAAGATCGTCTCGCCCGACATCGCCCACAAGACCGAGGTCGGCGGCGTATTCGTCGGCGTGCGCTCCGAAACGCAGTTGCTCGAGGAATACGGAAACCTGCTCGAACGCGTGGCGCAGAAGGCGCCCGAGGCGCGCATTGCCGGTGTGCTCGTCGCGCAGATGGTTCAGGGCGGCGTCGAGCTGATCCTCGGCACCAAGAAGGACCCGATGTTCGGCCCGATGGTGATGGTGGGCCTGGGCGGCATCTTTGCCGAGATCTTCAAGGACGTGGCACTGCAGCCGGCGCCTGTCGACGAGGCAGAGGCTACCGCCATGCTCCAGTCGCTCAAGGCCTTTGCGTTGCTCGACGGCGCGCGCGGCCGCCCCAAGGCCGATGTGCCGGCGGCGGCCAAGGCCATCGCGGCGCTGTCGCGATTTGCCGTGCGCCATGCGGGCAGCGTGTCCGAGATCGATATCAACCCCTTGGTGGTGCTGGACCTGGGGCGCGGCGCGCATGCGCTGGACGCCTTGCTGGTGCCCGAGCCACCCCTCACGAAAGCCTCCGCATGACAACGTCTCTTTCAGGCCGAGCGGCCTTCATCAGCGGTGCCGGCCACGGCATCGGCCGGGCCACCGCACGCGCCATGGCCGGCCTGGGCGCCACTGTCGGCATCAACGACCTGAAGCCCGAGTTCGTGGAGGAGGCCGTCGCCGAGATCCGCGCGCTAGGCGGCCAGGCCATCGGGCTGCCCTGCGATGTGTCGACGCGCGAAGGCATGCGCGAGGCCGTGGCGCAGTTCACGCGCGATGCGGGACGGCTGGACATCATGGTCAACAACGCCGCCTGGGTGCGCTACCAGCCGCTGGCGGAGATCACCCCCGAGGTGATGGACCGCATGGTGGAGATCGGCTTCAAGTCGGTGATCTGGGGCATCCAGGCGGCGGCCGAGACCATGGACCCTGAACGCGGCGGCTCGATCATCAACGTGGCCTCCATCGCAGCCTTCAAGTCGCCCATGCGGTCGGTGGTCTACAGCGGCATCAAGGCTGGCGTGCTGGGCATCACACGGGCATCGGCGGCCGAGCTGGGCGCGCGCAACATTCGCGTGAATGCGGTGGCGCCCGGTGCGGTGCCTACCGAGGGCACAGCCAAGCATCGCAACGCAGAGCTCGATGCCCGGCGCATCGCACGCACGCCGCTGGGCCGCCTGGGCACGGTGGAGGACATTGCCGATGCCATCTGTTTCCTGGCCGGCGACGGCTCGCGCTTCTTCAACGCGGACGTGCTGCGGCTGGACGGCGGCGCGTCGGAGACTTCGCTGTGACCGGCACCGTTGCATCGCCCAAACGGGTACAGAACGTGTTCGTCGTGGCGAAGGAGCCGGCCAGCCTGCATGCCTTCTACGAAGGTGCACTGGGCCTGCCGATGAAGTTTCGCGATGGCGACCGCTGGATTCAATACGGCGTGGGCAACACCAACGTGGCCCTGGCCTGCGTTGAAGAAGCGGCGCCCGCCACCAGCGGTCTGGTAATGGTGCTGGAGGTGGACGGCTTCGAGGGCGCGCAGGAGCGCATCGTTGCCGCTGGCGGGCAGGTGCTGGGCCTGCGCGACATGGGCGGCCACGGGGCCGTGCTGTCGCTGCGCGATCCGGAGGGCAACCTGGTGCAGCTGTTTCGGCGCGCCGCGCCCGCCGCTGCATGAGCGCACCAGAGCCGATGCCGGCGGGCTTGCAATCGCTGCTGGACCGCGAAGCGATCCGCGATTGCCTGCTGCGGTATTGCCGGGGCATCGACCGCTGCGACGAGGCTGCGTTGCGCTCGGCCTACTGGGAAGACGCCACGGATTGCCATGGCGCGTGGAAGGGCAGCGCAGCGGGCTTCATTGCGCAGGCGCTGGCCAGGCTGCGGCAGGGCGGGCGCCGCGTCCACCAGATCACCAACGTGCTGATCGAACTGCATGGCGACGTTGCCGCGGTGGAAAGCAGTTTCATCGCGCTTCAGGCGTCGGCGGCGCAGCTGGATTGCGAGACCTTCCTTTGCGGCCGCTACGTGGACCGTTTCGAGCGCCGCGGCGGCGAGTGGCGCGTGGCTGCGCGTACCGTGGTCTACGACTGGATCGAGGAGCGCAGACGGCCCGAGCTGGCGCAAGCCGACGCCATGCTGTTCGGCGTTCGCCAGCCGGTCGGCACGGCAGCGCCGCACGACGCCGTGTACGCGCTGTTGAGCAACGTGCGCGGCGCCTGAAGCCGGCCGATCGCATGACGACCGATCTCTCGCGCTCGTCCCGCGAGCTTTCCCTGCCCGGGCCGCAGACTGTGCTGCTCACCGGGGCCGGTGCAGGCGTCGGCCGTGCCGCGGCGTTGGCCCTGGCGAGCGCGGGGTGGCGCTGCGTTCTGGTCGACGCCGATGCGCGCGCGCTGCGGCGTCTCGAAGCCGCGTGGCCGGCCGACGCGGAGCCGCCGATGAGCCTGGTGGCCGACCTGACCGATGCGGCGCGCATCGAGCGCCTGGGGCACGAGATTCCGCGGCTCGATGCGTTGATCAACAACGCAGGCCTTTCAGCCGGTGGTGCGGAGGCCACGTCCGGGCATGAAGACGGCACGGCGGCTCGCCTTCTCGCGCTCAACCTGGCCGCGCCGGCGCGGATGGTGCAGGCCTGTACGCCGCATCTGCTTGCCGGCGCGCGCATCGTCAACGTGGCTTCCGGTGCGGGCCTGCGCGCGATTCCGTGGCGCGGTCTCTACAGCCCCAGCAAGGCTGGACTGATCGGACAGAGCCGCGGGTTGGCGCAAGCCCGGCCCGACTGGACCGTGACCACGCTGGTACCAGGCTTCGTGCGAACCGAACTTGTGCAGCGCCTGATAGAGGGCGGTCGGCTCGACCCTGCGCAGGCGGTGTCGAAGATTCCGATGGGCCGGATGGCCGAGCCCGAGGACATGGCTCAAGCCTTGTGCTTGCTGGCCAGCCTCGGTGCGCGCGTGCTCACCGGAGCGCTGCTGGTGCTCGACGGCGGCTCGTCGGTGTGCGGAGGTAGCCAGCCGCTGCCGGCCTGCGAGCATCCGGCCCTTCCGTTCGATACACCTTTGCATCCGCATCTCGAGTGCGTGCGCGAGCCGGCCTGGCATGCCGCACTGAGCGTGTGGGAGCGTGCGCATGCAGGCAACCTCGACCGCGCGGGCTATGCAGCTGTTGTCGCTGCTCGCGCGCTGGATGCGCAGCCCGGCGCGCGGCTGGATGCCGTGCTCGATGCCGCTCGCAGCTTTCGTTCGAGCCACGTTGCGATGGCCAGCCTCACGCTGCTGCTGCCTGCGCCCGAACCGGGGATTGGCTGGCAACTGGCCGGCGACGCCGATGCCGCCCGGATGCTGGTGGCCACGCTGGCTGCCGAATGGGGTGCGAAGGGGCTGCGCATCAACGCACTGGAACTGCCGCAGGGCCTTGCGCCGCAGCTTTGCATGCCGCTGCTCGACTACGTGGCCGGCCCGCGCGCGCAGTTTCTGACCGGGCAGGTGCTTCGCTTGGCTGTGTCGCCGTTGGATGCAGCGCTGCGGTGATCCGCGCCTTGTCTGGCTTGGTCAATTGGTCTGTGACAACTGTTCCAGAATGGCCGGATTTTCCAGCGTGGAAGTGTCCTGCGTGATGGCCTCGCCCTTGGCAATGCTGCGCAAGA